>JAFYYV010000045.1 GCA_017557405.1 Prevotella sp.
CAAACTCTCCATTGTATAAAATGTATCTTAATCCACCCCTAAGGGCGGACGTCTGTCACTGAACAGGACGCCTCGTGTGCGTTCATCCTTCCTCGTCTAAACGGTCTTGGAATAGACGGGCCGGCATCCACATATACCCCCGCAAGGGGATAGGGACGCCGCCCTGACTCGGACATACTGACAGGGGAACATCCCCCACCGAAGCCGAGCCGCTTCTTGTACTACTTCTCTGTCTTATGTAATCCTTTCAAAGAACTCTTTCTCATACGCTCCAAGGGGACACCCCCTCGAAAGCGGATGCAAAGGTACAACTTTTAAAAATCACCACCAAATTTTTGGAAGAGAAAATGAAAGAAAAAAGTAAAATTTTCTGTTTTGTTGACAAAAATACACTTATTAGGGCAAAAAGGAAAGTGAAAAGAAGGATGAAAATGCATAAAAACCTCCTTTTTCGCACGTTCATATATATAATATATACGCACAAAATGGACAGGAAACAAAGTGGCGTGTTGTTGTTTTTAGATAAACTTCGTGAAAAAAATGGCACCATTTTTGCAATTACAATAGAAAAGGATTATATTTGCAAACGAATAGGTTATCAAACCATTACAACTACAAACAGAAAAGAATTATGGAATATCAAGATTTGGAGAGAATGATCAATGAAAGGGAAAGAAGTCTGTCACTGGCCTTTCCCGCACTAATGCGTAAAGTATATGTTTGGATGACGTTGGCTCTTGTCATCACGGCCATCACGGCCTATGGAGTAGCCTCGTCACCCGCCTTGTTGAGTGTGATTTATTCGAGCAAGATCACCTTCTTCGGCCTCATCATCGTTGAGTTGGCGTTGGTGTTCTTCCTTTCGGCTCGCATTCAGAAGTTATCGCTCACGACAGCCACACTGTGCTTCATCCTTTATTCGGTGATCAATGGTGCCACAATGGCAGCCATTTTTGCCATCTATTCAACGAGTGTGATTGCAAAGACGTTCTTTATCACAGCAGGTACATTCACCGCAATGGCCATATTCGGATACTTCACGAAGAGCGACCTGACATCATGGGGTAAGCTAGGAATAATGGCGGTTATCGGACTTATCATCGCTGGCATTGTGAACATCTTTTTGAAGAGCCCGATGATGGACCTTATCATCTCAGGTGTCGGTGTGTTGGTGTTCGTAGGTTTGACCGCTTACGATTCGCAGAAGATCAAACGGATGCTAGCCATGCAAGTCGATATGGACGAAAGTGCCCAAAAAGTGGCCCTAATGGGTTCGTTGGCACTGTACCTCGACTTCATCAACCTGTTCCTCTATCTGCTTCGTTTCTTCGGACGAGGTGGCGAATGATTGGTAGGGGCAAAATCAGAGCTAAATTAGAACTAAATCTATGAAATAACTTAAAGAGAGAGAGTATGAAAAAAGTTAAAATCTTTATGGCAGGGCTGGTATGTCTGGCACTCGCCAGTTGTGGAACCATGGCAGATGGTTCTGGTGGAAACATTTTAGGCAACATCTTCGGAGCTGCCACCAGCGGGCAGTCGTTGGGCAACATCCTCATCAGTGTTATCGGACTTGACAAGCCCTCACAAGCAGAACTCATCGGCACTTGGTACTACCAACAGCCAGGTGTGGCCTTCACAAGCGAAAACCTGTTGGCAAAAGCTGGTGGTGAGGTAGCAGCATCGAAAATCCGCGAAGAGTTGAACACGTATTACAAGCAGTTTGGTGTGTCTTCAAGCAACACCATCATCCAGTTCAACCAAGACAACACGTTCACTGCCAAGATTCTGGGCAAGAACATCAGTGGCCAATACACCTACGACCAGCAGACCTGTCAGATTACGCTGAAGACCCTGCTTTTCACGATGCCCGCTTACGCCAAGCGCACCGTAAACGGAATGAGTGTGCTCTTCGAATCGAAGAAACTGCTCACCGTGCTGCAAACCGTTGCAGCCATTAGTGGAAACGCCACATTGCAAACCATAGGTGACCTGAGCACCAATTACGATGGTGTTCGCCTTGGATTCGACATGAAGAAATAAGCACTCGAGAAACCTTATTTCGATAGCTTTGACAAGAAGCGGTCGCGGTCGACGATGTAACGAATGTGTTCGCCCTCGCCGATAACGATATCGCCCTGCATAGCAACAACATGGAAGGTCAGTTTGTGACCATCCATTTCAACAAGTTCGGCAGTAGCTGTGATTTCAGCACCCACTGGAGAAGGCTTCAGATGGGTGCTTTTTATGTATCCGCCCACCGTTGCCTGTTCAGCAGAGATATCCTGGTCAACGGCCAACATGGCAGCATTCTCCATCAAGGCGAGCATGATGGGAGTGGCCAACACTTGCATGTCGCCCGAGCCGATGACGGCGGCGGTATGCTGTTCTTCTACTATCAAAACACTGGTATGGGTAAGTCCGAGTTGTAACATGATTTTTGGATGAAGGATGAGGGAATAGGGATGAAAGATTAGGGATGAGTACCCATCTCGAAATGAAGAATGGAGCCTTTCAGGATATCTTCATGGGAGATGGAGAAAGGGGAATGTATCGAGGAGGAAGTTGTGGGGAGCGGTTGTCCATTGAGAGTCACACTGCGTACATAGATGTTCTGTGAACTGGCATCGGGGGCTTCGATAACAAAATGACGACCATTCTCCAAATTTAGTGTCACCCGTTGGAATGTTGGAGATGCCAGTTCATAACGGGTTGTAGTAGGGCAAACAGGATAGAAGCCCATGGCCGCAAAGAGATACCAAGCAGACATCTGACCTGCATCATCATTACCCGAAAGACCTCCTGGTTTATCATTGTATTCGGTATCAAGAATGTGGCGAACCCATTGTTGGGTTTTCCAGAAATTTGCCGTATAATTGAATAGGAGAGGAATTTGATGGCAGGGTTCGTTGCCGTGCCAGTAAAGGGATGAAGGATGAGAGATGAGAGATGAAGGATTGCCAAACATCGAGTCAAGTTTCTGTTCAAACGCAGCTTTTCCACCGAGCACCTCGATGAGGACAGGAATGTTGTGCGGCACATACCATGTGTAGTGGCAGATGGTTCCTTCAGTAATGAACGGCTGTCGATGGAGGAGGTCGGTGCTGCCCTCCCAAGAGCCATTGGCATGTCGCCCATCAGCCCATCCTGTTGTGGGATTGATGACATTGCGCCAGTTCTCACTTCGTTTCATGAGCAATTGAGCATCTTTTTCATGCCCCAACGCTTTTGCCATCTGCGCTACAGCAAAGTCATCGAAGGCATATTCCAACGTTCGCGAGGTCTGCTCCTCAGTGTGGAAAGCATCGAGCACCTTGTCTTCGAGTGGGATATAGCCGTATTTCAAATAGGAAGAAAGGGCTCTGCGCCCCATGCCATTCTTGTATTCAGCAGAGTCGGTAGGCGATTCAAAAGCGTTCTTGCGCATGGCTTCGTAGGCTTTCCCCACATCAAAATTACGCACACCTTTTATATAAGCATCGGCGAGAATCGCCGAACAATGGTCGCCAATCATGGCAGCGGTGTACGAGTTCCAGCAGGGGAAGATGGGCAGCCATCCCCCCCCTTCATACATGTCCACCAACGATTGCATCATCTCTCCCGACAAAGTAGGCTGAATAATGTTGTAGAGAGGGTGAAGGGCGCGATAAGTGTCCCATGCAGAGAAATCTGTATAGTAACAACCATCCACATCACTAAATTCGCGAGGCAGGAAAGAGGCACGATAAAGAGCTCCGTAGAATTGGTTGACACGAGCCGTATCGGGGTCTTCCACATCGATGACATGGAGTCTAGAAATCCATGAGTTGGCAAGATTTTGCGCCATTTCATCGAAGGAAATACGCTCGTTGTCTGTCTCCTCCTTCAAGTTCAGGAGTGCCCCCTCACGACTGGTAAACGAAGATGCCATTGTGAAAAGCAATGGTATTCCAGCACTGCGGAAAGTCAGATAGATGCCAACAGGTGTGGCGAGTTGCTTCTCAACGGAAGGATGTTGGGAGATGGAAGTATGTCGAGAAAACGTTGTTTCACCCTCAAAAGTACCAAAATCGATGATTTCATCGACATATTTCAACACAAAATGGCCACTGAAACCAGCAGGTTCGCCCCATCCTTGGTAGATGCGATGCACAGGATTATAGCCATAGATGGTTCGGTTGAGCGTATCAATCTCCACATAGCCTTGCCCCTCATCGCTATTGGGTTGGATGACAATATGTACATTTTCCTCTTGCGTAGGCGTCACACGAAGCATGGCAGTATGGCTTGTGGCAGTCAGTTCGGCTCGCAAATGTTCGTCAAGTAGCACAACGGAATAGTAATGAGGATGGGAAATCTCATTGTCATGAGAGAAACGGGTAGCACGTTTCGTTGGCGTTGTTCGCAAAGAGCCACCGAGTGTTGCCACGGTAAACGAACCATAGTCCTGCGTGCAACCACCCACAATCCAGTGGCTGTTTCGAATGCCTTGGAAAAGAGAGTCCGCATAGTAAAAAGGAGCCACGCACTTCTTCTCGGTATCACGCGTCTGAGGAGTCCAGAAATTCTGTCCGTTGGGAGACAGCACGGCAGGAAGCGTTTGTCCATGCTCTTCAGACCCTTTTCCAAAGAGTCCCACATTCGTTGTGTTAGCCTGGTCAGTACCCACCATCGTGTTCAGCGCACAGAGTTGCCTCATGTGTTCGAGTTGGTGAATACGTTTGCTCACCTTCTCTTTCAATTCCTGCCATTTGTAGATACCTACCAGTTGCTCATTGTGCAACATTTGCAAGAACACTTCCCCCGCTGCATCACGATAGAACACCATTTGCAGGTTGGCAGCCATAGGAATAATCTCGTCCATCCCTTTTCCTTTCGTATCAATCCCCATCAGCGTGAGCAATCGATAAAGGTTGGTATCGTGTCCAAAACGGAGATCAGCCCCCACCCCTCCTCTGGCAATAGCTGCGTCAGCATCGGCCTCGATGCGTTGCCAAAGCGAGATGGCAGACCGTGCAGGGGTTCCTTCGTTCGAAACAACATCACCATTGCAAATCGTCATTCGCTCGTTGTTCTGTTCATAGACGGCACGCAGTTCCTCCTCAGTAAAAATATCGTAGAGGGAGACCTTCAGCGGTATATCTTGCATGTCGGACGCAATGGTATGCAGTTCGGTGAGGAGTTTCGTGGGATTCTCCACCTTCGAGGGGTCTTTGAAGAGGGATTGGACAAATCTGTCAGGCGAGATCTTCAAAGCAATGCGTGTGGAGTGTTCAAGATCCCTCTGCTCCGGACTACGATAGGCAATCCATTGCATATCCTCCTCGCGGGTGATGGGGTCAATGTGTATCGATGGATTCAGCGTTTTCAACTCAGCCACAAAATTCTCCATGCTGGTCTTGCAGCGATTGACGGTGCTTGAATGAGCAGTCAAGTGAGCCTCTGCCGTGAAGAGTTGGGGATAGTTCCGGTACATTCTTTGTGCAATCTGTCGATGCTGTTGTGCACCTAAGGGAGTGAGTTGTCCACCGTTTCCTCGTGCGTTTTTCCATATCTTCATGAGGCGTTTCCTCACGTTCTTTCCCAATGGAGTGAGGTTGCTCTTGTCGTCAAACTGCTTGTTCACCCAAGTGTATCGTTCATCGTTGGGCAGCCAGCGAGAACCATGTCGGCCGTAGTGGGAGATGTAAAAGGGAGTAAGTGAAGAGTGAAGAGTGAAG
>JAFYYV010000046.1 GCA_017557405.1 Prevotella sp.
ATATGCATATTATATATTATAATAAAATAATTATCCTTACATCCTATTCTATTTATACCCATCTATACTTTCAATCTCAAACCATTTTTCTCTCGAGCAGAGGTTGAAAATCCTTAATGTTATAATGTTATATTGTTATAATGTTATATTTTGGGTGTATCTCCTTGATTTTGTGGACTTTAACAAATTTTCACGCGTGAGCGGAGGTGAGATTTGGAGGTGTGGCGTTTTTTTAGTAACTTTGCCCTTCGGTCGAAGATAGGCTGCACCTCAACAATAAAAATATAAGCGATTTTATTTTGTATTGTCTTCGGTTTGCACTATCTTTGTACCAATAGAAAATCTTTATCACTTTGTAAACAAAAACGACATGACGGGAACGGCTGAACGAGGTGGACGAGCAGCGGGAAGGGGGCTTTTGTTAAGCAATGCTAAAAGAAGTTTGGTTTCGGTCGTCGGGCGTGTCTTATCAATGTAGAGCACAGTAACGGCATGGACAAAGGTGCATTTGAACAACAAGCCCGCACGTGGCGGATGAAGGCTGTAGGCGCGAGCCTGGGCTGCGGGGCGGGCAAGGAAGAGGCTGAGGACATCGCACAGGATGTGATGCTCCGTCTGTGGCAGATGCACGACGAGCTGGATCGCTACGACTCGGTGGAGGCTCTGGCGGCGCTGATGGCGCGACACTTGCTGAGGAACCACCAACGGAGACGGCAACCGGAGAGGCTCGAGGAGGGAAAAGTGCCTATGGCCGCGCTGATGGGCTCCTACAACAGTCCGCACGACTTGCTGGAGATGAAGGAGGACGACGAGTGGCTGAGGGCGCGACTGGAGCTTCTACCCACCACGCAGCGCACCTTGTTGTATATGAGACAGGTGGAACGGCGCAGCCACGAGGAACTGGCCCGACTGCTGGGCATTGAACTGACCTCGGTGAGCACACTGCTGGCTCGGGCTCGACGAACGCTGTTGGAGGAAATAAAAAGGAGAGCGGAGCTCTAAGTTAATAGTGATTAGTTAATAGTGAAAAGTGAATAGCCGAAGGCAATAAATAGTGAAGAATGATGCACAACACAAAAAACGAGATAAAGGGGCTGCTCGCCAAGTTCATGGATGGCACGACGACGCTGGAGGAGGAGGACGCATTGGCCCGCTACTTCCGCGGTGAGGATGTGCCCCAGGAATGGGAGGACTATCGGCTGATGTTCCAGGAACTGGAGGCGATGAAACCCGCTGAAGAGGCGACGGAGACAGCCATCGTGACCGAACTTCACCCTGCTACGAAGCGCAGATGGATAGGGTGGGGCGTAGCGGCAGCCGTTGTGGCTGGTCTGTTGTATGTCATGATTCCGAAGGGTCAGAACGGGCAGACGGAAACAGCGACGTTGGTGGCGAAAGCCGACTCGACGGTGACTGTGGAAAAGGAGCCTTCGCCCGCTGTGTTGGCAGTTGACTCGATACCGAAGCCCGAGCAACGGCTGGAGACCGTTCCCACCAAGAGGAAAAGCCTGAGGAAGAAGGAGCCCACCATGATCGACATCGACAAGACCTACACGCTGCTGGCCGAGGCCGAGCAGGAACAGCAGGAGGCCGAACGGCAGATGGCGCAGGCGCAGCAGGAGGTGGTGAAGGCGCAGTTGGCTTCCTACGGCTACATGCCGGTGATGCAAGAAGATGGTACCATAATATACATTAACGAACAAACAGAATTTATTGCATATGAAGAATAAAAACATTTTCTTGACGGCCATGCTGATGGCGCTGCCTTCGATGCTCATGGCGCAAAAGAACATTCAGAAAGCCTTCGACCAGTTTCTGGCTGAGAAGGAACAAATCGCGGTGAAGCCCCACCACATGTTGGAGAAAGACCCTGAGACGGGAAAGAAGATCGCCCAGTGCGACGTCTATGACTTTGCGGTCGACAATAAGTCTCTGACGTCGTTTGCGAAAGAGTTGCTTGAGGACATCGAGTCGGCTTTCGAGCTGGACAAGGAGGCTGCCTACAAGCTCAACTCGGGCGAGAGCAACGAATACGCGCAATATGTGAATCTGACGGTGGGCGACGGCAGTCAGCCGGGTGTGGCCATCGGAAGGATTCCCAATTCGAGGTATGTCTATTCCTGCTTCCTCGACAAGGACGATCCCGACAAGAAGAACCGCTACGCCTACGCGCTGGAGTGGGCTGAGGAAGACGGGAAGATAAATGGCCGGCTGGCTGTGACCTACGGGTTGATGCCCCAATATCAGCAGCACCGCGGGCGTATCACCTACAATAATTTGCAAATTCCTAATCTGTGGGGCGGCGCCATCCCAAGCGAAGAAGTCGAACTGGACTACGACACCCTTTTCGTTGACAGCCTTCCCGACTTCAATTCCATTCAAATCAAGGCGTTGTCAACGGTGTGGTTCACCCAGTTCAACGGCTTCAGCAACCTGTTCCGCAAGCAGCAGTCGTTGACAAAGGAGAAAGGCGATGCAGCCGCCACCCGTTACGCCACGGAGATCTACGGCCTCTGCAAGCGCGCCGACGCGTTGGACGACCACGACAAGGCTATGGCTGTCAAGGAACTCGAGAAACTGAGGAAGAGGACGAAGGACGAGTTTGTTCAGGAGTTGTTCGACAAGAGCATCGAACTGCTGAGGAAATAGAACGGCATGCGGAAGACCATTTTCGTGTTCATCGCCCTCGTGGCGGCGGGTGTGTGCATCGGCTTGGTTCGCTCGTGTGGGAGCGACGAGACTGTCAGGGAGCGGTTCGCGCGGCAGTTGACCTATGCCCAAATGTTCGAACATCAGGACCAGGACTTCGGCTATACGCTGCGCTATCCGTCGTTCTTCACCGCGCAACCCGACTCGCTGCAGGAGGAGGCTGGCCGTGCAAGGTTCGTCTTCAACGACGAGGGTGTGACGGTGGTGGTTGAGGGCCACGTCGTGCGCAACAACGGTCTGTCGTTGCAGGAGGGGATGGACTCGTTTGCCAAACTGATGCACGCTACGGAAAGCAAGCTGGACAAGGATGGGTTTACGCTCTCGGGGCCGCAATACGAGGAGGGCAGTCGAATCAGCGACTACAGCTACTACTCGAGGTTCGTGGCCAATCAGAAGCTGTGGTTTGTCTATACGATGGTCTATCCGAACGACTATAAGGATGTGCTCGGTCGAATGTTCAAGGAGATTGACGAATGGCAGGTGTGGGAGCGACCCAAGTTGGAATTCAAACAAGCCACATCGCAGACGCCGCGGAGCGTTTCAGAGTAGGATGAATGTCCCTTTAACCCCCTACCACTCCTCTTTAAGCTCTTTATAAGCCCTTCCACTCCCCTTTATGCCCTTTAAACCCTTTAGGTGGAGCTTGCGAGACAAAAGTTAGTGATTCCACATCTTCAATAACACGTTGTTTTCAGGAATACAAATCTCTCTCTAAAAAACATAATGCTCTTTTGAAAAAGGCTTCCCATCGACAATATGTCGGGAGAAGCCTTTTGTTTTTATGTCCTTGATGTCAGGTCGTAATCAGACGCTCACCTCGGCCTTGATGTGAGGATGCGGATCGTAGCCGATGAGTTGGAAGTCTTCGTATTGGAAGTCGAAGATGGACTTCACATCGGGATTGATGAGCATGCGAGGCAGGGGGCGTGGGGTGCGCGTGAGTTGCAGCTTGGCCTGCTTGAGGTGGTTCAGGTAGAGGTGGGTGTCGCCCGTGGTGTGGATGAAGTCGCCCGCCTTCAAGCCTGTCACCTGCGCCATCATCTGCAGCAGGAGCGCATAGCTGGCAATGTTGAACGGCACTCCGAGGAACGTGTCGGCGCTGCGTTGGTAGAGTTGCAACGAGAGTCGGCCGTTGGCGACGTAGAACTGGAAGATGGTGTGGCAGGGTGGGAGCGCCATGCGGTTGACCTCGGCGACGTTCCAAGCCGAGACAATCATGCGGCGTGAGTCGGGATTGTTTTTGATTTGCTCCACCACCTGACTAATCTGGTCGATAGGACGTCCGTTCTCGTCGGGCCACGCACGCCACTGATGCCCATATACAGGTCCCAGTTCGCCATTCTCGTCGGCCCACTCGTTCCAGATGCTCACGCCTCGCTCTTGCAGCCATTTCACGTTGGTGTCGCCCCGTAGGAACCAGAGCAGCTCGTAGATGATGGACTTGAGGTGCAGCTTCTTGGTGGTGAGCAACGGGAAACCATTGTCGAGGTTGTAGCGCGACTGGGTTCCAAAGATGCTGAGGGTGCCTGTTCCTGTACGGTCGTCTTTTTTGACGCCATATTTGAGGATTCGGTCGAGAATGTCGAGATATTGTTGCATAGTCTTTTATATGATTTTAGGTAATGTTTCGGGTGTATGGGTCGACAGGATGCGCCAAGGCTTGGGGTAGAGGTTGTTGGCGCGGTTGCCCACGTTCTTGGCGATGCCGAGTGGATGGCCTTCGTAGGCGATGATAACGATGCCACGCGGTGTTTCCGCAGGCAACGTGATGGCTTCGCGGCGCAGGTAGGCGATGGCTTGTGGGTAGCTGACATCGACCGTGGGCGCCTTTGCGTCGAGCGCCTCCTGTACCTCTTTTATAAATAGGTGGGGGAGGATGTTCAACCTCGTTTTCTCGGCTTTGAGTGCATCAAATGTTTTCTTCGTATGGTTGCCATCGGCTTCGCCTTTCTTCCTCAATACCGCCATGAAGAGTCCTTCGCCAGGCGTAAAGCCGGGGATGAAGCGATAGACGGGTGCGTCGAGCGAGGGGAGTAGGGAGCCGGTGATGTTCCATTCGGCTGGAATGTCCACGCTGAGTGGCTGTGCTTCGAGTTCGTCAATCAGCCATTGGATGTTCTCCTCGTTCTCGTGCAGGTTGAACGTGCAGGTGCTATAGACGAAAAGCCCACCAGGTGCAAGACAATGCCAGGCGTCGCTGACAATCTCGCGTTGCAGTCGGGCGCATTTTTCCACGTTGGCAGCACTCCACTCGCCGATGGCTGTAGGGTCTTTGCGGAACATCCCCTCGCCTGAGCAGGGCACATCGCAGAGGATGGCGTCAAAGACGAGTCGCTCTTTGCGGAAGTCGGCAGGCAGGTTGTTGGTGACGATGCATCGCGTGCTTGGCTTGTTCTTGTCGTTGTCGAGTGTAGGAAGCAACCACTTCTGCATGTTCTCCGAGAGCACTTGGGCGCGCTGGCGGTTGGGCTCGTTGCAAACAAGCAGACTTCCCTCGGGCAGGGCGCCGAAAATGAGCGTGGATTTTCCACCAGGTGCGGCACAGAGGTCTAAAAAGGTGTTGGGATTCCCGCTGAAGCGCCTACCCGTAGCCTTTGTTGGGTGTTGGCTGTTGGTGAGATGCTGTTGCAGGACGAGGTCGAGGAACATGGAAGAGGATTCCTGGACGTAGTAGAGGCCAGCATGGAAGAGCGGGTCGAACGTGAAGTTGGGTCGCCCATCGAGGAAACAAGCCCTACGACACCAGGCAACAGGCTGCTTGGGAGTGGCCGACTCAAGGGCTTTCGCTGGATTCAGTCGAATGCTTGTCGGTGGCTCCTGCTGCAGTGCTTCGATGAAGGTGGCAAATCGTTCTTGCCCCATCATCGTGCGGGTGTAAGCTTGGAATTCCTCAGGTAGATTCATGATGATAGTGCAAAGTTACTGAAAATATTGGAATTTTTATAGCGCAAAAAAAGAAAAATGGTTTTTTTTTTGTTTCTTTGCAACTAAATTGTTGTTCGATTCGTCAAACGAATGTCAATAACCAAAACGAAAAGAATATGAAACAGAAATTGATAGCCATCGCACTGATGCTTTCGCTAAGTGCAAATGTGAATCTCGCGGCGCCCAAACACCGCCATCATCAAAAAACAGAAGTCGTCCAGAAGAAGGACACTACCACCCAGGCTCAGGACGAAGTTGTAGCCTACTCCGACACGACCAGCGTGGACGATGAAGACGAAGCCACGACAACAACAGTGAACGTCGGAAGACACAACATCGACTACGACGACTTTGAGAATCCATTCTCTTGGCTCGAGAGCCTTACAGTCTCAACTGGTGGAGTCGTAATTGCAGTCCTGGTATTGCTCATCATCCTGCTCATCGCATTGAGCCCGTTCATCATCCTCGCCTTGATTCTTCGACTCATCATCAGAAGGCACAACGACAGGGTGACACTCGCCGAGAAGGCAATGGAGACAGGTCAGCCGATTCCCGAGGAGTTGAAGCCCATTGACAAGCAGACCGACGACTATCTGTGGAGTCGAGGCATTAGGAACGTAGCCATAGGCGCTGGTATGTTCATCATGTTCTGGATATGGAAGTCCACGATGCTCTCAGGACTGGGTGCACTGGTGCTCTGCTACGGAATCGGACAGATGGTGATTGCCCGCACGACGGCAAACAAGAACAGAGACAAGAATATTGATGATATAGACCCCTTACTCTGATACACACGTGGCTCAAATAGACGATCTCTCTCTGGTAACGCAGGTGGCTGTATTTCACAACAAACGGGCTTTCGATCGCCTAGTTGTGAAATACCAGTCGCCTATACGTAGGTTCTTCCTAAACCAGACGTTAGGAGATGCGCAGTTGAGCGATGACCTGGCACAAGATACGTTTATCAAGGCCTACACTAGCATCGGACAATTCAAGGGCCTTTCGAGTTTCTCGACTTGGCTTTATCGCATAGCCTATAATGTGCTGTACGACCACACGCGTAGCCGAAAACCCACGGAGGATATAGAACAGCCGACGGTGGCACGACGCAGTTGCGCATTTGTGGACAGCAATTTGAAAATGGATATTTACGATGCCCTCGACATCTTGTCGCCAGCTGAGCGTTCGTGCATCACGCTGCAACTGATGGAAGGGCAGCCTATTGACAAGATAAGTGAAATTACGGGAATGGCAGAAGGAACGGTTAAGAGCCATCTGTCGCGTGGTAAGCTGAAATTGGCAACTTATTTAAAAAAGAACGGTTATGATGGAAAATAAGAAACTGACAGACGACGAACTGATCATGATGTTCTTCGAGGACAATCGGGTGGAACTGCCCGACGACGGATTCTCGAAACGGGTGATGGCCCAGTTGCCTTCGCGCATGGTGAAGTTGAGCCGCCTCTGGACGGCAGCCTGCTGGGTGGTTGGCATCGTTGCCTTCATCGTCTTCAAGGGATGGCATCAGCTGGGCTTGTTGTTCCAGAATGCTTGGGGCAACCTCGTTGGCGCTTTGTCGTCGATGGACCTCATTACAGTATCGCCAGCCATCATCTGGATGTCGCTGATGATTCTGGTCTCGTTGGCTTTCTACGAGTTGGTCAGGTCGGAAGCGTAAAAGAATTTACGATTGGACAATTTAAATTCTCAATTGACAAGGGATTATTGGCGATGATGGGAAAGACCATCATTCGTCAATGATCAATTCATATTCGCCGCCGTCGTTGTTGTTTTCTTCGACGTGTTGCTTGGGTTTGGGCGGATTCTTCAGATTACCTTGTTCGTCGAACATGCCGTAGGTAGTGCGTAGCACGATGAATTCGGTGCGGCGGTTCAACTGGTTGCAGGTCTCTTGGTTCTTTTCGTCTTGGTTCTTGATGAACTCTTCGGTGAGCACGTCGCCCTCTTTCAACCATTTGTATTTCGCGGCGACCTTCTTCCGAATGGTCTTTGGTTTTTCTTTTCCGTATCCTTTGGGTGTGAGTCGGTCGGCTGCAATGCCGTGCTCAATCAGATATCTCACGACGCTCTCAGCTCGACGCTGTGAGAGTCGTTTGTTGTATTCAGCCGATCCTTTGTAGTCGCAATGGGCAGACAGCTCGATGGTCACGTTGGGGTTCTCGTTGAGCAATCCCACAAGCTCGTCGAGCGCGGTCGCCGATTCAGGTCGCAAGGTGGCTTTGTCGAAGTCGTAGAAGATGTTGGCAATCAATACGGGAGCCGTTATGGAAGCCAACGGGAATTGCAACGTGTATTCCTCTGACTCTTCTGCCTGCTCCACTTTCAACTCCTCTTTGTGGTTCAAATAGCCTCGGCAGGTGGCCAACAGCACATAGTTGACGCCAGGGGTTGCCACGTATGTGAACGAACCATCAGAGCGCACGCTGAGTTTGTCGTTCGTTCCATCGTCGCCCACCAGATGCACCTGGGCTGCCGTGAGCTCGTATCCATCCATCTCGTACACCCAACCTTTGATGGTCTGCACGATTTCTGGATTCTCAAAGCTGAAGATGTGGTCCCAGCCGCGTCCGTCTCCTCTGTTTGAGCAGAAGAACCCTCGATTGTAAGGTCCTTCGAAGGTCATTCCGAAGTCGTCGCCTTGCGAGTTGAGAGGATAGCCGGGATGCTCCAGTTTGTAGCGCTTGGTTCGTTCGTCAATCTTTGCGATGAAGATGTCGAGACCTCCCATACCAATATGGCCGTTGCTCGAGAAATAGAAGTCGCCATTGGGTCGGAAGGCAGGGAACATCTCGTCGCCAGGCGTGTTGATGGGGTCGCCCAGATTCTCAACGCCGCCGAATGCTCCTCCTATCAAGCGAACTCGCCAGATGTCAAGTCCACCCTTTCCGCCAGGCATATCCGAACAGAAATAGAGCCATTGGCCATCGGGCGAGATGGCGGGGTGGGCGTAGCTGGAGAGTGTGTCGTTCGAGACTTTCACTTCCGAAGCCTTCCCCCATGCGGCGTCCGAGCGGTTGGACTTCATGATCTGCGCATATCGAGGATAGCTGGGGTCGGTAACACATTGCGTGAGATACATCTCGCGACCATCGGGGCTGAACGAGCAGGCTCCTTCGTCGAAGTCGGTGTTCAATCCTCCGCTGACGGGTTCGGGTCGGCTCCACTTGCCTTTGTCGTCTTTCTCGGAGACGAAGATGTCGGCGGGCTTTGTGCCTGTGATACCGCTTAGTTCATCGCCTTGTGCATCGTTTCGAGTAGAGGTGAAGTATAGTTTGTCCGACTCGTCGCCTTGCAACATGGGCGAATATTCAGCACGACGCGAGTTGAAGAAGTCCATCTTCTTCACGGTGTAGCGCGAACCTTCCTTCTTCCATTCGGGTGCTTGCTGAGCCGACTTGAGACCGTTCTTCGCCAGGATGTTGTCGGGCATCGAGTCGAGCACGGCCTTGAACTCCTCCACAGCCGTCTTGTATTCACCGTTTTTCAAGAGCAGACGGGCGAATGTCAATCGGTCGTCGATGGAAGCTTGTTTGTAGCGAATGGCATTCCTATAGGCAGCCAATGCCGCGGTGGTTTGGTTGATTCGCTCGTAGCAGTAAGCCATCTTCAAGGCGCGTCGGCCACGTTCGTCGCGCTCCTTGGGCGGAGTCTTCCGATAAGCCTGCTTGAATTCGTTGGCGGCATCGTAATATTCGCCGATGGCGAGGTGCTTTTCGCCTCGTCTCATGTTCTTGTCGATGCCACATGCGACAAACGTCATAGCCACAACAACTATGACGACTATTTGCTGGAATATCGTCTGTTTCTTCCTCATTTTCCTTTCTCCCTCACAAGGAGGGACGGTGGGATTTTTTATAATAACGGAAAATGTGTGGGTTTATTGTGATGAAAACGGCAAACGCCAAGTGCAACCCTCGCGCCAACGCGAACAACCATAGGCGGTGTTCCCCTTGATAACGGTTCCTTGACCACAAAGCGGGCAGGGTGAGCCGACGGCTGGCGGCTCCTGGGCCTCCTTCTTCTTCGCGACCTTCTTGGTCTTCTGTGCTCCTTGGGCGCTTCCCTTCTTGGCTGAGGCCTTCGGGGCTTTCTTCTCCTCTTCGGTGGTGATGGTGATATGTCGCGGCGAATTGTCGCGCATCACGTCGTTCACAATCTCGGTGATTTGCTGTTTCAGCTCTTCCACAAACCGGCCGGCGTCGTATTTCTGGTGCTCTATGTCGCGTAGTTTCTTTTCCCAGATGCCTGTCAGTTCGCAACTCTTCAGCAATTCCTCCTTGATGGTGTCGATGAGTTCGATGCCCGTAGGCGTTGCCAACAGGTTCTTGCGTTCCCTTCGGATATAATGGCGCTTGAACAAAGTCTCGATGATGCCAGCCCTCGATGAAGGCCGACCGATGCCGTTCTCCTTCAAGGCGGCGCGTAGTTCCTCGTCTTCCACGAACTTGCCAGCCGTCTCCATCGCACGAAGCAGGGTGGCCTCGGTGTAGTACTTCGGTGGAGTGGTCCATTTCTCGGTTAACGTGGGGGTGTGAGGACCGCTCTCGCCTTTGACGAATGTGGGGAGTGTGCGCTCTTCGGCGTCTCCTGCGCCCTCCAAAGGAAGGTTGCCAGCGCTCTCTTCTTTCTTCTCCTCTTTCTTCTTCTCCACCACTCGCCAGCCAGCATCCAGTATCTCCTTGCCCGACACCTTGAACTCAATGGCGCCCTCGTCGGTAGCCACCTCGCCCAAGACAGTGGTTGTCGAGAATTTGCAATCGGGATAGAAGACGGCGATGAACCGCAAAGCCACCAGATTATAGACATTGCGCTCGGCGTCGGAAAGGTTGTTTGGAATGACACCTGTGGGGATGATGGCGTGGTGGTCGGTCACTTTCGAGGTGTCGAACACCTTCTTCGATTTTTTCAAAGCCTTGCCACCCAATGGTCTGACGAATTCTGCATAGGGAGCCTGACCGCTGAACTTCGTCTGGAAGAGTCCGTTCATGATGCCCGGACATTTCGGATAGATGTCGTCCGAAAGGTATCGGGTGTCCACACGCGGATAGGTAGTCAGCTTCTTCTCGTACAGGCTCTGGATGAGGTTCAACGTCATCTCAGCCGAATATGAGAACTTCCTATTGCATTCCACCTGCAAGGAGGTCAGGTCGTAGAGCTGGGGAGGTGCCTCGGTGCCTTTCTTCTTCTCCACATTGGTCACCGTGAAAGGCTTGCCGGCAATCTGCTCGAAGGCTTTCTCGCCCTCTTCCTTGCTGTCGAATCGACCCTTTGTGGCGGTGAATATCGTGTCGCGATAAACCGTTGCCAACACCCAGTAAGGCTCAGGTTTGAACGAGTCGATTTCCTTTTGTCGGTTCACGATGAGCGCCAACGTGGGCGTCTGTACGCGTCCGATGGAGAGCACTTGTCGGTTCTGACCGTATTTCAGGGTGTAGAGGCGCGTGGCGTTCATGCCCAATATCCAGTCGCCAATGGCTCGCGAGAGGCCAGCCAGATAGAGCGGTTGGTATTCCTTTTGGTCTTTCAGCTGCTGGAATCCCTCCCGAATGGCGTCATCGGTCATCGACGAAATCCACAATCGTTTGACGGGGCATTGCGCACCCGCCTTTTGCATCACCCACCGCTGAATCAGTTCACCCTCTTGGCCAGCATCACCGCAGTTGATGATGCCGTCGGCTTGTTTCATCAGTCGTTCGATGACGGCGAACTGCTTCTTGATGCCATCGTCTTCAATCAGCTTGATGCCGAAGCGTGGCGGAATCATGGGAAGTGCCGACAGGCTCCACCGTTTCCATTGGTCGGTGTAGTCGTGCGGTTCCTTCAACGTGCACAGATGGCCGAAAGTCCAAGTCACCTGATAGCCGTTGCCTTCCATATAGCCGTCGCGCGAGCTGGTGGCGCCGATGATGCGGGCTATGTCGCGAGCCACGCTGGGCTTCTCTGCTATGCAAACAATCATTTTCTCTCTATTGCCTCAATGGGTTTCGGAATGCAAAGATAACGCTTTTTTTGAAATAAAACACTATGACGAAGGCGTTAAATATGGTCAAATTCTGTTGCATATCATGAAATAACGCGCTTCCCGAGTCGCTTTACAGGTAAAAACCGCCCCTCCTTTCTTCACATTTTTTCATTTTTCCCCTCCGGCAAATCGGTGGGGAATTATTTTCAAAAATCTTGACAGTTTTTGAAAAGGGAGTTAATAAGGAGTTAATAGGAAGTTACCGCTGCGCTCAGGGAGTTAACGGACAAAACTCTTGGAAATGGCTGCTGCTACTCGTAGTCCCCTCCTCATGGGAGGAGGGGAAGGGGTGGTAGAGATAAACAATTACATAACCTAGTCTCTACTTCACCACAAACTTCCTGCCGTCCTTTATGTAGATGCCCTTCCTAATTTGACCATTTGACCATTTACTATTTGACAATTTGCGGCCTTGCAAGTCGTAGGTGTAGCCATCGGAGCCTTTTGTCGTTATTCCCTTGATGAAGGCGACGCGCTGCTTCATGTATTCCTCCACGCTGAAGATGCACCGCCCCGATTCATAGCACGACGTGAACTGGCCCATGCCGCTTCCCATGGGGAAAACGAACGGGAACCAGTTGCCTGTGACATCCAGCAATCCCGACAGGTTGCCAATGCCCTCTATCCAAATGTCGGAACTCACGTACTTGCCTCCCGACATCTCGTGCCACAACTCCATTACGCGGAACTGCCCGCCCGACACATCCACATATTGTTCATCCAAAAGCTTATAGGTGGAACCGTTGTGCTCGATGAGGTCGCCATAATGAAGATTGAAATCGTAGTAGTGAACAACGGCATCGCTCCCATAACTGATGAAATCAATCTTCCTGTCGCTCTCCCTGACGGCGGCCCAATAGGTTGTCTCGCCATCGTCCTCGAAGAGCAGTTTTTTGTATGCCGTTCCGTTAATGACGGTGTCGCCACGTATCACCAAGGAGACATATCCTTTTCCGTCCTGTTGGCCGTCCGACTCTTTCGTGTACCGCCACTCCTTACCCTCCACCACCAGCGGATGGTAAGCCATCTGGTCAGCCAGCGCTACGATTTCCTTGAAACTGCTCCAAGGCTCTGTGGCTTGGTATGTGCCGAGAGATGCTGCAGGCACATGTAACGTTGCATTTTCGATATTGGAGTTGAAAAAAATAGTATTCTCTGTTTTAGGCACATTCTCAGCATAACAATAGACATCCATAAACTTATGACATTCTTCAAATGCCTGATGGCCAATATAATTCACTTTGTTACCAATGGTGATTGAAGTCAGATTTTCACACCTTCTGAAAGCTGCCGCTCCAATGGAGGTCACGCTGTTGGGGATAGTGACAGAGGTCAGACCACTACATCTAAAAAATGCATCGCTACCGATTTCTGTCACGCTGTTAGGGATGGAAATGGAGGTCAGACTGTTGCAGTAAGAGAAGGCATTACCACCGATTTTTGTAACGCTGTTGGGGATAGTGACAGAAGTCAGACCACTACAATCAGAGAAAGAAAAAGGGCCAATCAATGTCACGCTGTTTGGGATGTCGATGGAAGCCAGGCGTTTACAACCTAGGAAAGCCCCATTCCCAATGGTGGTCACGCCGTTAGGTATGATGATAGAAGAAAGATGGTCGCAGCCAGCGAAAGTCATGTCCTCAATGGTGGTTACTCCGTTGGGAATATTGATAGAGCGGAGACTTCTGCAATCAAAGAAAGCACGACCACCAATGGCTGTCACATTGTTGGGGATGTCGAAAGAGCGCAGATCTGTACAGCCTTCGAAAGAACTATTACCGATTGTAGTCAGGCTGTTGGGGAGGGTGATAGAGCGCAGATTCGTACAGCCAAAGAAAGCATAATTACCGATGGCACTCACATCGTTAGGAATGGTGGTCGTCCGACATCCGACTAACAATTCATTTTCACTCGTCTTAATAATGGCGTTGCATCCTTCACGAGAATCATAAACCTTGTTTTCTTTTTCAACAACAATGGATATCAAGCCGTTGCAACCCTGTAACGCAGCCTCTCCGATTTCAGTCACGCTGTTGGGAATGGTAATTGATGTCAGCTTACCGCAGTTTCTGAAAGCATAACTGCCGATTTCAGTCACGCTGTTAGGAATGGTAAAGGATTTCAAGCTAGTGCAATCACCGAAAGCAAACATACCGATTGTTTTCAAGCTACTGTTACTTTCGAAGGATACGGTGGTCAACCCTGTGCAATTCCAAAAGGCATGATTGTGAATATTTGTCACACTGTTTGGGATAGTAACTGAAGTGAGGTTACTGCAGCTTTGGAAAGCATTGGTTCCAATGCTCTGCAAAGAGTTAGGAAAATGAACCGAAGTCAGCCCTTTGCTGCCCACGAAAGCATTATCTGTGATAGCCGTCACACGGTATTCTGTTCCATTATATACGACTGTCTCAGGTATTTCGATATCGCCAGTATAATTATAGTCTATCACCTTGGCTTCGTTGGTAGAAGAAAAAAGATAGTAACAAATGTCATCGATTTTAGCCATCACAAACGGCTCCCCGTCCGTCAGTTCCACATTTTTATTATACCACCAACAGTAAAAATCAAAATTGTTTGGTTCAAAGTCATGTATCGTGAATGATATGTTGAACGGACAAATGCAGTTCATTGCAGCAGGAACGACAGGTTCTACATTGATAGAGACCCAATAGTGTCCGCTGCTGCTGTTTACGTATGGTGTCACGCTGAAGTCTGTCGTACCGCAGTTGCTTTCATAGTTAAGCAGTTGTACAGACAAGGTACTTCCCTCTTTAGTCAGTACAATCGACTGTACACTCTGGCCCTCTTCCTCTTGTGTTTCATTTTCATACAGGCAGCCGCTGTTCTGCACGTCCGATTCTGTCTGGGCACTTGCCAGCATCGGCAAGAGCAGAGCGGAAAGGAAAAATAGTTTCGTTTTCATAGGCTTCTTGAATTATCGTTTACTTCACCACAAACGTGCGGCCGTCCTTTATGTAGATACCCTTCCTAATTTGACCATTTGACCATTTACTATTTGACAATTTGCGGCCCTGGAGGTCGTAGGTGTAAGTTGTTGCATCCCGTTTTTGAACAGATGGTATCTTGCTAGTCCATTCATTCCTGTCGAAAAGCACCCGTTGCCCGATATAACATCTTTCCAACCATCCTTTGCTGTCCCGTTGCTTGTCACGTATAGGATAAACCAAGCCTGACAACGAGCCGATGCCTTCAATCCAATATTCCTCAACAGTATCAGTGGTGTTGTTTGTCACAGATTGATTTCGCAGATTAAAAGGCTTTGCACCAAGGTCATGTCGCTCCTCCATCAACATCTTCATGTAACGGTATCGGTTTCCATATAACACAATACTGTCTTCTTCCACCACTTTTACATCGTATATAATCCAAGGGATGGGAGAAAAAACCATCGTTGTTTCTCCTTTATGTAAATTGAAATCATATAATAAGAGCCCATTCTCTACTTCACAACGCTTCCCTTCTTCGCGAACCGCCTCTAAAAAGGTATCATTACGATAGAGTTTATAGTAGGTGGTTTCATCTATAACTGTGTCACCGTCAATCTTATATGTATCATACTCAACTACGTCCCTATACACGACAGCACACACCCAAGTTTTGCCGTTTTCAAACAAACATGGCGTTTCATCGTTAGCCTTACAAAACTCAGTCGAATCGAATAATAAGATTCCGAGAAGAACTAAAACCAGTACTGTCTTCTTCATTGTCGTTTCCTCCTGTTATTCTTTGTTGCAAATTTAGTCGAAAAGCTATGAATATTTAATTTATTGTTTTGAAAATTATTCTTTGGCTAATGAGATGTTTCTGATTTTTTTTCATAATATTCGTGAAATGATTCAATATTCAAATGCTATTGTTGCCCCCGTTTCACAGGTTGAACCGATAGCCCAGCGTGATGCTGAAGCATCGGTTGTCCATTATATTGTCGGGCGAATGCCTGACGATTTTCACAAGACCGAAATGATAGCGGGCGTCAACCATGAATTGTTTGTATTCGTAGGACAAACCTACGGGAATAGCGCAATAGAACCTGTGATACGTGTCTTTAGCGTCTTTGTGTTCCTTGTTACGGTATTCCACTATTTCTCCATACAGCCCGTCGGGTGATGGCTCGGGTGCTTTATCGCCGTCGGGATAATAGGTGTTGGGGTATTCATTGACAGGTCCGACGATTATAGTACCACTTTCTACTATCCCATAATATCCATACTTCGTTCCGCAATCTCGAGCCGACAACAGATAGCCCACCTCAGCCCCCGTCTTCAGCGTAACACCTTTTCCCACATGGAAGTTCAGCATTAGGGGAGCCTTCAGATAATGCAACTGATGGCTTTCAATATGCCAATTGATGTTCTTTGTCCAACTCCTGTAGTTCCACATTTCATTGGTGTTGCAACCCTGCGCCGAATAGGCCACGCCCAACGAGACACCGAGCATGGGAATTGCCTGAAACTCGGCATCCACGCCGCCGGTAAAGCCCAACCGCGTGGAATAGACGTCGAGGCTTCCTTCGCCGCCGATGTTCGACAAATTGAATCCCACCCGCGGTGTAATCGAGAAACGTCCCTTTGCCTCTGCCTCGGATGCCGACAGGAACAGCCCTGCCAATGCCATGATAATGAGTAATGTCTTCTTCATTGTCGTTTCTTCCTGTATTTTATGTCCCTTTACTTCACCACAAACTTGCGGCCGTCCTTCACGTAGATGCCCTTCCTGATTTGACCATTTGACCATTTACTATTTGACAATTTGCGGCCCTGGAGGTCGTAGGTGCTCAGTCCCACGGGATCTTTGCTGGAATCGTTAGTCGGTATAGAAATGCCTGCTGGCCTTTCATCCATGCTGTGAATAGAATATCCACCACTTTGAGGGGTAGGAAGGCCGTAGAACCAAGAGGTATCATGATGCCACACGACATAAGCCGCCCCAGTCGCAGGACTTATGAGCCACACGTACACACAATACAAGCCATCGTCTACACGATAGAAAAAAGAGTACACGCGATTCGGAGAATGCCATCCTATATTTTCGACCTTGAGGGTTCCGTCGTTGAAAGTGATGGTACGGGATGCTGATTCATTTGCTGGCTGTTCGTTTATTTCATCTGGCTTGCCGGAATCATGTGTATAGAAAGGGTCTGAAGAGAATTCGCGAACCAAGTTATAACCGTATTCGTATTCCATCCAAAGGGTTTGCATTTGTCCGGATTCAATCATTGGTCGAATCATGAAATGGTTGGCCAAAGAGCCGAAGTCTTCGAGCCATTGGTCGGAATGTCGACCATCAACCGAGTGCACTTTCAACAGTCGCTTTGTAGTGTTCTCTCCCTTGCCCTTGTAAGATATATTCACGAGCGTGTCCATAGTTGCATCTACCTCCCATTCCATCCCGTTGTATGTAATGAAGTGGTCTCCAGCAGAAAGGGTGAAGTCGAAAGCCAAACGTTCCTCGTCTTTTTCAAAGTCATAGATAAATATCTGTTTATCTGCCATCCGATAACCATACTGCAGTTTTATCGGGTTATAATATGACCCACTCATACGATAGTCATATATTCTCAAATATTCATTATCGTTTGCACCTTTTTCGGGCATACCATGATACTCGGCGATTGTTGGCCAATTATCGCCGTCTTTTATTTCAGCCATAGCCCAACTGTTCTGGGCTTGTATCGCATGAGTGCTTGCAAGCATCAGAGCGGAAAGGAAAAATAGTTTCGTTTTCATTGTCGTTTCCTCCTGTTATTCTTTGTTGCAAATTTAGGCAAAAGATTTGGAATATGCAATTTTATTGGGGTGAATGATTGAAAATAACGACTCAGAAAGCCTTGAACGAGATGCCCGCCATGATGTTGGCGGTCTGCAGATAGGGGTTGGTATGCACTTCGACGAAGATGGGGAGTTTCGCGAAGCCCAGGCTGAGCTCCTTCTCGGCTCGCAGGGCGGCCATCGTGCAGGCGAAGCCCTCGGTGTCGTAGTTGAGGGCATCGTAGTAGTAGAGGGCATACTCGTCGCTCCACCGCATGCTGTAGCCGCTCTTGAAGGGCACGACGCCGGCCATGGCCGTGAAGTCGACGCCTCCGAGGCTGAAGGGGATGCCCAGCTCGATGTAGGTGGAGAAGGCCTGTTTGCCGTCGAGCTTGTAGTCGTTGCCCAGGAAATAGGTGTAGGCTTGCAGGCTTCCGTATTTGCAGGTGTATCCGATGTTGCCTTCGAACTGGTGGGCGGTTTGCTGCTTTTTGTAGCCCATGTAGATGTCTTTGTAGGCCACGCCGCTGTTCCAATAGTCGGTGACGCCGATGTTGAGGCCGAAGGGTGCACGGTAGCCGATGCTGAGGTCGATTTCGTCGCTCTCGCTGTTGTCGAAGGGCATGCTGCCCCACACGCCCACGTAGGCGCCTTTCCACGATAGTTCGGCACCGGGTTGGAGTGCTGCGCCACTGAGTTGCTGACCGCGCCACATGTATCGGCTCACGAGGTCGACTTGCAACGATGCCTCCGGCTTGTCTTGTGCGAATGCCAGTTGGCTGAAGGCTAAAGTGATGATGCCTAATAGGTATTGTTTCTTTGACATTGAACTTTGTTGTTTGTTGAAATAATCATATTATACCACATTCTACTTCTAAAACGAACGGGTATTGCAAATCTTGCATGGGATTTCCAAGTTTTTTAAAAAAAAAATTCGCTTCCCGTTTCTGTATCCCTTTCGGTACGCGACACAGCACGGACGTTTTTATTTGTTCATGCAATTGCGGTCGTGTACCTACGGCACACCTTAATTATATTGGCCTTGCATTCCAGCCACGAGGACGTGGCTGGCTATCCCTCTTATGTCCCTACGGGACTTCCTTGGGCATATGATTCCCGAGCTACACATTGCTTTCCCGCTTTGCGACAGCTACCGTTGGTTCCCGAGCAAGCTCGCCTACCCGTAGCCTTTCAACCGCAGGTCATTTGTGGCCTTTGACACGCTCATTCCATAGCTTTGACAGCGTCATTCCATAGCTTTGACACGCTCATTTGTGGTCTTTGACAGTTCCATTCCATAGCTTTGACTTAATGATGAATGATTAACATTTTTTATTGCATCCCATTTGGATAAATACAAGAATTTTATTGATGAGTTTTTTTGAAGGCTCAATGGTATGTAAGCGCTTGTTCCACAACGATTTATGGGATCGGAAGGAGTTTTTGAGTATTTTTTCTCAAAAAAAACTAATTAGAAAAAGAGTATAAAACTTTTATTCAATTTGCGGAAAAAACTCTAGGAAACCTTGCGAAGAGCCGTCTGACAGGGTGTTTCGGCGCATCAGACGGCTCTTGAAAAACTCTGAAAAAACTCTTCAAAACGTCTAAGGAACCTTGGAGTTTAGGAATTATTCTTATCATATTCCTTAATTTCCGAAATCCTTAGGATGTCAAGATAATTCCGAATTTTGGCCTCTAAAAACGGGCCATTGTTTGAAGCAAACGGGATATTGGCCGAAAAAACGCAAAAAATCGACATTTTTGGAAATGGCTGATAATCAGCGACTTCCGTTTTTCTTACATTTTTCAGGCCAACCAAAACGATGCTTTTCGGTTGTCAGAAGCGGCTTTTAAGACCGTCACCTGTAGCTTCTAAGGCTGTCAAATGCGGCAAGTGAGCGGGTAAGAAGCGGCATCTGACACCCTCAGAAGCCGCTTTTTACAATTCCTCTCTTCAAAAGTCGGGACGGAAGAGCACGAAAATCGCTATTTCTCCCTCTATTTCACTCTAGAATGAACGATAAAGTTGACAAGAATTTGTAATAATAATTCGGAATAATTTAGGGGTGGAAAGGGACATAAATCTTCATAAATAGGAACATAAATGAACCGTACAATCCGTGCCGAAAATGTTTTGCATAAGATTTTTTTGAAAAAAATGCGGAAAGTGATGCAAGATTTCCGAATTTCCACGTTTTACTAATAAAAAGCAATGGATGATTCACTAATAAATATAATGGAAATATGAAAACTAAACGTTTCAATTGGGCCTATATCATAATAGGTATAGTAGGACTGCTGATGGCCTCGTGTGCTGAGGACGACGAGGATGTGGTGGGAGACCTTATTCCTCAGAACAACGCACAACCCCCCTCTGAACCGTATAAGCCAGTTGCCATTCCTGAGGGAGAGTTTGAAGGTGTGTGGTTCTCTATCGGAAACTACCAAGAGCCCGTCGATACGGCCATTATGACTGTGAAGAAAAATGGCAGCATGTCGTTTTCGTCGGTACCCTGTGACTCCATTATCAATTTTTTCGCTAAAACATTATCCAGAGAGTCGGGGGGGCCACCAACGGAATTTGGGAAGGCTCTTGAAGAGAACTTCAAAAGAACAGCTAAATCTACGATAGAGCCGAGTGCAAGTTTCACTATTGTGAACACAGCCAATTCCAACACGTCGCTGTTCTTTGAATTGACCGATGAGAGCAAGACGTTCCCGTTGAGAGGAGAAATCTTGGATTATGTATTCGATAAAATGACCATTCGGCTGGCTCCTCGCAAGTCGATAGCTGTTTACGATATCATGAATAAGCAGTGGGGGGTGTTCCTCTATTATGAAAGCGCAGTACTTCATGACATCATTGATTGGCCTTTTGCCCTTGAATATAAATTCATCACAACGAAGAAAATCAAATAATACAATGATGAAGACTAAACGTTTCAATTGGGACTGTATCCTCATGTGTGTAGTGGGGCTGCTCGTGGCCTCGTGTGCTGAGGACGACGGGGATGAGGATACATTTGTTCCGCTGCCTCCCTACTCAGAACCTTATCCACCAGCCGGCTATCCGTATGCTGGTGAGTTCGAAGGCGTGTGGTATTCCATCGGCAACGACAAAGAACCCATCGACACAGCCTATCTGACCGTGAAGGAATTTGGCTCTATGTCGTTGTCGTCGATACCCTGCGACTCCCTTATTAGTTATTTTGCCGAGTCATGTCTAAGAAAATATACATGGGAAGTGCCTGAATGGAGCGACTTGGACGAGAGATTTAGAAGAACGGCTACATCTACGATAGAGACGAGTAATAGTTTCGTTATGGTGTATAGGGAAGAATCCGACAAGTCGTTCTATTTCGATTTGCCCGACGATACCATGACATTCCCGATGAGAGCGGAAGTCTTAGATCATACTCTCGAATCGTTGGTCATTGGGCTGGCTCCTCGCAAGTCGGTAGCCGTATTCGATACCACGACAAATCAATGGGGCGTTTTCCTCTACTATAACAAGGCAATTCTTACTGGTATTCTTGAATGGCGTATAGACTTGGGATATAAATTCATCACAACGAAGAAAATCAAATAATCGACAAACGACGCTCATAAATAGTGACTGACCTCACGCTTGTTCATGATATGAAGAAGGGCGACCGGACGGCCATGCGCAGGCTCTACGATCGCTATGCGGGATATGCCTTGGCCGTGGCGTCGAGGTATATCCCTGAGCATGAGGAGGTGAGGGACGTGGTGCAGGACTCTTTTCTGCGCATGCTGACCCACTTGGAGCAGTTCGACTACAAGGGCGAGGGGTCGCTCAGGGCGTGGGTGGCGCGTGTTGTGGCCAACGAAGCCATCGACCATGTGCGCCGCAACGAGCGGTTCGCGTTTGTCGACGAGATGCCCGACGATGCTGAAGAGGGCGAGCCCGACGTGGAGCGTGTGCCGCCCGACGTGCTGACGCAGATGATTGGGCGGTTGCCTGCGGGCTACAGGGTGGTGTTGAACCTGTTCGTCTTCGAACAAATGCCACACAAGGAGATCGCCCGACGGTTGGGAATCAAGGAGAACTCGTCGGCCTCGCAGTTCTTCCGAGCGAAACAGATGCTGGCCAAAATGATTAACGATTATTTAAAAACAGAACGGATATGAGCAAAAAAGATTGGACCGAAAAGCTGCGCGACAGATTGGAGAACCACCAGATGGCGGCTCCCGACGATCTGTGGGCTGGCATCGAGGCTGGTCTTGATGCCGCCGGGAAGGGTCAGCGTGGCGCTGGCTCCCTCCCTAACGGGGAGGGCGGGGGGAGAGGTCCCCGCAAGCGTAGTGCCGTCGTGACGCAATTGCGCCGATGGGGCGTTGCTGCCGCCGTTGCCGCCTTGGCCGTGATGGGATGGCAGTTGACGAAGGATGACGCTGCGGCGCCCGACTCCTCTCTGTCGTCCGTGGAAACGATGCAGCCGAAGACGCCGGCAACAGGGCACGAGGATGCGATGCTGGCTAAGGCCGAACCGTCGGTTTCGTCAGCGGCGGATGGCACGAATGCTTCTGTTTCTAAGGTTGCGAATTTCATGGCTTCTTCTGTTTCTAAAGTCGCGGATGACGCGGAGCATAATGTTGTGACAGACCATAACGTTGTCGTAGACAATAACCTCGCGGACAACGCGGAAACGAAAGCCCCCGTTCCTGCGGCTTCGGACCATGCGGACACCCCCTCTGCTACGGATAACAACACATCAGATATCCCCTCAGCTACGAATCCCTCGGCTCATACTACCCAGCCATCATCGGATTTCGGCAATCAACATTCTCCTACGGAGGGAATAGGGACGAATTCCAACATCCCCCTACGGGGGGGAGCGAGGGGGACTCGCGCAGCAACCCTCGCCCTCTACGGCACCAACGGCCTGGCCGACAGCAAGAACGCCAATGGGGTGAGGATGGCCGAGCCGATGGCGAGCCGATATGCGATGGCCGCCGAGTCGATGAAGCGCGGTGCTCCCACACCCGTCATCTACATGGCCGGATACGAGGAGCGCGAGCAGCATCGGCAACCGTTCTCTGTTGGCTTGTCGGTGGGCATCCCCATCGGCCAGCGCTGGACGGTCACCACGGGACTCGCCTACACGCAGTTGCATGCCGACTTCCTCAAGATCATGAACAAGCGGAAGCTGGCTACGGAGCAGGATCTGCAGTACGTGGGTTGTCCGGTGAACCTCAACTACAGCATTCTTCAGACCAAACGGCTGCGGGCCTACGCTGCCGCGGGCGCACAAATGGACGTGAATGTGAAGGCGAAGAGCGTGACCGAGGGTGTGGAGACGGAGATGAAGAAAGACCGCCTGCAGCTCTCCACGCAGGCCGCCGTGGGCTTGCAGCTCGACGTCATGCCGCAAGTGGGCGTGTACGTGGAGCCAGGCGTGAAATACTATTTCGACAACAATTCCAACGTCAGCACATTCTTCAAGGACAAGCCTTGCAACTTCAACCTACAAGTTGGCTTGCGCTGGAATTTTGAACATTGACAATTCTCTTAGTAGTCAAATGAAAAAGGTTCAGTCAAATGTGAGAGAATTTCAAACGAGAGGACAAGCTTTTTAGAGAACAACTAAAGACCACCAAAATCAGGGGGGAAACATCGAAAATGTAACAATGTAACATTGTAACATTGTAACAATAAGGTGGTTCCACTTTTCCCAAATGAGAATTGTATTAAAAACTGAAAGAATTATATAGGTAAAAATAAATTGAATATAATAATAGTAATTTTATTATAATATATAATATTTATATTATATATTATAATAACTTATGGTAGAGGAGGGCTTTTTGTACATGTGGAAGGTGCTTAATGTTACAATGTTACAAAGTTACAATGTTACAAAATTACAATGTTACAAAATGCGCTCCCCTCTTTGTTTCTAACCATGCAAAAGACCACAAATGACAGGCTCAAAGCTATGCAATGAAGTGCTCAAAGCTATGCAATGAGCCCCTCAAAGCTATGCAATGAGCCCCTCAAAGCTATGCTTTGACTCATTCAGATGATAGCTATGAGCCTTTATGTTTATTTGCTCAGATGGTTCACGTATTTGACGGGATCGACATCCTGTTTGAGGACGTCGGCGATGTTTTGCGGTTTCAGTTTGACGGGGCCGCTCATGAACTCGGGGATGTTGTAGCTCTTCATGAGTTGGCGATGATAGTCGGGGTCTTTGGAGGGCAGCTCGAAGGGTTTGGTGCTCTGCATGTTCTCGTCGATGTGGGCGATGAAGGGGCGTGTGTAAACGCCGTCGGTGCGGCGCGTGGAGAAGATGACCCATCGGCCGTTGCTCGACCAGGAGTGGTAGCTCTCGGTGTTGTCGCTGTTGAGGGCTTCAACGGGAGCCCCCTCCCATCCTCCCCCCGTAGGGGAGGTGTTCAGGTCGATGGCCCAGAGGTCGGCATCGCGATGCCAGATGTGGAAGCAGCCCCATCCGCCGAGGGTGAAGAGGAGCCAGCGCCCGTCGGGTGAGATGCGGGGCAGGGTGGCACTCTTGTCGATGGCTGCGGCGTCGAACACCAATTCGCGTGGTCCGAACTCACGTTTGTCGATATCGAAGGGTTTGCGATAGATGTTGTATTTGATTTCCTTGGCGCGGGCGATGGTCTCGGAGGAGTTGACGGTGTCGGCGCTGTATTCGAAGTGGGCGCTGCAATAGTAGAGCCATTTGCCGTCGGGCGACCAGAAGGGGAAGACCTCGAACTCTTTCTTGTCGTTCTCGATGTTCATCACCTCGTTGCGCTCAACATCGTAGATGATGAGGTCGCTCTCGGAGTCGAAGACCTCGATTTTGTCAATGTCGCGCGTGTGGAACGTCTGCTGCGTCTTGTTGGTGGAGTAGGCGATGATCTTGAGCCAGGGGTGCCAGCTGGGATAGACGCCGGCGGAGAGGATGGAGTCGTTGCGCATGTTCACCTTGTGAGGTTTGCCCTCATCGACGACGATGGTGCCTCCGTGGCTCTGGCGTGCGTGGAACTGCATCTGCTGGGGGTTGTACATCTGGTAGTTGTGGCAGTTGATGCATTGTCCGTTGACCTCGTCGCCGCAGAGCATGTTGTCGTAGATGACGCTCTCGTCGTAGTTCTCGAGGCAGCGTTGGTTGATGGTGAGCTCCTCGTAGGTGACATAGGAGGGCGAGATGAGTCGGTAGCTGATGTAGGGGTCGATGGAGTCGGGCGAGACGAATATCTCGAAGGGTTTGTAGCGCGTCCACGCGCCGTTTGCCTGTGCGAACACTTCCACCTTCAGGCTTTTGCCCTTTGCCTTGGCGGTCAATGCCTTCCAATCGTCGATGTCGGGTTGGGCCTTGATGCCTCCCAGAACGATCTCCTCGTCGCCAAACGAATAGCGGGTGACGGCATCGTCGGCCTGGCTGCGCAACTCAATGGAGAGGGGCGCGATGTTCACAGGGATGGTGACGCCAACGTAGTCGGGGTAGATGTCGGGCGACTGCTGGCTGTCGGTGAACTGCGTGGGGATGCTGGCTCCCTGGCAGGCGGTGAGGAGGAGAAGGAGGAAGGCTAAGACCCCCCAGCCCCCCTGTTTAGGGGGGAATGAGTTATGGAAGATGGATGAAGGTTTTTTTGATGAGGGTATTGTAATCATGACTCTTATTATTGGGTGAATGATGGTTGTTGGGGTTGTTTAATACGATTTTTGTCCACGAGTGAAGAAATACTCGAAGTAGAAGGTGCTACCGAATCGGTTGTACATCAGTGGCTTCATCTGCTCTTCGGTCATGTTCGAATATTGTTGGGCGGCAGCCATGAATTCATCGTAGTTGCTGATGACCTCCTTGTCGAAGGGCATGTGGCTGGTATCGACCTCGCTCTCCAGCTTGCCATACAGATAGGCGGCCTCCTGGTAGTGGACGGGCATGCGCTCGCCTTTGTGCAGGTTGGCATAGTGGAAGAAGCGCGGCCAGAACATCTGGATGTCCTTCACCTGCAGGGCTGCCAGCAAGGTCTGCTCCTGATAGATGGGGTCGTCGCTGTCGTCGTTGGAGAAGTAGTTGAGCAGATAGAGCTCGATGAGCGTGTTGTCGCTCGTGAGTCGGTCGTTGGGCGAAAGCATGTGGAGGATGGGTTCGAACTCCTTGTCTTTCTTGATGAGCGACGGGTCTTTGATGTAGGCCTCGTAGTGTTGCGCCCAGTCGGCATAGTATTTCGTCTTCTTCAGGATGTCGATGTATTTCTGTGCGACGGCGTATTCGCCATTCAGCAGGGCGCATTTCAGCATGTAGCGATAGTAGTCGACTCGCCAACCATATTCCACACCGTCCTCGAGACACCAGCGGTAGCAGAAGTTGAGCTGTCCGTAGTGGAGGTAGAGAATCTTGGCGCCTGTCTGCGTCATCCTGACCTTGAAGGGGGCGTTGCAAGCCTTGTCGCTGTTCTTGTAGTGGTACATCTCGTCGCCCTGTCGGCCGAGTCGGAAGAGGGCGAGATTCTTCATCATCCAGAGGGAGCGCGTGGGGTCGTCGCAGTCGCGGGCGATGGTGAGAACGCCTTCCCAGTCGAGGTTCTCAATGCAATGAACCATCTTCAGCTCTTTGTGGAAGTTGCCGTCTTTGTACCAGAATTTCCACACGCCAAAGACGAGGAGAGCCAACACAATCAGTTGCGCCCCACACCAGAGGATGGGCGTCTTCACCTCCTGCTGGCGTTTCTTGCTGTAGAAGACTGCCATGAGGGCAAAGGCTGCCACTAGGAGATAGAACGGGATGTAGTATTGATAGTGGTGCTCCTCGATGCGATAGAGTGGGATGGCTGTCCAGTAGATGTTGATGATGTTGGTTTGATAGTACACCAACCGATAATAGATGAGGGGGATGGCGATGATGGCCAATGCGGCGACAATGCCATCAATAAGTCGGCGCGAGATCTTGTAGTCTTCCATCCGCCACGCCATGATGCCCATGAGCAGGGTTGCCATGAGGGCGTAGAAGCCGATGAGCGGGTAGAACAGAGCGGTGGAAAGGATGATGAACACCAAGCGGAATCGTTTGGGCAACGACCGATAGAGCCACACCAATGCCACAGCTATGGTGCATCCGATGGTGGCAACAAAGAAGTGGCCGCGCAGCTTCAGGTAGAATATCCAATAGCCAAGGTCGACGTCGGTCAGCAACAGCACGGCGACGGGTATGAGCAACACCACTGCCCAGCTGGCGGGGATGTTGAACGCCTTCTTCGTGAGCCACATGAGCAACGCCCACCAGGCGCAGAGCAGGGTAACGCCCAGCCAGGGATGATAGAAGAACTGGGTGAAATAGGTGCCTATCCACGTGAGGAATCCGCCCGAGACGACCATCTGTTGCTTGAAGAACAGGGGCGTGTAGAGGAACAGGTTGAGTTCTTGGACGCGGAAGAGGAATGTCGACTCGTATACCAACAGGCAGATGGCGATGGTCAGTAGGGCAAGAAGTGGTAGGACGAACGACCATACGGAGAGCGTGCGTGCTCCAATGCTCCACGTTTTCTTCGTGGCTTTCTTGGTTTCCTTGTTATTGGTTTTCTTTTTGTTTTTTTTGCTCATGGGTATCTAATATCTCTTTATCTCTTATCTTATATCTATTATCTATTATCTTTTATCTCTTTATCTGAAATGTTCCATTCGTATGTGTCATAGCAGACGGCGCGACCTCCATATCCCTCCTTGTGGGCAATGAGCCCTTCGTTGATGATGCTCCCTTGCTCCTCGGTGGAACTGCCAAAATCGAGATAGGGAATGTTGGGGTAGTCGTGAACCATTACGCGGTCGTAGATGGCCTCCATTGCCCCCGTTTGTTTGCCAATGTCGTTGGTTCCACTATATTGTCCGTGGAGCACCTGAGAGGTGACATAGAAGGTGATGCCGCCAACAATCTGGTCGCCTTGATAAGCGTTGTATTGAATAATGTTGTCAGGAAAACGCGACTTCAGCAGCAACATCTCCTGCAGGGTGTGTACGGGTTGGGCATCAAAGCGTTTCTTCAGATTCTCCTCCAACAACGGCCAGAAGGCCTCAAGGCGGTCATCGCGCACCACTCGGATGTCGGCGTCTTGGGCGTTCTTCAATCTGCGGCGATGGTCTTTGCGCCAAGGAATGTGCTGGTGCATGATGATGGTAGTTCCCACATTGCGCAGCATGAGATGGGCGTGGCAATGCCAGAAGATGGCATAGAGGTCTTCCTCGGCGGGCACTTGATGGTATATCCAAGGCACAGGGCGATAGACGACACGGTGGAAGCCTGCTGCGCGGAGGTATTCGTTGAGCTCTTGGAAGAGCTGGACGGTATCGGCGATGGTCACATTGATGTCCATAATCAGACCGCCGTAGGTGAGTCCGTAGTGCGAATAGAGCGTGTCGCCCACCTCATGGGCTGGCAGCAACGAATGGAGATGATGGCCGACGTAGAACAGCAGGGAGTGGTCTTTGAAGCGGTCGGCATGATAGTCCATATAACCACGCTTGAAGAGGAACGTGGCGTTGCGGGCGGAATCAACATATCGATCCCACGCAGCCTTGTCAGCCTCGGTGTAGCGTCTGATTTCAAACATCAGGGTGATTTACTATTTGACGATTTACAATTTACTATTTACTGTCTGCAAGAACTCTTCGTAGTCATAGATGTATTCATCCTCATCGAACAGCTCGGAAGCGAGCACTAAACAGACGGCACCCGAGGAAAAATCCTCCAAGGTGCGCCATATACCTGTGCCGATGTACAAGCCCTGATAGGGATGGTTCAGGTGATGCACTTCCTTGCCTCCGTGTCCGTCGTCGACCGTCACATCGAACGAGCCACTCACAGCAATGACAATCTCTTCGCACGTGCGATGGGCATGGCCACCGCGCCGCTCTCCACCTGGTACATCGTACGTCCAATAGACGCGCGCGATGTTGAACGGAACATTCTTCAACTCCTCGGCAACGGTGAGATTGCCGCGTGGGTCGTGAATGCGTGGGAGATCAATGATTTTTCCTATCATTTCTTCATATAGGGGTTGGTTCCTAATACGGTGGCAGCGAGTCGTTTGGCTTTGTCGCGCAGGGTGTTCACATCGGTTCCCAGCTCATCGTAGCACAAGACAACGCCCATGCGGCGACCTTTGTGAGCCTCAGGTTTGCCGAAGATGCGGATGCGAGTGCGGTCTTCCTTCAGGGCTTCCTCCAAGTTGTAGGGCAGCAGGGAGCGGTCAACAGGCGTGGATACTTCCACAGGTGAGAGGATGACAGCCGATGCTCCAGCGTGCTCGAGGTGGATGGCAGGAATGGGCAATCCCATCACAGCGCGGAAATGCAACTCGAACTCCGAGAGGTTGGTGGTATGGCCAAGGGTCACCATTCCCGTGTCGTGTGGACGTGGAGAGAGCTCCGAGAAGATGACCTCGCCTTGCTTTGTGAGGAAGAACTCAACACCCCAGATGCCGGCGCCTGTCAATGCTTTCGTTACTTGGTCGGCCATGTTTTGCGCTTGTTTCAAAGCCTCATCGCTAATCTGGTAAGGTTGCCACGACTCACGATAGTCGCCACCTTTCTGGACATGTCCGATGGGTGGGCAGAAGAGGGTAGGCCAACCATTCTTCTGGGTCACGGTGAGCAGCGTGAATTCAGATTCGAAGTCGATGAATTCCTCGATGATGACCTCCTTCACATCGCCACGACTACCTTCCATAGCATCGCGGAAAGCCTGTTCCAATTCGTCGTCGTTGTGAACATAGCTCTGTCCGTGTCCAGAGGATGACATCAACGGCTTCACCACACAAGGGAAACCAATCTCGTCGGCGGCAGACTTGAACTCTTCGAACTTCTTGGCGTAGAAATATTTAGCCGTACGCAAGCCTAACTCCTTTGCTGCCAAGTCGCGAATGGCGCGGCGGTTCATGGTGTAGTTCACGGCACGAGCCGATGGAACGACTTGAATGCCTTGTTCTTCGAACTTGAAAAGTCGCTCAGTGCGGATGGCCTCAATCTCAGGCACGATGATGTCGGGTTTGTGTTTTTTCACCACAGCTTCCAACGCATCACCATCGAGCATTGAGAATACCTCGCGCTCGTCAGCCACCTGCATGGCTGGGGCATTGTCATAACGGTCGCAGGCTATTACATACTGGCCAGCACGCATGGCGGCGATTACGAATTCCTTGCCCAGTTCGCCGCTTCCTAATAATAATATTTTCTTCATATAAAAAGCCTCCCCAAGCCCCTCCCAAGGAGGGGGTGTTTGATTACATATTTATGTTATTAACGATTTTATTATTATAGACATAACAGATTCCATATCTGTCAACACTTGATGATTCGTAAAACGAATGACACGATAACCCTTACCCTGTAGATAGTCTGTACGATATTGGTCAACCAACTGTTGTTCTGAGGTCTGATGATACTCGCCATCCACCTCAATGACAAGATGATTTTTCAGAGAAACGAAATCAGCGATATATGTCCCTATGACATGCTGGCGGCGGAAATGAATACCCAGCTTGTTTCCCTTTAACACCTGCCAGAGCTTGTCTTCAGCAGGTGTCATAGGCTTGCGGTTCTTCACTGCGTTATTCTCCACTGCAGTATAAGCCAACGCATCGGCAGTTGCCCATTTCATTCTCTTTTCTTCGTCCATCAGCTATCTAAACATCCCTCCCTTGGGGAGGGCTTGGGTAGGCTATCTGTTCTTGTACATTTGTTCGTAATACTTCTGGTAATCACCTGATGTGACATTGTCCAGCCACTCCTGGTTGTCCAAATACCAGCGGACAGTCTTCTCGATGCCTTCCTCGAATTGCAGACTTGGCTCCCAACCGAGTTCGCGTTGCAATTTCGTGGAGTCAATCGCATAGCGCAGATCATGTCCGGCACGGTCGGTGACAAAGGTAATGAGGTTCATGTCCTCACCCTCCTGGCGGCCCAACAGACGGTCAACGGTGTTAATCAAAACCTTGATGATGTCGATGTTCTTCCATTCGTTGAAGCCACCGATGTTGTAGGTCTCGGCAATCTTTCCTTCATGGAAAATGAGATCGATGGCACGAGCATGATCCTCCACAAACAACCAGTCGCGCACGTTCTCGCCCTTGCCATAGACAGGGAGCGGTTTGCGGTGGCGGATGTTGTTGATGAAGAGCGGAATGAGCTTCTCAGGGAACTGATAAGGTCCGTAGTTGTTCGAGCAGTTGGTCACTACCACGGGCATACCGTATGTATCGTGGTAGGCGCGCACGAAGTGGTCGCTCGAGGCCTTGGCAGCACTATACGGCGAATGAGGATTGTACTTAGTTGTCTCCACGAAGAATTTATCACCATAAGCCAGATGATGCTCAGCACTCGAGGCGGTGGTGGTGAATGGCGGCTCTATGCCTTCAGGATGCGACAATTCCAAAGCGCCATACACCTCATCGGTGGAGATGTGGTAGAAGCGTTTGCCTTCATATTTCTCGGGCAACGACTCCCAATAGAGTTTGGCTGCCTGCAAGAGCGACAAGGTGCCCATCACGTTGGTCTTGGCAAACGTGAAGGGGTCTTTGATGGAGCGGTCCACGTGAGACTCGGCAGCCAAATGGATGATGCCATCCACCTTCTTGTCCTGCATGAGCTGGTAGAAGGCCTCGAAGTCGCATATGTCCATCTTCACGAACTCGTAGTTGGGTTTGTCCTCGATATCCTTCAAGTTGGCCAGATTGCCCGCATACGTCAGTTTGTCGAGGTTGATGATGTTGTACTCGGGATACTTGTTTACAAACAGGCGCACCACGTGGCTTCCAATGAAGCCTGCGCCACCAGTAATGACGATTGTCTTCATATATCTTTATTTTTTCTTGTTTTTCTTGTTGAAATGTTCAGAGATGGGAATGTAGATCACCGAGAAGAAAAGACCTTGCAAAGGCACGATGAACCAATCGGTTTGCCTTCCGATAATCAGATTCAGCAGGGCATAGATGAGGCTGAAAATGATGGTTAGTGTAAGGATTTTCAAGAGGTATCTCAGAATCTTATTTTCCATATATGTTTATCTTCCTAATGTAATAACTTCGCAATCGGTGAATTTATTGCCTTCGATGGTCAATCTTATGAGGGTTCTCTCCTTGTGCCATCCTTGGAGGCCTGCCGCTCCGGGGTTGATGTGGAGCAGATTGAGCGTCTTGTCGTATTTCACCTTCAGGATGTGGGAATGGCCGGCGATGAAAAGTTGGGGTGGCGAGGCATAGATTTGCGAACGGATTCGCGGGTCGTAGTTGCCAGGATAGCCACCGATATGAGTCATCAGCACGTCCACATCCTCGCACTTCCAACGGAGTCGTTCAGTGTATATGCGGCGCAGGTCGCCTCCATCGCAATTGCCATAGACGGCTCTCAATGGGCGGAATTCATTCAGCCTCTCTGCCACTTCCATCGAGCCGATATCCCCCGCATGCCATATCTCATCACATGGCTCGAAATAGTGCAGATATTTGTCGTCCCAATAGGCATGGGTATCGCTGATGATTCCTATCTTCTTCATTTCCTACCTTTTTAGATATTGAATCGTTGGTGGATGAACTCAGCCACGTATGCCGCCGTTTTGTCAATGCCCAGTAGCGAGGTGTTCACACAGAGATCATATCCGTCAGCATGCCCCCAATGTTTGCCTGTGTAGTAGTTGTAGTAGCTGGCGCGATGGTTCTCGCCGTGCTCAATCATCTTCTGAGCCGTATCGTGGTCACACTGATGGCGCTCCATAGCTCGTCCGATGCGATCTTCGAAATCGGCAGTCACAAAGATGTTCACCACGTTTTCAAAATCGCGAAGCACATAGTCGGCGCATCGTCCCACGAAGACGCACGAGCCTTCGCTGGCGGCCTTCTGGATGGCCTCGCATTGGAACAGGAACAGACTCTCTTGCGAGAAGCGGCTGTTGTAGAAATTGTTATCGCCAATATGTGGGGCGTGCAGATGGAAGAGCGATTTCAGGAACCCCTTCTGCTCATCGTTCTGCTCGAAGAACTTCTCGGAGAAACCACTCTCTTTGGCAGCTAGGTTCAGAATCTCGCGATCGTAGAACTTGCAACCGAATTCCTCAGCCAGTTTCTGGGCGATAACGCGGCCTCCCGAGCCGATTTGCCTACCCACATTGATGATGATGTGTTTATCTTCCATACGACAGTTCCTTATGTTGTTGCTTGAATTTTCTCATATAACGAATCATTACAATCCAGGTCACCACAAAGGCGATGGTGTCGCTCGCGGGCATGGCTGTCCACACGCCGTCAACGCCCATCAGCGGAGGCAGGGTAATGAGCAGCGGCAGCAGGAAGATCATCTGACGCGAGAGCGAGAGGAAGATGCTGATCTTGGCCTTTCCAATGGATTGGAAGAAGTTGGTGATGACCGCCTGCGAACCTATCAAGGGGAAGACGAGCATGTTAATTCGTATGCCTCGCACCGAGTTTTCCAGCAGTTCAGGATCGCTCGTGAAGAGCCGTGCACATTGCCAAGGAATCAGTTCGCCTACCAGCCAACCTACTACCATCACGATTGTTGCGGCGGTCATCGAGAGCTTGAGCACGCGCAACATGCGATCCAGTTGTTGGGCGCCGTAGTTGTAGCCCGCAATGGGTTGCATTCCTTGGTTGATGCCCATCACAATCATGAAGAACAAGAATCCGAGCCGGTTGGCTATTCCATAGGCTCCCACCGCCATATCACCCCCGTGGCGCACCAGAGCGGTGTTGATGAAGATGACCACGATGCACGAACAGGCGTTCATGGCCAACGGAGAGACGCCGATGGCGAGGATGTTCTTGATGATGCTCCACTTCAACCCGTAGATGCCGCGTTTGAAATGCAACAGCTCCTTCGGCTTGCTGAATTGCCACAGCTGCCAACTCAACGCCGTCATCTGCGAGAGGATGGTGGCCAAGGCGGCTCCTCTGATTCCCATGTGGAAGGTGTAGATGAACAGCGGATCGAGCGCCGTGTTGAGCACCACGGTGAATATCGTGGCATACATGGCTTGCTTGGGCTTCGAGGCGGCTCGCAGCAGGGCGTTCATGCCGAAATACAAGTGTGTGAACACATTGCCCAGCAGGATGATTTCCATGTACTCGCGGGCATACGGCAGCGTGTTGTCAGTGGCTCCGAAGAATCGCAGGATGGGGTTGAGGAATATGAGGCTCAATGCTCCGAAGATGATGCCCGTGATGATTTTCAATACGATCGAGTTGCCCAGAATGTGTTGGGCGGTGGAGTAGTCTTTCTGTCCGAGTTTCACCGAGAGGTAGGTGGAGGCACCCACGCCGATACAGGCGCCGATGGCTCCGCTCAGGTTCATGAAAGGGAAGGTGATGGCAAGTCCGGAGATGGCCATCGGACCCACGCCCTGGCCTATGAAGATGGAGTCCACCATGTTGTAGAGCGACGAGGCCACCATCGCCACGATGGCGGGCATGGCATATTGCATGAGCAGCCTGCCCACTGGCTTCGTTCCCAACTCTAATGTGGCTTTTTTGTTGTCCATTGTCTGTCTGTAGTTATATTCGCATTGCTCACTCCACTTCAAGGGCTTAAAGGGCTTAAAATGGAGTGAAGGGGTCTAAAGGGTGTGTTTGTCCTTTTATGCCTTCTCACTCCCCTTTATACCCTTTAAACTTCAACTTGCAAAGTTGAATTATGATTCACCATGCAAAATTACAAAATAATGCTGAAAAATCAACGAGATTTGGGAAGATTATTGCAAAGAGGTGAAGAAAACGTGGGGTGCAGAGTGTTAATGTTCCCTAACAAATATGGTTTTATGTTTTACTTTTGCCCTCAAATGGCGTCAAAACATAAATTTCTAACCAACAAAATGATTTATTATTACTTATGAAAAAATTATTTCTTTCATTGATGGCGCTTTCTGCTCTGACGGCGTCAGCTCAGTTTGGTGCGCCCAGACAAAACCCCACAGTTCCCTCTGTAACTGAAAACGTGACTGAAGACTTCAAGCCTGCTTCCTCCAACCAGGACAACAAGCAGTACCCGATGGTCAACTCGCAGCGCATGGTTCGTGCCCAGATTTCGGCTCCTAATGCCACTTCTGTAGGCCTCGATATCGCTGGCAAGATCTATTCGATGACCAAGGACGAGAATGGCGTGTGGACAGGTACTTCCGAGCCTCAAGACGAGGGTTTCCACTACTATCAGCTCAACATCGATGGCGCTTCTGTGCCCGATCCAGGTAGCCTCTACTACTATGGTGCCAGCCGTTGGGGCAGTGGTATCGAGATTCCTTCCGATGACCAGGATTTCTGGCAGGTGAAGAACGTTCCTCAGGGCTCTATGTGCGAGGTGTTCTATTGGTCTACCTACACCGAGAAGATGCGCCGTTGCCATGTATATCTGCCCGCAGAGTATTTCACCAATCCTACCAAGAAATTCCCAGTGTTCTATCTGCAGCACGGTATGGGTGAGAACGAGTATGGATGGGCTGAGCAGGGTCACACCGCTCAGATCATGGACAACCTGATTGCCGAGGGCAAGGCTGTTCCTTGCATCATCGTGATGGACAACGGTCTGAACACGAGCCGTCCTGGTGAGCAGGGTGGTTTTGGCGGCTTCGGTGGCGGTCAGCGCCCACAGCGTCCTCAGGGTGCTCCTCAGGGTATGGGTCAGCGTCCTCAAGGTGCTCCTCAGGGAGGCTTCGGTCAGGGTGGCCAGCGTCCTCAGGGTGCTCCCGGACAGGGTGGCCAGCGCCGCGGTGGCTTTGGTGGTTTCGGAGGCTTCTCCGAGGGCTTCAAAAACGTGCTCTTCAATGATATCATCCCCATGGTTGAGAAGAACTACCGTGTGATTGCCGATGCTCAGCATCGTGCTTATGCCGGACTGTCAATGGGTGGTATGCAGGCTCGCGAGATCACGCTCGCCAATCCCGAGAAGTTCGCTTATGTAGGCTCGTTCAGCAGCGGCGCATGGAGTGTCGACCAGGTGAAGAATGCTGAAGGTTTCACAAAGAACGTCAAGCTGCTCTTCATGAGTGGTGGTGGCAAGGAGAACATGGGTTGCGTTGAGGCAGCCAAGAACATCAAGACTGAACTCGGCATGAACGCCGTGGGTTACGAATCGCCGGGTACTGCCCACGAGTGGCATACATGGCGTCGCAGCCTCTACCAGTTCGCTCAGCTGATTTTCAAATAAGAACAGTCACAAGCAAACAGCTCTATAAGCTTTTAAGGACTTTCACAATAAACTCTCATAAGCTTTCGCGGGAGCCGCTCACCATTAGCGGCTTCCGCTTTTCTTTTTCTATTCATGTCACTTCTATCCTCTGACGTCCTCATTTGCGGCAAATGAAGCCGTCACTTGTGGCTTCTTGTCAAGTAAAATAATTTATTTTACTCGATAAAATAATTTATTTTACACGGCAAAATAATTTATTTTACTTTGCAAAATAATTTATTTTACCACATCATATGTATGGAGTGACAACACAAGAGACCATAAGTGACAACGCAAGAGGCCGAAAATGAGGATACAAAAGGCCATAAGTGATGCTTTTAAAAACATAATAAATAAGGGCAGCACCAGCATCAGCGGCTGATGACTGCCCATCAAAACGAGAGAGATTTATAGTCGGTTCTTTTCTTCGTTACCAGCACCCGTCCCCTTGTATTTCGAGCGCGTGGTGTTGAAGTTGTAGGTCACTTGCAGGCTGATGCCGCGTGTCATACTATGGTTGTTGCAGTCCTTGCTGATCTCTACGCTGTGTGTACGCATCTTCCACTTCTCCATGTTGGTGTTGAAGATGTCGTTGATGGTGAGATTGAGGGCCAGTGCGCCATTGAAGAAGCTCTTGTAGGCATGTGCACTGACGCAGCAGCTGGCATCCACTTCCTGCGACATGTTATCGTGTGCGCAAGAATATTTTCCGCGAAGCGCCAACCAGCAAGACTTGTTGATGACAAACTTGTTGTTCAAGTCGAATTTAAAAGCAGGACGGCGCAGGTTTGTTACGAAACCATATTTCTTTGCATCGAAGAACTGCTGATAGTAATCCATTTCCAATTGCGGTTGATACCAGCCAAATTTAGGCTGAAGCACGAGGGAGGCACTTACTTCCTGCTTATGGTTGATATTTATCCAATGGGCGTAGGCCACTTCCTGCTCATTATAAATACCATTTTTCCATAGCATATAATCTTTTATGTAGGTATAACCAAGGCTGAAGTTCAGCCATTTCCAGTTGAGCATCGCCTCCAGCAAATGGTTGATGGCGGGCTGGAGGTCAGGACTACCGCCCTCGTAGGTATAGCGGTTATCATACTGCTGATAACTGCGTAGCTGACCGTAGGCGGGGCGGCGGGTCTTCTTGGCATACGCAAATTGCATCCCCCACCTGCCTTTGTTCCACGATGCAGAGAGATTGGGGAAGAATCCGCTATAGCGACGGCTGACATCGTTGTCCAGAACACCATAGTTATAGTAGTCGGAGTGTACGTATTCATAACGTACTCCAGCCTCCAATGACCAATGCCCTAACTGCTGGTTGTATGAGGCAAAGCCCGCATAATTGTTTTCCTTGATTTTGTTATCCGACTCGGCAATATAACCTTCTGGATTATGGTTGTCGGCATTCACATGTGAATAGGTCAATTCTGTTCCGAATGAGAGTTCCCCATGCGGCAGTTTGCAGGCTGCAATCAGTTTGCCGGCATACAAACGGCTGTCTTGAGTGGAACTGGTATGGATGATGCGGCTGTCGTACTCTTGGCTGTTCTCTCGGATGAGTTGTCCTCTATCCACAATTGTATGAACATACGAGCCATCTGCATTGAGACCCCAACTGCCCACCTTGCCCGTATAATAAGCATTGGCATTGTGATAGACCACATCCCAATCGCGTGTATCGCTCGACTTCACTGCGCCTTGCTCCTTATCGCCGTAATAAACGGTATAGTCAGACGTTTGCTGACCGTTATACTTTACTGTTTTCTGGTATCTGTAGGAGGCTCCAATGGAATGGTTGGCATCGAAGTCATAGCTGAGCTTGAAGTCGGGTACGAAGGATTGCGTACGGTCTGTAAATAATCCATGTTGCATGGTCTTCGTGTCATGGTCGTTCATATGCAGTGTGCTTATGAAATGATTATCCTCTCCTATGTAGTTGTTGACGAAATAAGGGTAGAAGTTCATCTCCAGCCCACTCTTTCTATAGGTCATTGACACGCCTGCTGCATTGCCGAACTCATGAAAGTAAGTTCCTCTCGCCATGCTGTAGAGACCGAATCCGTCGCCGCGACGTTTGATAGTGTTGATGCGAATGACGGCATCAAGTTCTGCGTTATAGCGTGCACCAGGCATTGTTATGACCTCCACAGATCTAATGTCTTTTGAGGTCAATTGTTCCAGTTCGCCCTTGTTGCGCATCTTTCTCCCGTTGATGTATATCTCAGGTCTGCCTTTGCCGAACACTTCCACACCACCATTTGTTGTGACATTTACACGAGGAAGTTGCGAGAGCACGTCAAGTGCAGATCCTGCATCGGCCAACAGCGTGTTCTGCACGTCTATCTCCATACCCCCTGAAATCATTTTCATTATAGGCTTATAGCCTTTCACGGTTATACCTTTCAATGTATAGTTATCCACTTGCATCCGTATTGTTCCCAATTCTGGTTGGTCACATGTTTTGTAGATGGTCTTGTAACCGACATAAGAGATGCGGACGAGGACTTTCGCCTGTTCATATGGAATGGCAAAGTATCCGCTCTCGTTCGACACGCCACCACTAAGCAGGGTGGAGTCAGTAGGATTGAGGATGGCAACGTTGGCATAGGCAACAGGTTGTCCGTGTTCGTCGATGATAGTACCCGTCAGGTGGCGGTCGGTCTTGTGGGTACACTCCACAACAATTTCCTTATCTTCAACCGTCATGCGAATAGGATAGAAGCCTATCATCTGGCGGATGGCATCGGGCACAGATTTGCGGAGTACGTTGGTGGTGATGCGGAAGTCCTCCAATTCGTTGTAGAGGAAACTGATGGTGTAGTCATCAGTCTGCTCGTTCAGTTGGCGCAAAGCTTCGCTTAGTGTCACATTATTGTATGCATGCGTAATCTTTTGCGCAGCTACGTTGCTAAATGATAGATGAAAGATGATGAATAACAAACTCAGGTGTCTCATGGCTTACTCCACTATTATCTTGTCCGACTTCAGTTCCGCGTTCACGCTCTCAAAGAGGTTGAGGCGATGCAGCACGACGTCGAGTGTTTCGTCTTGCTTCCACACGAAATAGAAACGGAGTTGGCGGACATCATCATTCAAGAACTCCACCTCTTTATTATAATAGGTGGCTATCTGCTCTAGCATTTTCTCCAATGGGATATTGTCGAAGACGACGGGAGAGGCCGCTCCCTCAGTTTTTCTTTCAGGGGAGATGGGAGTGGAACGCCTGATGGTATCGGATACTGATGTGTATTCACTCTCTTCACCCTTTGTAGATGAGGCGGGGGAAGGGCTCCACAGATGGATGGCTGCAAAAGCCATGCCTGTGATAAATAGTATGCCGATGATGGAGGCGGCAGTCTTGAACCAGTTGGATGTGGTGCCTGTGTGGGAGAGATGCTTTTGCTCGAAGTTGTTCCAAGCAGCATCCACGTCAATGGGTTCTGTGGCGTGTCGGTGGCGGCTGCTACGTTTGGCATCCACCATCAGGTGGTAGGCCTCGCGATTGTCGTCGTTGTTGATGATGTCGCGTATTTCTTGTTCGGAATATGCCTCTGGATGGTCGAGCATTTCCAGCAGCTGGCGGAGGTGATGGTCTGTCGTCATTGTCGTTTTGGTTTTAACGTTTGAAATGATGTCTGATTTGCTGAATGCATTGGATGAGATACTTGTAGGTGGTGTTCGGGTTCATGTCGAGTCGTTGGGCAATCTCGGCAATCGTGAGGTCTTCGTCGAAGCGCAGGTGGAAGATGCTGCGATGGGGTTCTTCCAATTGTTGGTCGGCAAAGGTTTGTATTTCGTCAATCTGTTCCAGCTGTTTTTCTATGGGCTGTAGGAGTGGCTCGGTTTCCACCGGCAGCAGGTGGCACACTTGTTCGCGGAGCTGCATCTGGCGGATTCGGTTCAGACAGTTGTTACGCACGGCAGCCATCAGGTAGGCTGCCTCGTTGTCGGGTTGTGGAGGGTGGCTATTCATCAGCCGAAGAAACACGTCGTGGACAAGGTCTTTGGCTTCCTCGTCGTCGTGCATTAGGGTTTCTGCCAGTCGGAGCATCGCGCCATAGTGGCGTCGGAAGAGTTGCTCAAGGGTTCTTTTGTCAAGCATATCAAGTTGGTTGCTCATTGTCGCCCACTTGGGGCGCATCTATATATAAGGACAAATCAGACGGGGTGTTTTTTTACGGAAGTGCCGTTTTTTTTCGTAGCATCAGTTTGTCTGTGGGTGCAAAGTTATGAAAAAACAGACGACTTTTGGCATAATCTCTGAACCTATGGCCTTCGTTCGAGGCTTAATATAGTTTAAATTTCTGGAGTTTGTGGTTGGCAAGGTGGTTAAATGTTTTGTATCTGCGGAAAAATGCTTATATTTGCAGACGTGAAGAAAACAATGACTAAACCTGTAACTTATACGGATATGAGAAGAAATGTGAAAGCCGCTTTGGCAAATGCCTTTGTCGGTATATGTGTATGGCTCTTGTCGGGCATGGCAGCTCAGGCTGCTGGTGTTCCGCGCGAGGCTTATCCGGGTGGCCGTTGCCACTTGTTCCGCCTTCAACTGAAGGACAAGGCGGGTACGCCATTCAACCTGAAGCACCCCGAGGCCTACCTCTCTGCGAAGGCTTTGGAGCGTCGTGCACGGCAGAACCTGAAGGTGGACTCTACCGATCTGCCTCTGTCGCCCGTGTATCTGGACAAGATTCGCGAGACAGGGTTGCGGATTGTGAGCCAAAGCAAATGGAACAACACCGTGTTGGTGGCCACATCGATGAAAGACGATGAGCACAGGCTGCGCGCACTGCCGTTTGTGGAGCGCGTGACGCATGTTTTTTCTTCGCCTGACTCCATTATCCCCTCGAAGCGCGATGTGCTCTTCCCGGAGCCGCAATTGCCTGATTCGGCAGTGAAGAACACGTATGGAAAGGCTGACACGCAGATAGAGATGCTCAATGGCATGAAGCTCCACGAGGCTGGCTTCCGAGGGAAGGGCATGACCATCGTAGTGACCGATGGCGGTTTTATGAATGCCGATGTCATTCCATTGCTTCGCAACGTGCGGGTAGTGGCTACGCGCGACTTTGTCTATCCCTCGTCTGAGGATTTCTTTGGCGAGCTTGATCATGGAACGGAGGTGCTCTCTACGATGGCCATGAACGAGCCCAACCTCTTTGTAGGAACTGCTCCCGAGGCTGAATATATCTTGGCACGCACCGAGGACGGACGCTCGGAGAGCGGTGCTGAGGAGGACTTCTGGGTGGCTGCTGCCGAATATGCCGACTCGATTGGGGCCGATGTGATTAACGCCTCACTGGGATATCATAATTTCGATGGTGACCTGGGCAATTACAAATATGCCGACCTCGATGGACGAACCTCGCATAGTTCGCGTGCCGCCTCGTTGTTGGCTGGCAAGGGTATCATTTTTGTGACCAGTGCGGGCAACGATGGCATGGGCGCATGGAAGAAGATTGGTGTGCCTGGCGATGCCGATGGCGTGCTGGCTGTGGGGGCTGTGACCGAGAAGCGTGTGAACACGGCTTTCTCTTCGGTGGGTCCTGCTGCCGATGGACGCGTGAAACCCGATGTGATGGCCATGGGCGCACATTCGGCTGTGGTGAATGGACGAGGGAAGGTGGTGAATGCCAATGGTACTTCGTTCTCTTCGCCCATCACGTGCGGCATGGTGGCTTGTCTCTGGCAGGCATTGCCTCATAAGACGGCTGCCGAGATCATGGATTTGGTGCGGGCATCGGCCGATCGTTTTGAGAAACCTGACAACATCTACGGCTATGGCATTCCTGATTTCTGGAAAGCCTATAAGCTGGGAGGTGGAACGGAATAGGGAAAGCCTATCCAAGACTTCCTAAAATGATGAAGGCCTACCCAAGCCCTCCCCAAGGGAGGGGGGGTAAATTCATGAAGAATGGGTGTGAATAGATGAAAGAATGAAGGAAGAGCAATTTCAATCGAAGAATTCAGGTAATCAGACATCCCCTCTTCGGGAGGGGCTTGGGGAGGCTCATGTCCTATCTTTATACGAACTGAACCAGATGGTGGGCGAGGTGATTAGCATCTCGATGCCAGACGACTATTGGGTGGAAGCCGAATTGTCGGAGGCTCGTGAGGTGCGTGGGCACTGCTATATGGAATTGGTGCAGAAGGACCTCTTTGGCAACACGCCCGTGGCGCGTGCTTCGGCAAAGTGTTGGAAGAGCACTTGGATGCAGATTCGCCCCCGATTCGAACGGGTGACAGGACAGCAGTTGCACGCGGGCATGAAGGTGATGCTCAAGGTGACTGCCGACTTCCATGCTGCTTATGGATTCTCGTGGATTGTCAACGATATAGACCCTACCTACACGATGGGCGACATGGCTCGCAGGCGGCTGGAGATTGTCAACCAACTGCGACAGGAGGGTGTGTTCGATTTGCAGAAGGAGCTCGAAATCCCGATGTTCGCCCAACGCATAGCGGTGGTGTCGAGTGAGAATGCAGCTGGATATGGCGATTTCTGCAACCAATTGGCCGACAACGAATACGGTTTCGTGTTTCGCACAAGGCTGTTCCCTGCCATCATGCAAGGCGAGCAGGTGGAGCAGAGTGTGATTGCCGCCCTGAACGCCATTAACGAGGAGATTGACGATTTCGATGTGGTGGTCATCATTCGCGGTGGAGGTGCTACTGCCGACTTGTCAGGCTTCGATACGCTGGCGTTGGCGGAGAATGTGGCCAACTTCCCTTTGCCCATCATCACAGGCATCGGACACGACCGAGATGAGAGCGTGCTGGACATGGTTTCGCACACGCGTGTAAAAACGCCCACAGCGGCTGCCGCCTTCTTGATAGACCATCTGGCTGAGGTGGATACCATCATCGACAATTGCCTGTCGGACATCGTGGCTTGCGTGAATCGGCGCATGGAGATGGAACGCATGCGGTTGGAGCGCCTTTCTGGGAAGATTCCCTTGATGTTCTCGTTGGTGAAGAGTCAGCAGACGGCGCGGCTGGATGCTTTTTCGGCTCGGTTGTCAGCTTCGTGTAAGGAGCAATTGCTGAGGGCAGCCCATCAGGTGGACGTGTTGGAGGCTGGAATACCATCGGCAGCCATGCAGCGAATGATGGTGGAGCGCCATCGGATTGACATGATGGAGCAACGCGCCAAGGCCCTTGATCCACATCTGCTCTTGAAGCGAGGATACAGCATTACGATGCATGAAGGCAAGGTGGTGCGCGATGCCAGTGGGTTGAAGGCAGGTGATGAGATTGAGACCCGATTGGAGAAAGGGCGAGTGAAGTCGGTAGTCAAAAATTAAAAAATTAAGGAATTAAAAAATTCAAAAATATATTATGAAGGAGATGAAATACGAAGAGGCTGTGCGCCAGTTGGAGGAGATTGTGCGGAAGATGGAGGACAACGAGTTGGACATCGACGAGATGGGCGAACAACTGAAGGAGGCGCAACGGCTGATCAAGCTTTGCAAAGACCGATTGACCAAGACCGACGAGGAAATCAAAAAGATACTCGGTGAGGATAAATCGTGATGTTTTAGCAGTTTTTGGGTGTAATAGTTGCAGAATATCACAATTATTTGTAATTTTGCAGTGATTTTAAAACTGAGGATTTAAAAAAGTAATAATATGAAAAATCTGGATTGGGGTAGTCTGTCGTTCGGATACATGAAGACCGACTACAATGTACGTTGTTACTATCGCGATGGTAAATGGGGCGAGATCGAGGTTTGCTCCGATGAGTATCTGAATCTGCACATGGCTGCCACATGTCTGCACTACGGACAAGAGGCTTTCGAAGGTTTGAAGGCCTATCGTTGTCCTGATGGCAAGGTGCGCGTTTTCCGCATGGAAGAGAATGCCGCCCGCCTGCAGTCAACCTGTCGTGGCATCATGATGCCCGAGGTCAGCACAGAGTTGTTCTGCGAGATGGTGAAAAAGGTGGTGCGCCTGAATCAGGAGTGGATTCCCACTTATGAGAGTGGTGCCACGCTCTACATCCGTCCGTTGCTCATCGGTACGAGCGCCCAGGTGGGTGTGCATCCCGCCAAGGAGTATTGCTTCCTGATCTTCGTCACTCCCGTAGGCCCGTACTTCAAGGGTGGCTTCGCTGCCAATCCTTATGTCATCATCCGCGACTTTGACCGTTCGGCTCCTCTGGGAACTGGTAAATATAAGGTGGGTGGCAACTATGCCGCTTCTCTCTTTGCCAACAATTTGGCTCACGAGAAGGGCTACGCTTGCGAATTCTATCTTGACGCCAAGGAGAAGAAATACATGGACGAGTGTGGTGCTGCCAACTTCTTCGGCATCAAGGAAAACACGTATGTCACACCAAAATCATCCAGCATCCTGCCCTCTATCACCAACAAGAGTTTGATGCAGGTGGCTGAGGATCTGGGCATGAAAGTGGAGCGTCGCCCGATTCCTGAAGAGGAACTCGAGACCTTCGAGGAGGCTGGTGCCTGCGGAACAGCAGCCGTCATCTCACCCATCTCTTATATCGATGACCTCGATACTGGCAAGCGTTATTCGTTCGGTGAGAAGCCTGGTCCATTGTCTAAGAAACTCTTCGATACGCTTCGTGGTATCCAATATGGAGAGATTGAGGACAAGCACGGCTGGACAACGGTAGTGATTGAATAAAAAGCCTACCCAAGCCCTCCCAAAGGGAAGGATGTTGGATTACATAAATAACTATTTAAACATCCCCCCCTTGGGAGGGGCTTGGGGAGGCTCTAGAGTTCTTATATATGGGCAAAGGCAAGCTGGCGAAATTTGCGGAGATGGAGACATTTAAGAATGTCTTCCAATATCCGTTTCGTGTGATGGATACTGTTTCCTTCACACTCAGAGGCCGTTGGCATGAAGACTATTTCAAGAACCAGAACCCCATCGTGCTCGAATTGGGTTGTGGCAAAGGGGAATATACGGTCGAGTTGGCACGCCTTTATCCCGAGATGAACTTCATTGGAGTTGACATCAAGGGAGCCCGCATGTGGACAGGAGCGAAGATGGCTTTGGAGGAGGGGCTCGAGAATGTGGCTTTTCTGCGCACGAACATTGAGATCATCGATCGATTCTTCAGTGCTGATGAAGTACAGGAGATTTGGTTGACGTTCAGCGATCCGCAGATGAAGAACGCCCACAAACGCCTCACTTCCACCTTCTTCATGGAACGCTATCGCCGTTTTCTGGCCAATGGTGGCATCATTCACCTGAAGACCGACTCCAACTTCCTCTTCACCTACACCACATATATGGTGGAGGAGAACCATCTGCCTCTGCTCTTCCGAACGGAGGACCTTTATCACACCGATGGCATTGACGAGGAGACGCAGAAGATATTGGCCATCCGCACCTATTATGAATCGATGTGGATGGAGCGCGGTCTGCCCATTCGATACATGAAGTTCCAGTTGCTTCACGATGTGGAGTTGAAGGAGCCTGACATTGAGATTGAGCTGGATGAATACCGCAGCTACCATCGTCCGAAGCGCAGTAGTTTGGAGAAAAGCAAGTGAAAAACCGTGATGATGGTTGATTTTGCGCGGAAAGAGCATGAATTTTTGCTCCAAATGCATTAAAATTTGTCAAAATTTCGGAAAACACTTGTGTATTCGGAAAAATAAGTGTATTTTTGCAATACAAAAAAGCACCCCCAAAAATTAACTAGATGTCTACGGCGAAAGCCGACAAAGATACCTCATCATCCGATGAGTTTTTATTAATTAGTCATGTGTGCTTGTACTCGGGAGAGTATGGTATACAAATCAAAAAGTTGAGTTAACTAGTTAGCACCTTGTCGTGAGACAGGGTGCTATTTTTTTGCTAGTATCAAGTTCTGATTTCCTTCCAACTATTCCCCAATTACCTCAATGCGGGCAAGATGGGGAACAGGTAGAATTTGCGGTCGGCATCGTAGTCAATCATCCATTGGTCAACGATGATATGCGGATCGAGGGCTTTGATGCTCAGCGTGTGGGTACCCCAACCGAGATACACGCGCATGGCTTGAACGGCTTGTCCGCGCATCACTTGCTGCTTCCATTGTTCGGAATGGTTGGACTCTTTCAAAGAGAACACTTGAGGCTCGTTGCCATCTATGCTCACCGCGAAGCGGATGTCGGCTTGGTTGGTGGCATGGGTGGGAATAAGCGCCACGCGCAAGATGGCGTCTCCACGCTTGTCTATGTTGAAGGTGTAGTCAAGTTGACCGTTTTTGGGCAATGAAATGGCTTTCATGCTATGCCCCAGCATCTCGATGGGCGTTGCACCTTTGGTGGCCTTCGAATAATCGCTGGCGTTCTTGACGATGCTTATTTCTGGTTTCAGTTTGGCGGAGTATTTCTCTGGCGCACCATATTTCTGGATTTCCTCCTCGCTGAGCTGGTCGGGCAGCGTGGGTTCACCGAATACAGGTAATGCCCGAGGAGCCATGCTCATGCTGTTGTGCCATTTTCCACCTGACATCTTCTGATTGTAATACGCCGTCAACTGCTGAATCTCTCGATATGCATTGATGCTTCGGGCTGCCGATTCGAGTGCCTCGTCATCGATGTGGAACGATTGCGGACGAGCCAGCGAGCGTGCTTCTTGCGCCTCCAACTGCTTGACAGCCATCGCTGAAGCGCTATACACTGGGTATTTGATGGCGGCGAAGAAGGCATCTTTCAACTCAGGTCGAATGTTTTTTTCTACTTGGTCAACGATTTTCTTGACTTTCTGATAATCACCCAAATATCGTTCGATTTCGTTTCCGAATGCCAACGCGCTGAACTCGGTGTTGCCAGCCGGAGAAAAGCCTTGCTTGTACAACTGTTTGTCAAGCTCCACTTGGCTCCATCCCATGAATTCAGGGCGGCGATTGCCAGTCAATCTATAGAACTCGGTCATGGCAGGCAGCAGTAGTTCACCTGCTTCTTTGCCGAATTGCTGTTTCAACCAAGCCAACAAGTGCTCCTGAACGGTGTTGGCATGTACGTATTCGATGTTCCACGCCATGTCCATGAAAAGCGAAAGACCATATGCGGCCACTTTCGGGTCGTGAATGTTGACAACCCACGTGTGCTTCGCTCCCATATCGTAGGCGGTGCGCAACTCATTGAAGATGAGGCCTGGCTGGGTGGTGGAGAGCCACAGATAATCGTGGGGCTGCCCCTTATGACTCAGGTGATAAAAGACGCCCAACCCGCCCTTGCGTTGTTGTTGCTGCTCATCGGGCATTCGGGTGAGATAACCATAGTTGTCATCACACCACAGGAGTTTCACGTCATCGGGATTGCCAACGCTGATGTCGCACGAGTCAGCCACCTCTCGGTTGCCCTTCACTCTGGCAAAGGGAGTTGTTCCTTCGTGTGTGGCAGGCCATATCATGTTGGCGCGCAGACGCAGCAGCAATTCGAAAATCTTCTTGTAAGTGCGTGGCCCTATATCGCCTTTGCGTAGTCGGGTGTCCGTGCGATCGTTCGCCCAGGCGCGCATGCTCCAGTCTTCATCGCTGATGGAGATGCCTCGCCATTCCACCGATGGCGCTTGGAGGGTCTTGAATTTCTCAGACATCACGAGTCGTTCTTGCCTCTCAGGTTTGACATCACCCCACCAAATCCAAGGTGAGACACCTGCCAGACGAGACAGTTCAAGAATGCCATAAGCCGTACCACGTCCGTTGCTGCCGATGATGACAATATGCCCTTCGTGCACACCAATATAAAAAGCGTCTTTCAGGGCGATGACCTGCTGATAGGGCAGACGTTGCTTGTTCAACTTCTTGAACTCCTTGTTCGTGAGCTGGTCCAATTGGATGATTTGGATGGTGCCCTTTCCGCTGTTCTCAATCTTCCTGCCTGTGACGGCTTTCATATCGCTGTTGAACATGTCGAGTGCGATTCCCACCACGGGCGAGAGCTTCTGCTGACGGGTGTAGCTCACGGCATGTTGGCCATCGAACCATACCACGGGACCTCCCCAAGCGTGGGAGGAAAGAACCAACAATGCGGAAATAGCAATCGTCCTTAATGTCATATGATGAGTTCTGATATTCATGTGTTGTAAGTTTTTGTCGTTTTAAGCCTATGTATCTCAAGTTTATGACTTGAATGTGCAAATATACAAATAATTTTGCTATCTTTGCATGTTGAAAAACTTAAAAACTCATAAACGCATAGACATGACGCTGTATCCCAAACTAATCATGGACGCGCTTGCCACTGTTACCTATGCTGGCACGAAGAAGAATCTCGTGGAGAGCAACATGGTGGCTGATACGCCGAGCATCAATGGAAATCAGGTGCGAGTGGTGCTGGAATTCCCGCGCGACACCGATCCTTTTCTGAAGTCAACGGTCAAGGCTGCCGAGGCTGCCATTCACTACCATTGTGGCCAGGATGTGCAAGTGGAAATCCAAACGGAATTCCGTTCGAAACCTCGCCCTGAAGTGAGCAAATTGTTGCCGCAGGTGAAGAACATAGTGGCTGTGAGTTCGGGCAAAGGTGGCGTAGGAAAGAGTACTGTCGCCGCCAATCTCGCCATTGCTTTGGCTCGCCTTGGCTATCGTGTGGGATTGCTCGATACCGATATATTCGGTCCTTCTGTGCCCAAGATGTTTGGTGTGGAGGATGCTCGCCCTTATGCCGTGGAGGTGGATGGCCGTCAACTCATTGAGCCCATCGAGCGTTATGGTGTACGTGTGCTTTCAATTGGCTTTTTCGTGAGTCCTGACACAGCTACCTTGTGGCGTGGTGGAATGGCCACTTCAGCATTGAAACAGTTGATTGCCGATGCTGATTGGGGTGAGTTGGATTATTTCATCCTCGACACGCCTCCAGGTACCAGCGACATTCATCTGACGCTCTTGCAGACGCTTGCCATCACGGGCGCCATTATCGTCTCAACACCTCAAGAGGTGGCTTTGGCTGATGCTCGCAAGGGTATTGACATGTATAGGAATGAAAAGGTGAATGTTCCCATTCTTGGATTGGTGGAGAACATGGCGTGGTTCACACCCGCCGAACTGCCTGAGAACCGCTACTACATCTTCGGTCGTGAAGGTTGTAAGCAGCTGGCAGCCGAGATGCAAGTGCCGTTGTTGGCACAGATTCCCATCGTTCAGAGCATTTGCGAGAATGGTGACAAGGGAACACCAGCCGCCCTCAATGCCGATACCATCACGGGGCAGGCTTTCTTGGCTTTGGCGCAATCGGTGGTAACTGTTGTCAATCGCCGCAACCGCGAACTGCCTCGCACGCAGATTGTAGGGACGGGAGAGTGATTTCAAAGGCTCAAAGGCTACAAATGAGGTTGTTAAAGCTATGCTTTGACGTCCTTAAAGCTATGCTTTGAGGGGCTCAGATGCCATATGTAAGACCCTCAGATGCCACCTTTGACAGAGCAATCGTATGCGCTCCCAAAACAATGCTTTATCATCCGAAAATGGTGGTTTTTGATTCATTTTCGTGGAAAGTCGGCACAAAACAACCACTTATCGGCATCTTCTGGAATGGCAATTTCGGGGCAAAATCCATGCGTGTGACAATTGGGACAATTAGACACCCCTTTTTTGCGTGCCCCAATTTTGAGTTATTCGCGCATGGAGTTGATTATCAATAAGTTACAATAATTAATTATTAATAATTAATAATAATTATATATATATTAACATATATATTATATTATATATATACATTTATATAGATATATAGATAGATTTAGTTGTTTCTATCTCTATTTTCAGCTGGAAAAACTGCTACTTGAAAACAGCCTCAATCATGTTCAATGGTCAATGTTCAATGTTCAATGATTTCCGACCGTGTAAAAAACGACTGTCTAATTGTCACAATTGTCACAACTATTCCTCGCGCTCGTTGGTAGCAAGCTCCCTCTTCAATTTTTCCTCGGTTGCTTTCTGCTTCAGGCGTTCAATGCGCTCACGGGCATGTCTATGGGCTTGTTGTATCTGGAATCGATACACCAGACAGGTGGCGAAGAAATAAACAAGCGTCTGCAGCCACAACGCTTGGTATTCCACCGTGATGTCTGAAAGACTGGCACCCATTGAGTTGAGTCGCACGAAACCGCGCACTCCGAATGTGGAGGGGAGAAGGCAGGCAATGCTGCGCCATACGCCGGGAATGTTGCTTTGCGGCCATGATATGCCTGCGAGGAAAAGGAAGGGGATGCTGGTGAATACAACAAGCAGGATGACATTCTCACGATAGCGCACAATACACGAAAGCATCATTCCAAAGAAGATGCACGAGAGCAGGTAGGGTGTCATCAGGGCGATGAGCGACCCTGCGTGTAGCATGGACGTGTAGCCGAAAAGGCGAGGAACGACCAACGTGAGATAAGCGGATATCACGGCAAAAATCATGAAATAGCAAAGCGACTTGCCGAGCACGATGCGGAAAATGCCGTTGTAGTGTCGGGAAACAGGTACAAGATCTTGATATCTGTTGGTTTCACGTGCTGTTCCAGCCGAGAGTCCGATGCCAAGCAATAGGATTTGCTGGATGATGAGAATCAACACGGGAGGGATGATGAAGTTTCCATATCCTCCTGTAGCGTTGAAAATAGGCACCTCTTCAAACGCCAACGGTTGGGTGGAGATTTGGTCTTCGCGGTCGGTTTGGTTGCCCGACAAAGCCACTTGCGTGTTCGTGTTCATTTTCGTAGCCACCGCCTGAGCCGTTTGGTAGATGGCCTTGTAGGTGAGCATCAGACTCATATCGCAATAGACGCCCACATGGCTTTGTTCCAAGCGACTGAGATGTGTGTCAAAGTCGGGTGGGAAATATAGCACACCATGTACCACCTGCTTGCCCACGAGCGCACGAGCCTCGTCAAGACTGCTGCAATGGTAGGTGGCTTTGGTATCGGGCGATGCATTGAAAAGTCGGATGAACTCACGGCTCTTTTGGCTGTGAGAGAGGTCAACAATGGCCACAGGAACCTCGCGCACCACCTCGTTGCTGTAAGCCCACGAATAGAGCAAGGGGTAGAGCAGCGGCACAAGGATGAAGAAGATGAGCACACCCTCGTCTTTGACCGTGGCGCGCATCTCCTTTGCCCAAATGTAGCAGAGGTCGCTGATACCTTCTTTGATTCTATATATGAGGCTCTCTTTCATCTTTCTCTATGGAATGTAAACGTATTCGAGCATGGCGCGTCTGATTTTTGCCAACACGAAGAACGGAAGGGCAATGAAGATGGCCATAGCCATGAAGTTGAACCACGCGTCAATGTAGGAGAATCCGTTGAAAACGCATATCTGATAAATCATGTAATAGTGGCGTAGCGGGAACAATAGGGCCATTGCCTCGATGGCGGGGTGCATGGCGAAGACGGGGAAGGTGGCTCCACTGGCGGTGAAACTGAGCATTGCCCACAACGAACAGACACTCATTGACATGCGAAGCGAGGGCATCAAACCGAAGGCGAAGACTCCGAATGCCTGCGAAGCGAGCACAGTCAGCAATCCAAGCAACATGATGGTGAACACGCCACCAGGATGGGGAAATCCCAAATGGCCGAACACGTAGTACATGTGGGCGTACATGATGGTGAGGAATACCAGGAATTGAGGCAGCAGCTTGCCCGTGAGCGCCACGATGATGTCTCCGTTGGCCATCTCAAGCCATTCCTTTGAGCGTTTGAATTTCAACTCCGTACCGAGCGAATAAGCTGTGATGAGGAACATGAAAAGCATCAGCAAACCTGGTATGAGCAATGTGCTGAGATAAACGTTGTAGTTCGCCCACGGATTGTTGATAGCGTGCATATCGAGCGCAATGGGTTGCAGGAAAGTCATAATCTGCTCATCCGTGTATCCTTTGGCTCTCATAGTGGCTTGTTCCACTCCTGCCGAACCCAACATGGAGATGGTTTTCAGGTCTTTGTAGAGCAACGAACCGGCTGTGAGCGACACATTGCTGTAATAGAACGAGATCTTGGGTTGGCGCATTGACAACAACTTGTCGGTTGTGCCTTTCGGGATGTAGAGGAAAGCGTATATCTCGTTGCGCTGAATGGCGTTGCGTGCTTCGTTGATGTTGGGATAGCTGGCCACCACTTTGCTCGACTGGAATGCATCAAGACGGCGAATCATGGAGCGTGTGGTGGTTGTATTGTCTTGGTCAACAATGCCAATGGGCATCTTCATGGGTTGCCCTTCATTCATCATCGAGGTGAAAAAAACGGTAACCAAGATGGGAAATGCCACCATGCAGAAGAAATACATCGGATTGCTCCGAAGTATTCCGCATTCGCGCAATGCTATCTTGTATATTCGTTTCAGCACTATTGACAATTAATATAATTCACAATTCACAATTATACCTTCATCCTTCATCCCTATTCCTTCATCCCTCATCCAATTCTCTCACTTCTTGATAATCAGCGACATACCTGGGCGGAGACCATCGAAAGCCTCTTCAGGGCGTGCTTTCACCTCAAAAGTCTTCAAGTCGTATTGCCCATTGGCTTTTGTGGCTTTCCATACCGCATACGAACCTTGGTCTTTGATGTAGAAAACCTTCATCTTCACATCCTTGTTGAAAGCAGGTGAGAAAGCTGTGAAAGAATCACCAACCTTCAAACCATTCAACTGGTCTTCACGCACGTTGAACGTTCCCCACAAATCGTTCATGATGGAGATGCTCATGATAGGCGAGCCAGTGCCAACGAGCTCACCCACTTTGGGATAGATGTTGCTGACTTCGCCCTCTACTTGCGAAACTTGGACAGTCTCTTTGATGTAGCTGTTCACTTCCTGAACTGCACCACGAGCGCGGTTTACTTGGGCTTGAGCGGCGCGTTTCTCTTGTTGGCGAGCTCCGTTCACAGCCATATCGTATTGGCTCTTGGCTGCTTTCTCTTGCGCTTCCAAAGCCTTGTAGTTGGCAAGAGCCTCATCTCGTTTCTGGGCGCTCATCACACCTTCATCGAACAACCGTTGGACACGCTCATACGATTTCTTCGCGATTTCAAGTCCTGCTTTGGCTTGCTGCCACAGTTGGTAAGCACCACTAATCTGCTCCTGGCGTGCACCAGCTTGCGCTAAATCGCTCATTGCGGCAGCTGCATCTTCAGCGCTCTGAGCTTGTGTCCTTTTGGCGCGCACTTCAGGCGCATCGAGGATTGCCAACGTGTCGCCTTTGTGGACATAATCGCCCTCTTTGACGCGCAACTCCAAGATACGGCCAGGCACTTTGCTCGACACCCTGTATTCAGACACCTCAACTTCACCTTGTATGATTTCGGGTGAACGATCAAGAAGGAAAAATCCCAATACACCTACAATGACTACTACGGCTATGAAACCCAGCACGGCCAGAAGTATGTTGTTGTGTTGTGTTTTTGCTGACATAATATTTCGATTTTTATTTTTTCATTTTTCATTTTTAATCTTCAGCGGAGTACTCCCAATGCTTTCTGCAGGTTGATTTGTGCAAGACGCACATCAACTTCAGCATCGATTTTCTGGCTTTGAGCCATCTGCCAAGCCGTTTGGGCGGCCATCACATCGGTGGCTTGCATCACACCCTCGCTGAATCCCACGTTCGCACAACGCAGATTCTCCTCAGCGCTGGCAATGCTCTTTTTGGCCATCAGCAGCCGTTTGTTGGCTTCGCTCACTTGGAATTTGCATTGAGCAATCTGCAAGTCAATCTTCTCTTGCACATCGTTTTTCTCCATCAGAGCGATGTTGGTGGCAGCTTCGGCAGCGCGAACTTTGTATCGGCCTTCGAACCAATTCCAAACAGGAACACGAACAATGACTCCCACATTCCACGCACCAGCGAATTCCTTTTCAAATCCGTTGAAAGGATTGGGGTTGGCAACCAAAAAACCAGCCGTCAGAGCCACTTGAGGCAGATAGGCGGCCCGCACAATCTTGGTGGCTTCCTTCGAGAGATCAACAGCATTCTGAAGCATGCGAACCTCAGGTCTTCCATCTGTTCCATTACTCTCATTCACGGTTTCAACCACAGCAAGATCCTCGCGGCCTTCATCAGCCAGCACAATATCGGCGCTGACAGGGATTCCACAGAGTTGGCAAAGCAACATCTTCGCCAATGCAACACCATCTTCGACTTGCGTGCATTGCATTTCCGCCTCGTTCACCTTCACGTCCACTTTCAATCCATCGGCTCGAGTGGCCACACCTTCATCAATCATCTTGTGAACGTCCTCATCGAGCTTCTTCACCAGTTCAAAATAGCTCTCAGCCAACTTCTGCTTTTGTTTCAACGAAACGACTGTCCAATATGTTTGGTCAATGTTATGAAGTGTGGATTGCGTGCGCAGATCAATGTCGTTGGAAGCCATTTCCTCACCGATGTCGGCCATTCGGTTGGCGGCTGAAATGGCACCACCCAGATAGACAGGTTGGCGCAACATCAATGCACCTGCCCAAATGTTGCGCGTGTCGGTTCGGAAAGCATCGCGCAAACCTTGTCCTATCTCGTTGCCTCTCTCCACCAACGGCGTCATCATCTGCGTGAGCAAGCCACCCAATTGCTGGGCTTCTTGGGGTGTTACAATACCCTGCTGAGCCAAAGCCGTGATGGTTTGGGTTGCATCGCCAGCCAATTTCGAGCCCGCTACCGTACCCAGATTGCCCAGCATCTCCTTCTGGTCGTTCTTCAGCAGCGAAACTTCTTTGCTCACATGTTCATATCCAGCCAAAGCGTCAACTTTCGGCAGATACTTCGTTCTGACAGCTTTGCGCGTGTTGTAAGCCACGTCTTGCTTCAGCCGAGCCACGTTCAACTGCTTGTTGTTGCGCAAAGCCAAAGAGCGGCAACTGTCGAGCGACAGCACCTGTTGTGCTTGTGTTTGGAGGATGAAGAATGAAGATTGAAGCATGCAGAACGTTGCACATAGCAACATCCGCTCTTTCCAACTATTCATTTCCTTGTTCATGGTTTATGCAAATAAGATATTATCCTTTATCTCGAATCTTTTTTCTTAATATCTTTCTTTAGTTGAAAGCGAAGTTCTTCGAGCCAATCATGTTTCCATCGGCGAAGATGCTTACGTTGTAGGTTCCACCCACCAAGGCTTGCGAAACGTTCCAATAGAGGGTCACAGGGGTCTCCTGACCGCCATACTCCACGCTCTTCTTCATCGAGCATTGCAACGTTTTGCCCTCATAGTTGAAACTGCCAGCATCGCCCAGCAACGAACCAGTAGGCGACATAATGCGAACATAAATGTTGCGCAATCCGCTTGTGGCTGTTACATTCTTTGCAAGCGCGAAATTCACCTGAATCGTCTTGCATTTGCTCATCTGCTTCGTGTCTTTTCCACGTTTGTCCTTGGGTTGCATAGAGATTCCAATAGCGTCCAATTGGGCGGCAATAGCCACCTTCTCCGAAAGCGATTGCTTCTCCGTGTTCAACCCCTCAATCTGCTGGGTGGCCTCTTGATACTGGGCCTTCACACGCGTGTTTTCTTCCACAAGATTTTGGTTCAAACGGTTGAGCGAATCGATTTCAATCACATACGAACGCAACACCGCCCTCACGGTTGCCAATTCCTTCTTCAATCGAGTGATTTCGCGCGCATCGTTGGCTTTCACTTGTTGAAGCTCTTTCAGCAGTCGTTGCGTTTTTTCCTGTTCAGCCGAGAGTTGTGCAACGATGGAGTCGTTGTTGATTTGGGTCTTCATCTCGCTGTATTGCAACGCAAACTGCCGATACTCGTTCTCCATTTCCTTCTTGTCAAGTTCAGCCAGCTCCTGCATCTCTTGGTTTTCCTGTTTCTGCTTGTCAAGGTCTTTGTAAAGCCAAGCAGCCAAGCCTGCCAAAGCCAGAATGGCGATGACGGCCAATGCAATCCAAAGTTTCTTCATCTTTGATTTATCATTTTGATTTTTTTATTTTCCTTTATTCAAATACGAAGCAAAAATACGAGTTTTCATCGAAACTGCAAAGCATTTTTGCGTTTCTAAATAATTAACAACTTAAATTTTGTAATAATAAGGAAAAAAGGAACAATTTCGTATGTAAAACCTTGCGGTTGAACGCGAAAATCAATGTGTAAGCAAATCGTTGCAAACGCTGACATTATGTAAACTAAAACAGCGAATCAAATAACCGATTTGTTGAATGTTTTTACTAAATGCCCTTGTTTTCTTAAAGCATAGCTTTGACCCTCTCAAAGATATGCTTTGACTGCCTCATTGCTATGCTTTGACAAGCTCAAAGCATAGCTTTCATTTTGTCAAATGGCCGTTTTGGGTTTTTGTTGAGATTTTTTCCGAATAGTTTTGGTGGTTCCATGATTTTTGTTTATATTTGCGAAAAATATATAGAAACCCTTACACGCCATGAAGAAAAACAGTTTCCTGTATCGGGTTTTCGATCTTTACTACGATGGTTTCCGCCACATGACTCTGGGCAAGACGCTCTGGGCGGTCATCCTCATCAAGCTCTTCATCATTTTTGTGGTGTTGAAACTCTTCTTTTTCCCTGATTTCCTGAAATCCAATGCGCCCGAGGGTGGCGAAGCAGAGTATGTATCTACGGAATTGTTGAATCGGACAAACTAATACTATTACCATATGACAAACTTATTGCTTGACATCACAACAGGTACGATAGATTGGGCGAGGGCGCAATTTGCCCTCACGGCCATCTATCACTGGCTTTTCGTGCCGCTCACATTGGGCTTGGCGGTCATCATGGGCATCATGGAGACCTGCTATTATCGCACGAAGAAGCGATTCTGGAAAGACACGGCCAAATTCTGGCAGAAACTCTTTGGCGTCAATTTCGCGATGGGTGTAGCTACGGGCATCATCCTCGAATTTGAGTTTGGAACCAACTGGAGCAACTATTCTTGGCTTGTGGGCGACATCTTCGGAGCTCCGCTGGCCATCGAGGGCATCATCGCCTTCTTCATGGAGAGCACGTTCGTAGCTGTGATGTTCTTCGGATGGAACAAGGTCTCGCGTGGCTTCCACCTCGCTTCCACGTGGCTCACAGGTCTTGGAGCCACCATCTCGGCTTGGTGGATTTTGGTGGCTAATGCTTGGATGCAGAACCCTGTGGGTTGCGAATTCAATCCCGACACTATGCGTAATGAGATGGTTTCGTTCGTTCAAGTGGCATTGTCGCCCTTTGCTGTAGGCAAGTTCTTCCATACGGTCACATCTTCTTGGATTATAGGTGCCATCTTCACGGTGGCCGTCAGCTGTTGGTATCTGATGAAGAAACGCGAACAGAAGATGGCTGTCGAGAGTTTGAAGATTGGCGCTGTTGTTGGAATGGTGGCTTCGTTGTTGGCTGCTTTCACGGGTCATCTTTCTGGTGAGCAGGTTGCCAAGTCTCAACCGATGAAGTTGGCGGCTATGGAGGCGCTTTACAATGGTGGAACCGATCAGAGCCTGACGGCTGTGGCGTGGGTGAATCCTTTCAAACAACCCGATTATGCCAACGAGGAGGAACCTTCTTTGCGCATCGCAATGCCCTACGCGCTCTCAATCATGGCTACGCGCGACATTCATGGTTATGTGCCGGGCGTGAACGATCTGCTCAAGGGTTATACGCTTCCTGATGGAACGCAAGAGATTTCTTATGAGGAGAAAATCAAGCGTGGGCGGTCGGCCATCTATTCGCTGATGACTTATCGCAATGCGAAGAAGACAGGAAACGAGGGTGCGGCCGAATCGAGTTTGAAGAATCTTCGCGAGAATATGCCGTATTTCGGCTATGGATACGTAAAGAGCACCGACCAGCTAGTGCCTTTCATCCCCGTCTGCTTCTGGTCATTCCGCATCATGGTGGGATTGGGTTGCCTGTTCATCTTGTTCTTCGCGCTCGTTTTGTATTTGGTTCGTAAAGACCAGTTGTATCGTTTCAAGTGGTTGCCTTATGTTGCCATTGCGTTGGTTCCTCTGGGTTACATCTGTAGCGAAGCGGGTTGGATAGTAGCCGAGATGGGGCGCCAGCCTTGGACAATACAAGACATGCTCCCCACGTGGGCGGCTGTGAGTAATCTGAATGCAGGTTCTGTGGCCTTCACGTTCTTCTTGTTCCTCATCTTGTTCACCACCATGTTGGCTGTTGAGATCAGCATTCTTCTGAAGGAAATCAAGAAAGGTCCTAAACTCTCTGTGGAAGCTCCCGAAAAGGAAGTGAGCGTTGAAATCAGTGAATCGTGAATATAGAAATCAAAACAATCAAGCCTTATGACATACGTTTGTTTACAACAATATTGGTGGTTCCTGGTTTCGTTGTTAGGAGCCTTGTTGGTCTTCCTCATGTTCGTGCAGGGAGCCAACTCCATGATTTTCCAGTTGGGGCGCGATGCTGAAGAGCGTCGTATGCTTATCAATTCAACTGGTAGGAAATGGGAGATCACGTTCACCACGCTCGTTACTTTTGGTGGTGCGTTCTTCGCTGCTTTCCCGTTGTTCTATAGCACCAGCTTTGGTGGCGCCTATTGGTTGTGGATGATTATCTTGTTCTCGTTTGTCTTGCAAGCTGTCAGCTATGAGTTCCAAAACAAATTGGGCAACCTGCTGGGCACTCGTACATTCCAGATTTTCCTGGTCATCAACGGCATCTTGGGTCCGCTGTTGTTGGGTGGAGCGGTGGCTACATTCTTCACGGGAAGCAATTTCATCGTGGAGCGCGACAACATCTTCCAAATGGCACAACCAGTCATCAGCCGATGGGCGAATGCTTCCAACGGCCTTGATGCATTGCTCGATCCGTGGAACATTGTGTTCGGATTGGCTGTGTTCTTCTTGGCGAGGGTGTTGGGAATCCTTTATATCATGAATAATGTGAACGATGAGAACATCCGTTCGCGCGGTAGTGTGCAACTGATTGGCAATTCGATCATCTTCCTGATTCTCTTCTTGGCTTTCTTCATCCGCACTTTGCTGGGATACGGCTATGCTTACGATCCGCAGACGGGTGTTGTTGGCATTGTTGAAGGGAAATACTGGCAGAACCTCATGGATATGTGGTATCTGGTGGTAGGCATCTTGGTGGGTGTTGTCCTGTTGCTCTATGGTATTGTGCGCACCATTGTTTCCAAGACCTACATACGTGGAATTTGGCCTGCAGGCATTGGTGTGGTCATCGTAGTGTTGTGCTTGCTGTTGTGTGCAGGTTGGAACAACACGTGCTATTATCCTTCAAACGAAGATTTGCAGAGTTCGCTTCACATCATGAATTCATGCTCCAGTGAGTTCACTTTGCGCACGATGGCGTGGGTCAGCCTTTTCATTCCCTTTGTCTTGGCTTACATCGCCTATGCTTGGCGTGCACTCGACAGCAAGAAGATTGACCGTGATGAGATGAAACGAGGCGACATCTATTGATAAAAAGAATACAGGGGCTTTGTACGAGTTGTACATGGCCCCTGTATTGTCAGTATATGCCGCTTGTATTAGTAATACATGCCACATGTACTCATTCAATATCTGTTATTTCATGAGCTTATGCCATTCAGGTTTGGGTTCGTAGAGGGCTTTTGAGAGTGTTGCTTCGAACGCTTTTCCTTCCTCCACCGTGATCTCTTTTCCATCAAGTGTGAACTCTGAGTCCTCATAAATATCCATACGGATGAAGTTATGGGCGCGTTGGCTGTCTTTCACCGTGATGGTGTTGGTGTAGTAGGAGGGACCTCCAGCAGGACCTCCAACTGTCACACGCCCAGGTGCAAATGATGGTTGGAAGCGGCTTGTTTCGGAAACAAGCAGTTGGGGGCCATCAAAATCGCCAAATGCGAAGAAAGCTCCATTCTTGTCATTGTCGGCTCTCATCCACACTTCGTTCACGCCATCTTGGTCAATGTCTATCAAAGCGAACTTCGTGAGACGGATTCCACCATCTTCGGCTTTGTCTTCATTGAAAAGCTGGATAAGCTTTTCTTGGTCTTGAATGCGGATTCCAGCTAGTTTGAAGTCGTTTCCATCGAATCGATAGATGTGGCGTAATGCCACTCCTGCTTCTTCTTCGATGACAAACTCCTTGTTTCCTTGTGGCAGAATGTAATTCAAATAGGGCTTCTTCAACAAGCCTTTGAAGTTGGCGGTGGGACTTTCTTCAGGAGTGAGTTTGCCTGTTGCGGGATCATAATCGTATGCGCAGACAAATTGGTCAACTCTTGCAATGGGCCAAGCCAAGCAAACCATCAAAAGCTTGTGACCATTCTGTTTATCCACTACGCTGGCCATCATGTCTTCTGCATCGCCTCCTTGACTTCCAAATGCCTCCATATATCCCTTTTCTTTCTCAACTTTCACTTTCAAGTTGGGATATCCGTTTTCTTGCGGCACGTTCTTTCCTTCGGCTTTCAACGTCAGCGTGTTGCCAATGGCTGTAGGCCAAGCCTTGTTGAATGCTTTTGCTAGTTGCACGATGTCAATGTCCTTGGTGGCGCCTTCAACAGGGATGGTCAGGTTTTTCCACCCCTCGTTCACCTCTTTCAACTCGTAGATGGCTTTGCGTGTTGGCAATCCATCGTCAGCTTTAGCTGTTGTTTGCTCGGTACTATCGGCAGTTGCGTCATCTGTTGCATCACCGCCTTTCTTCCCTTGGTTGCACGAAGCCAATGCCGTAATCAGGCATAAGGCGATAAAGAGCTTTTTCTTCATATTCTATTTCTTTTGCTTCTTAACTTAAAATTTTTCAACTTATAAACTTATTTGGCAAAAGAATGCCATTTGGGATTCAATTCTATACCGTCATCGAGTGCCTTCATGAACTTGTCGCCTTCGGCTTCTGGTATCTCTTTTTCGTTCTTCCACCATGTGCTAGTTCCTGGGTCGTCATCTTCAAAACCGTATTCCGTGATGACTTTATATACATCATCAAGTTTACTGTTTTTCACCAAGGTGAATGTGGTAGTTTGACAACCTGTTCCACATCCTCCTGATTGTTGAACGATGCCTTTGTGGAACGTTACGGTCGAGTGGTAGTTCTCGGTTTCGAGCAACCAAATCTTCCCTTGATTGATGGCATAGATGGCTCCATCTTCCTCATTCTCATTACGCGTCCAGAGTTCAGGGCTGCCATCTTGATCGATGTCCACAAGAGCATATTTCACCATTGTGGGATTGCTGCCTCTATACATGTCATCTTTGTCATCGTATAGTTTCTTCATCTTGGCATAGTCATCTATATCGGTGCGTGCGAACTTGTGCTTCGTTCCATCGAATGAATAGGTGTGCCTGATGTATTTCTCCCATCCTGGGATGAACTCGCTGACCACGATGTCCTTCCCTTTTTGTGGTAGTTTGTATTCTACCACATTCCCCTCGAAGCTCGTCTTGAAGTCCTGCAAGAGGCTTTTCTCGGGAGTAAGTGTTCCTTTGGCAGGATCGTAATCGTAGAACATCAGGGTGTTGATGGTGGGCTCGATGGGTTGGGATAGGTTCACAGCAAACAACCGATGTCCATTGTTGCGTTTCCAGAAGCAGGCTGTCATTTTCTGTCCTTCTACTTCGCTAGTCGCATAACCGTTGGCAGCATCTACGGTTGCCTTGCCCTTGCTGGCGGCTGTAGGCCAAGTCTTGTTGAATGCCTCTACCAATTGTTCGATGCTAGGGGCTTGTCCACCATTTTCCACAGTAATGGTCTTGTCTGCCCATTGCTTGGCAATGGCCTCCACTCCAAGGGTTCCTTCCTCATCTTTTACAGCTGAGGTTTTCTCGTTGGCGTTCTCGTTTTCGTTTGATTCCGATTTGGGTTGATTGCCGCAAGCCGTCAAAAGCAGGCAGAGGCAAATCAGCGTTGTCAATGGCTTGTTCATATTGCTCTTTTGTGGTTAAATGATTGTTTTGATGCAAAAATACGAATAATATTGAAATATAGCAATTTTTTTTGTATTTTTGTACGCAAAAAGATGAAACTCGATATCTTACAATACTCAAGAATTCAAAAACTTAATAACTCAATAGAATGAGACGATTGTTTTTTCTTTGCGCATTTTCTGCCATGTTTGCATTGAATGCTTTGGCTCAAGAGGCCGATACTGTGCGCCATGAGGTGCTTTTCCAGACTTCGATGGGCGATATCCGTGTGGTACTTTACAACGAGACACCCCGCCATCGTGATAATTTCTTGAAACTGGTGGGTGAGGGGTTCTATGATGGAAATCTGTTCCATCGAGTGATAGCCGATTTCATGATTCAAACGGGTGATTCCACAACGCGTCATGCAAAGCCTGGTGAAACAGTGGGATTGCATTCACCCGATTATACGGTGCCTGCCGAAATAGTCTTCCCTCAGTATTTCCACAAACGTGGCGCATTGGCTGCTGCGCGTGAGGGTGATGCTCAGAATCCTGAGCGTGCATCATCGGCCAGCCAATTCTATATCGTCTATGGTACGAACTACAGTTCGCTGTCGCTTGATCGTTTCCAAGAGCGACTTGACCAAGCAACAGGAGGAACGGTGAAACTGACCGAGGATATCCGAGATTATTACCGTAAGTATGGTGGAACTCCCCATCTTGATGGGCAATATACCGTTTTTGGCGAAGTGGTGGAAGGTATGGATGTGGTCAGGAAAATCAATTATGTGCAAACTGATGATTATGCCCGCCCTGTTGACGATGTTCGTATCGTGAAGGCCACCATCGTGAAATAAGAGCTATTCTTTGTTGCTCTGTTCTTCCTTTTTATCGTTGCTCTGCCAATTGGGAATGAACACCAGGCGCATCCGCCAGAAGACGTAGATGGCCAAGATCAATTCTACGATTATGAGGGAAGGGTAAGGATCGAAATTTTGATTGCTAATTGTCCAAACCAATGCATACAACATGGGGAGGATTTCCGGAACAAGCATCCATGCGATGATAGCCCATCCCAAATGACACAATCGACCTCCATGATTGGCACTCAACAACGCCCCCACCGCTAGCATGCAGATGAGGTAGATGAAAAAGATGAGCGCCCGTCCTGCTTGATAATACTTGAATTGACCTAAATGGTCAAAAGTGAAATCGGGTATGGGTACAATCCATCCATACAGCCAACGAACCAAGTATATGACGATGGCTGCCCATAATAACCAACGTAGCCAGCGTTGCGATTTGGGTAGATGCATGGAGATTTGCCAAAGCATCCACGAGAAGGCGGCGATGTATACAACATTAAAAGCAATTTTCATCCACGGGGCGGTAATGAGATCGCGCAGGACGTCAAGTCCCGAATAGCCAGTAATAGGAGTCGTGATAGGCGCTGGGATTTTAGCCAATGTGTAGGCTACCACGATGATCCAAAACCATGTGGCAATGTGTTTTACTTTGTTGGGTGAGACGATGAAATTGTTCATAGTCGAGGTTGTTTATGTAGGATGAAATAGATTTCTTCAGAAAGTACAGGGGAGTGTTAGTAATTGATACATCAAGGTGCGAGCCATACGTTGATGCCCCCAATCGTTAGGGTGTAATTGGTCAGTATCAGGCTTGGCGAAATATTGCAGATGTTCAGGTAGCAGGGGATAGAGTCCGCTTGTTGCATTCCAGTCGATGACTGGCACGGCCCATATATTTCCAGCCTCTTTCAGACTTTCCACGTAGGCGTCTACATATTCACCACATTTGTTCTGATAGGCTTCTGTGGGTTGTACATTTTTGTCGTTTGGTCCGAAGTATCCACGATGGATGGGAGTGAGCAGAACAATTTGCTTGGTGGGATAGAGTGCCTTAACATGAGCCAATGCAATGTTGATGCGTCCACGATAAGTGGAGTCGGTCATGATGGGTTGTCTCATCCGACGTGTCTGCAATGTTTTCGTGGCACCACGTGCAGCATATACCTGTTCATCACTCTCGCTGAACCATTTGCCTATGGGAACAGCGTTGTTGTAGTCGTTGGTTCCACAAAAGATGATGATGGCATCAACGTCGTCTCCATGTTCTTCGTGTAAACGGTCTGCTTGTTTGGGAATATCATCCCATTGGCGTCCGCTGATACCGTAGACAAAAGGTGTGATTTGCAACCAATCTTCAAGGAATCCCCAGTATTTCTTTTTCGAGCCGCTATTGCGAGGGTCGGTAATGGAGTCTCCAAGATAGGCTACTCGCTTGCCTTGCCAAGGATGTGCTATCAAGGCTTGTGATAGCATAGGTGTGGCTATAAGCAAACAAAGGCTGAGGCAGAATGCTTTCTTGAGGTTTTTCATTTGAGAATATGATGAGGTTGTTTGTTATTTGGATGAAGGTTCTAGATGCGCCACAACGTACTCTGATTGGGTGCCAATACGGAATTTGCCTCCCCAAATGCCAATGCCGCTTGTTACGTAGAATTGGGTTTTTCCTCGCTGGGAGGGTCCGTAGGCATTCTCATACATGGCATCTTCAATCCAACTGATGGGCCACACTTGTCCGTAGTGGGTGTGTCCGCTGAGTTGGAAATCGATGCCTGCTTGTTCAGAGAGTTCCAAATCGTAGGGTTGATGGTCGAGGAGGATGGTGTAAGTGACTGGTTGATGGACTTCCTGCATCAGTTGCTTGATGGATTTGCGATGTCGGTTTGTTCGGTCATCACGCCCAATGATGGTAAGATTACCAAATTGAGGAAGTGTCACACTACTGTCGCGAAGCAGATGAATGCCTGCTTCTTTGTAGAATTGTTGTGCGCGAGGTTCACCGCTAAAGTATTCGTGATTGCCGAGACAGGCATAGATGGGCGCGTTGAGACGTTTGAATTCTTGAGCCATGTTCTCTTCAATGAGCGGTCGCACACTTTTATCTATAATGTCGCCCGCTATCAAAATGAGGTCGGGATGCTCGGCATTAACAATATCCACCCATTGAGCGAGTTCCTTTCTTGGATTGTGATACCCCAGATGAAGGTCGCTCAACATGACAATTGTCAAAGGCTTCTGGAGAGTGGTATTTGTTTGGAGGTTGATGGGTACGCGTACCTTATTATTATAATTGATGTTGGCGTAGGTGAAGATGCCCAACATGATTGCCAAGACCGTTAATGAGCCAGCCGTACTGGATTTCATGAAAGAGGTTGGGATGAGATGAACTAATTCCCCAATATGCAGAACCAGAAACAGCATTACCAAATAGAGTAGCACAAAGATGGAGGAAGTGCCGATAGTGTAGATGATGCGGGCAATAGGAAGCGGCATTTTGTCAAGTCCGATACCGAAACCTACGAAAAGCAACATCAGCGAGGCAATCATGGCTGTGATGACAAAGATTTTCCATATAGTAGCCAAAGGGAGGATGCGCCAGACACTCCATCCAGCGTAGATGCACCCAAGTATGGGAAGAAGGAAAAATATGATAGCCCAAAGTTTCATAAATGTTATCGATTTTGTAACTGCAAAGATACGATTTTTTCTGATAATACTTTTGCAAGCCTTGCAGAAAATCGACTGATACGGATAGTTTTTATATCTTTGCAACATTGTTTAGCTAGATAGTTTTTCAGTTTATGAGTTTTTAAGTTTTGACAATATGGAGGAATTGGATATTAGAGAAGATCGACCATTGGTGGACTTCGGCCCTATTGAAGACCGCTCGCGCGACATCATCAAGGTGATTGGTGTGGGCGGCGGTGGCTGCAATGCCGTGAGAAACATGTATAATGAAGGAATCGAGAGTGTGACATTCGCGGTTTGCAATACCGACTCGAAATCGTTGGCAAGTTCACCTGTGCCCGTGAAGATTCCTTTGGGAGATACAGGATTGGGTGCTGGAGCGAATCCATCGGTTGGTAGGAAGGCTGCTGAAGACAGTATTGAGCAGATTCGGAAGTTGCTGAATGATGGAACGAAAATGGTGTTCGTTACGGCTGGAATGGGTGGTGGAACAGGAACAGGAGCAGCTCCCATCATTGCGGGTGTAGCCAAAAGCATGGGCATTCTGACCATCGGAATTGTAACCATACCCTTCTATTTCGAGAAGAAGAACAAAATCATCAAGGCGTTGAGGGGCGTGGAGGAGATGCGCAAGAATGTTGACGCTTTGCTTATCATCAACAACGAACGCATTTGCGATATTTATAGCGACTCGCAAGTGACCATCAAGGAGTCGTTCAGACGTGCAGATCAGATTTTATCGGATGCTACGAAGTCAATCTCCGAGTTGATTACGGTGGAAGGCGATATCAATCTTGACTTCTGCGATGTTGAAACCACCCTGCGAGGAGGTGGTGGAGCCATTATGGCTATGGGTCGCGCACGTGGTGAGCATCGTGTGGAAAAGGCCGTCATAGATGCTCTTGACTCGCCTTTGCTTTATGGAAACGACATCGATAAGGCGAAGCGAATTTTGTTCAACATCTACACCAGCGAGGAACATCCACTTTTCGTGAGCGAGATGAACGAGATTGATGCCTTTATGGATGCTCTCGATCCGAATATCGATGTCATTTGGGGTGTGAGCGATGACAATACTCTTGGTGAGGATGCAAAGGTGACCATTCTTGCTACAGGGTTTGAAGACCATTTGAATTTTGACCAGCAATTGGACAACAACATCCAGCAGCAGGCTCAGTATTTTGAAAGTCTGATAGCCAATCTTTACAAACCATACAAGAAAAAGGTGTGGAATTTCGAGCGGAATGAGCCTGAAGTGGTGGATGCTATCAAGGTGGAAACCCACGAGTTGGTTGACAACATCAAGGAGGACATCCCCTTCACGGTTTCTGTGGGAGAGGAAGAAGAGGTTGCTTCAACCGTTGAAGAGCCTGCTATTGAGGAGGTTTCCAGTAATGAGGAAAAAATGAACGTTGAGGAAATATTGAATATCGACAACACTTCAGACATACCCGAAACAGAAGAGGGGCAAGAAAACGAACCTGAAAACGTGAATCAAGTGGAAGAAAAGATTGAGGAGAGGAAGGCTGATGAAGAGATTGAAAAGAAGGTTGTTGAAGAGGTCAGTCAATCGCCTGCTATCTCGAAAAAGCCGTTCGGGTTCGTGCAACGAGCTAAGAAACTCATGGAGAGGATTTCCGAACTCACTCAAGACCCTGATGAATCCAATTGAAGAGGGTTCTCATAAATGTCAATTCATAGAGCAAAGCGGTTCCTTTAATGAAGCAAAGGAGCCGTTTTTTGTGTTTGCCAAGTATTGGGGCAACTCCAAAATACTTGTTTCGTTATTTCCAAAATTGCTATAAAGAGTCTCAAAAGAGTTAAAACTAATTAAAATAGTTGAGTAACTATAGATTTTAGTTGTATGTATAGTTTTTTTTCGTTACCTTTGTCGCTGGATATTGATAACGAGTTAGAAAAGTGTGGGGTAGGGCATGAAAGTCCGACTCACGATGTTTAACTAAATAATGAAACAAAAAATGAAGAAACTGACGAACAAAGAACGCGAGATAATGGAGCTTTATTGGCAGCACGGACCGATGTTCGTGCGCGAGTTGCTTGGCTACTACGATGAGCCGAAGCCCCATTTCAATACACTATCTACGATGGTGCGCGCTTTGGAGAAGAATGGCTTCTTGGGTCATAAGCAATACGGAAACACGTTTCAGTATTATGCTCAGGTCTCAGAACGCGAATTTGGCAAGCAAGGCATTGCTGGAATGGTGCAGAACTATTTCGATAATTCCTACTTGAGTGTAGTATCTTCGTTTGTCAAAGATGAGAAAATCTCGGTAGATGAATTGCAGGAACTCATCGATCTCATCAAGCGGAAAGAGCAAGAAGATTCTTGAGCAGACGCCTGAATTAGAGTTCACGATTTTGAATGTTAATACGATGACAACATGACAGATTTCCTCATATACGACCTGAAAGTAGCGGTGTTGCTGGTGGTGTTCTATCTGTTTTGGCAACTGCTGGCTTCCCACGAAACGTTCCATCGGCTCAACCGCTTGGTGTTGCTCTCAACGATAGTGCTATCGTTGACGCTACCTTTGTGTGTCGTAACGTTTCATAAAACGGTCGAGGTGGCTGAACTTCCATCAAAAACCTCTACTTCAATTCTTTCGAATGAAGCGGGAAACCCTGATTTGCAACAGACAACGAACGGGGGACTTCATGAGTGGAAAGGAGTAGATTGGCGAGGATATCTTGAAGGCCCGTTGGGCAATATGTTGTTCCTGCTCTATTTGTCGGGTGCTGTATTCTGTTTCGCGCGTACATTATATTCCATATATAGCGTACGACGGCTCATCAGCAAGTGTGAACTTCATGATGCACCTCAGTTGACTCAGTTGGCTGGCGGCAAGGTGGTTGTAGCTGTGACTGAAAAAGATGTTTCGCCTTTCAGTTGGATGCGAACCATCATCATGAACCAAACCGACTTTGAAGAAAGCGATGCTGCACTCTTGGCTCATGAGTGTGGGCATATTCGAAATCATCATTCTGTCGACGTGCTATTCGTTGATGTTCTAACAGCTTTGCAATGGTTCAATCCCGTAGTGTGGTTTTTGCGCCAAGATTTGCGCACCATCCACGAGTATGAAGCCGATGCGGCTGTTGTCTCTCAAGGATTCAACCGTTATCAATATCTCCAACTGTTAATCCGAAAGGCTGCTGGTTGTGGCGGGTACTCCATTGCCAACGGTATCAACGACAGTACCCTCAAAAAACGAATTACCATGATGTTAAAGAACAAAACCCCGAAGCACGGTTGGATGCGGCTGCTCTATATCGTGCCTGTTGTTGCCCTGTCGTTGGCTGCAACGGCCAAGACGGTGGTGGATTATACGATAAAGTCTACTCCTAGCATTACGCTTGTGGAAGGAAACTCCATCATCTCCTATTCTCCAACGCTTGTCAATCCTGCTCATCCGCAGCCGGGTGGAGCCTATATGATTGACGTGAATGAGGAAAACCTTGACAAAATGCCTTCAAAACTTCGCGAAGACCTCCATATGGTGAATGGTCGCTATAAAATAGCTCTTTACAAGGCCACTACCAAGTTGATGCTTGACGGAAAAGAATTCGATGAAAACTCGATACCCGACTTGCAGGTGGCTGACATTCAACACATTGAAGGAAACGTTGGAGAAGATGGCCGCCACGTAATCAATTTCATTACGAAAACAAGCCAAACTCCTCCCAAGCAGAAAGAGGTTCCGAAAGAAAAGGTTGCCGAAGATGTTGCAGGCGATGACCCTATTTACAACACACCCGAGGTAGTGGCTGAGTTTCCTGGTGGAACTGCAAAACTGATGGAGTTTCTGATGCGAAATGTCAAGTATCCGAAGGAAGCGATTGAGAAAGGAATGCAAGGGCGAGTCATCGTTCAGTTTGTGGTTGAAAAAGATGGTTCTCTGACCGACCTCAAGGTTGTGAAGTCAATCCCACCGAAACCTGATGAAAACGCAAAGGAAAAGGTTCAGCAGAGTAACGATGTTGTTGTCAACACATATACTCAGAAGAATGACGGCGAAGTTGGCAATAACGAGGAAGCGGTTTCTGCCAGCAAGCTGCTTGACGATGAGGCTCTTCGTGTTGTGAAACTAATGCCGAAATGGACTCCTGCCAAGCAAAGTGGCAAGATTGTGCGCTCGCGCTTTGCGGTTCCAGTAGTCTTTAGATTGCAATGATGGGAAGATGGTTCCCTCCAAAAATGATTTCGATTTAGTTATTGGACATAACTGATTGCATGCAATACAAAGGCTCCAGCGTTGCTCGTGAAGAGTAGGCTGGAGTTGCTTTGTTCTTGTTAGGATTTGCAAAGGGAATTTCGCTCGAAATCAATATGTCAGCGAAAGGGCGCTTTTTGTGACAAAATGTAAAGCAAAAGAGCGATTTAAATAACCGATTTGTTGAGATTTTTTATTTATCGTCTGATTTTCCCATAGCTATGCTTTGACCGCCTCAAAGATATGCTTTGACCGTCTCATAGCTATGCTTTGACAAGCTCAAAGCATAGCTTACACTTTGTCATTTGTATGCTCTAACTTTTCCGTCTCTTGTAACGGCTGCTATCGGAGTCATTCTCCGCGCTTGTCGATGACCTTGTAGCTGCTGTATTGCTTGCTGGGGAACTTGAAAATAGCATCGCTGATGCCGCCGCTCTTGAAGTTTGTAATATTGATGTGAGCCCAGAACAGGGCGACTTTTATGCGCAAACTGATGGGCGCACGTGTTTGCTTGTCAATCAAGGCCTTCACGATTTTCATTCCTTTGCGACCCGATTTCAGTTTCAGCGTCAGTAGGTAACCTTTTTCATCGTTCTCCACAGAGTAGGTGTAGTCGTCGGGCGAGAACTTGAAATTGCTCGAATATTTGTCCTTTTTGTCAGAATCGGCGTCGAATATGCTGACGGTCTTCTTCTTGTTGTCCACCAAAGTGTGGGTAACACCATCGTTCCAAGCAACGTAGCGACTTTCAACGAATTTGCTCTTCTTGCCTTTGTAGCAGATGCTCCCTTGAGCCTTATAAACGCCGATGAGATTCACATCGTAGTGAAGCGAGCAACCTTGCGAGCCGAACACCATTTTGTATGTACGATCGAACATCTGCCTCGCTTGCTTCGAGTTGGGAGACTCTTGAGCGATGAGTAGGGTGGGGATAATCAGCAGAGCGATGGTCAGCAACCAGTTTGTGTGCTTTGTCATTTCCTTTGAATCTTTCTACTTTTCTTTGACATTTACGACTTGAAGGTTATTTCTGGAGCCTCTTCTGTCCGTTGTTGATCAATATGCCGCGAGCCTGACTGGCATCTACGGGGCGACCTTGAAGGTCATACGTGCGATTGTCGGTTGTTGCAGACATCGACACATTGTTGATGTCGGCCGACTCAATCAACTTCAGTTCCATATAGTCGATGTCGGGCATCCAAGCAGTTGGATTGCTCAATCGGACGACATTACATCCTTTCTCAAGATTGATGTCAACCGACCTCTTTCCAACTGTCTGCCAACCACCCGAGTTCACGCTGACGGTTTGCACTTTCTTGCCGTTTACGCTAATGGTGATGTTGCGGTTTTCACCGCTGATATAGGCAACAGTTAGCCGATATTTTCCACCATTATCTGAATAGACATTACGCCATTGAAGGTCGTTTTGCTCGCTCTGCCCCAACCAGCCAGCCTTGTAACCTGCTGAGCAATAGCTCGCTGACTCGTAGATACCTGTCTGTTCGGCTTGGTTGTTCTTCAATTCCTGATAATCGCTGATGTAGGCGGTTTCAGCTTCATAACGAGTGCGCTCCAGACGAGTTTCGGCTTCTGCTACATAAATACGAGTACCGTGAGAGGGAACAGTCACTTCATACTGTTCTTCAAATTCGCCAACGTCTTGTTTTGCGAATACATCGCGAAGTTTGACCTTCCCATCCAAGTCGATTTGGCTGAATTTCAAGGTTACTGTCTTGGTCGCATCGTTAGGATTGTAGATGGCGAAGGCTCGTTTTGTGCCGTTCAACACCTCTATGTCTTTCACCAGAATGTGGCAGCCGTTTGACAATCCTGCCACATAGGCCTGCAAGTAGAGCGGATCCTGGTTCAGCGCTATGAGTTCTGTGTTCTTCAGCAAATTGAGTGCCGAGGCTTTGATGGAGGTCATATCGCATCCGATGAGCAACGGAGAGGACATAATGCACCACATACCGAAGTGTGTCTTGTCTTCTTCAGTAGAGAGCGATCGGCCAACCTCAAGCATGTCCATATCGTTGAAATGTCCATCGTGGCAGTAAGCGCTCATATAGAGGTTTTCTGCCAAGATACCCTTGACTGAGCCCCACGAGTTGTTGATATCGGGCGTAGTGCGCCACGAGAAAGCAACATCGCTAACCCACGTGCCAGGATAGTTCCAACGGCAGACATTCAGACGAACATCGGTGCGACCTGTGTTCTTAATGGCTTGGCTGATGGCGGTATAGCGCTCTTGTGGATCGAGGGCCAGACGTTGCGAGTTCTGTGGGGCATCTCCACCGCAGAAATCAACCTTGATGAAATCGAAACCGCACTCGTTGAAGTAAAAGTCAGCGTCGTGTTGGTCATAATTGTAAAAACCCACATCCACGCTTTGCGTGTCGCCGTTGTAATAGTTTCCGCACGTGTTTGCTCCAGCATCGCTATAAATGCCTGCCTTTAATCCGCGTGAGTGAATGTAGTCGGCAACAGGCTTCAAACCGTTGGGAAAGCGTGTTTTGTGAATCTTCAATTCGCCTGTATTCTTGTCTCGTCCTCCAAAGAAACCATCATCGATATTGATATGATTGAAACCTACGTCTTTCAGGCCTTTCGATACCATAGCATCAGCCTGACGTTTAATAAGGTTTTCGTTGATGTTCACGCCGTATGTGTTCCACGAACTCCATCCCATAGTGGGTCCGTCTTGGGCGGATAGTGTTGTGGTGGCCATCAATGCAATCACTTGGAATAATAGTCTTTTATTCATATAGTTTGTTGGTCTTGTTTTTTTGATGGTGCAAAGATACAACTTTTTTGTGAAAGTAAGCGAAAGTTGAAAAATATCTCGCTTTTGCATGCGAAGATTCAAGATTATTCTTTATTTTTGCATTCACATCATGGAAACGAACGATGAGGAAACAAGGTTGGTTGAGGAGATCCGTATGCGGGTGCAGACTCTTCAACGTATGGGGCGGAACGACCTTCTGCTCCGAGCCATTGGTGTGCCTACGCTCGAGGAATTGCGCATCGAAGCAGCTCGTGGCAATCTGAGTCCGCTACACATCACGAGCGATTATCGTTTCTTCCTTACCTTATATAATAATAAGGAGGTGGAACTTCCTCCTCTTCACAAAGCCGTCTATCTTCTTTTCCTTCATCATCCAGAAGGGATTGAGTTCAAACGGTTGGTGGATTATCGTGGCGAGTTGTTTCATTGGTATAAGGAGACCTCCAAATGGATGAGCTTGGAGAAAATGGAGGAAGGGGTCAATCGAATCGTAGATCCGCTTGATAATGCAATCCATGAAAAATGCTCGCGCATCAAGAAGGCTTTTTCTGATTTGATGGATGAATATAGTGCATCTTATTACATCATAAGCAGTCATACAAAGCGTCATGTTGCAGGCTCGACAAGAGTGTGGTATGAACGCTTAAAAGTGATAACTTTGCCTCGAGAATTGGTAATTTTCGATTATATTCCTTGATTTGTGTCAAGAAAATGGAAAATTTTCGTTTCTGTTTGAAATTTTTCCTGAAAAAGTTTGGTTGGTAACATATTTTGCAGTACCTTTGCAGTCGCTTCGCTCAAAAAACGGGCGTTGCGACATCAAGAAGAGTTCTTTGAAAGGATTACATAAGACAGAGAAGTAGTACAAGAAGCG
>JAFYYV010000047.1 GCA_017557405.1 Prevotella sp.
CAGAACTGCAAGCATTCCTCTCACGGCTCTATGATAAAGACTAATGTATAACCCTTAAACATAGCAGATTATGAAGATTATCGTAATGGACAGCGCCAACGTGCGCATCGAGGTTTTGAATGTAGCCGACCACATGCTGGAGGACGAAATAGAATTGTTCCTCTCCGAGCACGGCTATTCGTTGAACAACATTTCTTGGATGGCAGCACCCATCGACTTTGTGCCGGTGCAGTTCCATGAGTATGACACCGACAAGGAGAACGGCGAAGAAGTTTACGCCACACGTAGCGGACGACTGAAGGACTTTTCCATCTATGACAGTGTGCAGGAGGTGAAGCACCGTGAGCAGGAAGAACTTGCAGCAGCACTTAAACTTCATGGCGAGAAGGTGGATGATGGCTATGAATGGCACTTCGAGGGTGAATGTCCCATCGTAGCTGCATACGACTATGACGAGCCTTGTGACGTGGTAATCCTTTCCGTCAGAGCGAACAAGGATGGAGGTCTCACCATCATAGGTGACGAGAAGAACGACCGGGGAAATGAGCATGAGATTGAGGCAGATGACATCTTTGCCGGACACATGGACTTCATCACTTCGGAGATTGGAGATTAAACGACTTCGGGAATAGGTGGCAAGGGAGCTGCCTATTCCCAATAATACCCAAGCAATATGAGACAGATATTTGTTGTTTACGAGACTGACGCATGGCACAGCACAAACCATCGGGAATGTGCTGGCGTATTCACCAGCAAATGGGCTGCCGTGAATGCCATCGTGAAGAACCACCGCATAGAGCTGGATGAGTTCTTTAGCGAGGAAGATATTGAAAAGACCTCCAAGAGAGTGCTGGAAGCCGACGCAAGGCGCAGGCTCCGCAAGGAACTGGAGTTTGCCTACCAGACACAGGGCTATGAAACCAACTATGATATTGAGGTCTGGAATATCAACGAATGGTATCTAACTAAATATTAGGCGATATGACCAACAAGCAGAGAAAAACAATGATTGAGCAATGGGTCACTCAGCTGAACCCTAAAGCCATCCTCCGTGCAGCCGATGCCCGATGTGGGGCGAGGTATGCCGTATATGTGGTAGAGAAGCCAGGAGAGTTCGGGACAAGATGCACCGACTATCTGCCTCTGGAGCAGCTGGAGCAATACCTTCTTGGGGTATTCTATGCCAGCGAGTTTAACAGACTGATTGGAAAGAAGTCTGCATAAACCAAAGCCCTTCGAGCATCGCAAATGACTCGAAGGGCTGCTTACATTTGCCAGGACAACCCACCTCAAACAAGTTTCGAGTTTTACCCTTGGCAAAAAACAAAACGATTTCTGCCAAGTCAAATTTAACAAATCGGGCCTTAATTTTAACATTAACGCCTACGGTGGAAGCATGGTGATTTGTTCCACCATACATTCCACCATCAAATCACCATGGATTCACCATTTACATTTAATAGCTATAGCTACACGTTGCTACATATTGCTACATCATCGCTACATGCTATTATTGACGTGTATCATCGTAACTTACTGTTATTCAACGCCGCTACTCATCGATACATCCTTTTACGCAATTTTAAGAAAAGATGTTGTTTAGGTTTTGTGTGGGGTTCTTTGTCCTTTGCCGGTGATTTCGGCAAGGTTGTAGAGGACGCGGCGGAGGTCTAAACAGGAAAAAATTGCGATTATAGAGTCATTCAAATCATAAAACATCCGATTTTTGATGCACAAAGCAAAATAAATGAGAAAACCTTTGGTCATATCAGATTATTTTAATACTTTTGCATCGTTTTAATAGCACTTAAAATGAAGCAAGATTTATAATATGAAAACTGTTATTATATCAGGGAAGCCCATTTCGCTTCAAGAAAGGAGCAAGGCTCAGATGAAAGGCATTAGCATCGGCGATTCGCTGTCATTCCGATTCTACGATGGTAATTTTCATGGCATCGCCCTGCTTTTTGCTGAACCCAAAGGAAACATTCCTACTCCACGTTCTTTAGCATTTACCGCAAGCGAACTTAATGAAAAGTTTGGTCTGCCAGTTGTCTTTCTCCTGCATGAGTGTCCTGCATACGAAAGACAGAGACTTATACATAAAGATGTTTATTTTATCGTTTCAGAAAAATATGCACACTTGCCTATGCTCATCGCAAATGAACGCATACGCAAGACAAAACAAGCTAAGGGATTAAGCCCTGTAGCTCAATTTCTTCTACTCTTCCATCTGCAAGTTGAGAGTCTTGAAAGAAAGGCTGCACGTGACATTGAGAACAAGGTTCCGTATTCTTATCCGAGCATCACACTTGGAATCACGTGTCTTGCAGACCTTGGCTTTTGCAAAAAGATCGCCGATGGTTCAAAACGCAAGGTTATACACTTCAATGAAAGTGGAAGGTCGTTATGGGAGAAAGCTCAACCTTATCTTATAAATCCAGTGGAAGAGCGTGTCTATTGTGACGATTTCCACTCAGAAAACAGTTTCCCTGTCTGTGGCATCAATGCCCTTGCGCATTATACATGGCTCAATCCTGACCCAGAGAAAACGATTATGATGAGTGTGAAGCAACTAAGAGAATTTACAGCAGCCGGGGCATTGGTTCGCCCCAATCAGTATGATGGTAATATTCTTATAGAGGCATGGAAATACCCCCCTGTATTCAAGATTGGTACTGAAGCCGAATGGGTGGACAGGCTATCATTGGCCGTTTCACTCCGTGAGGATGCAGATCCACGAGTGGAAGGCGAAGTTGAACGTTTAATAAATGATATAGAATGGAAGGATTAGAGAAATTCCGCGAAGCTTTTGAAGCTTACTCAGAGAACTACGTTATCATCGGTGGCACGGCTTGTGACATCGCTATGACCGGGACAGCAGTACGTCCTCGTGCAACCCACGACATTGATATGATTGTCATTGTCGAAAAGATGACCGCTGACTTTGCCGAACACTTCTGGCAGTTCGTGCGAGAAGGCGGTTATCGCCCAGAAAAGCGCAAGCAGTCTGAAGGTGAAGCTCCTAAGTATGAGTTGTACCGATTTGTCAATGGCAAAACAAACTATCCCGAAATGATAGAACTGCTGTCACGGTATCCAGACATTCTCGGTGAACCGAAGGGACTGACCATTGAGCCGTTGCCTGTGGACGAGGAAACGTCAAGCCTGAGTGCCATCATCATGGATGATGATTTCTATCACTTCACCATCGACCACAGCAAACTGACCAACGGGCTTCGCCATGCTGACTCGGCAGCCCTCATCGCCCTGAAGTCACGTGCCTACCTCAATCTTTTGCAGGACAAGGCTAATGGCAAGCATGTCAACAGCAAGGACATCAAGAAGCATCGTTCTGACGTGCTGAAGAACGTGGTCATCATGGAAGACAGTCAGATTACGGCTCCAGAACCTATCGTTTCTTGCATAAAAGAATTTGTCACCTCAATCAGAAATGATTGGGATGCACTCTCAGAGCCTCTTGCAAAGGCTCTTGACCAGGATCCTTCGTTCATCGAGGCTCTGCTTGAACAATTAGATGGATTATTTGCCATAGAACAGCCATGAAGATACAGTATGCGTCAGACCTCCATCTGGAGTTTGCCGACAACTGGCGATACCTGAAGGAGAATCCCCTGCAAGTGACAGGGGACATTCTCGTTCTGGCTGGCGACATCGGCTACTTGGGGGATGACAACTATACCAAACATCCCTTCTGGGACTGGGCATCGGAGAACTACCAGCAGGTAATAGCCTGTATGGGCAACCATGAGTTCTACAAGTTCTACGACATCGCAAAGCTGAACGATGGTTATAGCCTTGAAATACGTCCTAATGTCCATAGCTATTATAATGCCGTAATACATATAGGTGACATTGACTTCATCATAACCACATTGTGGGCCAGGATTCCCCTGAAGGAGGCATATTATACGGAACAAGTGGTAAGCGACTTCCGGCGCATCATCTTCAATGGCGATATTCTCACCTTTGCTGATTTCAACAGGGAACATGAAAGGTGCCTGGCATTCCTGAAGAACGCAGTATCAAGAAGCATAGCCAGAAAAAAAATTGTCGTAACCCATCATGTTCCATCCTTCCAGATGCAATGTCCCAAGTTTGCCGAAAGCCAAGCTAACGGAGCTTTCACGGTTGAACTGGAAGACTACATTAAGGACAGCGGCATCGATTACTGGATATATGGCCACTCCCACTACAACGTGGATGTCGAGATAGGCAATACCAAATGTGTGTCCAATCAGTTGGGGTATGTATTTCATGGGGAGCATGAATCATTCGAGCCAGATAAATATATCGAAGCATAACACCCCATGAAATTCTCAATGATATGTTCACTCAATTCTCAAAAATATCTTCTCAGATCACCCCTGCGGATAAGGCTAAGGGTGTAAAACGCTTACTTTTTTCGCAACAATATATTGAGCATAAAATATCAACATTTGACGAAACAATCAACAAAATGGAAGAACGAAAGACCATAATACATAGTTTAATGAAGGTAGCTCACTCCTTCAAGAATAGCTTAAACACTGTATTTTCGCCTATTTTGGGCCTACTCGGAGCATGTTCCATCTTAATAAATGTTAATTGTGTTAAAAATGCGATTTTTGAAAATTATTTTGAGCAGTTTTCGCACTTTTCTACCGTTTAACACCTAACTATCTGATAATCAACAATGTTTATTTCCTGCGTGGGAAAGTGACTGTTTTGGATGTCGTTTTATTTATAACTATTTGAATATCAGCGACATAGAGCATTCCTTTAATAATTTTTCACAATCTTAATTACTATTCGTAATTGATTGATTTTCAATTAATTACGTAATAATATCAATAACATCCAATAAAATATCAGTTAACATATTGTTATATTTCTCAAAATATAACTTGCGATGTGATTGCAACTTCTTGTAAAGTACTATTAATCAGTAACTTATCAAAATATAGAGACTCTTGTAGTTTTGTTATACCATTTATTTCTTATTTGTTTCTTATTTGTTTTTTGTCCCCAGTTTGTCCCTCGAGTTAACCGACGAGGGACAAAAACTGTCCCCCGGGGGACAAAAAACTGTCCCTCGTTTATTTCTTGAGAAGTGATTTTTTATAAAAGGAAAAACTTATATAAATGTTGCGATATTATCCAAGATTTGGATATTACAAATTTCCTTTCCCTTTTCATTTAATTCTTACAAAGGAATAAAATTCTATTTTAACATTATAAAGTCAAATAATTTAGAATAAAAATAATAAAAATAATTGATTAATAGATATATTTTCCTTAATATATTAAATATTTGGTCGTTTTCTCCAAAAGTAGTACCTTTGCACCGTGGTTCTCACACACGAAAACAAAACCGACGCTTATGAAATATTATATTATTGCCGATAACCAGGAGCTGACTGGCTTCGCTTTGCAGAACCTGCTGAAGCGCGACGAGAATAATGTCGTGAATCGCGCAGTGGACAAGGCTGGACTCATACAGTTGCTGAAGGAGCATGAGGATTCTGTCGTAGTGCTCGACTATACGTTGTTTGATTTTCAAGACGAGGAAAGTCTGTTGATTGTCAGCGAGCGTTTCTCGATGGCTACATGGGTGCTCATCAGTGATGAGCTGACAAAACATTTCCTGCAGAAAACCATCTATACATCGCACGTGTTCAGTATTGTCTTCAAGGACGAACCATTGAAAGAGATACGCGATGCCATCCAATATGCCTCGTCGGGTAGGCGCTACATCAGTCAACGTGCCACCGACCTCATCCTGGCTCAAAAGCAGGAAGACGACGAACCTGCTGTGCTGACGGCAACGGAGATAGAGATTGTGAAGGCTATTGCGCAAGGGAAGACTACGAAGGAAATTGCCATCGAGCGTTTCTCGAGCATTCACACCATTACCACCCATCGCAAGAACATCTTCCGTAAATTGGACATTAACACGGCGCACGAGGTGGTGAAATACGCACTACGTGCAGGGTTGATAGATCCAAGCGAGTTCTACATCTAAGTGATTTTTTTAGTTTAGTGTTTTTCTATATTTAAGAGTAAAAGTGAAGAGGTTTCTCTTCACTTTTATTGTAGGCTCTGCTTGATATCCTCCAGCAAATCCTCACCGTCTTCGAGGCCGATGCTCAGGCGGACTGTGGTATCGGGGACTGACATCTCGGCGCACTGCTCGGGGGTGAAGAGCCCGAAGATGGTTGAGGCGGGATGAATGGCCAGCGACTTGCGGTCGAAGAGGTTCGTGGCGCGGCGGATGATCTGTAGCTTGTCGATGAACGCCCAAGCGGCTTCCTTCGAGGCGAGGTCGATAGTGAAAACGGCTCCTGGCAATGAACCAAATTGCCTTTCAGAAAGTTCATGGAACGGATTATCCTCCAGCCCTGTATAGTTCACACGTTTGATTTCCGGCAAAGCCTGACACTGCTTGGCGAGCCACAACGTGGTCGAGGCCTGCCGTTGGAAACGGATGTCGAGTGTGTCGAGGCCCAGCGTCTCCATATACGCCACCTGCGGCGTCATCAATGCACCGAGGTTTGTCACCAGTTCAGTCTTTACGCGTGCTGTGAACGCCAGTTTCCTGCCAACACGCTTCGTGCGACTCTGCAAAGCAGGCGAGGGCGACTGCGACCAATCGAACCGACCATAGTCGATGAGCAGGCCACCTAAGCCTGTGCCGCCGCCAGAAATGTATTTCGTGCTCGACACCACCTCGATGTCCACACCGAAATCTCCTGCACAAAATGCCGGGAACGGCACAATGGTCGTATCGGCTATCAGAGGTACACCTTTACGATGGGCAATCTCCGACAACGCTTTGATGTCGGCCACGAACAATTGTGGATTGGTGATAATCTCGAAGAACAAGGCTGCGGTCTTGTCGTCAATCTGGGCTTCCACCTCTTCGGGCTTCGTGAAGTCGGCAAAACGCGGCTCCACGCCAAAACAACCCAACGTATCACGAATCAGCGAGACACTGTTGCCAAACAGATGCTTCGAGGCCACAATGTTCAATCCTGCACCACTCACCGCCGTCAGAGCATAAGCGATAGCCGCCATACCCGTATTCAGCGCCGTCACACTCTGTGCGCCTGTTATCTGCCTGACGCGTTCCTCCAGATAGGTTACTGTGGGGTTGGCGATGCGGGCATATGACGGTGCCATCGAGCGACCGCAAAAGGCGTCGCTCATCGCCTTGGCATCGGGAAACTCGAACGCTGCAGTCAGATAGACGGGCATCGATAGCGCCCCATAGGGGTCGGGCTTTTGATACTTTGTGGTCAATACTTTCGTTTCGTATTTCATCTATGTGATTTACGATTTACAAATATACGATTTACTATTTCTGGCGACTCCCCACGATCTTGCGCACGGCAATCACGAGTTTATCTACGTCCTCGCGAGTGTTGTAGAGGGCGAATGTAGGACGGACGCTCATCTCGTAGCCAAGTGCACGGAGGGCAGGTTGGGCGCAGTGGTGACCAGCACGTACGGCGATACCCTCTTTGTCGAGCAGGGTGCCCGTCTCTGGAACGGGGATGCCGTCGAGCACGAAACTCACCACCGACACGCGGTTCTTGGGGTTGCCGATGAGTGTGAGTCCCTTGATCTGAGCCAATTGCTCACGGGCGTACTCGGTGAGTTGGTGTTCGTGGTGCTCGATGTTGCGGATACCGAGACGGCTCACGTAGTCGAGGGCGGCACCGAGTCCAATGGCGTCGGCCACGTTGGGCGTGCCAGCCTCGAAACGGGCAGGCGGCACATTGTACTCCGTGCGTTCGATGGTCACATCCTTAATCATATTACCACCACCTTGCCAAGGCTGCATCTTGTCGAGCAGGTCCTTGCGGCCATAGACCACGCCGATGCCGTTGGGCCCGTAGATTTTGTGGCCTGAGAAGACGAAGAAGTCGGCTCCCAACTGCTGCACATCCACGGGTGTGTGAGCAATCGACTGTGCACCGTCAATCAGCACGGGGATATTGTGCGAGTGGGCAATGTCGATGATACGCTTCACATCGTTGATGGTGCCGAACGTGTTGTTCACATGTCCCACGCTGACGAAGCGCGTGCGAGGTGTAATCAATCGCTCGAACTCGGAGAGAATCAGGTCGCCGTTCTTGTCCGTCGGGATGGCCTTCAGCGTAGCACCCTTCTCGCGAGCCACCTGCTGCCAGGGCACGATATTGGCGTGGTGGTCGAGTTCGCTGACTATGACCTCATCGCCAGGCGTCAGGAACTGCCGACCATAGGTCTGTGCCACAAGGTTGATGCCCTCGGTCGTGCCGCGCACGAAGATGATCTCCTCGCTACTAGAGGCATTGATGAATCGCTGCACCTTTTCGCGGGCTTCCTCGTAGGCATCCGTGGCGCGGGCAGCCAACGTGTGGGCACCGCGGTGGATGTTCGAATTGTAGTTTTTGTAATAGTGGCTGATTTTGTCGATCACCTGCAGTGGTTTCTGCGTGGTGGCGCCGTTGTCGAGCCATACGAGGTCGTGGCCGTTCACCTTCTGATGGAGCACGGGGAAGTCCTTCTTGATTTCCTCCGAGTTCAGCGTATCCACCTCTTCGTAGTTCAGTTCGCGCAGCTTCTGTGTCTCTGGGATGCCAATGCCGAAGCCATTGTCCTGAGGCACCGCCTTCACCGAATCGCGCGAATCGTCAGGGTCGCCGAAGTAAGGTAGGTCGGCATAGCCACTTCCACCAGCCAGCAGTTGCTTGAAGCCCGCCTCCAGCTCCGTGAGGTTCAGGGCTGAGTCAGGCAGCACACTCTGACGAATCTCCCTGGCCTCCTCGGGGCAATATTTTGAGGCGACTTCTCGAAGCAACGCAAAACCAGGGTCCTCGATGCCGTAGCCACTGATATTTTGTAGTTCAATCATTATTTCTCTACTTTATTTCGATGCTGATAATCGTGATAATAGCCCACTTCCACGTTCTCAAGCACAGCGATGGCGTCGTCGGTGAGGGCGGCCAGTGAGAAGTATTTCGTGAGCAGATATGAGGCTACACCGAATTTGTCGAGACCCATCAGACGAGCACTCAAACTTGGTGCAATCTCACCAGGGATGCCACTTTGGTGTAGACCGATGACACCCTGGTTCTGCTCGCCAGTACGCACGAGGATGATTTTCGTGGTGCCTACACCGCGGCCCGTCAGATATTGGCCTTCCACCTCCACCTTGTCTGAAGGAATCAGGGGCACGCCGCGCCACAGGATGACATTGGTGCCGAAGAGGTCGGTGGTCACAGGGGGCACACCGCGCCAAGTGCACTCGCGCTCGAAGGCGGCGATGGCACGCGGATGGGCCACGAAGAATGCAGGCTCCTTCCAAACAAGACTCAACAGTTCGTCGAGGTCATCTGGAGTTGGTGCACCATAACGTGTGGTGATACGATAGGCAGGGTTGGCAGCAGCCAGCAAGCCGAACTGCTTGTTGTTGATGAGTTCCCACTCCTGACGTTCCTTGATGCTCTCAATCGACAGGCGCAACTGCTCTTCCAACTGGTTGTAGGGATTGTTATAGAGATCGCTGACTCGGGTGTGCACACGCACCACGGTCTGTAGGGTGTTCAATGAGAATTCCGTAGGGTTCTCCTCGTAGTCGATGTAGGTCTCAGGGATGATATTGTCCTCCTCGTGACCGCTCACCAAGTCTATGTGCTTCTCGCCGTTGTCGTTGACAGAGGCTTTCAGGCGCAGTTGTTTGTCAACTGCCTTGTTGAATGTCTCGCGGAAGTCGGGCACCTCTTTGATGAACTTCACCAGTTCCTTCAGTTTCAGGCCAAGGAACACGGTGGGTGTGATGGCGCGAACGCTGACGGTCGATTCCTGCTCGTCCAGCAGATCAGCCTCGCCGAAATACTCGCCGTCACCCAACAGAGCAATCCGTAGTTCCTCACCATGAGGTCCTTTGCTGATGACCTCAGCTTGGCCGTTGGCTACGATGAAGAAACGCTGCTTGTCTTTGCCTTCCTCTACGAACAGCTTGTCAACATCCACTTCCTTCGTCTCAAACGAGCTGACCAATCGGTTCAGAATCTCATCGTCGAACTCAGAGAACAAGGGGATGGCCTTCAGGTTCTTTGCCGTAAACGAGGGCACACCGTCCACATATTGAATGGGGAGGCGGTCGTTCTTCCGGAGTTCCACTTTCGTGCGGTTAACGCGGAATGTACCACCGCTTACTTGCACCCAAGGCAATAGTTTCAGGAGTAATCTTGGGGTGATACTGCCCATCTGCGGGGCGGTCTTCGTTGTTGTCGCCAGTCTTCTGGCGGTAGCAGTGGTCACACTGCGCTGAAGATTTGATTCTGCCATAACTTTAATTCCTTTTTATGTTAATGCTAATTTACTTTTTGATGGTCACCTTATGCGTGGTTCCTTCTACGTGTTCTACTGAGAGAACGTTGTATCCCTGTTCCTTCGCGTTGCGGGGTACATTGTCGAGAGGTTCGCCCTCGGCGAGGAGTACTTCGAGGATATCACCCTCATTGAGTTTAGAGAGCTCAATCTTTGTCTTTACGAAAGTCATCGGGCAATGCTCTTTCGTAATGTCTAATACCTTTGTTGCCATAAATGTCGGTTATTTAATGTTTAATCTTTAATGTTTAATCAGATAAACAGCGTTTGTCCGTTTTCAGATAGCTTCAGGAACGAAGCTACGCCTAGTACATCCTTCACCTCAGGGATGAAATCTTCCTTTTTCAGCCCTAGGACGTGCATCGCCATCTCACAAGCATAGAGGTTGATACCCAGAACCTTGGCAGCCTCTACCAATTCCTCCAGAGTAGCCACGTTGTTTTTTCGCATGAGGTAGCGGAATATCTTGGGCCCTGCACCAAGGAAGTTGAATCGTGAGGTAGGTGTCACTTTCAAACCACCCATCATGAATCCAAAGAGTTTCGTGAGCCAATTTCCGCCCGTGAAACTACGTCCTTGCTTGCGTTTGATGGCGTCGAGCCCCCAGAACGTGAAGAAGATGTTGACCTCATACCCTACTGCTGCCGCGCCCGTACCTAATGTAAATACAGCCGTCAGCTTGTCGAAATCGCCACTGAAGGCGATGATGCTTAATTTCTTGTATTCTGCCATAATTTTGTCGGTTTAAATTGCAGTGTGATTAAATCACGGTGCAAAATTAAGGCGATTTCGCTAATTACGAAATCGCCTTAACGTGGCATTGTGACTACCAAAAGTATGGTATTTTATTGAAGGTCGTGGTCGGTCATCGCACAGACGCAGGAGTCGGACCACACGTTCTCGGCAGTTTCAACCATGTCGATAATGGTATAAATGGGTAGGATGATACCGAGAATGGCTAAAGGAGCGCCAATACCCGACATCAGAGAGAGTGTCAGGAAAAAACAGCCCATGGGGACACCAGCGTTGCCAATGGCGGAAACTACAGAGATGAGTATCCACAAGAGGATGGTGCCGAAGGTGAGGTGCGTGCCGCCATTCTGCATCACAAACAATGAAGTGACGAGTATAAAAGCTGCGCAACCATTCATGTTGATAGTCGTGCAGATGGGGAGCACGAAGCGAGCTATCTCTTTACGCACGCCGAGGCGTTGCTCTGCCGATTCCATCGTGACGGGTAGTGTGGCGGCACTGCTCTTTGTGAAGAGAGCCATCAAGACAGCAGGCATCATACGGCCGAGGACATGGATTGGATTCAGACCACGAGCCAAGAGGAAAAGCGGCAGAACGATAAAGAATTGTATGACGTTTCCACCTAGAACCACTATCACATATTTGCCTATCGAATCGGCCACTACACCGGCACTGACTTGTGCAGATAGTTGTGCCGAGAAAGCTACGATGCCAAGGGGTAAGGTCCAGATCAATCCACGAATCAACAGAAAGAGCAATTCCTGCAAGCCTAATAACCCTTTCACTACGACAGATTTGTTTTCGCTCTCAGGCAATTTCGAGAGTCCAATGCCGATGGCAAAGGCCAATAGCAATAGTGAAAGGACATTGCCCTCAAGGAAGGGCTTCACGATGTTGTTGGGGATGACGTTCAATATATGGTCATAGAATGATGTTTGAGGGCTGATGTCTGCGGGCTGAGTACTGCTGCTGATGGTTTCCACTGGCAGATTGCCTGGAGCCACTAACACATATAGCAAGGCTCCTACTGCTGCGGCAGCGAATGTCGTCAGCAGTGTATAAATCAAAGTTCGCCCAAAGATGCGACCAGACCCTTTCGAGCCGAAAGTGGCAAAAGTGGTAATCACCGCCAACACAATCGTCGGCACCGCCAACAACTGAAACAGGCGTGTATAAACCGTCGCCACAAAGTCCATTACGTCGTTGAGCCACCCTAATCCGAGCAGCCCTAACACGGCGCCCACTACGAGCGCCCCAATCCATATTATCGTCTTTTTCATCCTATAACTCAAACGTCAAATTCAAATAAATATTGCGTCCCTTCTGTGGGATGTGGTTCCAGTCGGCGTAGGTGGCGTACTGCTTGTCGAAGAGATTCTCGACACCAGCCCTAACTATGAACTGTGAACTATGGACAAAGAACTGATACTGCGCAGCCAAGTTGACTATCGTCCAAGCCTTAGCCGCTGTCTCGCCGTACTTTGCGCCATAATTGCTTTGGCGAGCATTGCCTTTAATGGTGGCTTGCACCTGTAAACGCTGGTAATGGTATTGCAACTCGGATTGCCAACTGACGGGCGAGATAAGAGGAAGTGGATCGCCGTCGGCATCCCGTCCTGTACTATAGCTCACCTTGCCATTCCAATTTACTCGTTCTGTCAGTTGCCATTCTGCTGTCAGTGATGCATTGGCGATAGTGGCATGCGAAATGTTACCATAAACTTTTACTCCCTCAGCATCGACAGTCATAGGCGACAAACGTGTCTCGAATTGCCCGATGATGTAGTTGCTGAACAAGAAAGCATTGGCGTCAAAGGCCATTGAACAAAGGCCATTGAACAATGACCATTTCAAGGCACCATTCACCTCTACCGCCGACTCGTTCTTCAGCGAGGGATTGCCGATGTAATCGTACTGGTCGAATGTGTTGTTCAGATAGTAACCATAGGCCTCCGTCACCGTGGGAGCACGACTGCCCCAACCGGCTCCGATGGAGCAATTAAAAAAATTAAAAATAAAAAAATTGTAGTTGGCAGCGATGCGACCCGTTGTCTGATGATACGCGTCGGTCATGCCAGGGAAGAACACACGCAAGGCATGGTAGCCCTCCTCGTTGTTCAGGCGCTGCTGCTGCCACGCCACTTTGGCTGACAGGCGCAGCGACTGATGATGGGTGATACTCACGTTGTCGGTCAGAGCCACACCTGTGTTCAGTGTACCAACGTCGGGCCACGTCACCATATACATGGGTGCCGCGCCACCAGGGTACATTGTCATGTCTGCAAACAAACGGTTATAGTAGAGGTCGTAGTTTAGCGTCAGGTCATGTAGTTTGCGCGAGGTCGTCAGCAGGCTATACACACCCGCCGTCCCACTGTCGCCAGGCATATCCATGTGAATGGCTACGTTAGGACGCTTGGTGTCGTCCATCTCGTGGGTGATATGGTTGTAATAGGCCTTCGTCTCCCAACTGGCACGTGGAAAAAGGTGCTTGTACGACAGTGAGGTGATTAAGCCCTCGGCCTTAGCCACGTCCATGTTCAGGGCGGGATAGCCCACATCGGTGGCGCGGTCGAAGATGAATGTTGCCTCCAACATATCCTTATCGGCCAATCGCAAGCCAGCATTCGTAAAGACGTTCACCTTTTGGAACTGCGAGAATTGCAGCTCCTCGCCACCTCCCACCTTGTAGTTGTCGGCATGACGATAGAAAGCGCCCGCATTGAGGTACGTACGATGGTTACTAAGCGCTGCATCGGCACCATATACCTGCATGTGACCATTCCACTCATGACCAGCCGAAAGGCTGATGTGTCGAGGATCGTTGTCGAAGCCCGCCTTGCGAAGTTTCAGGTCGAGGCTGCCACCGATGTTGCCCGTTGCCTGCGGATTGCCATCGAGACCGCTGTTCAGGCTGATGCTTTGCAAGTTTCCACTCTCCACGTACGATGTCACAGGATCCATCTTGTCCGTGCAGGCATAGAAAATCTTCATGCCGTCTATGGTCGTAGAGAGACGTTCCGTCTGCATGTTGTTCACCACAGGTTCCCAAGCATAAGAGCCGCGACGAACGAGGTTCACGTTTCGCAGCTCACTCAGATGTTCATCGATGCTGGCCACCTGGCCCTTTGCCGAGTGTTTCCTTCCCCGCCCCGCCCCCGACACGATGACCACTTCGTCAAGGTTCTGAGCCTTTTCGGTGACCACCGTGTCGGACAACAATATAGTTGATAGCAAAACAGTTTCCAGCACCATTCTTATTTACATTTATACGATTTACAATTTGGTTGCGCTAACAGCCACTTCAATTAAATCGTGACTTCCCAATATAGCGAGCTATATCCGTCGCTCAAGTCGTCGCCACCAGCCACTATGTTGCCTTGGGCGTCCTTCACAGTGAGATGGATACGCCAACGACCAGTCATCGTCAGATTCACCGTGCCTTGATAGCTACCATCGGCCTGCTTTGTTAGGGCTACATTGTCGGGCGACGTATGGTTACCCATGTCGGGCATGCGTGGATCAATCTCTATAACGAACTGCTCTGGTGCCAGACCATATGGTGTTGTGGCAGGTGTGTTCTTTTTCGACACGTAAGCCGTAATCGTATTCTTGCCAGTTTTCCAATCAGAGGGATTCACCAGCGAGAGATAATAGTTGTTGTTGTCAGCCTTGAATGACTTCAGCCACTGCTGACCTTCGGGCAGCGCGTCCACGGTGATGTCGGCAGCCTCGATGCCGCCATTGGCTCCCAGCACATTCACGTTGTAGCCAAGTGTCCACGAACCAGCCTCACTAGTGTTCATCACAAACGATATCCATCCGCGCTTCACGGCCAGATAGTCCTTGTTAAACGTTTCAACACTGCCGCTTACGGGCGTGCTATGCTTCATGTTCATTTTGACCATCAGCATCAACGGTGTCAAACCAGTGATGTCGAAGTTCTTAATATAGTTGCCATTCTTTTTCTTGGTAGCCACGAAGAAAATCTCGTTGTAGCCCGTGTGGAATGATCCGTTGCGCGAATAGGCGAAGATGTCGTATTTGTCGTCTATCGTCGTTGATAGTTCTGGGATAATCTTTACAGTCTGCAGGAACCTATACACCTGCAGTGCTTCCTCTGCCGAGCAGCAGTCAATATCGCCATCTATTGTAATACCTGGAATCTCAATCGCCTGACTTCCAAAATCATCATTCGAGTTGCATGAGGTCAATCCCATCAGGACTGCCGTTGCCAAAAACAATCTCATTACCTTTTTCATATCCTTAGTATAATAAAAAATTCACACTGCAAAGGTACGGCGATTTTCTCATCCCTACAATCGCCATTTCATGGCATTTCATATACCAAACGTTTGGCATGCCCCACAAGACAAAACCGCCGAAACCCCAATAAACAAGGCTTCGGCGGCGCAATTCTTATCTTGTAACCGTACCTAACTGTTCATTTTTTGATTCCCTCAAAATGAATGGTGCCAATCATCTGGCCGGCATGCAGGAAGGTGTAGTCGAGTACCAGTCTCTTGTCCTTGTACTGACCAGCGATGTCGCCTGCAACGGTGTAGAAACCATTCATGCTTGAGTAGTCTTTTAGCGAGAAGGTGATGGCCTCGTCTGTCAGGACAGCAGGAATCTTGCGCACAATAGCTCCAAGATAGGCACCTTTGCCAACGTAGAAGGTGGGTTCGTTGATGATGAGAGTGCCGTCGGTGGCATTGACCGTGACGGTAGCTGTTTCAGTACCCTTGGGAGTCACGTCGTAGCTCTGTCGCTCGCCTGTCTGCGAGATGGTCACCAGCGTACCAGTGGCTTCACCTACATACTCGCCCTCGATGGAATTGATGGTCAGGGCCTCGACAACGTCATCTTCATCGTTACTGCACGCCGTGAATGTAAGACTGGCAACGGCAGCTGCAATTAGGAATAATTTGTTTGCTTTCATATAGTTTCTGTTTTTGTGTGGGATAATAAAAGCTGGCGTACAAGCTTTTGACTGTACGCCAGCCATGGTAAGATTTACATTGTATGTGGTTAATCAATATCCAGGATTCTGGTTGATGCCGAGATCCTCGCCGTGAAGACCTGTAGGAATGGGTTGGCGATAGTGGCGACCACGTACGTTGTTGTATTTAGCCACCAGGTGATTGTGCACTTTCTGGAAGTAAGCCTCTTGGTCGGAATTGTAGGTCTGTCCGAGCGAAGTTTTCCAATCGTCGGCAAAGTGTTTGTAGTTCTTTACTTGTTTCACCGAAGAAATGAGGTCCTTCCAGCGATAGCTGTTCAGCACGGAGAATTGCTCATAGGTAAACTCGTAGTCCCACTCACGCTTGATCTGCTCGAAGGTAGGAGCGCTAACGGTGGCAATACCAGCACGCTTACGCAATTGGTTGAAGGGTTCGGCAGCCTCGGTGTTGCGACCCAGCTGCACAAGGGCCTCTGCTTTGATGAGTAGCACTTCGGCATAGCGAATCTCGATGCGGTCGACTGAATTCTGGGTGATTTCCAGATTCTCAGCATCTTCGTAGCTCTGGTCTACGCCCTTACCATTAATGGGAGTATAGATGGGCGAGTAGTAGTGGTGCGTGAGTCCTGTCTCTGGATTCTTGACCTCGATGAAGTAGGTCTCTGCTAGACGCTTGTCGTTGGGTTGCTCCTTCTTCCAGTCGTCATATAGATTGTCGTCGGCAACTTCGGTGTGGTTCTGGCTGTAGCCGTTGCCGTTCTCACCGTTCTGGAAGGGGAATGTCCATGAGCAGTGTGTTTGGTGGTTGCCCTGTGCATCGTTTCTGTCACCATCGTGGGCAATGGTAAACAGGTGCTCGTTGGTATGGCGCTTGTTGCTTTCATACTCACGTCCCCACAACTTGTTATACTCGGGATCGAGGGCCAGTTTTCCGCTCTTAATGACTTTGTCGGCATACTCCACGGCCTTCTCCAGACGGCTGTCGGTCTTGGTGAAAGCGGGGTCGGTCTGTGTGGCAGCGATGGCCTGCACCTGCTCAGCCGTCAGAGGATTGTCTCCCCATACAAGATAGGTACGTGCGAGCAGAGCCTGAGCAGCCTGTTTAGAGGGCACACGGGGGTCGCCGTTATAATCGAGCAACAGTTTTTCGGCATCGGTCAGATCGTTGACCACTTGTGTCAATACGTTGTCAATGCTCTGACGATCAGTGGTGCTGCCGCCTTCCTCAGTGAACACGGGAACCTCGCCCCACAGCTGAACTAACTTCAGATAAGCCAAGGCGCGTAAGAACTTCGCCTTACCCACGGAGGCATTATAACCATTCTGCGTCACTTTGCCCAACTTCAGTGAGTTGCTGATGGTCGTGATGGCCTCGTTGTCTTGGGCAATGCCTAAGAGCAGGTGATTGAATATCTTGATTTGGTACCATGTTGTGGGTTCCTGCTCGAAGCGGCTGTTTACGGGACCTGCCTCACTTTCTTCCCCCTCGAACGAGATGAGTTTGTTTGAGTTCAGCTCGATGATGAATGAGAACGATGATGAGAGTGGTTGCCAATGACTATAAACACCATTCACCAACGAGAGAGCACTGGCGTCGTCGTTCACCACGTTAGTTTCGTCTATTTGGTTGCCCCCGCTGTTATTGTCATCCTCATTGTCATTTGAGCAGGCCGAAAGACCTATTGTTGTTGCTACTGCCACTAAGGCTGCGAAAAGTAATTGCTTCTTTTTCATACTGAAAATCTCCTTTTACCTTTAAATTAATAATATGTAATATTTCTCTTAATCGCACTGCAAAGGTACAGCGTTTTCGCCTACCATAAAATACCATCTGAACGGCATTTTGCATACCAAACAATGGGTAATCGCTTTTAAAGCGTTACATTCACGCCAAAGGTGAAAGTACGTGAAGCCGGATAAGTACCGCTGTCGGTTCCACTGCTGACCTCAGGATCGTAGCCCTTGTAAGGGGTGATGGTGAAGAGGTTGGAAGCGGTGGCGTAAACTCTTAAACTATGAACGATGAACTTAGAACTATGAACTGTGTAGCCAAACGTGAGGTTACGCAACTTCAAATAGCTGGCGCTCTGCACGTAGCGGCTATCGATGTAGCCAAAGGGACGAGCGTTAGAGGCCAGAGGCAGAGTGTTGCCGCCATTTAGGGGAGTCCATGAATTCTTGACGGTAGAAAGAACATTGTAGGAGTCGCCCGTAAGCTCCAAACGGCGCTGCAATGCGTTGTAGAGTTTGTTGCCATAGCTGCCAGCGAAGGAGGCTGAGAGGTCGAAACCACCGTAGTTGAGTTGGGTGGTGAATCCATATATGATGCTGGGCTGTATGCTTCCGAGGATGACGCGATCGTTGCCATCGATACTGCCATTGTGGTCGAAGTCGGCATATTTCAGGTCGCCTGCCTTTGGTGTTTGGCCATTGACGGTGGGCAGATGGGTGACGTCCTCTCCCTGCTGCACGATGCCGATGAATTGGAGTCCATAGAATGCTCCGAGAGGTTCTCCACGGCGCAAAATCTGCTGTTTGTCGGAACCTTGGATGACGTCGTTGGTGGTGCCCATATCTGTAATTTCGTTACGGTTGTAGGCAGCGTTGGCACTAACGCTCCAGTTGAGGCCCTTACGTTGCAAGAGAGTGGTGTTCACAGAGAATTCCAGACCCTTGTTAACCACGTTACCTACATTCCGCAACTGCGAGGTGACACCACTGGCGAAGCCCATTGGCACCACGAGCAGCAGATCGCTGGTCTTTTTGTAGTAAGCATCGAACACGATGTTCAGACGACGCTTGAACAAGCCCAAATCGAAGCCAAGGTTATAAGATGCGGTGGTCTCCCACTTCAGGTTGGCGTTCGACGTGTTTTGTTTGGAGTAACTGCTGGAGCCACCGTAGGAACCAGTGGCATAGGAGGTGGCAAATGCATAATCAGGAATCTCCTGATTACCTACTAATCCACCCGAGAGGCGTAGTTTCAGGTAATCGATGGTCTTGACATCGCGCAAGAAAGACTCTTGGTCGACATTCCACGAGAGACCTAGTGAGGGGAAATAGCCCCAGCGATGATTCTTTGAAAAACGACTGGAGTTGTCGGCACGGAAGGTGGCTGTGGCATTGTAGCGGTCGAACAGTGTGTAGTTGACGCGGGCGATGAGTGAGTTGAGTGTTGACTCAGATATGCCAGTTTGTGGAGTGTAGGTGCCCGAACCGTCGCCCAAGTTATACTGCTTCAGTGTCTCGTTGGTATAATGGTTGGTACGTATGTTACTATACGTTGAGGTCGAGGTCTGGCGTGTATAGCCCACGAGTGCATCTACATAGTTTGCCTCGTCAATGTTGCGGCTGTAGGTAGCGGTGTATTCCTGTTGCCACACATCGGTCTGTCGGTTGCCCGTTCCACCGATGCCCTGAGTGGCCAAGCCTAATGAGGTGTAGGCACCAGAAAAATAGTTTTGCGTCAGTCGCTCACTATTCAGCCCGATAGTGGCTTTCAGTGTCAGGTCGTCAATGGTGTAGCTCGTCCAGAGGTTCGACAGCAGGTAGTTGTTCACGTTTTCGGCCACACTCTCCTTCAGGTCATATACGGGGTTGGCTGCATGGTCTCCAATGGCAAAGTATGCATATTCATAGGGGTTGGTGAAATTGTAAGAACCATCTTCACGATATACGTTGATGACCGGTGGCATTAGCAGAGCATACACAAAACTATTGGTAATACCTGCCGAATAGGGAGACGAGTTGAAGACCTGCTCCTCGGTGGTGGTCAGACCCTGCTGTTTCGAGCGACCATAGGTGGCATTGACGCCGAATCTCAACCCTTTTTGCAGTTCCCACTCCACATTGGTATGGAAATTGTAGCGCTGGAAACCTGAGTTCAGAAGGATGCCATCTTGATTGGTATGGTTTGCCGAGAATGCATAACGGTTTCTTTCACCGCCCCCCGTTATACTCAACTCGTGACTTTGTTGAATAGAATTGCGCAACACGGCCTCCTGCCAATTAGTGCCCTCACCTAAGGCTGCAATCTCTGCGTCAGTGTAGCCGCCCTTGTTACTCCAGTAATCTTTCTGGAACTGTGCCCACTCCGAGGCGTTGAGCAAATCGAGTTTCTTGCTGATATGGCTTACGCCTATATTATAGGTGTAGTTAATCAGTGCTTGCTTTTCACCGCGTTGGCCTTTCTTGGTGGTGATGAGTATGACGCCATTGGCTCCGCGCGAACCATAGATTGCGGTGGCTGAGACATCCTTCAGCACTTCTACACTCTCAATGTCATTGGGATTGATAGTGGCCAGTGGATTGAGGCTACCTTCGATGCCTCCCAATCCTGTTGAGCCTAAGCTGGCGTCCTTAAAATAAATAAAACCATCGATGACATAGAGTGGTTCATTGGAGGCATTGACAGAGTTACCGCCGCGGATGCGGATTTGACTGTCGGCTCCCGGCTGGCCACTACTGGCTGTTACGCCTAGACCTGCCACCTGACCACTGAGGGCTCCGTCGAGCGTTGCCGACTGTGACTGACTAAATACATCTGCTTTCACTTTCGTCACGCTACCCGTCAGTTGTGTCCGTTTCTGTGTGCCGTATCCAACGACGACGATTTCATCCAAATGATGGTTCTCTTCTTGGAGTGCTACGACAATATCGTCATCGTCGCCTTTTAAGTGAATGCTTTGCTGCTCATAACCTACATAACTTATTTTCAGTTCCGATGGGAACGATGCCACGTCAATAGAGAAGCGGCCTTCGATATCGGTCACCACACCTACATGTCCATGTGAGTCATATATAGTAGCACCAATAATTGCTTCGCCAGTCCCGGCGTCGGTTACCCTACCATTAATGGGGGTAGCCGACGCTACATAATAAAAAACAATGGCAAAAGCTGATGTAATAATTCGTGTTGTCTGAAAAATCTTCATACCTTATTTTAATATACACCTAATGTTTCATAGTGAATGAATCACGGTGCAAAGGTACGATGGTTTTCAGAGGTATACAATCGCCATTTCATGGCATTCTGAATACCAAACAGAGGGTATTCGGCTATTTTTGCTTCTTCTCCTTATTCTGTTTGACCTCAGAAGCCTCGTATTTTATCTTCTTGAAGCCCTGAATGATGTTGCTGACATTGGTTTTGTCTGCATCATACTCGATGGTGACTGTTTTGTTCTCGAGACTCGTCTTGATGGACTTGATGCCCTTCTCGAAGCGGATGTTATCCTTGATTTTCTTCTCACAGTTGGCACAGTGCATCTCGGGTTGGGTCTTCAGCACAACAGTCTTGATGTCCTTGGCGAATAGCGCTACGCTAAATGACAAAGCAAAAATGATAAATGATAAACGTCTCATAATTCTTAACTATTATTTATCTATATTCTGTTCCAATTCAAACGGATGCCAATATAATATACTGCACCATGTAGAGGTCCCCATATCATGGTGGAGTCGAAATGGCTGCCCCATGGGTTGTCGGCTCCGATAATGGGATTCTTCTGCTTGAAGCCTGTGATGTTCTCAGCGCCAGCGTAGATGCTCCAATAGCGGAAGAAACGTGTTATCTGGGCATTCAACTGTTCATACCCTTTGAAACGTTCACTCCAGGAAGGCAAGCCTTCGTCGGTCGTGTAGGTTGTTGGCATTCGTCCGCCACCATTCAGTTGTAGCGTTGCGTCAAACTGCCACTTGCCGAGTCCTGGGGTATAAGAAGCTGTCAGCAAGCCTTTGTATCTGTTGGTCAGTGGTTTCTCTTTTAGGAGTCCGCCATAGGTGCATTTCACATTCGTGCGACGATAGGTGGCCGTCAGTGTAAAATCCTCATGGAATGAGTAGGTGGCTTCCACCTGATAGGTGTGGGAATAGCTGTCGCCCTCGAGGTTGGTGAAGTGTACGGCATGTGGGTCGCTATCCAGGTCTATCACCGTTTGGTGAAGAAAGTTGGTATAGTAGTACTCCGCACTCAGTTCCATCTTCTTTTCGCCAATGGGGATGCTCAAAATGGCACTGACACCATAGTTCCAGGCCTCTTCCTGTTCCATGTTGTCGTCGACGATGATGTCGCGTCCACTCGCCAGCAGATAGTTGTTCTCTGCCAGCACATGACTTGTGCGATAGCCTTTGCCAATGGAGCCACGGATGGTGACTATGTCGTTGGGCGAGAACTTCAGGTGCATTCTCGGTGTGACGAAACTGCCGTAAATGTTGCTGTGATCCCAACGGAGGCCGCCCATCACAGTCAACTTCTCATCGAGTTTATAAGTGTATTGTCCATAGATGCCAGGAGTGGTCTCTTTATCATTGAACATTGACCACTGAACATTGAACATTTCTTGTCCAAGGTAGTCATGATTCAGACTGAGACCTGTCGAAATGTTATGATGCTCGCCGATATCACTTTCTAACATCAACGAGGCATAGCCGTTGCGTTGGTCGGCCTTGTAGGGTTTGTGTCCAAAGGTGGCATTCTCGTGGTGCAACGATCCTGAGAGAATCAGCGCGATGTTCGTGGCATGTTCCTCGTTGATGAAATAAGCATTTTTCGTAAATGCCTCGTAACGTTCGTTGGTGATGTCTATCACATAGGGGTGATAGGCGAGAGGTGAGTGGTGAGAAACCTGCCCTCCCTCACGATGCTCTTTCAATCCTTTGACGGATGCTTGGAAAATGTAACGGTCACCCATCCACGCCCAGCGACTCTGCAACGCCCCTTGTCTTGTCTTTGGCATATCAGCGAAACTATCTCCATTCCCATCGTGCACTTTGTCAAGAATTTCGTAATGCCCCAAAAGGGCTGTGCTCCACCGCTGAGACAACTGCAGGTTCGCTCCGAGGTTGCCTTCCAGCTTTCCCTTTGAATTAAGATATAGGTTCGCATCGGCAAAGGGAGTCGCTTGCGGCTTCTTGAACTCCACGTTGATTTGTCCTGTAATACTTTCGTAGCCGTTTTTTACAGACGAGGCTCCCTTCGACACCTGTATGCTTTGCATCCAAGGGCCAGGGATATAACTCAACGAGAACGGAGCAGCCAGTCCACGGTAGTTGGGGATGTTTTCAGTCAGCATTTGCACATAGGTGCCTGAGAGGCCCAGCAACTTAATCTGCCGCGCGCCAGTGGCGGCATCGGCGTAGTTCACATCGACAGAAGGGTTGGTGGTGAAACTCTCGCCCAGATTACAGCAGGCGGCACGCAACAGTTCCTTTGAACTAATCAACTCCGTGTTCCCAATGGTGCTGGCCTTCACCCTTCCCCACTGATGTGCCGACACCGTCACCTCGTTAATCTGCTGCGTCTTAAGGGTGTCTACATCATCTTGGCTCTGTCCGAAAGAAGACAGGGCGACGCAGAGCAATGTTACGATGTAGCCAACCTTCCTCATTAATCAATGTTTCATGTTAAAAACATAAACAATTATATATCAAGTGCAAAGATACAATTTTTCCACTAATCGCATCACTTTTGTTGGGAATTTCACTGATTCAGATGACGTAATCGGTATCTGGCGTGAGCAGTTTTTCGATGAAATAAACGATCTGCATTCGCCACCAGGCCCAGTCGTGGGCGGAGTCGAAGCCCCAGTAGTCGATCCAGGCAGGAACGTTTTTCTCCTTGAGCAGGGCATCCATCTGACGGGTGCTGTCGAGCAGTTCGTCTTCCCATGAACCCTGTCCCACACACAGGATGATGCGGCGGTGGCGGTAGATGTCCCAGTAGGGATGGTCGTCGGGCATCTGACGCAGGAAATCGTAGGGCGAGTTGTCGTAGATGAGAGGGTCCTGATAGTTGGGGAAGAAATAGCCCGCATAGTAGAGTCCGCTCAGTGCCAGCAGCGTGTCGAAGAGGTCGGGACGGCGGAAGAAGAAGTTGCCAGCGTGGAAACCGCCCATGGAGCAGCCCGTGACAATGAAGGTCTCGTTGCTGAAGTGGCGCACTTCGGGTATCAGCTCGTCGACGATGTAGTGGTACCAGCGCTCGTGCAGTTCGATGCGGCGATGGTAGTCGCCGCCCGTGTCGGACCACGTCTCGCGGTCGATGCTATCGACACAGATCAGGCGTATCTGCCCACGATCTATAAAACTGGAGAGTACGCCTACCATGTCGAAGTCCTGGTAATCGTAGAATCGTCCGTCCTGCGACGGGAAGACGAGCACGGGATGTCCCTTGTCGCCGTATGTTTTGTATTCCATGTCACGTCCGAGGGCGGCAGAATATTTCTTCACGTAATTGATGTTCATTTCTTCAAGTGTACAAATTCAACAAATTCATTAACTTCCTCCATGCTTTCCAGACGAACCGTGTACATCTGCTGACCCATGGCGGCGGAGAACAGTTCCGGCATGCGTTCGCACATCACTATGCGATTGCCGTAGCGCTTCAATACTTCGTCGTGCGAATGGACGTACTGGTAGATGTCGCGACGGCTGGCAAAGGCACAGTAGTGCTGCTCGCCGATGGCGGTATGGCTCTTGCCGAAGGCCACCATGTCGGCCCATATCTTATAGACATCGGTCGAGTGGGCGTAGTTGATCATGTCGGGTGTATAGCCGCCGGCGGGACGCATATTCACTTCCAGCGCCACAAAGTCACCCTTCTTGCCAAGGCCCTCGCGGTCGCTGTCGAGCCGGAAGAACTCCAGATGCACGAAACGATTCCAAACGCCGAAGGCCTTCACCGTGCGGCGTCCCAGTTTGCGCAGTGGCTCGGGCATATCTTTGTCGACGTAATATGAAAGGTCGAGCTTCTTGTTCACGATGTCCATGATGGAAGGTGGCCAGACGGTCATCGACTCGAAGATGGGTTCGCCCTCACGACTGATGACGGCATCATAGGAGCAAATCTCGCCAGTGATGAACTCCTCCACCACATAGAGGTTGTGGTTGGTTTCAGTCTCGTAGAACTGCTTCAACTCCGCGTCGTCGTGTATCTTATACGTTCCGCTGGCTCCCACGCCAACATCGGGTTTGGCGATGATGGGATAGCCTGTTTTCGCAGCAAACTGCCTGACGGCCTCCTCGCCCTCGGTGGCACTTATCTGTCGCGCCGTAGGCACTTGCCCCTTGGCATAATATTTCTTCATCTCCGACTTCTCCTTGATGGCACGGATGCGGTCGGTCTGTATGCCGGTTGTCACGTTGAAGTCGGTACGTAGTCGGGCGTCCTGTGCCAGCCAGTACTCGTTGTTCGACTCAATCCAGTCGATGTGCCCATAGCGGAAAGCTAGATAAGCCACGGCGCGATACACGTCGTCGTAGTTCTCCAACGAGCCCACGCGGTAGTACTCCGTCAGCGACTCTTTCAGTTCGTGAGGCAGGCTCTCATACGGCGCATCGGCGATGCCCAAAACAGTCACCCCGTTCTGCTTCAGCCGCTGGCAGAAGTTCCAGTAGGTATGCGGGAAATGTGGTGATATAAATACGAAATTCATATGGAGTGCAAAATTACACAATTAATTTGAAAAAGCGACGCATCGTGCGCAGAAACTATAACCGACAAACAGTTTCAGGCAGATGCATCGCAATGAAAGAACAAGTCTTGTTTCTTTATAAGTGTATCTCCTTATCCACCACCTCACCGTTTAGAATCTTGAAGGAATTCAATCTCGGTTCTCCATCAAGCAGCGAGAGGATGGCGTAACGGATTGTTGGGTCGTTGGCCAGACGCAGGTCTTCTTGCGAGGGGCGCGAGGGCGAGGCTGGGTGCGAGTGCCAGTTGGCGAGTATCTTCAGCCCTTTCTCGCGCGCATAGCGCAGGGCGGCAAACTGGTCTTTCGGTGCGAAAGAGAAGTGATCGGATGAGTGGTCGATGTTCTCCATCCAATAGTTCTCGACAACCTCGTCAGCTGTCCCCAGCAGATAGCCGCACGACTCATCAGGCGCATCCTTCCGAGCCTGGGCTATCAGTTCATCTATGATGTTCTGTGGAATTTTCATAATGCTCATTGCTGTTTGAGGTCGCACGCGGCCTGTTCATAATCTATCAGATGGTCGATGGTGGGGTTTGAGCCGCAGATGGCGCACGAGTCACGACGCTTCACTGGCACCGTGCGGAACTGCATGGTTTTGGCATCGAACGTCAGCAAACGGTTGGTCAACAGCTCGCCGATACCCGTAAAGTATTTCAGTGTCTCGGCTGCCTGGATGGTGCCCAACATGCCTGCGATGGCACCAAGCACGCCTGCCTGCGAACACGTTGGTACAGCGCCAACGGGTGGTGGCTCTTTAAACATACAACGGTAGCAGGCCGTACCAGGCAAGTGGGTGAACGTCTGTCCGTTGAAACGCAGGATGCCGCCATGCGAGAATGGTTTCCCTGCCATCACACACGCATCGTTGATGAGAAACTTCACGGGGAAGTTGTCGGTGCCGTCCACCACGAAGTCGTATTCCTTGATGATATCCAGTGCGTTCGATGAGTCGAGGAATTCGTAGTAGGTGTCCACCTGCACGTCAGGGTTGATGGCCTTGATCTTCTCCTCGGCACTCTTTACTTTCGGCACGCCCACGTCTTTCGTGAAATGAATAACCTGACGCTGCAGATTACTCAGGTCTACCACATCGGCATCCACGATGCCAATGCGTCCGATGCCAGCCGCTGCCAGATAGAGGCTTACGGGAGCTCCAAGGCCGCCGGCACCCACCACGAGCACGCGTGCGTTCATTATTTTCTCTTGTCCTTCAACGCCTACATCCTGCAATAGGATATGTCGCGAGTATCGCTGTATTTGTTCTTCAGTAAAGTCAATCATCGTGCGCCTCCTCCCATGAAATAGAGGAAATCAACCTTGTCGCCCTCTTTCAGCTGGATCGTTTCCCAGTCCTCGCGCTCGGCAAACTCCTCGTTCACCTGCACGTTGACCATCTCTGGATTCTCCACCAGCAACTGTTTGATTAACTCTGTCACGTTGAGCGGCAGATTCACTTCCTGCACGTCTCCATTTACATAAATCTTTGCCATAATATTGTCGGTTAAAAAATGAATTCAAATCACACTGCAAAGTTACGACAAAAAACACTGTCGGAAAATCGCACAACAGCGGTAAACTACATACCAAACGATTGGTATTTTATGTGTTTTTATCATGGATAATTATACTAAAAATACACCTAAATCATACTATGGTTTTAGTTTACTTCTTATATAATATAAGCCTATCAAAACTTAAGTCTAACCCACTACTGTATAACCTCAGAAAGAGGGAAATAAAACAGGAAATATAATTAATACAACAAAACTGTAACTCGAGTTACATTTTACCGTCCAAAAGAAAAAAAGTATCTTTCCTTCTTGGATAAAGTAATCAGTTTGGTTTAGTCCGTTTTCAGATATACAATGCCTAAACTAAACATATATTCTTAATAATACAATATCAGTCTGATGAGGGTAGGAAAAAGTCTGAGTTACATTTTGTATGTTAAATGGGCCAGGGAAAGGCAAGAAATAATTGTCAATAATGCATTATCCCATGAGAAATGATAATAAAAGCATAATATCTGCGTTAAATGATAAAAAACGAAACGGCCTAAAATTAACAATTGGGGGACAAAATTTGCAGGGATTATTCTCCACTCAATAACAGGACAATAATGGTACAACAAATGATAAAATCAGTGTTAATAAATATCAAAATGATAAGAAACGAAAAATCGTATTATCATTTGTTATCATTCTTTGTTTTTTGGGTGGCAAAAAAATGTAGTTTTTTATCATTTTTTTGTCCCTATTCCGTCCCCCAACTGCAAAAATGTCCCTCAAATAAGATATTCTAATTCGTTGATTATCAACTGTATACAAATTTCCCTTGTTACATTCTGCGTGGGAAAATGATTGATTATCAATAGAGTTCACAAATAATCACCAATAAAAAAGCCCCTGAAAGTCAGAGGCTTTTCTTTTTATAAGATTCTGTTCTCTTATTTTGTAAGCTCAAAGCCTACACGAGCACCATCGGCACTCTTAGCAAGCTGGCTGACTGCCTGAACAGCAGCGGTGTTGCTGACCTTTCCTTCTTTCTGAAGGATGTTGACCATCTGCTTTGAGTCGAACATCAGACCCATTCCTTTCTCCGTCTTTGTAACGTTGCCCTTAATGGTCTCAGTAGCTGTCTTTAGGGCGATTTCACCGTTTTGGGGGTTATAAACATAGGTTCCGTTGAATGGGATACCATTTACCTTAGCCGAGAACTTGTTACCATCAAGGAACGAGAAAGAAGTGTTGCTACGATTGATACCGATATTGCTGTAGTTACTTGCCAACGACGAAGCAATGTTGGCAACTGCAGCAGTACCTCCAGCCTTTGTCAAAGCCTGTTGAGTAGTAAAGGCAGCACTTGGAGCATTGTAGTTCCAGCTACCAAGAAGGCTCGACTGATCAAATGTCATTCCACCCAACAAAACACTACTCAACACACTGCCAAGCACGCTACCCAGCACATTACCAGTTGTATTGTTTGTAGTTCCAAGGCCCGTTGATAAGCAGCTCGACAGCATCAGTGTCATGGCTACAAGAAGTGTCAAAAAGGATTTCTTCATAAGGTTATAGATATTAAAGGTGAATAATTAACGACACAAAGTAATAGAAAAAAAATGATATCTCCAAGTTTTTTTCAATTTATCTTAGTTTTAACCGCTTTTTAATCTAATCCGAATCTTGTTACCCGATTATGAGAAATTCCTTCTTCTCTACTAATTAATGGCATATTATCGCCAGCAGAGTTATTTTTTCTTAAATCTTTGTATCATTATAGTTTCAAATGACGGATTTTATATATTTTTGAAATATCTATCAAATAGCACTTTCAAATACTAAATTAGAATGAAAAAGATATTATTGTTGGCATTTCTGGTAATGGGAACTATTGCCAGAGCACAGAGTGAGTATGTGATCAAGGTAGAGAGCAAGAAGCCATCGGGAATCATCAACGAGATGCTCTACGGTCAGCTTTTCGAGCACATCTATTTCAGTGCCAACAACGGTGTCTGGCAGGAACTCATCCAGGAGCGCTCGTTCGAGCCTGAGCAGTATCCTGGCATTCCTCCGCGTGACGGATATTTTGACGGGTGGTTCATGGACGACGACAAGGTGCTGCACTCCCCTACCCGCTACGAACAGCCGCTGAAGATTGACAGCATCGCGACCTGCGACTTCGACCTGACGATGGACGTGAACTGGCGCGCATACAAACTGGCCAGGCGCAGCTGGAGCGGTGGTCTGATGGACATTCGTTTCGCCGTGCGCAACAAGAAGGACGGCTCGCCATATTTCGTACGCATACACGACCCGTACTATGAAAGCCGCACGTTCACACCCGCACAGACGCAGTCGCAGATTGACGCCGCCAACGAGGCCGCCGCACGTGCCGCGCTGCAGCAGCAGAACTCTACAGCCGACTTCTCCATCTGCCAGATGGAGGAACGTGTATCGCAGGGCTTTGGTGGACGTCCGGGTCGCCGCATGAACATGCTGACACCTCTTGTATCGGCTCCTGCCACGAAGGAGCAGGTGAACGAGAGCCAACAATGGCACAAGCTGCGCATAGAGAGCCGCGGCAGCAAGGTGACCGTGTATTGGGACGGCAAGCAGGTGGTGAGCCATGACGGATTGGAAATGGCCGACCGCAACTTCGTGACGTTCTGGGTGAACTATACCGAGGCCACTTACCGCAACATCAAGTTGACGGCAACAGACGGCAAGGTGCTCTTTGAGGGTACGCCTGGCGATGTGAAGATTCCGGCAGTGGCACCGCAGTGGACGGCCTTCGGCGAGGGTGGCAAATATCGATTAGTCAAGGACGACGCCATCAACATGCGCTATTCGCAGGAGATCACGGCAGGCAAGACTATGGCCGGCATCTACCAAGGTCCGCTGGACATTGATGGCGAGGAACTTGTGGGCTCCATCTATGCCAAAGGCGAGGGAGAGCTGATTGTGGGCCTGTGCAGTACGAAAGACAATCTGATTGCCCACCAGTCGTTCAAGGTGAGCAAGAGTTGGAAGAAATATGAATTCACGCTCCGCCCCGAGATGATCGAAGGCAGCGATGGTCATTGCAGAATCTGCGCGGAAACCGTCCCGATACCCAGTTCCCTTAAAGGGCTCGCCGATTCCCTGGGCGTAAAGAGCGAGAACGTCAAGACGCTCACCAAGTTCAGCTGCGACTGCGACTTCGTCATCATGGCCAAGAACGGAACGATTCAGGTCGATATGGCGACCATGACTACGCAGACGGGTAAGAAGCTGGGCGGATTCCGTCCCGACATCCTGCAAGCCGTGAAGGAGCTGCATCCGACGTGTCTGCGCTGGCCGGGTGGCGGATATGTGGCACAGTACGACTGGAAGTGGGGCATCGGTCCGCAGGAGAAGCGTCAGCGCTGGGACCACTGGATGTGGATGGACTACGACCAGAACTGCTTTGGAACGGATGAGTTCATACGCTTCTGCCGCGAGGTGAACAGCGAGCCTATCATCGTGGTGAGCGTGAAGTTCGAACGTCCTGCCGAGGAGTACGACAGCATTCTGCAGGATGCGGTGAACTGGGTGCGCTACTGCAATGCCCCCGCAACCGACGAGTGGGGTGCGAAGCGTGCCGCCAACGGACATCCCGAGCCCTACAACGTGAAGTATTGGGAGATTGACAACGAGATGTGGGAGATGGGCATCGACCGCTATGAGAAATGCGTGCGCGACTTCAGCACCGCCATGCGCAAGGTGGACCCGAGCATCAAGATCATCGCCTGTGGCGGATTCCGCGAGGACGAGCAGTTCATCGAACGCAGTGGCAACTATTTCGACTACCTGAGCCTGCACCACTATGAGCAGCAGGGTGGCTACGCTACGGGTCCGGCACGGCTGGGACAGCAGTACGACCGCTATGCGAAGATGATTGCTGAGGGGCCTAATCCGAACATCAAACTGTTCATCTCGGAGTGGAACCTGAACAGCATCGACTGGCGCACTGGTCTGTTTGCCGGCGGATTCCTCAACATGTGCGAGGCTCGCGACGTGGTGGCCATGGGTGCCGCCGCCTTGTTCCTGCGTCGTACGGACGCCCCCGACTGGAACAACGCTTTCATCAACTTCGACTACACGGGCCTGTTCAAGGCGCCCAACTGCCAGGTGACCGAACTGTGGTACGACCATTTCTCGAAGTATCGGCTGGCCTACAGCGGCGAGACGGGCAACCTGAGTGTGAGCACCACGATGGAGGAGAATGGCTCGGGAGTGATCGTGAAGGTGGTGAATCCCACCGAGGAGCCTGCCACGCTGCGCATAGAGGGCGACTGGACGGGCGTGAAGGAGACGGTCTTCGAGTATTACGCCCCAGGTTCGCTGACCGTTGCCAACAGCATGAAGAACAAGCACGCCGTCGCCCTGCAGAAATCGACGGCAAAGACCGATGGCAACGATGTAGTGCTCGACGTGCCTGCCCTCTCGGCAGGGGTGCTGACAATTACCAAGTTGCAGACTATTGAATAATAGTGGTTATCCATCGTTCTCTGATGTTGTAAAAAATTCTTCAAGTATATTCCTTTAGCATTTTCTCTATTAAAGAAACATACCATGTGCGGACTTCATCGGCCGTGGGGGTGTGATTGCCAGGGAAGTGGAAGCTATGTGTGTAATGCTCAAGGAAAAGGGGTTCGAAATGGGCTAACGTGTCGTGTTCTCCGAACAAGCCCCAAATGCGGTCTTTACATTCGGGAGTGCAATGATTGAACTGAATGGCCTCCAGTTCGGCAAACTCCTCAATCAAGGCTTCATCAATAACAAAATGTTGATGACCGTCCTTGCGAGGCGACTTGTATTGATGTTCTCCTATGCGTGGTTTCAAGAACTCCGTCATTTGGAAATGGGGATTGCCTAACAACGCCGGCACTCCCACGATGGGCGCAAGCATCTGGGCATAGAACGAACCACAACTGTTGCCCACCAGCAAATCAGGGTTCTCCTTGTCGCATATCTCCTTGATTTGCGCAATGGCCATTCGTGGATGTATCGGTAGGTCGGGTGTCAGAACTTGCGCTCTGCCTTCAAATGCCTCACGCAAGGTCAAGGCTGGTATACATTGGCCACTGGCATAGAATCCGTGAAGGAACAATATCTTTTTGTCTTTTATCATACACCAACGCTCTTCAATTGGTCATAGATTCTTCTTTACTGTTCCTATCAGTTAGTCGTTGATAGAATTTGGCAGCCAATGCACCACTGATGTTGTGCCACACGCTGAACACAGCTCCAGGAATTGTTGCAAGCGGATAAGCGGCAAAATGCAGCACAGCCAACGAGGAAGCAAGACCTGAGTTTTGCATACCCACCTCAATACTGACTGCCACACATTTTGGATTCGGCAATCGTATGAAGCGTCCTAACAGGAAACCGATGGCGAGTCCAAGTAGATTGTGTGCCATCACCACCAAGATGACCAACATTCCTCCCACTAACAAACGGTCGGCATTATGGGAAACAACGATGCCCACCACCATAGCTATCACTATCGATGAGAATGCTGGTAGATAAGGAACAATACTCTTTGTCAGTTTTGGAAGGAATCGTTGGCACAAAAGACCGATGACTATTGGTGCGATGACCACATAGACAATGCTTTTCAACATGCCAATGGTGTCAACATCTACCATCGTTCCAGCCATCAGCCAAACCAATAATGGCGTCAGGATGGGAGCCAACAATGTGGAAGTTGCGGTCATACCAACAGAGAGTGCCAAATCGCCTTTTGCCAGATAGGTGATGACATTGGAAGCCGTACCACCTGGACAGCATCCTACGAGAATGACACCAAGTGCCAATTCTTTTGGTAATGAGAATGCATAAGTCAATCCCCATGCCAACAGAGGCATCACGGTGAACTGAGCCAGACATCCGATGAGAATGTCTCTGGGACGACTCAACACGATCTTGAAGTCATGTGGTGAGAGAGTCAAACCCATTCCGAACATAATCAACCCCAGCATTGGGTTGATGGCCCACGTATCAATCCATAAGAACGATGATGGCCAGAACAAAGACACGACAGCCACCAACAGCACCATCAAGCCCATCCATTTGGCAATGAAATCACATACTTTTTTCATCTGTTCAATCAGTTGTCTCTTGTTTTAGAAATACCTCCCTACTCTTTTCTTATAGTCAAGATAATCTTGACCGAAATTTTTCTCCAAGCGTTTCTCCTCACTACGTACCTGCATGGTCAGCAAGATGACCTCTACAATGAATACCACCAAAGGTATTAACGACCATAGCCACATAAGAACGCCCAAATCGTAGATGTAGATACCCACAAGCATCGGATTGCGGCAAAGGCGATATGGCCCTTGCGTCATCAGATTTTGGGTGCGTGGAGCCACTTCATGGTTATAAGCATCAAAAGGATTCCCTTTGCCAACAATCCGCATATAGACAATACTATATATGCTGAGCGCCAATCCACAGATGGCGAGCAACACCGCAATTACACATAAGATGATGGAATCGGGAACGTATGGGAACGGTCTTCCTGACACCAACCACATCAAAGCTGGTATTCCTATGACAAAAATGAGTAATCCCAACAGATAGCCAAAAATGTGCGACTTATTCATTTATTCCTTTTGTTTTTGATAATTCTATTTGGTTGTAATCCTCCCTCATCGATTCATCAACCAATATACGAGGGCGACTTGGGCAATAAGGATGATGGGAATGCCAAACCTGAACTTCGCATGGAGCGTCTTGTGATGCCAGAACTTCATGCCCATCCACGCCCCTATGCTTCCACCAACAACGGCAAGTCCTATCAACGTGCTCTCGGGAATGCGCCACTTGGAGCGCACGGCCTTATACTTGTCGACGCCATACACGATGAAAGTGACCACATTGATGGCAACAAGGTAGATGAGGACGATTTGAAGAGTCAGGTCGTTCATGCTTCTCCACTTTTACATTAGTTCGTGTGCCTTGGCAACCTTTATCAACCAGAGCACATACTCTATCTGGGTGTCTTTGCCATCCATGAAATCCTTGATGGTTTGATGCACGACGCGATGGGGTTGGATGGCTTTCCCTTCGGTAGGATGACCTCCTGGCGTCGTGATATGATTCATGACGGGGAGACGAAAACAAACGCCATGAGAGGTCTTATATGGAAGTATGACGCCACCCATGTCACCCGCCGAGGGTTCTCCCACCAACACAACATCACCACTTTCCTTCAACTCCACAAGGAATGTCTCGGCAGCAGAGAACGAGTTCGGTCCCATGAGCACATACACCTGTCCCTTGAAACAGTTCTTGTTCATCGTCAACTGCTCCCCCATCCAATTCTTGCAATCGTGTTTGATGAGATACTCTGCAATACGGTCGCCATTCCGACTGTTTCCACCACCATTCTCCCTCACGTCAACAATGAGATAAGGAAGATTGCGGTACTCCTCTAAAGCCTTGGTAAAAGAGCTCACAACAGAGTCTTCATCCAACATGTTGATGGCAATGTAACCCACCTCGGGAGTGAGTTGCTTATGTGTCAGCTGATGCCATACCTTACCCGAACGTTGTTGTGAGTTAAGTAGGTTCACCGTCAATTCCATCTCCTCCTCACCACGACGTATGCCGAAGATGCGGACGGAATCAACATGGTCGTAGGTAATCTCGAGAACCGTGTTCACAAGGCGCGACGCTTCGGTGGAAGCCGATATGTATTTCGAGTGATTCTGCAACCATTCAGCCGTAGGCACATGATTGACCGAGAGAATCTCGTCCTTGTCCATGAAACCAGCCTTCTGAGCCGCCTGACTGGGATTGCTGATGAACACTCGATTCTCGATGAGAATGGCATCGTTGCCGATATGATAGGGATGGAACGAGATGCCCGCATGTCCTGCCTTGAGACTGGCAAAGAACTCACGCAGCAGCAGCGCGTAATCCGTCTTTCGTTGGATGGTGTCCAGTCGGCTGACGAACGCGTCGTGAATGGAATCCATGTCCAGATGCTTCGCCTCGATATAGGCAAAGCGGTTCAGAGTCTTCTGGTAGATTTCCTCGAAGTCGGCCTTGAAGTCCTGAGGTTCAACCGGCAACTCACTCATATAGTAAGTCTGATAGTCGCTCCAATCGATGTAATCGCGATTCAAACATCCTTGCAGCAAAGCCAATGGAGCCATGCAGACAAACAAAACGATGTAAACGATGCTCTTCTTTGTTTTCATGTTGCAAAGATAACGCATTCCTTCGTTATCGCCAAATAAACGGACATGAAAAAGGGACCTGTTGTTAAACAAGTCCCCTTCTTCGTTGTTATTCTGTAAAAGCATGTTTCTTTTGAAAAACCGCCTTAATTCCAAATGTCTTTTTTGGTGGCGTACCCCCAGATGTTATCCTCTGTGTCGAAGGAATCGTTGTTGTTCTCTTTGGCACCGGCTAATGAGGGATCACCCCATCCGACGCTATCTGTTTTCAACAATCTTTCCGTTTTAGTTGCAATAACCTCTAATGCCGGTTTCAAATATATCTTTTTCATTTTATCGTCCCCCATGTTTACTTGATAATCACTTTCTTTCCATTCACAATATAGATGCCCTTGGTGGTAGGCGAATCCACTTTCACACCCTGAAGCGTGAAGATGCCCTGCTGGACACGCTCGGCATTCGAATGGCTGACAACTTCGTCAATACCATCCGTCACATCCTCTTTTTGTGCCAGCGGCCAGATCATGCCATACTTCTCTACGTCGTATTCAAAGAACAAAGTCGTCTTTGCATTTCCCGTATTTGAATATGGGTCTGTAGAGGTTTCATCATAAGTATTGAAAGCATCTCCTGCCTGTGTATTCCACGGGTTAGGACCTTCTATATCGCTTTCATTGTCATTGGTGAACATATCTGTCGGCAGACTTAAGAATGCCCTATTATTAGCCATCGTGCCATACTGAGTACGAACGAACTGATGTGTATCCTTACGCATGATGAAGTTGCGGTGGTCAAAATCAGAAGTTCCTTTTAACTCAAAACTATTATTTCCACTATATGGACCTTTGCTAACTGGGCCGACTTTTACGCCACTTACAGCAGGAACTAAATAGTTCAACTTATCAGTATTAATCTCCTCATGTGGGAATGGTGTGGGTGTTCCTATAGGATCACCTAAATATATCTTTGATATTGATGTTTCATCTGTGACAACATACTTATTGGTTGAAATCAACAATACACCAGTTTCTGTGGGAACCTGATCAATCATTTTCAATACCAATCGTCCTTTGATTGTCTTCCCGTTTGCGCCAGTTTTAGCTTCTTTGTAATCAGTCACCCTGAATGGTATAAGGCCTTTGGGCAGACTACATGCCTTGGCAGTACTATAGGTCATATATACATAGCCCTTGAAAACGACCTCACGAGGAGAAGCTGTCGTAGCGAACTGCTGCCAACCATTTGCAGGTGCATACTCCTTGGTATTGTCAGAAGGATGATAAAAGCCGTCGCTGTTATTGTCAATCTGAGCGTAACCGCCAGTTATATCATTCTCACTTTGAGTTGGTGCTGCTATATAATTTCCTCCTGCATTTGACACACCATCTTTAATACCATTCAAACCGGACTGATCAAAAGCCATTCCCTTCTTCCAAGCACCAGCATAATAGTCGAAATTCTCCTCAGCAAAGTGAAGTGTGGCCATTTCGCTACCCTCTGCAGTTTGTCCTTCCATAGAATGGTAGTCGAAGGCATTATACTCACAAATCAACTTACGCTCTGCAGGATTTACGTTTAAATATATATCCTTGATATGGTCGCTCTGCTGGAAAGCATTATTCTTGATTACTAACGGATTGGGGTTAGTATTCACGAAAGTAACAGTTTCCAAACTTTGGCATGTATGAAATGCTTCTGTCTCAATCAGCTCTACGCTTGAAGGAATCTTAAGGCTTGTAATGCCTGTTTCTCTGAAAACAGCATTAGGGAGAACAGTAATCTTGCAATCATCATCGAAATTCACCGTTTTTAATGTGCTGATGCCGTTAAACATACCAGCACTCAATGTTGTAACATCTTCATTGATATTGACCGTCTCAAGACTATTGATATGATTACCTAACACGGTATGGCCTAAAGCAAAGTCACCAGCATTCAATGTAAGGGTTTTCAGTTTTGTACAATCTGTGCACAACTGTTCAGCCATCGGACCCGTTGCATATTTGGAAGTGATGATTTCTTCTACAGTATCTTTCCAATAATCAAACTTCATCTGGGCGTAGTTGTCAACTTCGGTATTTCCAGCGCCTTCTACCCATTGTGAACCGTCATAAGAATACTCATAAGTTGAACTTTTATCTACAACTACTGCATAAAGATCTTCTTTTGTAGGCGTAATTGCTTGGAGTTCTTCTTCTGTCCCTTCTATATACGAAATAAGTTTTTCGTCACCTTCCGAATAATCCTGAGCAATCCATCCATACGATTGTGCCAACTCTACCTTTTTGTACACATGATCTTCAGTTGCAAACCTTATATATTCATTATTTGAATATGCATTTAGATTTTCGCTATTATTCATGTTTTCTTCCGTGAATGAAGGATCTCGTGGATTTGTCACCTCAGAAACATTTGTAATAGGAACATATCGTGGATTATTAATTTTCTTATAATAATTGAAGTTCACAGGGAATTTCACATAATGATTTCCATTAGAATAATTTGACGCATTAGCTTCTGAAACAGGAATCGAGGCCTCGGCAAAATCATTGGAAGATATTTCATCATTGTCTGTTACAAGTTGGAATTCCCATTGATAAGTATTGGGATTTAGAACGACCTTATAATAAGCATACTCGTTTGTCTGTGCAAATCGAATAAAATCACCAACACTATGCTGTTCTTCATTCGCTGCAGTAAATTGGCCATCAATCCAACCATAATGATCCCTAAGATTATTTGGATTTATATTATTAATCTCATCCTGATTAGTTACTAACTGCCATTCAAAATTTCTCTTTTGATAATAATTATACGAGGAAAACTTAATATATTGACCAACTTGCTTATCCTGAGTATGCTCTGTGTTTAGATTCTCTTCAGTCCAAGAAGGATCGTATGACTCATATGTATCAATATTATTAATTTCATCCTGATCGGTAACACGCTGCCATTCATATGTATGAATTGCTGTGCTTTTATATAAGACACCTCCTACAATGGCTTGGTCACCTGTATTTAATTGTCCACTGTAAATGTTCTTTTCATTTTCCGATGAAAAGAGCCTGTAAACAGAGGATGCACTCACAAACTTCGCCTTACTCATATCCACAGTTTTCTGTGTGCAACAACCTGCGTCTTTTAGAGCCTGTAGGTCTGAAGAGTTAAACTTACCATCGAATACGATGGTTTCAGCACTACTGATGGCTAATTTATCAGCATCAGAAGCAGCTTGCAGATACGTCTGTAAATCACCTGCTTTTTCTGTTTTAATGGTTACAGTAGTACCAGACACTGTTACAGTGGCAGCAGCCCAAATGCTCTGCGGCATCACCAATCCCACTAAACAAATGACGATTAAGAGATAAACCTTTTTCATTTTCATTTATGATAATAAGTTAATAATTCCTTTAGTTAAGTCGAGAGAGCTAATCCTGACCGTTATCGCACACAAATCTTTAGGGTTTGATGCAAAAATCGGCGCAAAATTACAACAATCTATTGAAACAACAAAATAAAATAAGGTAAAAACACGACAATTGAGTGTAATTATTACAAAAACTATGCTTTTTTGTTACATTTCGTAATGTTGTTTTGTGCATGGACAAAGTCAAAGAAATCAGAAAAATGGGATTGTGTCTGGTTCTATGAAAGGATGATAATAGTTTTGTCAAAGCTATGGAATGACACGGTCAAAGCTATGGAATGAGCGTGTCAAAGCTATGCAATGGGAAAATTGAAAAGGGCAAAAGAAAAAGAGCCCCACAAGCGTGGAGCTCTCAAATCTGTGATTCCGTTGGGACTCGAACCCAAAACCTACGGCTTAGAAGGCCGTTGCTCTATCCAGTTGAGCTACGGAACCAACCGGTTTTAAGGATTTTGAAATATGACTTTCAAAACTGGATGCAAAATTAATAAAAAGAATCGAGAGGCGAACAAACGATAGTCATAGCATGCGGAATGTTAAGGTTTTTTAACCATGCTGACTCTGAAGTGATACTTATCAGTATAGATGATGCGCATCAATCGGCGAGGCATTGTTTCATCTACTTCGAACGAAAGCGCCACATGTCCCATCGTACGACGAAGATTCAATTCTACGCATGGGTGCAGAAGGAAGTGGTTGTCGCTATCGGAAACAATCATCATGTCAACACCCAACGGACCTTGATAGCGACTATGTAGTTCGCGTTGGAGGATGTTGCAGATGAGATTCCTGACATCTTCGAGCAAAGTAGAAGATACGAAACGCTCCAACAGTTCAGTCTTCGCCTGCTCGGTATCGATTATACTACCACTATAGGCGCCGTTGATGGTTTGGAAGAGTGAGAGCCCATCATAGCTTACCGAACCATCTTTGTGAGCCGTGAACTCCATACCGAAATCCTTGACCTTATTATAATAAGGCTCCAACATAATTCCACCTTGTCGTTCAATCACATGATGCGCCCACGTCTGGTTTCGAAGCCAATGGTCGTTGTGAGAAACATATCGAATCCCTCTCCCACTGCTGCTCCAAGGGGCTTTCAAGACATATCGTCCACCATCGGAAACTTTCTCGGCGAGCTCTTCAAAACTCGTTATATGGTGCGACTCACCTATCAAGCTTATGTTGGATTCAACCACTTGTGGAAGCAAATGCTCTGACGCCCACTTTCGATTGCTCAACTGACGTATCTCCTCCAATCGTTTTTCATTGGGAATCAAGCAGGTAGGTAAGTTTGATTTAATTAAATTCTCAACCACCGCATTATCCCATCCCCAAGGCTCCACTCCATCGATTTCATCGAGATGCTCATGAAGATGATGAAGTGAAGAAGCATCGTTCAAAGACACCAAATCAACTTTGGCCACATAACGTCTCAATCGGTTCAAACGTCTTTCGGCAGCAGGAATGTCATCAACCAGCACAACGTCTCCATCCTCCGCCCACAACGCAGGCAGGAAACCCATTTCCGACCTCAACTGACGGGCTGAATGAGGAGCCGTAAACCGACGCACATGAGTAGCGAGGGCAATGTCGTGTTCGGGGTTGAATATATGTAATTTCATCTCTTCTACTGTATTTTCGAGTGCAAAGATAATCAAAAACGACAAAAATGACAAGAATTTAGAAGATTTTGCAATCTGCACTTTGCAATTTGGGATTTTATTAGTACCTTTGCATTTGATATACACAAATCACAAGATGGAAGCATTCTTTCGTACTCATTCCTATTTGGTAGAGCATGTTCATGCTCCTGTGCGTCGTGGCCTCATGGATGAAATTGATTGGAACGACCGAATGATTGGCATCAAGGGAACGCGAGGTGTGGGTAAGACCACGTTCCTGCTTCAATATGCCAAGGAGAATTTTGACGTCCAAGACCGCCAATGCCTCTACGTGAATATGAACAACTTCTATTTCCAAGGGCGCGGAATAGCCGATTTCGCGGGCGATTTTGTGAGACGTGGAGGAAGAGTGTTGTTGATTGACCAAGTGTTCAAACAACCCGACTGGAGCAAGGAGCTCAGAAGATGTTACGATTTGTACCCTGAGTTGAAGATTGTTTTCACGGGTTCGAGTGTCATGAGGCTGAAAGAAGAAAACCCCGAGTTGAACGGTATTGTTCAGAGCTACAATCTTCGTGGATTCTCATTCCGCGAGTTCCTCAACTTGAGGGCTGGCACAAATTTCCAACCGTTTACGCTCGATGAAATTCTCTTGCATCATGAACGCATCATCAAGGACATTCTGCCCAAAGTTAGTCCGCTTCAGCATTTCCAAGACTACATCCATCATGGTTTCTATCCGTTCTTCTTGGAACAACGGAATTTCTCGGAGAACTTACTCAAGACGATGAACATGATGACCGAAGTGGACATCTTGCTTATCAAGCAGATTGAATTGAAATACCTTACGAAAATCAAGAAGCTTTTCTATCTGTTGGCCGTTGATGGTCCTAAAGCTCCGAATATCAGCCAGTTGGCACAAGACATCGAGACGAGTCGTGCTACGGTAATGAACTACATCAAATATCTGGCCGACGCTCGACTCATCAACATCATCTATCCCGTTGGCGAGAAATTCCCCAAGAAGCCATCGAAGGTGATGATGCACAACTCGAACCTGATGTACGCCATCTACCCCATCAAGGCCGAGCGCCAGGATGCGATGGAGACTTTCTTTGTGAACTCGCTTTGGAAGGACCACACCGTGAACCAAGCCGGCAAAGACCTTTATTATATGGTGGACGGCACACGCAAGTTCCGCATATGCGACGCCAAGAGCGAACACAAGATGCGCATCAATCCAGATACCATCTACGCCCGATACAACACCGAGGTGGGAAAAGACAATCTGATTCCGCTTTGGTTGTTTGGATTCTTGTACTGACAAGACTACAACAAAACCACGCAAAACCGAAAGAAACATTTGGTGGTTTCGTTGAAAAGCAGTAATTTTGCGGTTCAATAAGAGAGATACATTGTGAATTGAAGAAAATCATATTATAACACAAGCATTAATTTAAAACAAAATGGCTAAAGAAAAAAAGTTTATCACTTGTGATGGTAACGAGGCCGCCGCTCACGTGAGCTATATGTTCTCGGAAGTCGCCGCCATCTACCCCATCACTCCGTCTTCGCCTATGGCGGAGCACGTTGACGAATGGGCCGCCCGTGGTCGTAAAAACCTTTGGGGCCAGACCGTAAGTGTGCAGGAAATGCAATCTGAAGGTGGTGCCGCTGGTGCATTGCACGGTTCGTTGCAAGCTGGTGCCTTGACCACCACGTTCACCGCTTCTCAAGGCTTGCTGCTCATGATCCCCAACATGTACAAGATTGCTGGTGAGATGCTGCCTTGTGTGTTCGATGTTTCCGCTCGTACACTTGCTTCCCACTCGCTCTGTATCTTTGGTGACCATCAGGACGTGATGGCTTGCCGTCAGACAGGCTTCGCCATGTTCTGTTCGGGTTCGGTGCAGGAAGTCATGGATTTGACCGCTGTTCCCCACCTCGCCACGTTGAAGACGGAGATTCCATTTGTGAACTTCTTCGATGGATTCCGCACTTCTCATGAGTATCACAAGATTGAGGTCATGGATCAAGAGGAAATCGCCAAGCTCGTCGATTCTGCTGATGTTGAGCGTTTCCGCAACCGCGCCCTTTCTCCTGAGCGTCCAATGACTCGTGGTACCGCTGAGAACCCCGAGACATTCTTCACTCATCGTGAAGCTTGCAATGCCGCTTACGACAAAGTGCCCGAGGTGGTAGAGGCTTACATGAAGAAGATCAGCGAAATTACTGGTCGTGAGTACCACCTCTTCGACTACTACGGAGCCAAAGATGCCGATCGCGTTATTATTCTTATGGGTTCTGCCACAGAGGCTGCTCGCGAAGCCATTGACTACCTGACCGCTCAGGGTGAGAAGGTTGGTATGGTTGCCGTTCACCTCTATCGTCCGTTCTCAGTGAAGCACCTGCTTGCTGCTGTTCCTAAGACAGCCAAGCGCATCGCTGTGCTCGACCGCACCAAGGAGCCCGGAGCAGAGGGTGAGCCTTTGTATCTTGATGTGAAGAGCGCCTTCTACGATGTAGAGGACAAGCCGCTGATTGTTGGTGGTCGCTATGGTCTCGGTTCTTCCGATACCACTCCTGCCAAGATCATCGCTGTGTTCAAGAACCTTGCTCTCAACGAGCCGAAGAATCACTTCACCGTTGGTATCGTTGATGATGTAACCTTCACTTCTCTCCCAGAAGAAGAGGAAATCGCAATGGGTGGTGCTGGCATGTTCCAAGCCAAGTTCTATGGTTTGGGTGCTGATGGTACCGTTGGTGCTAACAAGAACTCTGTGAAGATCATTGGTGACTCTACCGACAAGTATTGCCAGGCTTACTTCTCTTACGACTCCAAGAAGTCGGGTGGTTTCACCTGTTCTCACCTCCGTTTCGGTGACACCCCGATTCGTTCGACCTATCTGGTGACCACACCTAACTTCGTGGCTTGCCACGTTCAGGCTTACCTTCACATGTACGATGTGACTCGTGGTTTGCAGAAGAATGGAACGTTCCTGTTGAACACCATCTTCGAAGGCGATGAGTTGGCTAACTTCATGCCTAATAAGGTGAAGCGCTATTTCGCTCAGAACAACATCACGGTTTACACCATCAACGCAACCAAGATTGCTCAGGAGATTGGTCTCGGCAACCGCACGAACACTATCCTCCAATCGGCATTCTTCCGTATCACGGGCGTGATTCCTGTGGAGTTGGCCGTTGAGCAGATGAAGAAGTTCATCGTGAAGTCTTACGGTAAGAAGGGTGAAGACGTTGTGAACATGAACTATGCAGCCGTTGATCGTGGTGATGAATACAAGCAGTTCCCCGTTGATCCCGCATGGGCAAATCTTGCTGATGATGCCGAGAAGGCCGATGATGCTCCCGCATTCGTGAAAGAGCTTGTTCGTCCTATCAACGCTCAAGCAGGTGACCTGTTGAAGGTTAGCGACTTCGTGAAGTTCGACACCGTTGATGGTTCATGGGCAAATGGCACTGCTGCATATGAGAAGCGTGGTGTGGAAGCCTTCGTTCCCGTTTGGAATTCTGAGAATTGTATCCAGTGTAACAAGTGTGCATTTGTTTGTCCTCACGCTGCCATTCGTCCGTTCGTTTTGACTGACGAGGAGTTGGCTGGTTTCAACAACTTCGACACCATCGAAATGAAGGCTCCTGCAGCCATGAAGGGTATGCACTTCCGCATTGAGACCTCTGTACTCGACTGTCTGGGATGTGGCAACTGTGCTGACGTCTGCCCGGGTAATCCTAAGTTGGGCAAAGCCCTCAAGATGGTTCCGTTCAATCCCGATGCAGAGGATATGAAGCAGGAAGCCAAGAATTGGGACAAGCTCGTGAAGGATGTTACCTCCAAGCAAGACCTCGTCGACATCAAGGGCAACGTGAAGAACTCACAGTTCGCACAGCCGCTCTTCGAGTTCTCGGGCGCATGCTCTGGTTGCGGTGAGACTCCTTATGTGAAGCTCATCTCCCAGCTCTTCGGTGACCGCCAGATGATTGCCAACGCTACAGGTTGCTCGTCCATCTATTCTGCTTCCATCCCCTCTTCACCCTACACTAAGAATGCAAAGGGACAAGGTCCTGCCTTCGACAACTCGTTGTTCGAGGACTTCTGCGAGTTCGGTATGGGTATGGTGCTCGGAAACAAGAAGATGAAGGAGCGTGTGGTGATGCTGCTCAAGCAGATGATTGAAAGCGACAAGACCAGCGATGAATACAAGGCTCTTGCACAAGAGTGGATTGACAACAAGGATGATGCCGACAAGACCAAGGAGATAGCTCCGAAGCTTCGTGCTTGCATCGCTGAGAGTGCTGCCAAGGGCTGTCCTGTATGCAAGGAATTGCAGACCCTCGACCACTATCTTGTGAAGCGTAGCCAGTGGATCATCGGTGGTGACGGTGCTTCTTACGACATCGGTTACGGTGGTCTCGACCATGTGATTGCTTCTGGCGAGGATGTGAACCTGCTCGTGCTCGATACTGAGGTTTACTCCAACACGGGTGGTCAGTCTTCGAAGGCTACTCCGCTTGGTGCCATCGCTCAGTTTGCCGCACAAGGTAAGCGCATCCGCAAGAAGGACCTCGGTATGATTGCCACTTCTTATGGTTATGTATACGTCGCTCAGGTTGCTATGGGTGCCGACAATGCCCAGTGCTTGAAGGCTATCCGTGAGGCAGAGGCATATCCTGGACCATCACTCGTCATCGCATACGCTCCCTGTATCAACCACGGTTTGAAGATCAAGGGTGGCATGGGACGTTCGCAGGCTGAGGAAGGTCGTGCCGTTGAGTGTGGCTACTGGCACTTGTGGCGTTACAACCCCGCTCTTGCTGACGAAGGTAAGAATCCGTTCAGCCTTGACTCCAAGGAGCCGCAATGGGAGAAGTTCCGCGACTTCCTGCTCGGTGAGGTTCGCTATCTGTCAGTTCAGAAGGCTTATCCCAACGAGGCCGACGAGCTCTTCGCAGAGGCAGAGCGTATGGCTAAGCTTCGTTACCAGAGCTATGTGCGCAAGTCGAAAGAGGACTGGAGCGAGATTATCTAAGCCTCTCGAAGCTTATCCACCAACAAATAAGAGCATCCGAATCAGTTCGGGTGCTCTTTGTTTTTGGAGTGAATAGAACATTCGACGCAAACTATAATTCTGAGCATTACGGACAAATAATTCATTTACACGTTTGCCCATTCGTTTAAGTAGGCAGCTCACCATACCACTACCGCCAAATGCATCAAGTACAGAATGAAACTCGTAACCTCCCTAACAATTATACAACCTAGGAAGAAATGACTATTCATATTACTTCTTCATACTCTGCTCATTCATAAATCTTATATCGGAGGCGGGATAAATGTTGAATTGCGAACGTTTTGTAAAGTACTGCTAATGAGCATATTACAAATTGCACAATTTTTGCGCAATAAAAAATTTGGAGGAAATGATAGTTTTCCTTATCTTTGCAAACATGAAACTAAAGTGGATTCTGCTAACACTCGTCCTCTTCGTCCTGACGGCCTGCACAGCCGACCATGAGGCAATGCGACAGCGGCTGAAGTACCTCAGCGACTGCAACCGTGCCGACACCGTGTTCACAGGCCGGTGGCTCCCCACCGTTGATTCCCTTGTGGTTTACTTCGACCGTCACGGCTCGGCAAACGACCGCATGATGGCCCACTATGTGCAGGGGCGCGTCTACCACGATATGGGCGAAGCCCCTCAGGCACTGGAGTGTTACCAGAGAGCCGCCGAGCAAGCAGACACCACTCGCTCGGACTGCGATCTCTACACGCTTTATGCTATATATGGTCAGATGTCTGTACTCTTCCATTCGCAGTTCCTTCCCGATGATGAAATGCAGGCATTACAAATGTCAGAGTGGATAGCACGCAAAAATAGCGATACTATTGCAGCTATTAAAGCATACGAATTAAGAATCAGACCTTATTCTTTGAAAGGCGAAAAGGACAGTATGATCTTCATCATGAAGAATGCCAGAAAGCAGTATTTATTAGCAAAGGATACTGCACATGCTGCCACGGCAATCTATGCTGCAATAAGTATTTATCTTGATTGCCATAATTATTCTGAGGCAAAACAGTTGTTGGATATCTATGAAAAAGAATCAAGTAATTTTGATGAAGATGGCAAACTAATAAAAGGCGAATTGTATTATTATGACAAGGGCCGTTATTTGTTAGAAATAGGCAAGACTGCAGAAGCAAAACAATACTTTGAAAAGATATCTGATAGAGGGTTGTATGAAGCAAAGTTTCGTGGACTACTCTCAGTCTACGAGAAGCAGGGCACCCCAGACTCTATTTCTAAATTTGCCAAACTTTTTGCTGCTGCCAACGACTCCAGTTTTTTATATGTCAACCAACAACAGGTGGAACAGGTTCGAGCAAACTATAATTATCATCACCAGCAGCAGATGGCAGAGAAAAGGAAGCAAGAAGCGAGGAATTGGATGATAGGAGTCATTGGAACTGTCATGACCGCGTTGCTGTTGATTGCTATCCTTATATTATTGTTTTATCGTTTTAAGGTAAGGCAGCTTGAGGAAATAAGCGACTTGAGGGAAACTAAGGAGAATCTGGAACAGTTGTTGGCAGAAAAGGAAGTGACCTCTGAAGAAATAAGAAAGGAAATCGTCCGGTTGAACAATAAGAACTCCAGCAATTCAAAGAGACACAAGGAAAACGTCAGCAGATTGCAAGTACAGATAGAAACCCTGCAGAAGAAGCTACTGGATAGCATACAGACAGCAGAGACTGATCCTAGTTTTGAACACTTGATAGTCGATTTCAAGAACAGGTTGCTGGAATATCATAAAGGCGATAAACCACCGACTGAATCAGAATGGGCGCAGCTGAAAAAAGCTTTTTCTTACAACCATCGTAGCGGTTACCTGCTGGTTACGTCACCACGTAACATGACGGAAGAGCAAATCCGCGTATGCCTGATGACGATGTTGAGGATCAGTGAGAGCATGATGGCCTTTGCCCTTGATACTGACGGTAGACGCGTTGACAGAGTTAAGCGTCAGGCAAACAAGAAACTCTTCGGTGAAGACAATGCAAGGACGTTGAAGAGCAACCTTCAGCCATATTACCCATAGGCGGATCCGAAGGGTGTAGAAATGTGTAGATATTTTGTTCAAGTTGATAATCAATGAGTTAGGGCGGAGGGTGTAGATAAGTGTAGATTTTTTCTGATATTTTTTTGTTTGAGCATTTTTCTTTTTACAATATCTTTACAACCAGTAAAACCAATTATTGCAAAGAATTATGAAGAGAAAAATTTTGTTACTCATTGCCATTGTAAGTATGACATTCACATCATTCTGTTATGCAAGTGAGGCTGGAGAACCTATATCCTTAGAAGGAGGGTATATAGATCCGACATCTCCACATGATGATCCCCACAAAGGCCCCGTTCTGGTTCCTGAGGTCTCTCTTGATGACCACACGCTGTACTTCTTCACTCCGTGTGACGGCTACACGCTGAACCTCGTGGACGAGAATGATGTAGTGGTCTACACCATCGTGATTCCCACAGGTACTACCTCATGGGTACTTCCTGCAACCCTCTCTGGCGAGTATGAACTCCAGCTTATCAATGGCAACTACTGCTTCTGGGGGATGATTACTTTATAAATTAATGTAGCAAGCCATAAGTGCAAGTAATTCTTTTCAAGCATATTCTGTTTTTATCCACGATGAATTTCATCAGAAATCTGCTATACCCCATGTCAAATGTAGAAGAGATTGCATTTCTCATCTGCGAAGATCTTGGTGTCAAGGTGTCTCTCAATAGCTTGTCTAAACATTTGCGAGAACATCCTTATTTCCCAAGTTTATTGGCCGTACATGATGAGCTCAAGACTATTGGAATAGACACTTTGACACTGAAAACCAATGACATACAACAAGTTAAGCAGCATACAGCGTTGGTTCAAATAAAAGCAGAAGATGGCGGACACCTGTTTGCCTATACTTATGCCCAAACAGACGAATGCCTTGACTGGTTCAATCCCATAAAGCACAAGCGAGAAATCATAAAGCACGAGGATTTTTCGGGAATTTTTACGAGTTATGTGATGCTGTTTGAAGCATCCAGCAGTGCTGGTGAAAAAGACTATCCGTCATCGCACCGTTCTGAAACCAGACAAAGCATCATAGAATTCGCTCTGATACTTTTCGTTCCCGTCTTTTTTGCCTTGACGACAACTATTCATATTTCGCAGACTGGATTTGAATTTTGGCAGCGATATCTCTATGTCTTGTTTCTTTTGGTAGGATACGCTATCTGCGGCCTGTTGCTGCTTCACGATTACAACGAAGAAAGCTCCATTTTGTCAAACTTTTGCGGACGAAACGAGAAAACCAATTGCGCTGCCGTTTTGCATTCAAAAGGCTCTCAATTTTGGGGAATCTCGTGGAGCGTCATCGGAGGCGCGTATTTTCTGGGGATGCTTCTTACTCTACTCATCTCTTTCTATGACAGCAGAATATTCCATACCATTGCCGTCTTACACGGGTTTACCCTGCCTTATGTCATCTATTCCCTTTATTACCAGAGATTTAAGATAAAACAATGGTGTACGCTGTGCTTGTCCGTACAGGCAGTACTTGTAATCCTATTTTTCCTATCTGTGATTTTCGGGGCATATCACCATATCAAAGAGATTACTGTATCCTCAATAATTTTTGTTTTGGGCATATCGTTTTTGGCTTTTACTTCTTTATTCTTTTTGTGGCACCTCGCAAAACAAGTGAAAGAAAATCGCTATGGAAAAAGAATGCTGAACAGATTCAAGTACGACAAAGATGTTTTCAATGCGTTATTGCAAAAGCAGAAGAAAATCACCATCCCGACGGAGGACTATGGCATCATTTTAGGCAATCCGAATGGAAACATTCATATCGTAGAAGTCTATAATCCGTATTGTGGTCATTGTGCCAATGCACAGGCGGAATTACGGAAATTATTGGAAACGAATGATGAAATAAAAGTGCATATCATTTTTGCCGCCGACCCAGATTCTGAATACTATGACCAAATGCCCATTGACATGTTTTTGAGTCTTTACGAGGAGAAAGCCGATGTAGCATCTGCCCTCTCGGATTGGTTCGACGGGAAAGTTAAAACCACTGAAGAGTTAAAACAGAAATATCCCGTTACCCACGTAAACACTCCCAAAAACAGGGAAAATGCAAAGGCAATGGATCGATTCTGCAAAGAAACGGAGATTACGGGGACACCCACTATATTTATCAACGGAAATCGGTTGCCAGACATTTATCGTACTGGTGATTTGATGTTTTTTTATTAATCTTATTTATTCATTTAAAACGTTTAAAACGTATGAAAAAGTTAAAATTGAATTTGTCACCGAATCTCGGTGAGGTGTTAACGAAAGACGAACTCAAACATGTGTTCGGAGGTAGTGGGGTTGGAAGCGGATCAGGATCAAGTTCTGGTACTTTAGAAAATTGTGGTTGCAGCGGCAAAAAAGAAAATGACTCATGCTGTTATTACAAAGACGGTACTAAGTACGATGGACATTGTAAGTATCTGCCATTCTCAGGACTTCAGTGCTGGGGTGGTTAAATGGCATGTTTTTAATCTTTTTGTGTAATAAACAAATTGAATCTCTCGTTATTTACAGTGAGGAGGGTTTTGTAATAATACCCCCTCGCTGTAGATTTTAAATGCCATGATGCGATCCTTAAATAAAATAAAGATATGCAACCTTCAAAAAGCATCATTGTAGCCATTTTGCTCACGCTGTTGAGCTTCGTGCAAGCCTCCGCCAAGGAGCACGACCACCAAGTTCAAGGAGTCGTTTTCGACAGTTTTTCCGAAGACGGACTGCCAGCCCTCATCACGCTGATGACCGCCGACAGCGTCGTTATCGACACCGTCAGGGCTGTTCCCAGCAACTACCCTTTCCGCACCTATCCCCGTGCCGCCGACTATCGGTTCACGATTCAGAAAGTGGGCCACTACATCGTGAAGGCGGAAATGGAGGGCTACATCGACGCCTACGTGAACTTTGAGTTGCGCAGTCAGCGAGAGCAGACCGTCAGCGTAAAGCCGCTTCGGATGATGAAGGCGTTTCACGACCTGCCCGAAGTGACCGTGAAGGCAACGAAAATCAAAATGGTGATGCGGGGCGACACGATTGTCTATAACGCCGATGCCTTCAACTTGGCCGAGGGTTCGATGCTCGACGCACTGGTGAGCCGGTTGCCAGGCGTGAGGCTGACAAGGGAGGGCGAGATTTTCGTGAACGACAAGAAGATTGAGAGCCTGCTCGTGAACGGGCGCGACTTCTTCAGCGGCAGTCCGCAGGTGGCACTGCAAAACCTGCCTGCCTACACGGTGAGCAAAATCAAGGTCTATGATGAGGCCGGTGCCGCCTCGCGCATCATGCAGCGCGACATGAGCGACAAGCGGTATGTGATGGACGTGAATTTGAAAAAGGAGTATTCCAAGACTTATATCGGCAATGCCGAGGTCGGCTATGGCACAGAAAATCGCTATTTAGTGAAGATTTTCGGGATGAAAATGTCGGATCTGGAGTGGATAGTTGGTTCTGTCAATGTCAATAACCTGAGCGACAACCAGAAAATCGGATTTGATTATGGAAGCAACGGGTTCGACTGGACTCCGCAGGATGCGGTCGATGGGCGGATGACCAACCGCGAGGCGGTTTTCGGCTACACACGATTTCTTCGTGATAGTCGTAACTGGTTTAGCTGCGAAATCACGCTGAACCATAGCAACTACGACAACGAATCGCGCACGACCACGCAGACCTATCTGCCCGAAGGCGATTCCTTCCAGAAAAATCAGAGTCTTTCCGATTCAAAAACGACATGGTATGAAGGCAGCCTCAATCATCACCTCGAAAAAAATGGCATTTTCAATATGGCGAACTTCAACTTGCACTACAACAGCCGTGACGGCCTCAGCCACACGATCCAGACCACCAGCGACTCGGTCTCGGTGCTCAACGAAATGCTGTCGCGCGGTTCTTACAAAAATCAGATTATTCACCCCAGTTTTACTTTGGATGGCGGCGCGAAAATCATCGCCGATATGCTTCGGTGGAATTTCAACGCCGACTACGACCGATACTCCGCCGACCGTTTCTCGCTCAACGATGTTCAATATATGAACGGCCAGACGCCGCGTGACTTCCGCAACACCTACGGCGACAACGGACATCAGCAGTGGAACATCAAGGCGAACTCCTTGTACGAAATCTGCTGGCCCGACAAGAAAATCGCGCCCGAATACGAATACAATTACCGTTACAACAAAACCTCGAATATGCTCTATCGCTTGGACAGGCACATCGATAGGGATTCCGCGATTTGGGATATGCTGCCGTCGGCCCGCGAAGCTTTGATCGACGTGCTCGACAAGCCCAACAGCTACGATTTCCACGAATATCAGAACCATCATCGCTTCAAACTTCAAGTGGTATCTGGGGAGGAATACTCCGATGAAAAAGGCATCGTGAATTATTGGCGATTGCAACTTCCCCTGCGCATCGAGCACAACAACCTTTACTACAACCGCCTCGGACGGCACGACGTCAGGCGACACGCCGTGTTTTTCGAACCGGATTTCAATGTCAAAGGAAAGATTTGGGACATCAAATGGAGTTTTTCGGCCAATATGTGGTCGGAAATTCCCGATATGACTATGCTCGTGAACTATCGCGACGACACCAATCCGCTCAACATCCGCCTCGGCAACCCCGACCTGCGCAATCAGCACTACTACAGTGCATCACTCAACCTTCGGCATTGGATAGACAAACATCAGCAGTCATATTGGCTGACCATCGGCTACAACCAACAGGACAACGCCGTCGCCTATGCCACCGAGTTCGACAAAAAGACTGGCATCTCCACCGTGCGACCCGTCAGCGTGAACGGCAACTGGAACACGAGCGCGAATTTCGGCTTCTCGCGTGCGCTCGGAGAGTCCGAGAAGTTCACCATCAACAACCAACTGGGCTACAACTACCACCACAGCGTCGATATGGCGACCGTTTCTGGCTTCGCCTCGACCGTGCGCAGCATCGTCAACAACCACCAGTTCAGCGACAACCTCCAACTGACCTTCCGACCCAACGACAACTACGAGTTCACGCTGCACGGTGGCGGCACCTACTACCTCGTCGGTAGCCGTCGTGAGGGCTTCGAAAACATCAACGCCAGCGACTATCAAGTCGGCTTCAACTCGACACTGAACCTGCCTGCGAAGTTCCAGTTCGCCACCGACCTGACAATGTACGCCCGTCGCGGCTATCAGCAGCGCGAGATGAACGCCACCGACTGGGTCTGGAATGCCCAACTCACGCGCAGTTTCCTCAAAGGAAAACTCCTCGCCAAACTCAAGGGCTTCGACATCCTGCAACAACTCTCCAACACGCGCTACGTGATGAATGAACAAGGCCGCACCGAGTCGTGGCACAATAGTATTCCGCGCTACGTGATGTTCTCGCTTTCGTGGCGGTTCAATATTACACCACAAAAGAAAAATGAACTATGAATACGAAACAAATATCTGTCTATGCACCAAATCTGTCGGAGCGAAAAGATAGGCTAAAATCCATCCAAAGGCAATTTTCCGGAAAACCCGAATTTGACTTCGCCGTAGTTCCTGCTATAAGACATGAAACGGGAGCTTTTGGCCAATGGCAAACATTTGTAAAATTAGTCAAGCAGGAACTGAAAAAAAACAGCGAGTACTTTATTTTCTGTGAAGATGACCATGTGTTTACAAAAGACTATCGTTTTGAATATCTGTTAGAATGCATTCAGCAAGCAGACCGTTTCGGAGCGGACATTTTGTGTGGCGGCATCGCTTATGTCATAGATGCCATTCGGTGTACAGACCATTTGTTCTGGATGAAAACATTCAATGGTATGCAGTTCACTGTTATTTTCAATCGTTTCTACGAAAAAATCATCCAGTCTGATACAGAAGAGGGCTTTGTTTCGGATTATTATCTTTCAGAAATTAGCGATCATAAATTTGTGATGCATCCTTTTATTTCCATTCAAAAGGAATTCGGATATTCTGACATTACGGCGCAGAACAATCAAAAAGGATATGTGAGAAGGTGTTTTAAAACGATCGATGAAAAATTACACCTATTAAAGAAAGTAGAACAATTTTACAAAAAAGCAACATATGAAATACGATGAAATATCAATACCGACCTATGTCATCAACCTGCCTGAGCGTGTGGAACGCAGGGATAACATCATGAGCGAATTTAAAGACAGAAAAGAATTTGAATTACATATCGTAGAAGCCACAAGGCACGAAATAGGAGCCGTTGGACTTTGGAAAAGCATTAAAGACATCATTCAAGAGGTCGTTTCTAAAAACGAAGACGATGTTATTATTATATGTGAAGACGATCATATTTTTACGAAATTCTATCAAAGGGATTTGTTTATATCCCAAGTCTGTCGTGCAGCGCAACTTAACACACAGATATTATTTGGTGGCATCGGAGGATATGAAAATGCCGTGAAAATTTCGGATGATATGTTTTGGATAGATTGGAATTGGTGTACGCAGTTTATGGTTGTATATAAACCAGCCTTTGAAAAAATTCTAAAAGCAAGATTTACGAAACGTGATGTTGCTGATGAGTTTCTAAGCAAGATTATTTCCAATAAAATGGTGCTTTATCCTTTTATCTCCCGTCAAAAAGATTTTGGTTATTCTGATGTGACAGCATCCAATAACAACAATAAAGGACTGATAGAGAATCTATTCGACAAGACAGAAGCTCGTTTAAATAAAATGATGGATGTTTATCAGAATTTTTGTGGCTTTCAATGAAAACACAACGCTTTCCCCATTTGCTTCAATACGATGCCGCCGACTGCGGCCCAGCCTGCCTGCGCATGGTGTCGAAGCATTACGGCAAGGAATACTCAGCGGAAATGCTACGCCAGCATTGTTTTATTTCTCGCAACGGAGTGTCGATGTTGGGTATCAGTGATGCCGCGGAAAATTTGGGATTCCACACGATGGGTGTGAAAATTTCGTTTGAGCAGTTGACGGAAGAGGCTGTTTTACCTTGTATTCTGCACTGGAATCAGAATCATTTTGTGGTGTGCTACAAAATCGAGAAAAAACGCAAGGGGAATTACAATATCTATATTTCCGACCCTGCTTCAAAGAAACTTTGCTATACGAAAGAGGAGTTCTTGAAATGTTGGTTGAGCACGAAGTCGGGCGATGTAGAGAAAGGTGTGGCCTTGCTGTTGGAACCCGGCGTGAATTTCGGAGAATGTGATGAAGAAGTCATCACACAGAAGCGCAGCCTTAGTCATTTTTTGAAATACCTACTTCCCTATAAAAGCCAGTTCTTCCAATTGATATTGGGAATGGTGGTGGGCTGTATGCTCCAACTGCTTTTTCCGTTTCTGACACAGGCGATGGTGGATCTCGGCATCGAAGGCCGGAATATGAACATCATCACCTTGATTCTCATTGCACAACTAATGCTTTTCTTGGCACAACTCAGCGTAGGATATATCCGCAGTTGGATTCTGCTACACGTAAACTCGCGCATAGATATTTCACTGATTTCCGATTTTCTGATCAAATTGATGAATATGCCCCTACATTTTTTCGACACCAAGAAAATCGGCGACATCTTGCAGCGTATAGGCGACCACGGGCGCATCAAGAGCTTTCTGATGGGTAATTCCATCAACATCGTCTTCTCTTTGGCGAACTTTTTCATCTTTGCAGCGGTTTTGGCCTACTACCATTACAAAATTCTGGTCATTTTCCTTATCGGAAACTTTTTCTATGTCTTGTGGATTCTGTTTTTCATGAAGTATCGCCGGGAACTTGACATCAAGCGTTTCAACCAGTCGGCAATGGAGCAGAACAAAGTGATACAGATTATTCAAGGAATGCAGGAAATCAAGTTGAACAACTGCGAACGGCAAAGACGCTGGGAATGGGAGCGCATACAAGTGAAACTCTTTAAAATCAGCCTGCGCGGATTGACCATCGGCCAAATTCAACAAGCAGGCTCTATATTTTTTACGCAGACCACGCACTTCATCATCACATTCATTGCCGCCCGTGCCGTTGTCAACGGCGAGATGACGCTCGGTATGATGATGTCGATGACCTATATCATTGGCCAGATTTCGGCTCCGATAGGAGAGTTTATCGGATTTGCTCAGGCTTTGCAGGATGCCAAGATCAGTTTGGAGCGATTGAACGAAATCCACGCACAGGACGACGAGGAGAAAGACATCGCCCGGAAACTGACCATTTTGCCGGAAAACAAATCCATCAAGATAGAGCATTTGAAGTTCAGTTACGACGGCTCAGACAGGCAACACGCCCTTGACGACATCTCACTTGTGATTCCCGAACACAAAGTGACAGCCATCGTTGGAGAGAGTGGCAGTGGAAAATCGACGCTCGTTAAACTGATACAGGGTTTCTATACGCCCAACAGCGGAAGCATCAAAATTGGTACGGCCAACCTGAACACCATCAATCCGCATCTGTGGCGCAGCAAAACAGGAAGTGTGATGCAGGAGAGTTTTATCTTTTCCGACACCATTGCCAACAATATCGCTTTGGGCACGGACAAGGTGGACGCGGAACGCCTATATCATGCCTCTGTTATGGCCAATGCCGATGAATTCATTTCCGAATTGCCATTGGGATATAACACGCGCATCGGACAGGAAGGAATCGGTGTCAGCCAAGGGCAACGACAACGGCTTTTGATTGCGAGGGCCATCTATAAAAATCCCGAATTCATCTTTTTCGACGAGGCGACCAACGCACTCGACACGTCCAACGAACGGCTGATTATGGGGAACTTGCAGGAATTTTACATGGGAAAGACCGTCGTAATCGTCGCCCACAGATTGAGCACGGTCGTCAAAGCCGACCAAATTGTGGTGCTTAAACAGGGAAAGATTATTGAGCAGGGAACGCACAAGGAACTTATTCAATTGGGTGGGGAGTATTATACTTTGGTTAAGAATCAACTGGAATTAGGAACGTAACAGACTGGAAAAATGGAAAACAAAAGTAAAAACATAAACATCGAATTGAGAAGCGAGGAGGTGCAGGAACTGATGGGGAGAATACCGCCAGTTATTCTGCGTGTCGGAATCGGAAGTATTCTCTTGATTCTGTTGTTGTTTTTCGTCGCAAGTTTCCACATCAAATATCCGACCTATGAAACGGTTCCAGTGAAACTAAATATAGGTGAGAATACATGTGATGTTGTTATGCCTTTTGACGGAATTATTGTCAATTTAAATGTCGATGACGGGGAAAGCATAAAAATGCACGACACGTTGATGCAAGTTGTCAATCCGATACCGTCAGGCAACGACATAACCGTCTTGCGCTCTCCTTCAGATGGAATCGTATATGCTTGTGATTTCTTGGAAAAAGGGATGTCTTTCAAGCAGGGAACGCCTCTGTTTGTTATTCGTCAGGGTTGCAACGAAAAAATGACGGGAAAATGCTATATCGGCCAACAAATCAAACAGAAAATGGAGATAGGCACAGAGATAGAATGCGTTGGCCAAGGAGTTGTGTTAAATGGAAGAATCGGAAAGGTGGCGAAGGTGATGAATCCCCAACAAAAAGGGTATGCTGTAGAAATTGTTTTTGATGAAAATGCATTGCCAGAGGACATTCAGGCAACGAGTGATCTTTTCGCCAAGTTTCAGATATCGGAAAGCACTATTTTCGAGCTGTTTTTCTTGAAATCGATGCTTCCGAAGATATAATAACCAAATGAATTATCGTTTATAATATGAAACTGAAGCAGTACCCCTCGCAGTTGAACCTGCGGCGCGTGATGATGAAAAAAATGTAAGCGATGCGGAGTTGGGCCGTCGTATTGATGTGACTCGACAGACAGTAAATAATTGGGTAAACGGACGGCGAGACATCACCGTCGGACGGTTGCATGAGGTTGCGGATGCACTTGGAGTGCGCGTCCGCGATCTCTTTGATGAATAGGGTGTAAACACTTAGGCTGTCATTTCGTGCTGAAGAGAAAATTTGTAACGCGAAAACTTGCATGCACCTGCCGATTGTCTTAATTTTGCAGAAGTCAATCCAAAAAGCTATGGAACTATCAGTATTTCGTAATTTCTGGGACAAGGTGCCGGTCAGCAGTACGCTGGAAGCGATGGTGGAGGCTATCCGCTCTGACCAGCGGACAAGGGAACTGACGGAGGGGTATCGGCTGCACCAGTTGGACTCGCTGAAGAACGAGAGTATGCTGTTTGCCGTGCCGTGTGTGTTCGAGGGCGGCAAAGCACAGAAGCATGTGGTGAGGTTGACGGGAATGGCGATGGTGGACTTTGACCACGCCGACCAATTGATAATTGAAAATGGAAAATTGAAAATTCAGACCGACCCGCACACACTGCTGTGCTATACGACGATCAGCGGCGAGGGGCTGCGGGTGCTGTACCGCTACGAACTGGACGAGGCGTTTCCGCTGAAGCAGCAGATACAGTACTACCGCAAGGCGTTTGCAACGGGCAATGCGTACTACGGGCAGTTGATTGGCGCGGAGACGGACGTGAAGTGCAAGAACGTGACGAGGCTGACGGTAGTGGCGCATGACGAGGCAGTGTACTTTAACCCCAAGGCAGAGGCGTTCTCGGCAGCGTGGATAGAGGTCGAATGGGAACGGCTGCAGGGGCCGCAGAAGGCACAGCGCAAACAACAGCGCGAACTAGCTCGCATCCGCAGGGTGTACGAAAAGACCATCCGGCCGGAAGTGGAAGCCGAAGGGGCGGTGTACACCGACGGTTCGCACAACGACTACGTGATGCGCGTGGGCTACCGGCTAAACCAGTTCGGTTTCTCGTTGGAGGCCGCTAAGGAGTGGGCCATCAGCGAGTTCGCGGATTATGAGCGCACGGCAGACATCATCACGTATTGCTATGAGAAGGAGGAAGAGCACGGCAGCCGTGGCGGACAAAAGCACTACTATGCAGCGGCGGGTGGCAGCGGGTTTGCGTCGGTGGAGGAGATTAGGACATACCTCGGTGAGCATATCCAGCTGAGGCATAATGTGATAACGATGCGAGTGGAAAGCCGTGTCCCCTCCCAACTTCCTCTGTATAAGGGAGGAGAATGGTTACCTATCACTGACCGCATAGTAAACTCGCTATGGTCAGAGATGTCGAATAAGAGACGGGTGAACGCACAGGACATCTACCGAGTGATAGAGTCGGATTTCGTCAAGGATTTTCATCCGTTCAAGGAGTATCTGGAATCGCTTTCCACACACACCGACCAGACTGACTACATCCGCGAACTGGCCGCGACAGTCAGGGTAAAGGGTGGGCCAGCAGAACAGGAACTCTTTTACCTGTATCTGAGGAAATGGCTCGTGGCAATGGTCGCTGGATGGGTGGACGATGCCGTCGTGAACAATGTCATCCTGGTGCTGATAGGCGAACAAGGCTCGTACAAGACGACGTGGTTCAATTTTCTCCTTCCGCCAGAATTGTCGAAATATTTCTATACAAAGACCAATGCCAACCGGATGGGGCGCGACGACCTGTTGACGTTGGCGCAGTACGGGCTGGTGTGCTGTGAGGAACTGGACACCATGCGCCCCTCAGAACTGAACCAGTTGAAGGCTGCGGTCACCATGCAGAGCATCGACGAGCGGGCGGCATATGCCCACTTTCATGAGCACAGGATGCACATCGCATCGTTCTGCGGCACGGGCAACAACGTGCAGTTCCTCTCCGACCCCACGGGCAACCGCCGCTGGCTGCCTTTTGAAATCGTGGACATACGGTCGCCCCGTGAACAGCCGTTCAACTACGAGGGTATCTATAGCCAGGCATACCAACTCTATCGCTCGGGGTTCCAGTACTGGTTTTCGAGGGATGAGATCGTGCGGCTGTCGGAACATAACCGCCAATATGAGACACCTCGGTTGGAGCATGAACTGGTGCAGTTGTACTTCCGACAGCCCAGAGAGTTGGAGAGCGGCGTGTTCATGAGCGTGGGCCGCGCCCTGCAGATTGTCAGCAGCAACATCTCGCAGAAACTGTCGGTGGTCTATATGGGCCGTGCCTTTGCCGAACTGGGTTTCCGTCGTGTGAAATGGGGCGGCCAGCGTGGGTATATTGTCTTGCAGCGTACCGCTGAGGAGATTCAGATGGTGCAGCGCTCGATGGCTGCACAGGCCGTGACGGAGGAAACGGGGCGGTAGGACACTATAGGACTGCAGTTTCTGGAAACACCTTGCGCGTACGCAGGAACTCCCAAAAGCCTTGATACTTCCTGCGTACGCATGAAAGGAAACGGGAAAACGCTAATGGGTACTGCCCTACTGTCCTCATGGCATTTAATGCAAGTATGGTAGTTACTGACGGTAAACAACATACTTAGCACTCGCAAACACCATCCTTTTGAACCGAAAAACATATCGTAATAAAACTGAGAAACATGAAGAGAAAAAGCTATGCAAAATCAGAGCTCGCCATGCTCTACTTCCCCGATAGTGACCCGCACGTGGCAACCGTCCGCCTGATGGGATGGATACGCCGCTGCCACGAGTTGCACGACCGCCTGACCGCCTGCCACAGCAGTAAGTTCGCCAAGTTCTTCACAGCCAAAGAGGTGAGCCTGATTGAGGAATATCTGGGAAGTCCCGATGGACAATGATATTTATCGAATGAATAGAACGTAAGGAAAGGGAACGAAGGAAACGTCAGAATGGGATGCCTCTGATGTTGTAACTTTGCTGATACATCAGAGATGCACTTTTCATTATTCACTAATCACTTATCAAACTATGATTTTGTACATTTTACGTCAGAACAAGAACCAAACTTCTCTTGCCTACGGCAAGTTCTTCGCCTACCCTGTCATCGAGGAGACTATCAACCTGGATGCACTGGCTGAACACATGGCAAACCACAACACACCGTTCTCGAAGGGAGCCATCAAAGGGATGCTCACCGACATGGTGAACTGCATCAAGGAGCTACTTCTGGAAGGTAAGAACGTGAAGATTGATGACCTTGCCATTTTCTCGCTGGGTATCAGAAACGCTGGTGGTGCCTTAAAAGCTGAGGACTTCACCGTGTCGAAGAACATCAAAGGTGTGAAACTCCGTGCCCGTGCCACTGGCGAACTGATTGCCAAGAACCTGAATCTGGAGGCTACGCTAAAGAAGGCTACGGCCACAACGAAGGTCTCGAGCAACAACGATGACCTTCCCGTCGTGAATCCTTGACCTACTGAGAGGGTGCGAGGTGCAGTCTGGGGCAAAGCGATAGCGGCCGACGGCTTAAATGAGAAATGAATATAACTCAGCGGCCACCAACATCCAATACATAGCTATGAACGCAGCCTGCTCACCTCACTCCCTCTCTTCTCTCTACGATACGAATGACCAGATATTATCCAATGAAACCAACACAAACACTAAATTTGATTTTATGAAATTCCTGAAAGACCTGAAGACTTGGAAAACCATCATCCAGTTCATCATCACCGTGCTCACCGCCATCATCAGCTCATTTTTCGTGCAGTCGTGCGTGGTGGGGTAAGAAGCTAAGACTCTCATTCGAAAACGAATTTGCATAATTATCATAATTAAGTCCACGATTTTTTATAATGATTATGGGCAATTACGGTCAATTATGGCAATTCGTTTCCTTCCAATATTCTTAATTTTTCTTGTTCAATTCCCTATGAGACGAATAGATTTGATTGTCGTTCATTGTTCGGCGACACGCTGCAACCGCTCGTTCCCCTTCGAGGCGCTGGATGCCTGTCACAAAGCTAAAGGCTGGAAGTGCTGCGGCTACCACTACTACATCACCCGCGACGGCCAGATGCATCAGGGACGACCCAAGGAGATGGTGGGTGCCCACGTAGGCCCCAAGTACAACCCTCACAGCATCGGTGTCTGCTACGAGGGCGGCTACGACGAGAACGGCCATGTCGCCGACTCCCGCACTCCCGCCCAAAAGCACGCTCTCGTCGCCCTTCTCCGCTCGCTGAAGGCCGACTATCCCGACGCCCAGATCCTCGGCCACCGCGACCTGCCCTGGGTGAAAAAGGCCTGCCCCTGCTTAGATGCTCGCAAGGAGTATTCGAGCCTGTAACTTCTCAGAAAAAGGGATGTGCATTTCAAATTGCACATCCCTTTATATTATTCTGGTTTCAGAAGATTTCATGATGCAATGGCAATGACTTGTTTTACAGCTTTCTAGTATTCTCTCATGAATTCTCGCATCAGTCCCTTTTGAACAGTTTTATATTGTTGTGTCCATTCTGAGTTCCCTTCAATATTGTCCTCGTAAAAATGAGTGATGCAGTCAATTGCCTTATCAATAGTACTTGCTGCAATAGGAGTCTGAAATCCCATTGCATTCATTAGGCCGAAACTTAGAAATTCTGCGCACTCAGGTACATTCATCAGCGTTTTCACTTTCCGTACATACGCCTTAAACTCCTCATCTTTCGCCTTCTGCTCCAATACCTCCAGGAAGATGTCGGCAAGAGTAAGCGGACGTGTATCAGAATTATCACTCTCCATGTCGCAATTTACTTTTTAATATTTGAACGAAACAATAATTCTTCTATTATAACCCTATATTCTGTTATAACCTCATCAATATATTGCTTTTTGGTCGTATATTGAATTTTATGAGCGGACAAGTTTCCTAACTCTCGGATTTTGTTCAAAGAATCCTTTGTCTGCTTTTGTAGATTAAACCTCTTTTTATCTATAATATCCTTGATTATTACATTCAAATTCTTGTACCCCTTTTCTTCTACAATTTCATCAGACAATCCGTTTGCCTCATAAGTATGTATTAAAAGAATTTCCATGAGCCTTCGCATCAATACTGCACACCCATCAAAAATATTATTTTCGTATGAGGCATTAACCTGTTTCGCCAATGATTCTATATAGCCTCTCGTATTAGAATATAGCGATAGAGGAAGAATCATTTCGTTACATACTATTTCTTCTGACGGCTGTAACAAATAACTAAACTCTTGATCTAAAGTCTCAATAAGTTTTCTGGAAGGACGATAACCTGTACGCTCCGTTAAGATATCTTTACTTTTTCTCAAAGCATCTTTCAAACGGGTAGAATTATACTTAGACAAGTGTGCATCTACAAAATACTGATTTATATGCTCTATAGTACACGACTCAGTTTCGTGCAACTTATAATGTAGCCACACGAAACTAATTGCTTGCTCTGATTTCAATTTGAATTTATCGCAGATCGCTGAAAGAAGAGAATCCTTATTATTACTCATTTCTTAGTTTTATTCTTTTGTTTCTTTTTCGAAACACTTGTTGAACGTCCTTCTGCAATTGCTTTCACTTGTTCAACACCAGCAGGAGTAAGGGCATAAGAAGAACTATTGGGGGCTGTTATATAGGATCTTTTAATAAGGGCATTAATATTGGATGTAACATTCTTCCGTCTAGAATCAGAATACACCTTATTATTTCTATACGCCTCAACCACTTCCGAACGATTTATCGGATTCTGGTTACCATTGGACATTTTATAAAGTATCAATAATAGAATATCAGTTTCTGACTTAGTATATTGTTTCGTCACTAACTCGTATACTGACGGTATCGTATCTATGACCTCACATTCATCTGAAGACTGTTCCAGGAAATCCGTCTTACAAGTCAATTGATTAGATTGACTTACAGGAACTGAGGATGGATTAGTAACAAAAGTATCTCCAATATTAATTAGATTGTACTTTATCAACAAATAGTGAATAACCCTCTTCTTGGTCTCATCATCTAATTTTGAAAGAGCTTTCGAACATTTAGCCAATGCCTCGAACTCCAATTCGTCATTATCAATTTCTGCCATAGATCTTAATGTTTAATGAAAATTCTACTTAATTATAGATAACTATATCTTCTTCTTTTTTAATAGCTCTATCATATTTCCTAGCTGAGAATATGTACATTCTCTTTCTGTCGTTTCAATGGACTTGCAAGATCGTTCCGAATTTGCAATGGCATTATCCAATGATCCGCCTTTCTTTATAAAATATTGATGCAATGGATGACGTGCAAAAAACTTTTGCTCTTTTATGTAACCACATTCTTTATTCAAATCTTTCACTACATCATCCGAGCATATGTATTCTTTTGTGGTATATTTGAAATAATACAAGAAAAACAATTCTGTACATCTTTCTGTCTCAAAGAACTTAACTTCACAGTTAATTCCCTTTTTTACTTTTACAACAGGTTTGCGATATTTCCTTTTTAAATTCTCATAATCGGTTTTTTCCTTACCTTCTTTTTTGTTATCCATATCTATAACACAAAACACCTTCGAATAACCTTCAGAAACAGCCAATTCTATGCGTTTTTGCAATTCCTTAATACTTGAATGTTTCGGCATTTTTGGCTCAATGTTTTGCAAAGAAAGATATTCGTCTTTTAGAGAGTTCAAATAAAAACACTCTGTTGGCCCTTCGCCTAAGATAATAATAGCATCCTTTAACTTTCCCATAGTCGAACATCAATCTAAGTCAATAAAGGGAGAACCTAATTCTGGTTTTGCACCTAATCTTCCTATCCTATATGAATTGTATAAAGACAGGTTTTTGTGTAATCCATATGAATCTGCTCGTGAGTATACTGAAGAAGCAGTATCATAATCTTTCTCTACAAACCATACTAAGTCACGATGTTCGTTCAACAAATCTTCAGCAAGTAAAGCTGTTTCTTGGCTTGTGAATACCAATTGTGATTTATCTGAATTGTACAAGAAAACATTCAAGAAGTATAACACCAAATCGTAATGCATATCTTCATCTAATTCATCTAACAAGTATATATGATTGCCTGTTATCAAATCATATAAAAAATGCAACGATTTAATGTATTGTATTGTACCCATAGACTGAAGTCGTCTTGGTATTTCGAAATTACCATTTTTAGATTTATTAGTAAAGACAATATCTTCTTCCGCTTCTTCCATTAGTTTCTTTTTCAATGCCTCGGGTATAGTTGCATCTTCAAGAATTATTTTTTTCATCTTTGGAGGAATATTCCTTTGGGATATAACTGGTCGAAAGTCAGATATATTCAAGTCAGCTTTCTTAAGCATTATTTGATAAAACTTCTTTCGTTTTTCATCATTAAACACATCTTTCAATTCCTCAACCATATTATTTTTGTTGTCACCACCAATATCATGGACATGATCTTCAATCCATTTAAAAAAGTCTGCTATAGGCTGAATATCCTCTTTAAAAGACACCTTTCTATATGTAGATAGAACTGAATGATTATTTAGGGTGTTTTCTTTCAGAGTCTTTTGAGTTTCCGCTTTGATTTTCAAACTATCACCAAATTTAATATTGGCTTGAATTCCCTCTCCTTTAAAATACCTCTCATAAAATAAAGCCTTTGAACCATTAGGATAATAATATAGAGCCTCCTTTATTATATATTCTGCAACATACTCCACATCGTAATCATAACGGACTGAGTTTGCATATAAAGTTATATGCATTTTCGTCGACTTTTCTTTTGTCAATTCAAAAGGAGGTAAAGATGACACCTTATCTCCTATATCTGTATGTGAGGTAAAAAGAATATCAAATATATTCTGAATTGCCAAAAGCATATTAGATTTTCCAGATGCATTTGCTCCATATAAAATCCCAAACTTATTAAGAAATATTCCTGGGGATATTTCAACATTTATAAAATCATCAGCAACTTTTGAGACAAAACTCACACTTTGCCTATTACAAATTGAGAGATAATTCTCCACCCAAAAATCCCTTATCATACACCAATTTATTAGAAATTTATCGATAATTCGTATAAACGCTACAAAATTAGAACAAATTTTCCTCTTTTACAAGAATTGTGGTATATTATTATACATTATTAATATTTTGGCTCTATTTGTGATGATAGCGGACTTCTTTCCTCCTGTCAATCTTCTTTCACATCACCGAGGTCAACCCCGTTGAACTGGCTGTATAGAAAAAGGTGAACAACGCTCCTGCATTCGTCAAATATATGTACACCCAAACTTTTTCTATTAGCATCTATTTCTGAATCTTTCTCAACCTTGAAGATATTGCCCCTTGATTCCGTCCAAATATCTCGCAAAGTTCGGTAATGCTTTTGCCTGAGACAGACAATTGAAGAAGTCTGTCGTCATCCTCTTTCGTCCATGGTCGGTAAGCATTCGGATATTGTGCACGCTTCTCTTCTATGGTGTATGCCTTCTGTTGCTTAGAGTCGTCTATAGAAATGAAGTCTGTGATACAAAATGGAGTCTCTGTTGATGGCCTGAGGAATTCTACAATAGACTTTGCATGAGACAGAACTGAGGGTATTTCGGACAGAGGAATGTTGTACAGTAATTCTGGATTAGAGGGTTCGCCCCCTACTCCCAAAATAATAAAGACTGGGATGTTTCTATCTGTTGAGAACTGCCGATAAATAACTATTTTGTCATTAGAGAATAAGTCTTTCTCTATATCAGGTAGTAGTTTCTCTCGCCACTTGCATTCGACAGCAAATCCTTTTCCTTGATAGTCGAAAACAAAATCTGGATGACGATTGCTTTCGGGACAGATGATGCCAAGCGGACGACTGGTGCTCACCGTCGTCTTATCCCCCTGCCACTCTTTCAAGATGAAGCCGTCTTTCTCGTGGAGACTGAACAACTCCAACACATAGTCCTCGAACTCGCGACCTTTCAAGACATCTTCTGGAAGTGTGATGGAACGGATGCGTGCATAGATAGCCGAATAGGAGCGATGCAACTGTTTATGAATGGCATGGATGCCCATATCTGCATAATACATTCGCAGAAGCACCTTGTCCTGCGCCACCGTCCAACGTTCACGCTTGGTCTCTGGCTCTGCAGCCAACAAAACTGCTTTGTCATTTATAAGATTTCTGACATCAGTTCTTCCTGCTAATATAGAAAACACGCTACCGTTCTTGTTGACATAGCCACAGACAACATACTGGCAGAGCGAAAGGACATATTCGTTCCTCAGCCTTGGCGTCTGTCCCTTGCCTCGTGACTCATTGCGTTTTAGCACAACAATAAGCATTCGGTTTTCTTTCAAAGCCTGTTCAACTTGAATGTTATTCACATCTGTGAAACGGTTCATTACAAACAAGATGGTCGGAATCCTGGCAACCAGCAAAGCTTTTAAAACTTCCTCCTCCATCTCAGTAGAATTGAAACAGACAACACAATCATGTTCCGACAGGCTGTCCGTCCATTGGAACACTTGCCCGTACATTTCAATTGGTGTCCGCCTAGAGCATAGAAATAGCGTTTTCGTCCTTTTCAGTAGTTCTGCATTGCCTATTTGTTCTACCGTTCGCATTTTGATAAATATGTTTTATGTACGCAAAATTAGTAATTCTTTTGCATATTGACGAATAATCGAAGGATAATTCGTATCTTTACGAGATAAATCTCGCGAAAATACTTCCGCTCGGCAAAAAAAGAATAAATTCTTTTGTTTTGCACTCGCTTAATCGTACCTTTGCACACACAAATTCAATAAGAACGCCTGATAAATGAAAGTCTGTCGGGCGTTTTTTTGTTGTCATTTCCAAGTCGTGGGACAATTGTCCTACGCGTTTGTTAGATGCCACATGTGACACGGTCAAAGGATAACTATGACGAAGAACTATTGTTGTCTTTGTCTGACGGCTTCGAAAAGAAGGATGGCTGCTGAAACCGAGACGTTGAGCGAATCGAGTCGACCAAGCATGGGGATGCGAATGTGCGCGGTTGCAGCCTCGCGCCATTGCTGAGTCAACCCTGTTGATTCCGTTCCCATCACAATGGCTGTGGGGCCTGTCATGGGCGTATTATAATATAAGTTGGAATCTTGCAACTGAGCAGTCAGGATGCTGATGCCTTGACGTTGGAGAAAAGCGATGCACTCTTCTGATGTGCAAGACACAGTAGGCACTGTGAAGATAGCACCAATAGACGAGCGGATAAGGTTGGGGTTGAAAAGGTCGGTCAATGGGTCGCAAACGATGACAGCATCTGCCTTCGCTGCATCAGCTGAGCGGAGGACAGCCCCCAAGTTGCCAGGCTTCTCAACACTCTCAAGCACCACCAACAAAGGATTCTCTGGCAAATGTAAATCTTCCAATGCCAGTTTCCTACTCTTCACCGTAGCCACAATGCCTTCTGTTGTACCACGATAGGCAATTCGCTCGTAAAGTGTAGGAGAGACTTGGAAAACATGGCTCTCCCCCACTATTTCCGACATCTCTGCAAGCACCTTCTCTCCAGCATCCATCAATTCAGGGCATATATACACCTCGTTCAATTGGAAGCCGGCCTCCAAGCAATGCTCCAATTCACGACGTCCCTCCACCACGAAGAGACCTTCGCTTTTGCGCAAGGCTGATTTCTGTTGCAAAGCCGTCAGATGCTTGATGTGCGCGTTTTGTGTGCTTGTTATCAATAGAGCCATTCCTATCAATTTGTTATTTGAAATAATTGAACTCAATCAAGGCCAAAGAGGGTTCGAAGTCCGCCATCTACACCGCTGAAGCCCATGAACGCCAACGAAAGAAGACCAGCCGTGACCAACACGATGGCCACTCCGCGCATACCTTTGGGAATGTCGGCTAGTTCCATCTGCTCACGCAATCCAGCGAAGACCACAAGTGCGAGTGCAAAACCGATGGCGGTTGAGAGCGCATATACAACACTCTGAAGAAGGTTGAAGTCTTTTTGAATGACCAAGATGGCCACACCGAGCACGGCGCAATTGGTGGTGATCAATGGGAGGAAGATTCCCAATGCCTGATAGAGGGCCGGCGAGACTTTCTTCAAGATGATTTCAACCATCTGCACCAACGATGCAATGACGAGAATGAAGGCCAATGTCTGCAAGTATTGCAACCCCAGCGGATTGAGCACATACATCTGGATGAGCCATGTAACGATGGTGGCCAATGTCATCACGAACGCCACAGCAGCACCCATACCCAGCGAGGTGTCCACTTTCTTGGAAACGCCAAGGAACGGGCAGATTCCCAGGAATTGTGACAGAATGATATTGTTGACAAATATCGCTGAAATGAAAATCAGTATGTATTCCATATCAATAATTCTTTATGATTGATGCTAATGACTTTTTCAATTTTTGGAATTGCGAAGATTACCAATGAGAGCTGTCAGAAAACCCAACGAGATGAATGCTCCTGGAGGCAATACGAAGAGCAGGATGTTGGTGGTTTCAGGAAGCAAAGTCTCACCGAAAAGCGAACCAGCTCCCAACAACTCGCGAACCATACCCAAGAGTGTGAGCGCCATCGTGAAACCAAGTCCGATTCCGATGCCATCGAAAACACTGGCCATTGGCGTGTTCTTGCAAGCATAGGCTTCGGCACGTCCGAGGATGATACAGTTCACCACAATAAGCGGGATGAAGATTCCCAGGCTCTTGTCCACATTCGGCAGATAGGCTTTGATAACCATCTGCAGCACCGTTACAAATGCCGCAATGACCACCACGAAGACAGGAATGCGAACCTTGTCGGGCGTAATGTTCTTGATGCATGAGATGACCAGGTTGGTGCAAATGAGCACGGCCATTGTAGCAAGCCCCATTGAAAGGCCGTTGTTGGCACTTGTGGTGGTGGCCAATGTGGGACACATACCGAGGAGCAACACAAATGTTGGGTTCTCCTTGATGATTCCGTTACTTAATACTTTGATGTAGTTCATATGTTTATCCCTCCTTCTTCACTTGTTGGGATGCACCTGTCTGGGCATCGGTTTCTTTCTGGGTGTATGCGTCATAAGCCTGATTGACAGCCTTGAGGAACGCACGAGTAGTAATGGTGGAAGCAGTGATGGCATCAACGTCTCCCCCATCCTTCTTGACCACGAGAGGTTTCTGTGATGGGCTCTTTCCGATGATATCGCCCTTCTCTCCTTCCTGGAACCACTTGTCAGCTTTGGCGCCAAGTCCTGGAGTCTCAGCATGTTGGAGGATGGTATAACCTGTGATGTTTCCATCGGTATCGAATCCAACGAGCACTTTGAGTTCGCCACCAAATCCCATCGTAGTGGATTCAATCGCCACTCCTAGGTCTTGCTTACGACTGTTTTGAGTCTTATGAACGATGAACGTGGCTTCCTTTCCATCAACCGTTTTATGAATAGTATCGTTGGCGACAACAGTGAGTTTTTCGCCTCCCATAACGGTTTTGATGCCTTCAGCCAAAGCTTTGTCAGCTTGCGCCTTGATAGGACCTTCTGTCACATGGTTCACCCACGCCAGCACACCACCCATAATGAGCGCCACCGCCACAAGCACCATGACCATATTCAAAAGAGATGATTCTATTTTCTTCATGTCTTTTCCTCCTTTTCTTATTTTTCGGTTGGCACTTCACCAAATCGCTTGGGTTTGACATACGTGTTGATGAGTGGTGTGAACGCATTCATGATGAGAATGGCGAACGACATACCTTCAGGATAACTACCCCAATTACGAATAACAACGGTTAGGAAACCGATGGCAACACCATAGATGAGTTGCCCTTGATGGGTCATCGGAGATGTTACATAATCGGTGGCCATGAAAATGGCGCCCAGCATCAATCCTCCGCTCAATATCACTTGGATGGGGTTGGCATATACAGGACTTGTCAGATGCAACAATCCGCTAAACACGAACACGGTAGCGATGATGCTGACAGGAATGTGCCACGTGATGATCTTTTTCCAAAGCATGTAGCACAAGCCAATGATGAGTGCCAATGCACATACCTCACCAATGGTTCCTGCACCAAATCCATTGCTGACATTACCTAACAGCATCTCTAATGAACCTGGAAGTTCATCGAGCACCGAAGCATCTCCATTCTTGATGGCAGTTTTCATCAAGCTCAAAGGAGTTGCACCCGTTGTAGCATCGGTGTATGCTCCCAATTGTCCTGTAACTGGCCACGAGGTCATTGCGGCAGGAAAACTGACCAGCAAGAAACAACGTCCCACCAAAGCGGGGTTGAATGGATTCTGTCCAAGTCCTCCGAATGTCATCTTTCCTACACCAATAGCGAAAAGCGCACCCAAGATAATCATCCAAATCGGGAAATTGCTTGGCAGGTTCATACCTAGCAGCAAACCCGTAAGGATGGCAGAACCATCGGTGAGCGAAGTGGCTTTCTTCAACATGTATTTTGTGATGGCCCACTCGAAGAACATGCAAGCGGCGACACTACTTAAACAAACCACAACGGAACCTAATCCGAAATAAACGAACGACACGAGAAGCGCAGGTATAAGGGCGATAATCACGCCATACATGTTCTTCTCAACGCTATCGGTTCCGTGTGCGTGTGGTGATAGAGAAACGATTAACTTTCCCATTTTTATCTATTTTATTTCTTTATTCGATTGATTACTCTCATTTCTTGGCATTCCTTGCACGGATGATGTCCATCACAGCAGCCTTACCTTGAACGATATGGTCGAGTATGGGGCGATGAGACGGGCATGTGAACTGACACGAACCACATGCGATACACGATACTATCTCCTCCTGCTCGGCACGTTCGTACATCTGTTTTTCCGAAAGACTTGCCAGCAAATAAGGTTCAAGTCCCATCGGACATGCACTCACACATTTGGCGCAACGAATGCAGGGATGAACTGGTTTGCGGTGAGCATCTTCATCTGAAAGAATAGTGACCGAATTGGTACCCTTGCAGATGGGTACATCGGCCGACATCAATGCCTTTCCCATCATAGGACCACCAGCCAACAACTTGTTATCGCCCTCGGGAATTCCACCACACGCATCAATGAGATTGATCATCGGCGTACCCATGCGAACAAGGAAGTTTCCTGGATTAGCCAACCGCTTACCCGTTACAGTAGTATAGCGTTCGAAGAGAGGTTTGTTCTTCATAACTGCCTGATATACAGCGAAAGCAGTACCAACGTTTTGAACAATCGCTCCAACGTTCACGGGAATGGCTGGCGGTGCAGGTACCTGACGTTGGATGACTGCATCCACCAATTGTTTTTCACCACCTTGAGGATACTTCGTTTTCAAAGGAACGATTTCAATACGTGGGTCGTTGGCGGTCTTTTCTTCCAATAATCGAATGGCTTCTGGTTTGTTCTCCTCAATGCCAATATATCCTTTTTCCACCTTGGCAGCTTTCATCAACAGTTCCAATCCCACCAAAATCTCATCGGCATGTTCCATCATCAAACGGTAGTCGGCCGTGATATAAGGTTCACACTCCACTCCATTGATGATGATGCACTCGGCTTTGGCTGTCGGTGGAGGGCAAAGTTTCACAAATGTAGGGAATCCAGCACCACCCATACCGGTCACACCAGCGCGTTTCGCACGTTCTACAATCTCTTCGGGAGTGAGTTCTGGGTGAGCGGTAAGTGTCTCCAGTTTATCCGAACGATCGATACTCTCCTCCCACTCGTCTCCTTCCACATTGATGATGATGGCGGGGGTGCGATAACCAGTTGCATCGATGGCATTGTCTATCTTCAGTACTGTTCCCGAAACAGATGAATAAATGGGTGCGGATACATAACCACCAGCTTCGGCAATCAATGTACCCACCTTCACCTTGTCGCCTTTCTCCACAACAGGTTTGGCAGGAGCACCAATGTGCTGTGATAATGGGAAAATGGCTTGTTGTGGCAATGGTGCCACTTTTGTGATCACATCCGAGGTCAATTTGTTCTCCTCGGGATGAACACCACCTATTTTAAACGTATGTAGTTTCATGCCTGTTCCTCCTTTGCTTGTTCTTGTTTCACAATCGTCTCTTCGGTCTTTGTCTTCGAAACGGGGAAATTCACTGCGGTAATGGCACCTGTGGGACACACGGCTACGCACTTCTTGCACATCTTGCATTTGCGCCAATCGATATACGAAAGATTGTTCTCGATGGTGATGGCTTCGAACTTACATTCCTTTTCACATTTTCCACAACCTATACAAGCAGCGGCACATGCCTTCTTGGCTATGGCACCCTTATCCTTGTTCACACAACTGACATATACCCTGCGACCCTTAGGACCTTTCTTGCGGAGTTCAATGATGTGACGTGGACATGCTTTCACACATGCACCACATGAAGTACACTTGTCTTCATCAACTTCAGGCAAACCTGTTTCAGGGTTCAAACTGATAGCATTGAACTGACAGGCAGCCACACAATCTCCACAACCGAGACAGCCAAAACCACATGCTGTTTCACCCATGCTACATGAGTTCATGGCCGCACAAGTTTGCAAACCATCATACACAACCGTATGAGGGCGATGCTCACATGTTCCGTTACATCGAACGACAGCCACCATCGGTTCTGCGTTCGCAATGGCCATTCCTAACAAATCGGCCACTTGTCCCATAACCTTTTGTCCACCTACAGGACAGTTCAAGCCCTCCAATGAGCCGGCATCGGCTGCCTTCACCAATGCATCAGCCATTCCCGAACAACCAGGAAAACCACAACCTCCGCAATTGGCACCAGGCAAGACCTCGGACACCAAACCTAGTCGAGGGTCTTCCTCTACGGCAAATTTCTTGGATACGACGAACAAGATGACCGAAGCAATCAATGCAATCGTTCCAAGTACCAATACCGCAATTAACATGAAATTCATACTATTTATATAAACAAATTTAATAATCACTCCCGCTCAATGCTGAACGAAAGACGTTCACGAATCTTATCGCGTAATACATACAAAACCAGATAATATGGTATCAACGCGCCCAAACTTGTCAGAGCCGCCAAACCTTCATTGCCGGTCAACTTCACCATTAGGAAAACAGTAGCCACAAGTAGAATGAAAGGAATACCGAATCCCCATGCTATAGCTCGCATACCCACTTCTGGAGAAGCCACAACAGTCACATGCTCACCCACATGAAAGTCAGAGCTTGTCTGATGATAGACATCTATCAGTTTCTCTTTGCTTTGCGAAGCATTACAATGACCAGCAACCTTACATGCACCACATGCAGAAGTCTGTAGGATTCTGACTTTTATGCAATCGTCTCCCACAGATTCTATCACTCCAGCATGTCTTATCTTGTTGCTCATGTATTTTATTATTCAGTAAAAAGTGGAATTCACCTGAAATGGGAACTCCACCTTTTTCTATTCAATCCTTGAAATATCGATTTAGAACGTGTACTTCACTCCCACTTGACCACGCCAACGGCTATAGTAAGAATCGGGATAGAACATCACGTAATCGGCATCGTGGAGGAACTGGTAGTTTCCATTACCCGTATATCCGATAGGCGACTTATATTGCGTATCGTAGGTACTTCCATAAGTGCGTCCCCAATCCTTGTTCAGAAGGTTGGCCACATTCATGATGTCGGCTGTGAATTCGAGTGAATGCACATACTTGCCTGTACGAATGTTGATCTTCTCGGCAAAATGGAAATCGAAATGGTTCTCGAACGGCAGGTTGTCTGCATAACGGCTATAATACTCGCCACGATGATCCTTCAGGTAGCGCTGGCTTCCGAGCCATTGCTTCAGGTTTTCACGCTGCTGCTCAACGGTATAACCAGAACCTGCAGCGAACTTCATCACGTCGACTTGCTCATCGGTAGGAATGTAAATCAGGTCGTTCACAGCATAGGTATCTCCATTCACATCACCTGCATAATAGAGCGAGTAAGCCTGTCCGTTGCGTCCCTCATAGATGATACCAACGGTAGTGGTGAACATCTTCTTGGGGCCGTAGTCGAAATGATAGAAGGCAGAAGCCTTGATGCTATGAGGCAGGTTGAAGGCTGCGTTCGACAGTTCTGGTTTGTTCGGATTACGATAGGTGTGGTTGTTCTTCCAGTTACCAGCGGCAGTAGAAGCGGTCACGGTGCTGACAGCCTTTGCTCTTGTGTGAGTGTAACTTGCCATCAGGTCAAGACCAAATGGGAAGTGCTTCTCGGCTTTGAGAGAGAGGCTATAGCTGTAACCCTGAGAGGTGTTGTTCAACGCGATAACATCGGTATAGGGAGTTCCTGTTGTAACACGTTGCATCATGGGGCGATTGTCCCAAGTATAGCCATAAACCTGACTGAAGGTCTTTCCTGTCTCTTCGTATGAGAGGTTCTGGTAGTAGACATCATTGAGAGTCTTCGAGAAGATTCCCTCAGCCGTCCAATCGATTCCGAGGAGTTTGAAATCGAATCCCAAGTTGGCACGGAAGTTCTGAGCGAACTTGAAGTTCTTGCCAAACACGTCAACCTCCTGGCTTCCATTAGTGGCTTGCAGTTTCTGGGCGTTGATGTATTGTTTGTCGGGATCAAGAATGAGTTGCAAACCGTCGGCTCCACTACTTCTATACTTCGAAATCTGCACACCCGTGTTGGAGAAGCTATTGCTTAACCAAACAAAAGGAACACGACCTGTGAAGATACCCAATCCACCACGCAGGATATAATTACGCTTGCCGTCAATATCCCAACGGAATCCCAAACGAGGGCTTGCCATGATGGAGGTACGGATGTTGCGATTGGTTTGATAGTTCCAACCTTTCTCCTCAGCATAAGCGTTGAAAGGAGCATTCTCGGCGGGTTTGTCAAAGAAGATGGGAACATCGAAACGCAAACCGTAGGTAAGTTGGAACTTGTCAGACATATCCCACTTGTCTTGTGCATAGAAACCTAACTGTCCTGCTCCGAACTCAGCTGCCCATCGAGGATCACCTGTAATCTCCACGTTGGCCTGATTGTAATAATAATCACGGAAGAGCGTTCCATCGGGCCTACCAGCTTTGGCACTCTGGTAATAATTCAGGAAGTTCTCGTAGGTTTGGAAATAGTAGCAACCATAGAGATTCTGAATGAAAAGGTTGCGGAAATGATAGAACTCGTTGTGAGTTCCGAATGTGAAGGTGTGGTTGCCACGAAGCAAAGTGAGGTTGTCCTCAATCGTATAGATATCCTGATCGAGAGCATTGGCCATCGATGAATATTCATTACCGATATTCACCGCACCACCATTACTACCTACTCCATATACGGTCACGCCTGGGAAAGGAGTGCCTGATGTACGCTGGTCGCGAACACGAACATAAGACGCACGAGCCTCGTTGCTGACAGTCGGAGAAAGACGGCTCTGCAGCTCAGCGATGAACGAATGGGTCTTCGACTCGAAATCGTAGAGGTGGTCGAGTGTATTGACGGTAGCAATGTTACCTTGTCCAAGACTCTTCTTGGCACCCACAAAGCTCCAACGAACAGTGAACTTGTTGAAGTCGTTCAGGTTCCAGTCGAGTTTCAATCCAGCCTTGTCGCTCTTGATATATCGACCAGCATCGGTATATTCACCATTATAGGTCACACCTTGATCAGCAGCCAACTCCTTGACTTTCGAAAGAATGTCGTTTGCCAAATCCGTCGGTACCTTCGAACCCTCGGAACCTAATGCGTATTGGTTGGGATATTCCTTGTTGGCACGCTCGTAGTTGGCAAAGAAGAACAACTTGTCTTTCACGATAGGACCTCCGAGGGTGAAACCATAGAGATATTCCTTCTCGTCCTCGTAGGGGTCGGAATAAGTTCCATCGGGGTTCTTATAGTGCTTGCCCACGAGTTTCTCGTTGTTGCCAAAACCGTATGCGCTACCATGAAAATCGTTGGTTCCGCTCTTCGTGATGGCATTGATGGCACCACCTGTGAAACCACCTTGACGAACGTCGTAGGGAGCGACATTGATTTGAATCTGTTCGATGGTTTCCATACTGACAGGTTGTGTTCCAGCTTGTCCACCATTACTACCATTCGAGGTAAGACCAAAGACGTCGTTGTTCATCGCACCATCAATCTGGAACGAGTTGTAGCGGTTGTTGGTTCCAGCAAACGACATCGAACCCGTCATTCCGTTGGTGGAAATCTGAGGATTCAAACGCGAGATGTCGGCAATGCTATGACTGACTGTCGGCATATCGTTGATCATCTGTGCGTTGATGCTCTGAGCCGCACCCGTCTTCGACGCATTCAATCCACTACGTCCTGTAATGACCACCTGATCGAGCACGTGTGCGTCCTCCTGAAGTGAACACGAAAGATTCTGCGACTCACCAAGAAGAAGGTTCACATCGTTGAACGTCTTGGTTTGATGTCCCACATACGTGACATCCACTTGATAAGGACCACCGACACGCATACCCTGAATGGTGAATCGACCTTCTGAATTGGTGACTGCACGATAAACCGTTCCCGAGGGCTTGTGGGTGGCTGTGATGGTTGCACCAATCACCTCCTCACCATCAGACACAATCTTACCATAGATACCCGAAGTGGTAATCTGTGCCGATACCTGAAGGACAAACGCCAGCATCAGGGAAACTAAGAAAAGAATTCTCTTTTTCATGGACTTGGTTTTATTAATTGTTATTATTGTTATTTCCGTTGCAAATATAACTAAAATATTTCAGAAACCATTTAGTTCGATGCTAAAAGTTTCCTTCATGTCTCCATATTTTTGATATTTTCCGTCGAATGGCCAGTTGGTTGAACACCGTAACGATGATCAACAACACGATGCCAAGAACAACAGTCGGCATGAACGACCCAATTTCATATTCGGGGAACATCGTTGTCAGAACACCTAGATAGTAGCGTCTCACAATCCACACCAAGATCAACGCAATGATGAGCACCAACAGGTTCAAGGCCAGCGTAAGCCATTGGTAGGGACGAGCCACCTGACCAGGACTGTAGCCGATGAGCAACAGGTTTTCCAACTTGCTGGCATTCTTCTGGACAAGCAGATAAATGCTGAGCATGAGGATATAGAAACTGAGCAACGAGATGACCAAACCAACAGTCATCACCATCAAGACCAGCAGTTTCAAGAAATAGATGGTCTTCTCGGCATTCAGATTGTCTTTGTCGATGTCATATCCATTGGTTTCAATGTATTTGCTCAGGTTCTCATTCGTCGGGTCGTTGATTTTCACTATCAGACGTGAAGGAGAACACTGCTCGTTAGGAGCATAGAACGCATTGCTCCAATCCATGAACGATTGGGGAACAAGAATGGTGTTCAACCGATTGGAGAAACCGATGATCTTCCCATGAAAATTGTCCTCATGACCGTTTCCATGAATGAAAAGATTGAAATCAATCATCCCGACAAGTCCTTCGCTGATTTTCGGCAACGAACGACTTTGTGCGAAACCAAGATTATACATCATGATATACGAGCGCGGCAAGATGATGGGTATATCGTGATCACCTTCCTTCCACTGCCAATCCGACAACGACACATCTACAAATCCATCGGGAACGCTCTCGAAAAACAACTCAGAGTTGAAGACCTTTGTTCCGCTGACCGACATCACAGCATCAACCTTGTACTCGGAAGAGGTGAAATTCCCCACCTCGTCAACAAATGTCTGGGATTTCACATCATCCACCTCTGCGGCGGAAAACGTGTTCGAACGACCGCTGATAGTGTTGCCGGCTCCAATCTTCTTCTCCAAGATGATGAAATCTGACTTCATGAACGAGTCTTCGGATGTGAAGATGGGAACAATGTCTCGATAGAACTGGAAGCCCAGCAAGACAATCGACATACCGAAGAGATTGGCAAAAAAGAAACCAAGAAACTGAGGGATGCTAATATGCTGACGAAGTAGTTTCCAAACTAAACTCATAAGTTCATCAATTACAATTTCAAAATATGATCATAATTCAAATCCATGTGTTTTCCTATGCTCGTCACAATGACACCCGCACCCTGACGTTGAGCCTCTTGCATCATGATATCGGCCATCATAGCCGAGTTGGTGTCATCGAGGTGGCTGATAGGCTCGTCGACAAGGATGAAATCGAACGGTTGCACCAAAGCACGAATCATCGCCACACGTTGTTGCTGACCAAAAGACATAAGACCTACTTTGGAATCCATCTTGTCGGAGATGCCCACACGTTCGAACATATCCATAATCTCCTGATGCGATTTGAAACCAGTGAGATTGTTCTTGATATCCACATTCTCCAATGCTGTCAGCTCGGGAAACAAACGGAGTTCCTGGAACAAATGGCTGATATGATGTAATCGCAAATCGACCCAATCAGATTTTGACAAAGAAGCAACGTTCCTCTCATCGAACAACACGCTTCCCCTGAAATCATGACGAAAACCGACAACATAACTGCAAAACGTGCTCTTGCCCTTGCCACTATCGGCTTCGACAAGATACAACTTGCCTTTCTCAAAGGTCACATCTTTATTCCAAACATCTGATTCCATACCCGTTTGATGCTCGAACACCAAAGGAAGAACCGAACGAAAATGAATTGCCTCCATCTTTATATTGCTCTATTTCATACTATACACGATGGTATTCACATCACCGAACATCGGTCGCAACAAACCTTGCAATGTGGGTAATATACCATCTTCACCAGAAAAAGCCTTCATGTTCACCACCATCACCAACTTGCCGTTCTTGATTTTCGACTGCAGTTTTTCTGGGATGGTGTTCGCTGAAGCTACTATTGAATTCTTTGCTTCCTCCGCATTGCTGCCGCTATAGAATTGTCCGTCGGGCGTTACTCCAAAATAGAAGGAAGTCGTACCATTGACATAAGAATACGCGTTTGTACCCCAATCGGTAATTCTTCCACCTTCCGGACACGACTTCTTCCAATAATCCACGTCTGCCAACCATTTGCTATGAGCGAGCTCTGCAGCCATCGACAAACGAAGATAATCATCCGACATCACAGGAATCGTGATAGCCAAGTCTCCATCTACGCTCTTGATGATATTGTCCATATCGATAGCCGTATTCACACCAGCCAGCAACGCCTGGAAACCATTGTTGCGACGAAGCAGTTCGATATACCGGTTTCCGTCCACATTCATGAACATCGCCATCATAGCATCTGCCGACATACAATTGGCATAACGGCCTTTGATGGGACGAAAAACCTCTGAGGATTGTTGCAACGATTCGTTGACTCGACGATTGAAGGAGAACGTGCTACCGAGAATATCCAGACAACCATCTTTGACCGTCATCTCGGCTGCTATCAGCACTTGCGAGGGATCGGCATCTTTGGGAGCACCCAATGTGAAAGGAGCAATGAACTTCTCGGGCAAAGCTTGTGCCTGAGCAACCATTGCCGTAGGAGCAGAGATGGAATCCAGCTTGTCAAACATCGGCGAGCTCTTGATTCCGTGTTCTTCGTCTTGCGACAAGAACGTAGTGAGTTTGCCCTCCATTTCGGTTCGGGCAGCCACCGTTACAGGTCCTACCACCAACAGCGCATCATCGCTGAATCCCACTACCCACGAATTGTTCATCATCGTGAAGTGGAAGCCGCGACGTTCCTTCACCTCTGTGCAAGTACCTTTCTTCACCAAATCGTTGAAAGTCTTCTCCAAGTCACCTGCATCAGAAACCCTTGCACACAATCCCAGATTGCCATCAACGGTCTCAAAAAGATATACATTGCTACTCAGGTCGATGCCGCTTTTCGACAAGTTGGACACCTTCAACAAAGCCTGCAGGACAGCCTTGTTCTTCACACCGCTGACCTCACCCATATCGATTTTCACGATGGCTGTGGAGTTTCTCGGAATGGAGTTCAGATAATCAGAATTGGAACACGATGACAACACGATTGCCAACGTTAATATCAATAATCCTGTGAATCTTTTCATCTTTCAATTTCAGTTATATGAGAACTATTACTCGTTGCGAACCACCAAATTCGCCATCATGACTCCATACAAAGCAGCCGTTTCCGTACGCAGCCGACTGGCACCCAGCGAAACCGATACAAAGCCAGCATCCAACGCTTGTTGGACTTCATCGATGGAAAAGTCGCCCTCAGGTCCTATCATGACTGTAATATCCTCTTTATCATTAATCTGCTGTAATTCCTTAAACAAATCCTTTTTCTCTATTTCTTCATAACAATGGGCAATATACCGATGCCCGACACTTGTCTTCTTGATGAAATCATCAAACGAACAAATGGCATTCACAACAGGCTTCCAAGGTTTCCGACTTTGTTTCATCGCCGACACGACTATCTTGTCTATCCTGTCCTCGCGAATCACGCGACGCTCAGAGAATCGGCAATCCAGAAACGACAGTTCGTCGAATCCCACCTCGGTGGCTTTCTCCGCCAACCATTCCATTCGCTCAATCATCTTCGTGGGAGCCACCGCCAGGTGAATCTTGTTCTTCCACGTACGCGATGGATGCAATTCTTCTTTGATGTGATAGAGGCAATGCTTGTTGTTGGCCATCGTCACCTCCGAATGATAAAAGGCCCCCACTCCATCCATGAGGACCATTTCATCACCACTCTTCAAACGCAGCACGCGCAAAGCATGAGTGGCTTCTTCAGAGGGAAGCTCGTTCACCTCGCTGGCGTTGGGGACATAGAAATACCTTACCTCTTTCATCTATTCTTTATGTTTTCGACGGTTGAGCTCATCCCTCAGATGAGACGCCATTTCATAGTTCTCCTCCTTGATGGCCTTGTCCAACGCACTTTGCAACATCTCGTCGCTGACGGTGTTGACAGGGATGGAGAGCCCTTTTGCCTTCTCGTAGTAGTCAACGCTCTGCTTCTGCATCAATCCCCATTCCACATACAAGGGAATATTGCTGATATACGACAGAAGCGCAGCATCGCTGGCACGCATGGAAATCGGTTCGAGGGTCTCGGTGTTATAGAGCAACGCCCGATACTGACCATCAATCAAATCGTTGATGATGATTTCAAAATGCAAATCAGTTTGCATACTGATTACATGCCACAACACCTCAGGTAGCATCCGCCCCACAACGGGAGCCTTCCCTATGCGCAAACGGAATTGTGACAACATCTGCTTGTCGCATGGAATAGTAAGTTGTCGAGACAGAGACTCATCGACCAACATAATAAGACCGATCTCCTCTGTCCCGACAATTTCTGATACACCTTTGATGGTCAGTCGGACTTTATTCATGCACTTGTTTTCTGACTTTCAGGATGGAACACCAATGCGAAGAGGACTCCCACCACGAGGGCGAATCCTGCGAAGATGAACCAACATGTCTGCCAATCGCCCAGCAGGTAGTCGCCTTGCCAAGAGCAATAGTGGTTGACAATCTCACCAGCAGCGAGCGTACCAACCGTAGCGCCGACACCATTGGTCATCATCATGAACAAACCCTGTGCCGAAGCCTTGATGCTCGGTTCGCACTCCTGATCCACGAAGATACCTCCCGATACGTTGAAGAAGTCGAATGCCACACCATAGACGATGCACGACAAGATGAACAGCAGCACACCTGGCATTGCAGGATTTCCGATGCCAAAGAAGCCGAAACGGAACACCCACGCAAACATCGACATGAGCATCACCACCTTGATGCCGTAACGTTTCAGGAAGAACGGAATCATCAAGATGCAGAGTGCCTCACTAATCTGCGAGATAGAGGTCAGCAACGTTGCATTGTTGGCGGCGAACGACGAGGCGATGGCTGCATCGGCACTACCCTTGAAGCTGGTGATGAAAGGTCCTGCATAGCCATTGGTCACCTGCAGACACATACCCAGCAGCGCCGAGAAGATGAAGAACAAGGCCATCTTCTTCGTCTTGAACAACTTGAAGGCGTTCAAGCCGAGAGCCTCCACCAGAGAGGTCTTCCCCTTCTTCTCTCCCACCTTGCATTCGGGCAGAGTGAAGCAGTAGGCAAAGAGCACAAGACTCAGAAGACCCGATACGAAGAACTGCATGTAGGTGTACTGGAACTTGTGAGAGTTCTCAGCCAGCGTGAACGAGAAAGCTCCATCTTCCCATACGGCACAGTTGACAAACCACATGGTGGCGATGAAACCGACGGTACCCAACACACGGATGGGTGGGAAATCCTTCACGGTGTCCATTCCGTTGTTCTTCAGAATGGTGAATGCCGTTGTGTTCGCCAAAGCGATGGTAGGCATGAAGAAAGCCACGCTGAGCGTGTACAACGCGATGAACAACGACTTGTTCGGCAACTCGTTGCCAAAGCCTGCCTGCACACCCATCCACCAGCAACCCAGCATGAAGCCGCCAGCCACCAGATGGCAAAGACCCAGCAGACGTTGTGGCTGAATGTACTTGTCGGCCACAATACCCATCAGCGTGGGCATGAAAATCGATACAATACCTTGAATAGCATAGAACCATGCAATCTGCTCACCCAGTCCTGCCTTTCCAAGGTAATTACCCATACATGTCAAATAAGCTCCCCAGACAGCAAACTCCAGGAAGTTCATCACTGCTAAACGTACTTTTAGATTCATATCAATAGATTTTTAGTGTTTCACAATTCTTTAATCCTTCATCCTTCATCCCTATTCCTTCATCCCTATTCCCTATTACTTTTCCCTTCGGCCAGTGACCGTTGGTTCCTTCATCCTTCATCCTTCATCCTTCATCCAATTACACCGGATGCACGTCAGGGTCGTTATCGTTGTCTTTGTTGTTGTCGAAGATGTTGTCGGCGAGTTCAATCTCATCGATGTCGAACCATGTGGCCAACTTCGCCTTCGCCTTTGCTTTCACCTCGTCGGAGACATCACCCCACACCTTGTGCAGCACATAGACAAGGACCGCCAAGTCGTCGCTCAAACCAGCGATGGGAATGGCATCGGGAATCACGTCGAGAGGACTGATCAGATAGCCCAATGCGCCAATGATGACAGCCTTGTCCTTCATCGACACCTTGTCACTATCGAGGGTGTAATAAAGAATCAAAGCGGCATAGACGAGCTTCACGCCTGCACGTTTGGCAATACGCGAAATCTTCTCAACAAACTTCCGTTTGGTGTATTTGTCTTTGTAAGACATGAAATCTGGCAAATTCGGCTTTTCCATCTTTTCTATGTTTATATAATACTTTTACAACGCGAAAACGGCTGATTTATTGTGCTGAAGACCTCCAAAGTCCATCACACGCTCAAATCCGTAATCCGCATGTTGCGCAACTGCTGAAGATAATCTTTGCGAAGCATCAATGCCTTCTTCCAATTCTCTCCTTGCATATTGTCGTGCAAATCCAATTCCAACCTCCATTGTCCGTTTGCTTCCAATCGGTCGACCATTGTTCCCAACGTCAACTGGTCGGCTGCCAAAGCGGGGTAATAAACGGGGTCTTTGTCTTTGTCGTTGGCACCCGAACGCATCAGCAACTTCACGTCCACCAAGTCGTTGAGCAGGTCGTTGGTGATACGAATGGGAATACCCGTATCCATCTTCAACTTGAACGCCGTGTAGGGTTTCAGGTCTTGCTCCTGTCGTTGGCAAATCCTGTTCATCAACATCGCACTCAGCAACAAGCGGTAACGATGGCTGATGTCGTCGGTCTTCGCCAAGAAAGCAAACTCCTCGAGGTTCTGGTTCGTGTAGCACAGCTGAGCACCAAACAAGCAGATGGTCCACGAGAACTGCACCCAAAGCATGAACAACGGGAGTGCCGCGAACGACCCATAGATGGCGTTATAGCTCGACAACAGTATCTGTCCCTTGATGTAGAACAGTTGCAACATCTGCATCGCCACACCTGCCAAGATACCTGGCACGATGGCATATTTCACGCGCACCCTCGTGTTGGGCATCAGCACGTAAAGACCGATGAACACGCACGACATGATGACGTAGGGCATTAACCCTATCAGGAATCTCACAACAGGTCCCAACAGCATATATTGCTCCGTCTGCTTGGCCATCGTGGTGATGAAAATCGAGATACCCGACGTCAAAACGATGATGATGGGCGCCAAGAAGAAGAACGAGATGTAGTCGGTGATGGTACGGATGAGCGAGCGTTGCTGTTGCACCTGCCAGATGCGGTTGAACGCCAGTTCGATGTTGTGAATCAACATCAACACCGTCCACAGCATGAACACCATACCGATACCCAGAATCACCCCACTACGGGCGTGCACCAGGTAGGAGTTCACGAAGCCCACGATGATCTCAGCTGCTTGTGGTTGGCTCGACAATGTGTCCATGAACCACTGCTCGATGTATTTGTTGAATCCGAATCCGCGAGCGATGGCAAACACGACAGCCACGATGGGGACAATGGCCAGCAGCGTAGAATAAGTCAACGCCGAAGCGGTGTCCATCACACCCTTGTTCACGAAGAAGCGAACGGCCAATATCAACTTCTTCACCACATCGATGGCGAAGAAAGCCAATGGCGACACATCCTCTTGCTTCACATGCCAGATGTCCACCTTCAAAAACCGTATCAGCTTATCTAAATTCATTCTTTCAGAAGTAGTTAATGGGAGTTAAGAGAAGTTATCGCGGCCTTCGTCCGCTCGGAAGTTAACGGACATTACTCCTCCACTCCATTACTAATTTTTCATTTTTAATTTTTCCCAAGGAAAAAAGATAGCAGTGCCCCTATAAGCCGGGTTCTGTACTTCGTAAAGTGCCTGTCATTTATCTAGTCCCAGGGTCACCCCTGGGCTCAAGCGTTCCACCCTCCATCGCGTCCTCCCGAGAGAGGACCTTGGGCGGGCAACCCTCAGTCGATGGTTTACACGAACTTGCAGCCTCCAGATGGCACAGCCCGCCGATCACCCGACGGCTGGTGGTCTCTTACACCACCTTCTCACCCTTACCCCTTTAAGAGGGGCGGTTATTTTCTTCTGCCGACACCAACTGTCACCAATTGCTTCCATTTTCAGAAGTGGAGCACCCTGTGCTGCCCGGACTTTCCTCTTTCAACACCCTCTCACCCTCCGAAGAGAGCAGGGGCTCAGTTGCCAGCGACAAGCCAAGACACTGCTATCAATTTGCAAAAATAGTGAAAACCGCGCACAATGCAAAATAAATTTATTTATTTTTCACTTTTACTCCCACCTTAAACTCGTTTAAAGGGCTGGGAGTGAAAGGGAAAAGAGGAAAAAATGTTCCCGCATTGTCGCGGTGCATCCTACTTTCGGCGAAGCCAAAGTTACGCATATCTTCGACCGAAGGTCAAAGGTAGTGATTAAGTGAGCGAAATGCAAATTTATTTGCAATTTTCCGAACGTGAGAAGTTTCCTTGAGCAAATAGCGAAAATCTTCGACCGAAGGTCAAAAGTAGTGAAAACCGCCCCCCAACACTATTCGTATTCGTAGAGTTGGATGTGCAGAATCTTCCATTCCCCTACGCTGATACGGGCATGACGACCTTGATGGCTTTGATCGCCATTGTGACGGCGAAGGTATTGCATTCGACCTCGATTGTCGATGGCGACTTCATCAACGGAAAGAAGTCCTAGGCGTTTCCCATTGAACGTTGAACGTTGAACATTGAACGTTGAATTACCTGCTTCCGCAAAGCCGTCTTCACCCAACTTCTTCTGCTCACTCTGCTGTTTCTCCGTACGTGTCTTGAAGTCAATCACAACGCCACTGCCTGCCAACAGATAGTCATATTTCCCCAAGCGGACAAGCATTGCCCCACCCTCTGGCCACACGGAGCCATCAGTGGCACGAGCATCCCAAGGCAACGTGAAATAGTGCCGACAGGTCATTACAACGCCCTCATCATCGATGATCCGCTCTTGGTCTTCCTGGTCGAAAAGAAATCCCCAAGACGATTTTCCATTTAACAAATCACCCTTTTCCATTTGTTTCAGCAATGCATACGCCTGTGTTACTGATTCTGTCTCTTTGGGCGAAGCTTGGTCAATGGCAAATGGCGAGAATCCGAGTGCTTGATGCTCACCGAAGACATAGAGGGCACGCACTCCGCTATTCTCACAGCAGCGGCTTTCGGGGATGAAGAGACGATTCTCTATCTTAACGCCATTTTGTGGCCTAAGCGGCATAGCGTATTGTGAGGCCCACGACTTAAAGCCGGTGTCATAGATGTCTGGAGCAAGGATGTCGATGGTGGGAGCACCAGCCTTCCAGATGTCTGCGAGATGAGCCAGAGGTCCAGCCGACGGATATTCACCAGGCTTGCGGCCACGACTGTTCATTGCAGCATTCACATAAAGGGGCATGTCGTGAATCTGACGGGCGGCCTTTGCCAGATGTTCCACATAACAGGCATAGTGCCACGCCATGAACTTCTCGTCGGCATAGTCGTCGGAGCCAAACACCTCACTCCATGTGCCTTGCTTTTTGATGCCAAGCGCCTTGAGCAGAGCTTGCGGAACGGGTTGCCTGTATGCTTTTTCAGCCAAAGGAGAATGGTCGCGTGCCGACTCTAACATTCCAATCTCGTTCTCTATCTGCAACATGATGGCCACCTCGCGCTGTGGGTCTTTTTCTGCAATATGTCGCATCAATGCCGAGAAAGCCTTCAGGTCGGCTTGCAACACGTTGTCGCTGAAGCATGACGCTATCTCCAACGGCTTTCTTTCTGCCGTCACAGCTCGTGGGAATCGCTTCACATCGCGTTTGAACCATGCGGGCGCATAGCATGACATCGAGTTCTTCCAGGCACCAAACCAGAGCGGCACAATCTTCAATTCTTGCTCACGTGCCACGTCAATGGTACGATCAACAAGAGTAAAGTCCATCTGTCCCTCCACAGGTTCCATTAGTTCCCAATAGACAGGTACCAACACCGTGTTCAGCCCCAACGCCTTCATTCTTGGCAACACCTCATCAATGTCATCCACCGACGTTGCAGCCGAGTTGCTCAACTCGCCGCCAAGTATATGGAGCCCCTGCAACTGAGCATTGACACATATTGCCAGAATCAGGCTTATCGCTATGGTGATTAATCTTTTCATCTCTTTATATGTATTGAATGATCTTAGATTATTATATATTTGATTTTCTATACAAAGATACAAAAAAATTTTGAAACCTCCAAATTTTGAGGCCTCTAGCTTGTGAAAATTTGTTACAAAATCGATTATATGAGGGCAAACTTTCGACAATAAACGTGCACACCATTCTC
>JAFYYV010000005.1 GCA_017557405.1 Prevotella sp.
ATTTTATAATTTTATAATTTTATAATTTTCCTAACTCCATCAATATCTGCACGATACGCTCGGCAGAACGGCCATCCCAACGATCGGGCAGGCTACTTGATTTCCATTCACCTCGAACCATCTTGCCCACCATCTCTCCTAACAGCTCAGCATCCTCGCCGACAAGCACGTTCGTGCCCACTTTCACCGTCTCGATATGCTCCGTATAACTGTTCAGCGTGATGCAAGGAACGCCGTTGAAAGTCGCCTCCTCGGCCACATTGCCCGAATCGGTGATGATTCCGAGTGCATGAGCGGTCAGCCAGCCAAACTCCAGATAACCCAGCGGCGCATGAAGTATGAAAGAAGAAGAAGGAATGCCTAACCTTTTCACAATCTCTCCCACCACTTCGGCAGAACGTCCGCGCAAAGGAGCCACCACAAGCGTTCCGTTGGCATTGTCAACAATCGCCTTCACCATTCGCTCAAGGTTTTCCACATCGGCCATCAAAGCCTTGCGATTCAACGTGAACACCAAATAACTCTTCCCCTTCAAACTCTCAAGATCGGAAGGAGCCTTCAACCTACCAAGATTGAAACGCAAGGTGTCCATCAAGATGTTGCCGACCGTGTAAATCTTCGACAATTCAGCTCCCTCGCGGGTGGCAATGCTGCTCGCGCCCATACCAGCCGTGAATAATAAATCACTTAAACCATCGATGACTAACCGATTGATTTCCTTAGGCATACTGATGTCGAAGCTACGCGTTCCAGCCACCAAATGAGCCAATGTCACACCTTGTTTTTTGGTGACAATAGCGGCAGCCATCGTTGAAGCAAGATCATCAACCACGATGACCACATCCGTCTTGTTCGCCTGAAGATAATGCTCGAAAGCCGACATTACCTGACCTGTCAACTCGTTCAGATTCTCGCAATCCACACCCAAGAACACACCTGGGCGCGCAATCTGCAAATCCTCGAACAACGAGTCCTCTAAGGTCGCATCGTCTTCACGACCCGCATAAACCAGCGCAAAACTAATGTCGCGCCCATGCTTTTGCGCATTTTCAATCGCACGCACAATAGGCGCCACCTTTACAAAATTCGGCCGTGCACCAGCTACAATACATACGTTCATAAGCATCACATTTTTCGTTACACCGCAAAGGTAAGCATTTTTATTGAAATGACAAAATGAAAGCTATGCTTTTGATGAACAAAAGCTATGCTTTAAGCGCCTCAAAGCTATGCTTTCATCGTGTCAAAGCATATCTTTGGGAAAACAAGGTCAATTGGTAAGAAATGTTTAAAAACCCGTTATTTAATTCAACTTTTTTCTGACACTTTGCTCGCATTCGCAGCTTTTCGGTAACACTCTGATTTTCCGCATTTTGCAAAAAACGGAGAGCTACAAGATTCTTCGTGCTTTTGTTGACGAAATAATCAGAAAAAAGAAGAATGGTTGTCGGATTATTCAAAGAAAAGTTGAAGGGTTGACGGTTTTTTCAAAGAAAATTTGTATATTTGTGGCCACGAAACACCAAAGACCGTCCTTACAAGCGGGAAACACGAATGTCGAGGAAAGCATGAAACCAAGACACGAACAATCGCTCAGCGCTGCATTGCTGTTGGTTGGTGGAGCCATCTATCTGCTTTTCCGCCCACAGACATTGCTGATGTTCCACATTGCCGACAACTTGGGGTTCACATCGGCCATCAACGCTGCTCGCACATTGACCGACTATTGCCACCCACCCCACCTGTTGACAGATAGTGTTCCTGGCGGATTATGGTCGGCTGCTTACGTGTTGCTCATCGATAGCTTGCTGAAGCGGCAAACCATTAAACAGAAAATCATTGCCGCCAGCATCATCCCTCTCGTGGGCGCGGCTTCAGAGGTGCTTCAACTTTGGGGCGTTTTGCCCGGCACATTCGATTCATTCGACCTGCTGTGCTATTTGCTCCCAATCCTTATCTACATAGCCATTCAACTAAGGAAACGACAAAAAACATAACACAAAATGATAGGAAACAACAATTTCTTCACCAGTAAGCAACTGACCATCATCATCATTTGCGCATCTGCCATCTTCATTTTGCTAGGCATCATGACGATGGTTATTCCAACCGAAGATGAACAAACCAACAAGGAACTCGTAGCCGACGATGATAGCGGTGACGAACAAGGACGAAAATACAAATTCCTCTCCAAGGAAGACCGCAAGGAGGGCATTGACAACAAAGACAGCGTTGTCGTGAACAAACCCATCGAGGGCGATCCCTACCAAGAACTCGATGAACTCATAGGCCTCGAGAATGTGAAAGAAGAAGTACGCTCGCTTGCCAACTATGTGAAAGTGCAGCAGATGCGCAAAGAGAAAGGATTGAAAACGCCCCAACTTTCGCTTCACCTCGTGTTCACGGGAAGTCCAGGAACGGGTAAGACAACTGTTGCTCGCATCGTAGCACGCATATATAAGGATCTCGGAGTGCTCAAGAAAGGTCATCTTGTTGAAACCGACCGCTCAGGACTTATCGGGCAATATGTCGGGCAGACGGCTCCACGCGTGAACGCCCTCTGCGATTCGGCTCTCAACGGAGTGCTCTTCATTGATGAAGCATATGCTCTCACGCAAAGCCAAAGCTCGCAAGACTATGGTGCAGAAGCTGTTGCAACGCTCCTCAAACGTATGGAAGATGATCGCGATCGGCTGGTTGTCATCGTGGCAGGATACACCAACGAGATGAAGAAATTCATCGACACCAACCCAGGTCTCCAGTCACGCTTCAACAGATACATCAACTTCCCCGACTACAATCCCGAAGAGCTCTACCAAATCTTCCGAATGTACCTCAGGAAAAACGAATACACCATCACGCAAGAAGCCGCCTCTCACCTGAAGAATCGATTGGAATACGTGGTCGAACACAAAGATCGCAACTTTGGAAACGCCCGATATGTGCGCAACTTGTTTGAGAAAGCCATTCAATGCCAAGCCAACAGATTGGAAAAAACAAAGAACCCAACTGCTGAAGAACTGGCAGAACTCACACTCGCTGACATTCAAGAGGCTATGAAACAATAACGAGAATCAGTTTTGCTACATAAACCAAGACACCCGCTTCTGTTCAAAGCGGGTGTCTTTTTTATCGAAGTACAATGAAGGTAATCAACGATTCTTCAATTGTGATTTATCGATGACAACATAAATGGTATCAATAACGTGTCCTTCGCGCGCAGTACCGTTGCGCAGAGGATTGGCAAAATCACGATCTAATATAGTTACATCATCAACGAAATAATCGGAACGGCCACGGTTTCCAAACCAATTCTTGCCCTGCACTTTATGATACTTCACTTTGATTTTCCATCCCTCTATCTGAGCCTGATAGAGTAACTTCACCAAAGAGTCTTGGTCATTACGATCGTTATCAAGCGAGAAAGTGAATGGTTCGCCAGCGGTGTTCATACCTGTCTGCGTCAGATTAAGACGACCATCCCATGAATCCCAAATGAGACCCGACTGAGCAAACTCTATCACGGTTCCCACTTTCTCTCCTCGCGAATAGTTTTCAGTACATGCTGTCAATCCGAGAACCAACAGCATGCCTGAAATGATGTGAAAAAGATGTTTCATCTTCATTATTCCCCTCTGAACAGTTCCTTGATACCAGCCAACGAACCCATCACGTTGGTGGCTTCGAAGGGCAGGTAGACGGTCTTCGTCTGCTGGTTGTGGGCCAGTTCTTCCATCATCGAGATGTACTTCTGAGCCAGCAGGTAGTTGGCAGGATTGCTCGACTTGCCCACAGCCTCAGTCACCAGTTCGATGGCCTTGGCTTCAGCTTCAGCCTTGCGGATGCGAGCCTGAGCCTCACCCTCAGCATGCAGAATCTCCTGCTGCTTCACGGCTTCAGCGCGGTTGATGGTGGCAGCCTTCTCACCCTCCGACTGCAGAATCTGCGACTGCTTGTCACCCTCAGAAGTCAAGATGGCAGCACGCTTGTTACGCTCAGCCTGCATCTGCTTCTCCATCGCATTCAGCACAGACGATGGCGGGATGATGTCCTGCAGCTCCACACGGTTCACCTTCACACCCCACTTGTCAGTAGCATCGTCGAGCACGGCACGCAGCTTGGTGTTGATGGTGTCACGCGAAGTCAGCGTCTGGTCGAGTTCCAGCTCACCGATGATGTTACGCAATGTGGTCTGCGTGAGCTTCTCAATAGCGTTGGGAAGGTTCGAAATCTCATACACAGCCTTGAAGGGATCCACAATCTGGAAATACAGCAGGGCGTTAATCTCCATCTGGATGTTATCCTTCGTAATCACGTTCTGGCGGTCGAAGTCGTACACTTGCTCACGAAGGTCAATCGTGTTCGAATAGGCATAGCGGCCACGCTGCAACACGACAATCTCCTTTGCCCGGTCGATGAACGGGATGATGATGTTGATACCCGGCTTCAGCGTTGCATAGTAGCGACCCAGACGCTCAATGATCTTGGTTTCGCTCTGCGGGATGATGACCAACGCCATCTTGGCGAAGATGATTACCAAAACGACGATGGCAATCAATACATAACTCATAATGTCCATAATGATAATGTTTTAAGTTTGTAATTATTGATGATTAATGTTTATTATTCCTTAGATTTCCTCCACCGTGATGATGATGCTTTCGCGATCGACCACTCGAACGTTCTTGCCCACAGCAACCGACACATCGTCTTTTGCCACAGCCTTCCAAACGTCGCCGTCAATCTGCACACGGCCAAAACCGCCTGCCTCGATAGCCTCTACCACACGGCCGCGCCTTCCAATCAGCGCATCGGCATTACTCACACGGTTCTTGTCTTTGCGATGCAGATAGCGCAATGCGAACGGACGAACCAAGAAAAGACTCAGCAACGTGAACAGGGCGAACACGCTGAGTTGGACGTAGAATCCAGCACCAAATGCTGCAAACACAGCTGCGAAAACAGCTCCAATGGAGAAGCAGATGATGAAGAAATCGCCTGCCGTGAGCTCCAGAATCAGGCAAAGGACCGATACCACAGCCCATAACTGCCAAAGATGTTGTGCAAAATAATCAATCATATTTTCCAAAATTTTAATTGTTTCTATTCTATTTAATGCAATCCAACTAGTTGATTTTCTCGATGTTACAGAGTCAAGACAAAATCGTCCCAATCCTTTGAAGACCCTTTTTCTCCAAACACCTTCTGGTAGAGTCGGCTCCGAGTGGAAGCCACGCTTTCCTTCGAGTGGGCCGTAAGTGTCGCGATGTCCTTCGGCTGGATGTGTATCTTGGTGAGCAAGCTCACCCGATAGTCCTGGTCGCTCATGCGATAGAGGTTGTAGAGACGTTCCGTGAAGCCTGTGTAAACCGAGTTCACCACTTGCTCCAGCTGATTCCAGTCACTATCACCGAGGCTTCTTCCTTCGTTCATCAGGCGTTTGATGCGCAGATAGATGTCGCTCCCGAAGATCACCGTTTCGGCTTGATTGCGTTTCTCGGTCTCAATCTCCGCCATTCGGTTGGCATAGTCGAGCCTTGTCTTCTTCTCCTCCAGTTCCAGTTTCAACACGGAATTCTCATCACCCAGCTTTCGAATCAAGCCTTCCAGTTCGGCAATCTTCCTTCTGTTCTGCTCAATTCCCTCCTTACTCGAAGCCTGCTGCTCCTCCTGCATCACGCGAACCTTATTTAAACGTTCTTGCAAGTCAAGTACTTTGCGGCGGCTGTTCTGCACGGTGAGCACAAACAGCAAAGCGTAAATCACAATTCCTATGATCACTAGGAACCATTCGCGGTCGGTCAATATGGTCATTGTCTCAATCATACTGCAAAGATAAACAAAAAAAAGAGACCTTGCAAGAAAATCCGTTCTCAATAGTTTGCAATTATATTCACGGTTTGCAAAAGTTAAAAAGTTGGTTCGCAAAACCTGTATTCAGTTCGCAAAAGTTTGCAAAAACCGCATTCTAAGTGCAAAAATGGTCATTTCTGCGGTGACCTTTTTTTGTATACAACCCACTCTCGTTGATGAAGATGGCTCGAGTTTCATAGGCAGTGTCGTGAATCACGACGGTGCTTGTCTTGAAGTTAGAAGCAGTGCACCGAATCGGTGCAGTGCCTGTCTTGAAGTTAGAACCTGCGCCCTGAATCAGGGAGGTGGTTTTTACTACAAGTCCGCTCTCGTTGATAAATGTAACTTTCTGAGTTCCAGCGGGGGCACTATCTTTAGCCATTGCAGTCGCAATGGCTAATCCCACCCTTCATCATCATTATTCTCCATATATCGGCTCATCCCGTTATCATCCATATCGTCCTCCGAAGCAGGGTCAAACCCTCGCATATTGTCATACTCCCTCGACTTCTCCGAGCGTGGAGAATACGAAGAACTTGAAGGGGTATTCTTCCCCTTTTTGGGAGACACCTCTGGAGCCGCTTTTTCTTCCACAGGAGCTGCTATCGTATCGCGCGCGGGCACATATTCCACTTGCTCAACCGCAGGCTTCTCATCGAAGTTTTCTGGCTTCGCTTGCTGTGCTTTATTACAAGAAAACAATATAATCATTCCCACGAATAGGAAGAGCCATTTAGCTAGTTTCTTCATGTTGTTATTGTTTAGGTTCTCTATATCATCGCCACTTTCAGTGACAAAAGTACAAAATATTTTTGACATCTCAAAATGAGATGGTAAAATTTTTCAACAAAATCAGAACTCAAAGGTGGAATTCGTGAAAACGTGAATATGTGACAATCAATATGTCGAGCATTTCCAATGGGGTTTTAGATTGAATGGATTAAGTAGTAAATAATAACAAAGTGTAATAGTAATAATTTTATTATAATATATAAATATATTATAATAACCTATCGGTTAGGGGGGCCCTTTTGCATGTTGGCACCCTACCTACTGTCACAAGTTCACATAGTCAGTGAGTATCACAAAACTGCGAGTAAGTGAGAACAGAACGATGCTTGCATCAGTTATGTCGAGCGTGAGCAGTTTCGACGAAGTCAGTGTGCTCTTACAGCGTCCTGTGGCCTAAATGAAAAATGAAAAATGAAAAATGGCTTGGTCAAGTGCATCTTTGCCCGTGTCATTCCATAGCTTTGACCTGCTCATTGTATAGCTTTGAGCGTGTCATTTGTGGTCTCTGAAAAGTGTAAAGATTTTTTACCATGAAATTTGGAGGATTGATTTTTTTTCACTACCTTTGTAGTGTAAAAAATGGATGAGGGATGAAAGATGAAGGATGAACCAACGGTCGCTGGCCGAAGGGAAAAGCAAAGAGTATTAGCCAAGCGCGCAGGTTGATGTCTGAAGTTCCTTCGAACAATTAAAAAATTAAACAATTAAAAAATTAAAAACTAAAAAACTAATCTATTAACCAAAAGAGGACACAGAGAAAGGAGGCGGATGAACGAGTAAAGCCAAAAATCCCGGGCAAATGGCTAATCTCTTACCACTTACCTCTCACCTCTCACCTCTAAACTAGAGAGTAACTAAAACTATTATTAACCAAATGATGATGAAGGATGAAGGATGAAAGAACCATCGGTCGCTGTCGCGAAGCGGGGAAAGAAATGGGCGAGCTTTGCTCGGGATGCAGGTTGGTGGTGAGGCTTTAACAATAACGGACCACCGAAGGGATGGTCCGTATTGTTTGCTTATGCAATTGTTTCGACAAGAAGAGTTATCTCTTTTTGGTTGTCGTCTTCTTGGCGGTTGTTTTCTTCGCCGTAGTGGTCTTCTTGGCCGTAGTGGTCTTCTTGGCGGTTGTCTTCTTCGCCGTTGAAGTGGTCGTTGTGGTGGTCACGGGCGGCGTGTAGTACTTCAAGGCCTCGGGCAGGAATTTGCTTTGGATGTTGCTGATGCGAGTTGCATCGCTCGGGTGGTCGCTGAGGAACTCTGCTGTGTTGCTTCCACCTGCCGACGCCATGCGCTGCCAGAACGGTATGGCCACATTGGGGTCGTATCCGGCCATTGCTGCAAAGATCAATCCCATGCGGTCGGCCTCTGTTTCATGATCGCGCGAGTACTTCAGGTTGCGGAACTGAAGGCCATACTGTGCTACGACCTGTGCGATGCTCATCGTATTTGTGCCCATTCCAAGAGCTCCAGCTACGGCTGAGCCTATCTGAAGGCCATACTGCTGCTTGATCTGCTTCGACATCTGCTCTGCTGAATGGCTGGCTACGGCGTGGGCGATTTCATGTCCGAGCACCACAGCCAACGATGCTTCGTTCTGGGTGATGGGCAGCAAGCCCTCGTAAACCACAATCTTTCCACCAGGCATACAGAAAGCGTTCACGTTCTGATCCTGCACGAGATTGAATTCCCAAGCATAGTTCTGAATCTCGTTTGCATAACCGTTGTTGGTCAGGAAGGTCTGTACGGCATTGGCCAACTTCTGTCCGACACGTTGAACCATAGCGGTATTCGTGGCATTGGTGGACTTCTTGGCACTCTGCATGTACTTCGTGTACTCTTGCGAACTAAGGCTCAACACCTCCTGGTCGCTGATCATCAAATTCTGTTTGCGCCCCGTCAGAGGAACGGTACGCGTAGTGCCACACGCTGAGAACAGCACAGCGGCAACCATTGCTAAAACATAAAACTTAAACTGTTTCATCATATTTTTCCTTTTTGGTATTTCGATAGGGCAAAGATAAAGTAAATTTCACAAATTACAAAATAAACCGAACTTTTTTTATACATTTGTCAAAAATATTTGTATCTTTGCCATCATAAACCCTTAAACCGCAAAGAAATGGCTAGAAGAAAGAAGAAAGATCTTTGGTGGTATATCAAGAACGAATACGGCATTTCGGCCATCAAGCGCAAGTTCTCGCGCAAGACTGGTATACCCACCACCAAAGCAGGAGTGGAGCGCACGCTGGGTGCTGCTGTCCTCAGTTGGATACTGGGTGGAAAAAAGAGCAAGAAGAAAAACGAGGAAATCGAGGAGGAGGAAGATTGAAGCCTCACCCCCAACCCCTCCCCAAGTAGGAAGGGGAGAATTAAAAAACAAATAACAAAAGCGGCTTCCCAAACCTCCCCTACGGGGGGAGGATGGAGGGGGCTTTCATAACAAGATGAAGCAACTGAAAGTTGGAATAGTACAACAAAGCAACACCGCCGACCGCAACGACAACCGCCGTCGGCTGGCTGACTCCATCAAGAGTTTGGTGGCCAAAGGTGCCGAGCTCGTGGTGTTGCAGGAATTGCACAATGGTCTTTATTTCTGCCAGACGGAAAATGTGGACCTCTTTGACCAAGCCGAACCGATTCCTGGGCCTTCCACCGAGTTTTATGGTGCGTTGGCAAAGGAGTTGGGTGTTGTAATTGTCACCTCGCTCTTCGAACGTCGTGCTCCGGGTTTGTATCACAACACGGCTGTGGTGATGGAAAAAGACGGCTCTATTGCCGGCTGTTACCGCAAGATGCACATTCCTGATGACCCTGCCTACTACGAAAAATTCTATTTCACACCTGGCGACTTGGGTTTCCATCCCATCAACACCAGCGTTGGCCGATTGGGAGTTCTTGTCTGTTGGGATCAATGGTATCCCGAAGCAGCAAGGCTGATGGCCCTGCAAGGTGCCGAGATGCTCATCTATCCCACAGCCATCGGCTACGAATCGAGCGACACGCCTGATGAACAAGAACGGCAACGAGAGGCTTGGACAACCGTCCAGCGCGGTCATGCGGTGGCAAACGGATTGCCTGTCATCACGGTGAACCGCACGGGACACGAACCCGACCCTTCAGGACAAACCAACGGAATCGCATTCTGGGGTTCATCGATGGTGGTCGGTCCTCAAGGCGAATTCCTCTACAGGGCTCCCATCGACGAAGAGGTCAACCAGGTGGTGACCATCGATTTGGAGCGTTGCGAACAGGTGCGACGTTGGTGGCCTTTCTTGCGAGATAGGCGAACCGATGAATATGACGGTCTCACATGCCGATTCATCGATTGACACCCAACACCGCCCATTTCTTTTCATCCACAAGCTTCAGGATGAGTTCGCCGAAGAGCGTATTCTGCCAGGCAAACCACGCACGCGTGTAGTGTGTGGCATCATCTTTGTGGAACGACTCGTGAATGAAACCCGTTCCACCATCAGTATCAACCAACATCTTGATCAACCGGGCCGTCTCGGCATCATCTTGCGAGGTGAACGCACGCATCATGATGCTCATCGGCCAAGGCATATTGTAGCCGATGTGAGGGCCTCCAATGCCTTCGCCAGCACGTCCGCGGAAGAAAGTGGGATTGTCCTCGCTCCACACGAAACGACGGGTATTCTGATAGATGGGATCGTCCATCGGAACATCTCCCAAATAGCCCATCGCCAACAACGAGGGCACGTTGGCATCGTCCATCAACAAACGCCCGCCAAAGCCGTCAACCTCGTAAGCATAGATCTTCCCATATTTCGGATGCTCCACCACCGCATGTTTCTTCAAGGCTTCTGCAACCTCGTCGGCAAGTTCCTTGCATCGGTTGGCGCGAACTTCATCTTTGTTCACTTTCTCCAGAATCTCAGCCGCTTTGCGCAATGAGGTGACAGCCATGAAGTTGGATGGAACCAGGAACGGCAAGACGGTAGCGTCATCACTCGGGCGAAACATCGAGGCTATCAACCCCACAGGTCGCACAGGAGCACCAAATCCATCCCACCCCACCGTATCGAATGCTCGCTCCGTGCGACGTTGGAATCGATAAGAACCTATGTCCGTCTTGCGTTGTTGTTCGCGGAAAACCTTCAAGATGTTGTCAATGGCCGAAATCCACACCTCGTCAAAGATGCTTGCATCGCCCGTCACACGCCAATATTCATAAGCCAGACGAATGGGATAGCAATCCGAGTCAATCTCGTATTTCCGCTCATGCAACTCAGGTTTCATTGCCGTCAGGTCGCTCTGCCAATCCCCTCCTGTCGGCCCATCGTTGAACGCGTTGGCATAAGGGTCGATGTTGATGCTCTTGAACTGTCGTCGGATGACCCCACGAAGCATCTTCCGCAAAGGTTCGTCATCGTTGGCAAAACGCACATAGGGCCATACTTGGGCTCCTGAATCGCGCAACCACATGGCGGCAATGTCGCCTGTATAGACGAACGTGTCATCATCACCATCAGCCGTCTGGCGATAATGAACGGTAGTCTCCAACGTGTTCGGGAAACAGTTCTCGAACATCCAAGCCAACTTGGGATTGTCTTTCAGCAACTTCTTCACCTCCTTGATCTTCCGTTCAACTGCTTCCGAACGAAACAAACGTTGCTCCACAGGTGGACGTTTCGACACAAGCGGACGAGTTGTATCTGCAGCCATCTTGATGTATTCGCGTCCGAAAGATTTTTCCTGCGCAACGCCACTCATAGGCAACAAAGCCAACAAACCGCAAAGGAGGGTCGTCATTATGTTTTTCTTGTATGGTTTCATAACTTGTCTTTCATTTTTTCAAGGCAAAGATACAACAAAAAGACCAAACGACAAAACGACGGGAAAGAATTTTATCCTATATATAATAATGTGTACCCCGTCCACCTCCAGCCGCGTTCGAACCCAAGAATGACGGCAAATGTTAAAACCGAAAAAATATGCGATAAATATTTGGAGGGAATATGAACTTTTTCATATCTTTGCAGAACAGAATTAATCCGAAAAATTAATCAAGTAACTATCACATTCACAGAACTATGAGAGCAACCACCCTACGTCATGTCAGTCGCCGAGCGACTCAGTTACTATTATAGCGCTCCTAGCTATTGGGAGGCCCATCGCGTATGGTCGCCTCACGACTGAAACGACTACCGTTAGGGTGTTCTTTGACTTATTGACACACACAGGTTTTATGATGTGATAGAGTGACTTCTAAGGAACATTCTCTATGATACCAACGGGCAACAGCTGCGGCATTGCCCAATAGACTCTTGCGCTCTTCTCCTCAAAGAGCATTCCCGTCATTTTCTTATGCTTTTACATTTTCAAAACACACATGAAACAAGATTATGATTAAGGATTTCCAACATCAAAAAGCAAACTCAATCATGGACTTTCTTACCCAGAAAGGCAATCGCCCCCGCATCTTCTCAACTTGCATTAATGGGTTCTACCCATTGCTCCGGAACAACTTAGTTTACACTTACTCTAATTCTAAAGAAGTGGTTGTCGTACTGCTCGACGACTTCAAATCAAGCTTCATCGAACTGGCCGATGAAGACAACATTGGCAAGCATGGTCCTTACTATTTCTCTGAAAACGCACATCGCCCAAGTCCTGTCACAGCCTTGCACAAGGCCATGCAGGAGTTTCGGGAAACCATCAACGAGACAGGTCTTGAACAACCTCAGCTGTGGGGTGTGGTCCTTTTGCACACCTCCATTCTCAACAAGGAGGATATGCTGAAGAAATGGCAGGAGATGAACATCACCGTCATCGACGAGGTGAAGGATGATTTCGAACCCCTCCTCCCTGTGAACGAGAACTGGACAATGGCAAGTGCAAAATGGGTCAGAGCCTTCATTGACAAAAAGTGCAATGGCGCCATCACAGCCGACTTGGAGTTCCAGAAACAGCTCGACAAATTAGTCAAATCGGATGACATCAACGAGGATGATGAAGATGACGGTTTCGAGTTGGACGATGAAGACCTCGAGTTGGATGAAGACGATGATGACTTCGAGTTGGATAATGATCCAGACGGCGATGAGAGATTGGATGATGACGACGACTCGGATGATGATGATGATATCGAACTACCCGATGGTCAAGTGTGGATGAATCCCAACAACACCATCCGCGTTGAGATTCTGCGTCCCATCAAGAATCCACGCGAAGAACTCGACAACCTTGTGGGATGCAAGGACATCAAAAACCGCATCGACGAGATGGTGCAACTGACGCAATACAACCAGATGAAACAACATCTGGCGCCCGAAGGGAAATTGCATGTCATCTCACTTCACGGCATCTTCACAGGGCGACCTGGGACAGGTAAGACCACCCTCTGCAAGATCTACGGTTCGTTGCTTCGCGAAGCAGGTGTATTGAGCAAAGGCCACGTGGTGGTCACGAGCCGCAACACCTTCATCGGTTCCAACTGGGGTGATGAGGAACGCGTGGTTAGAGAAGTGGTGAGAATGGCACAGGGTGGTGTGCTGATGATTGACGAGGCCTATCTTCTGAATGGCGACAACAAGAACGACCCTGGCAAGTTGGTCATTCCCCAGCTGATGGACATCCTCGCCAACGAGAAAGAACGCGACATCGCCATCATCCTCTGCGGATACAAGAAGGAAATGGGACAACTCATCGACCTCAACCCAGGGTTGCAATCGCGATTCCCCAATAAGTTCGACTTTCCCGATTTCACCATCGATGAACTGCTCGAGATCACCCGCCGACGCATCAAGGAGTTCAACTACCATTTTACACGATCCGCATGGAACAAGTACAAGTCGTTGTTGGAACTCGCATTCACCAATCGCGACCCGATGACTTGGGGAAATGCTCGTTTCGTGGCCAACCAGCTGGAACGCATCTATGTGAACCACGCACGCCGTTGTGTCCGAGCTCGCAAGATGGATCAACAACACATCTTGACCATCACATTGGCTGATATCGAAGCCATCGAAGTTCCGACTCCCAAACCTCGCATCGGCTTCTGAACATCAAGAACGGGCGAAGCACATCTGATGCTCCGCCCGTTTTTTTATTTCCTGTTATGTCTTCGTTATCACTCTGCTGGTTCCTCTTCCACTTTTTTCTTGCCGAACTCAGGATCTATCTTCAAGAACGAAGTTACGATGAAGGTTACGGCACAGCAAGCCATCACGATGATGAAGAACGAACGATAACCTACGGCTTCCTGCAATGCGCCTGCAAAAAGACCTGGAATCATCATCGAGAGGGCCATGAAGGCCGTGCAGAGAGCATAGTGCGAGGTCTTGAAATCACCTTGGCTGTATAGAATAAGGTAGAGCATATAAGCCGTGAAACCGAAGCCATAACCGAATTGCTCGATGAAGACACAAACGTTCACCACAAACAAACTATCAGGCAACGCATAACTCATATACACATACACAAGGTCGGGCAATGTGATAGCACAAACCATCGGCCACAACCAACGTTTCAATCCATCGCGCCCCGCACAAATGCCTCCCAAGATACCACCCAGCGTCAAACCCACGACACCTACGGTTCCTTGTACCAACCCGTATTCCTGGGGTGAGAGACCCAAGCCACCATTATGGGAGGCATCAATCAGGAACAATGCAGATACTTTGGCCAGCAATCCTTCTGGCATGCGATAGAGCAACATGAAGAGGATGCCGACCACCACTTGCGGTTTTTGGAAGAATGTGACTATCGTATGCACAAACTCACTCCAGATGGTCGAAGCATTCACATCGTCGCGAGGAGCATCTTCCTTCGGGCGTGGGAGGATATAACTATGCCAAAGCCACATGGCGATGAACAATCCCGTGACGCCATAGAACATCAAACTCCATGAATAGGCGATGCTATTGCGGTAGAGCACTTGCAGATTGCCGGCAATCATCACCAAGATGCCCTGACCGAAGATGGTGGCCAAACGGTAGAAAGTGGAACGAATGCCCACGAACCACGCTTGGTTATGTTCATCGAGGCCCAACATGTAAAAACCATCGGCGGCAATGTCGTGGGTAGCACTCGAGAACGCCATCACCCAGAAGAAGAACAACGTGCCTTGCAACCAGAAGTTGGTTGGGATGGTGAAGGCCACACCTCCGAAAGCCGCTCCGATGAGTAGTTGCATCATACGAATCCACCAACGTTTGGTTTTGATGAGGTCGATGAACGGACTCCACAGGGGTTTGATGACCCAAGGCAGATAGAGCCACGACGTGTAGAAAGTGATTTCCGCGTTCGACAATCCCAATTGCTTGTACAAAACCAACGAGATGGTCATCACAGCAACATAAGGTAATCCTTCCGCGAAATAGAGGGTTGGCACCCATCCCCACGGAGAACCTTTAGTAGAGTTTTTTGATGTCTGCATTTTTATAATAGTGTTTCAATATTTCCTCATATTCTTTTCCCTCATCGCCCATCACAGCGGCACCAATCTGGCACAAGCCGACTCCGTGCCCCCAACCTTTTCCGTGAAGCACGAAGCGAGTGGGCAATCCCTCGGCGTCAAGGTCTTTCGCCTCCACATCGAAGGCGCTACTCTTCAGATGACTATCGCTGAGCACGCGGCGAATCTCCAATTCCTTTCCGATGGTGAACTGGTTGACGTCGCCCCCCACTCCATGCAAACGGAGTTTCCAGATACGTCCGCTCTTGCCACGCTCCAAGGGTTCCAGAGCCACGATGCGACCGAGATTGATCTTCATCTTCTCATTGACCAGACGCGACAATTCGTCGGCTGTGTATTCCACCGTCCATTCATAGAAGTCGTGCGTCTCTTGGTCATAGTCGTTCAATATCTGGCGAATCACACGCTTGTTGTTGGTGTCGCAATAAGGGCACGCCACCGAAATCAGATAAGGTTTCGGCGTGTCGTCCCAACAATACTGATACTCCTCCGTTCGACCACCACAACACTTTGCGAAACGAGCATCACAAATCTGTCCTTCCGACATGAGCACCTGTCCACTCGTGGCTTTCACAGCTTCGGCTACATGAGGATTGGCGGCACGTGTGATACCCTGATAGCGCTGGCAATGGTCGTCGGCACAGACGTCGAAGATGGTGTGGTCCTCGCGGTCGTACCAACGAATCAACTCGTCGTCCTTTTTGATGAACGAGAAGAAATTGTTCTCGCCGCCGTTCTCCAGTTTCTTGTTCCTCCGCTCCATTTGAGCCAACAACCACGAACGCGAGACAACGGCATGAGCCTTCAGCAGTTCGAGCGACGAAGTAGCACTCATCTCACTCGATATGACACTCTCCAGATATTGCTCGATGGGCAGTTCGTTGATGGCACATATCTTGTCGGCCTCGACAACGAGTTTCAACGTACCGCGGAACGTCTGAGTCTCCTTGCGCTCCCAATGGAAGTTCACGCCAATCACGACATCCTCGAGCGAGAACGAAGCCGCTGGCGAGGTGGGAATGAAACTCAACTCGCGATATTGGTTGCCGTTCCATAGAATGCCACCTTCGTAGAACTCCACCTCTTGCTCGCCCACCATCTCGACTCCTTTCGCAAGATAAGGTTTGTTGAGGGAGAAACGGATGTGCTCGCCACTCACGATTCCCACCGTCACCGTGGGTTGCTCCGAGATGGTCGACGAGGGTTGAGGAATGGTGTACGGACATTTCAGCACCTCGGCCATCCGTCTCATATCCTCCACCTCCATACTGCATTCGGCCATGATTTCTTCGGTTTTCTCTGCCGTCAGATTCTCGAAATCCTGCTGACGCGGCGTGATGACAAGTCCCGACATATCCAACGCGCCCGGACTTATTAACAACTGCTCCTCGCCCTCGGCGAAATAACAATCGGGACGATGCTTTCTACGTGGGAACAAAACAGAAATATATTGGTCTCCCTGCCGCCAAGCAACGATGTTCATCATGGGTTCCTCACCCTCCGCAATGATGGATTGGGAGCGTTGCACCTGCTCCATCGCCTGACAGAGCGAATTGAACAACCGGGCGTCACCCTCTCCACTCTTGCTACGAATGACAAAGGCAGGACTGATGAAGTCGGTCATCAACGAGATGTTCTCCTCTTCCTCCAACCCACAGACGACCTCCAGGTTCCTACTCAACCGCGCCCATGCTTGTTGCAACGGAAGCACACCCCGCGTGCCTGCCTGCAGATGACCGTGGTCGGGAGCCGATGCACCACAACGCGGGCCGTTGTAGAACACCATCATCTCGGGATAGACCTCCAGCAACCGATGAATCTCCTCGTAGTTGCCTTTTATCTGTTGCGGCCGATGTCGGAGCAACGGAATCGTGAAGTGCACAGGGAGGATGGGATACGGGTTCATCAAGAGTTCCATGCGGTCGTCGAATCGTTTTGCTATCTGCTCTTTCGGTCGGTTGCGCGAACAGAGGAAACACGGGCGCTCGGCAATGGATTGCTTGTCGATTTTCGCACCCGTCGACACCATTCGGGCCGGGTTCCATTGAACGCGCACCACATTGTCGCCACACGCCAATTCGCGTGTCTTCGCCTGACGTAGGTCGCGATAGTTCTTTCGAGCCAACGGCCACTTCTCCATCTGGCGGTCGAAGAAACGCACCAATCCGTCGCCGTGTCTCACCTGACGTTGACGAGCTTGTATCTCCATAGTGCGCAACTGATCCTTGTATTCGTTGTTGGCATTCACCTTCTCTATCGACAGGTCGGCATCGGAGTTGCCACCCCATCGGCGACACAGATACAGCTCGCTGAAGATGCGTCCGATGCGCCAATGACGTGAGAAAGTCAACCCCAGGGCATAGTCTTCTCCATAACTCGTATTCGGGAAAGGAGTCTCACGCAGCAATGGAGTGAAGAATGCACGAGGCGCGCCCAATCCATTGATACGCAATGCGTTATTAGGTCCGTTCTCGTCGGTCCACTCAGCGTGGTCAATCAATCCCGGGGGCAACGTGTTGAGTTCAAAGTCGCACATGCGGTAGCTGCCAATCACCATCGCTGCCTTCTGACTATAGAACGCCTCGACGATGGTTTGCAAGGTGCGCGGCGATGAATAGAGGTCGTCGCTATCCAACTGGACGGCAAAACGTCCGCAATGCTCGCTTCCAACGGCTTCGTTCCAACAACCACCAATGCCCAAATCGGTTCGCTCGGGGATGATGTGCACCAGTTGTCCGCCCGTTTCCTGCTTCTCGCCCCTCTCCTCTTGCAACTCTTGGAGAATCGTGGTCGTGCCGTCGGTGGAATGGTTGTCCACCACAATCACATTGAAGGGAAAGGTCGTCTTCTGACCCAAAGCACTCTTCACCGCGTCGGCAATGGTCTTTGCTCGGTTGAAGACGGGAATCACTACCGAAGCTTCCACCGCAAACTCCTGTTCGTGGAAATCAATGGCCTCGCGTTCACTCGTGTCCACCAATGCTCCGATGGCCGCCAGATGTCGGGTGGCAACGCGTTCCATCTCAATCTGCACCTCCCGATTGCGAGGGTTCACATAGTCGAACTGCCGCTCTCCACTCCGTCGCAAATCGCGTTCCTGTTCGGTATAGAGGAACTCGTGCAGATGCACCAACTCGCCTCGCCTACTCAGGTAGAGCCGCAAGTCATAGAGGGCTGCGAAACGATAGTCGTCAGTTGCCTCCGACGCCCAATCCTTCAGCATGCTACCCCTAACGAGCCACAACGAACCGAAATCGAAATCGTCGCGAATGGAACCCAGTTGATAGTCGATGACGGGATGACGGCGAGTCTCCTCACCCCTCACCTCCCATCGGTCGGCATACACCATCGCGGCATTCGTTTCCTCAGCCACACGCACCATGCGTTCCAGCGCCCGAGCGCCAATCTTCAACGGCACGTCCTTCAGGCACAACAAAGCATATTCGCTATCCAGAAGCTTGGCAACATTGCGCAAAGCATCGGTTGGCATCAGCGCTCCCAATGCCACTTGGTTTATATTCTGCACCAACTTGTCTTCCTGCAGTTGTTCGGCCACCTGGTCGGCAACAACCTTGTCAACATCCGACAAGAAGCAATCTATAATCTGTCTCATATCTTTCAGTCATCGTGAAACGTATGCACGAAGCATCGTATAATTAGTTGCAAATATACAAAAGTTTTTCCGATTGACAAATATCTTTACACCATTTTTCGGTTTCTCATTTTTTTTCTTTAACTTTGCATGTTGAAATCGTAATTCTCCACGAATGGACAACGCGAAGAAGCAACTTTTAGGACTTTCGCTCGACGAGCTGCGCGAAGTGGCCCGCCAATTGGGTATGCCCGCCTTCACTGGTGGACAGATGGCGAAATGGATTTATGGGCAGCATGTCCGTTCGATTGACGAAATGACGAACATCTCCAAACAGAACCGTCAACGACTCGCCGAGGAGTACGAGATTGGGTGTGCAGATCCCGTCGATGCACAATATTCAGCCGATGGAACCATCAAGTATCTATTTCCCGCCAACACCCAACAACCAACACCCAACACCCATTTCGTCGAAACCGTTTTCATCCCTGATGACGACCGCGCCACGCTATGCGTATCGTGCCAAGTGGGATGCAAGATGAATTGTCTGTTCTGCCAGACGGGAAAACAAGGCTTCCAGGGAAACCTCACGGTAGCCGACATCCTCAACCAAATACACTCTCTTCCCGAGCGCGACCGATTGACCAACATCGTTTTCATGGGACAGGGTGAGCCAATGGACAACCTCGATGCTGTACTACGCGCCACAGAAGCCCTCACAGCCGATTGGGGATTCGCTTGGAGTCCCCGGCGCATCACGGTCAGTTCGGTGGGTGTGAAAGGGAAACTGAAGCGGTTCATCGAGGAGAGCGAGTGCCATGTGGCCATCAGTCTCCACTCGCCTATCACCGAGCAACGTTCGATGCTCATGCCTGCCAACCGGGCGATGCCCATCGAGGATGTGGTGGAACTCCTGCGGCAATACGACTTCGCCCACCAGCGTCGACTCTCGTTCGAATACATCGTGTTTGGCGGCGTCAACGACTCCACCACGCATGCTCGCGAACTCATCCGACTGCTCAAAGGACTCGACTGCCGCATCAACCTCATCCGCTTCCACCAGATTCCCAATGTGGACCTTCATGGAGCCGACGAGGATACTATGCAGCGTTTCCGCGACTATCTGACACAACACGGCATCTTCACCACCATCCGCGCCAGTCGTGGACAGGATATCTATGCCGCCTGCGGATTGCTGAACACGAAGAGAGGCCTCACCCCCGACCCCTCTCCAAAGGGCGAGGGGGGGAAGAAATAGCTAAATCGGCAAATCAATTGTAAATTGTAAATCGTCCAATTGTAAATTGCTTTAACTCCTGAACTCCAAAGTTTTTTAACTTTATAATTTTTGATTTTTTTAATTTTACATATATGGAAGACAAAAAAATCCGCGTGGCCATCACGCAAGGCGATACAAATGGTATCGGATACGAACTGATTTTTAAAACCTTTGCCATCCCCGAGATGCTCGAACTTTGCACGCCCATCATCTACGGCTCTCCGAAGATTGCCGCTTACCACCGCAAAGCTCTCGACATCGAGGCCAACTTCAGCATCATCAGTCATGCTGAGGATGTGCGCGACGGACGCATCAACCTGCTCACCTGCTTCGACGAGGAGGTGAAAGTGGAACTGGGAACACCCACCAAGGAGTCGGCAGAGGCTGGCGTCAAAGCCCTGCAACGTGCCCTGAACGATGCCCAGCAAGAAGCCTTCGACACGTTGGTGGTGGCTCCGCTCGACAAGAACGAACAGGCTCGTTTCTCCGGACAGAAGAGCTTCATCGCCAACGCCCTGAAAGCACAAGACAATTGCCTCTGCTTGATCATGAGTGAGAAGATGCGCATTGCATTGGCTACCGACGACCTTTCCATCAAAGACGTTGCCAACGCCATCACACACGACAACCTCGTGAAGAAAATCGCCACCCTCCACCAGACGTTGAAACGCGATTTCCGCATCTCCAACCCACGCATTGCCGTGCTGGCCTTGAATCCCAACGCCGATGGAGCAGAGGAGAAGGAAATCATTGCTCCCGCCATCAAACAGATGGCCGAGAATGGTGTGCAGGCCTTCGGTCCTTTCCCTGCCGACGACTTCTTCGGCACCGAGAAATACAATGCCTTCGATGCCGTGCTGGCTATGTATCACGATCAGGGTGTTACTCCACTGAAAACCCTCTCCACAGGCGGCGACTACGGTTTTTATGCCGGTCTTCCCATCGTCTGCACCGAGTCGGGCGACACTGCACAATTCAACATCGCTGGCAAGAACGTGGTTGACGAAAACGCTTTCCGACAGGCCATCTACACCGCCATCGACGCCTGCCGCAACCGCATCAACTACGATGAGCCGTTCGCCCATCCGCTTCCCAAGCTCTACCACGAGAAACGCGATGAGAGCGAGAAGGTGAGATTTGCCATTCCCAAGAAACGTTCGGAGAATCCCGAAGAAAACAACGAATAACCGCCAGCTGCCCACATGGGAAACAATAAGGAAAACACGGCGAGCCGTAGCAAGAGAGACCGCTATCAAAACGTCTTCCTCGGTATTGGTGTTGTCGTGTTAATCGTTATGGTCACCCAGCTCGACTTCGCAGAAGTGTGGAGGGGCCTACGTCATGCCGGCTATTGGTTCTTTGCCGTCGTGGCCCTCTGGGCGTTCCTCTATCTATTCAATACGGCGGCGTGGTATCTGATAATAAAGAGCAGCCTCATCCCCGACCCCTCCGAAGAAAGAGCCCCCTCCAACCTCCCCCAAATAGGGGAGGCTAATGACTCGGAGAAAGACTATTCTCTTACCTCTTGCGACTTACCTCTTACCTCTAAAACCTCCCCCCAGTTGGAGGGACAGAAGGGGGCCGTTCCTTTTTGGTGGCTCTACAAAATCACGATTAGCGGGTTTGCCCTCAACTATGCAACGCCGGGAGGACTCATGGGAGGAGAGCCCTACCGCATCATGGAACTGGCTCCGAAGATTGGCACCGAGCGGGCATCATCGTCCGTCATTCTTCACACGATGACCCACATGTTCAGCCACTTCTGGTTCTGGTTGCTCTCCATCCTCCTCTACATCCTCACCCAACCCATCAACTTCTTCATGGGCATCGTCCTCATGTCAGCAGGAGCCTTCTGCCTGCTTGGCCTTTGGTTCTTCATCGTTGGCTACCGCAAAGGACTTGCCTTCCGAGCCATGAACCTGTTGCGTCATGTGCCGTTTGTCAAACGGTGGGCAAAGCCCTTCATAGAGAACCATCGCGAGCAACTCGATACCATCGATGCCCAGATAGCAGCACTCCACAGTCAGAACCCACGCACCTTCGTGGGAGCCGTCTCCCTTGAACTCGCCTGCCGCATCCTCTCAGCGCTCGAAATCTTCTTCATCCTGCTCGTCATCATGCCCAGCGCCAACTACATACAGTGCATCCTCATCCTCGCCTTCACGTCGCTCTTGGCCAACCTTCTGTTCTTCATCCCCCTCCAACTCGGAGGTCGTGAAGGAGGTTTTCTGCTTTCCGTTGATGGCTTGGGTATGACCGCCAGTGCTGGCATCTTTGTCGCCCTCCTCGTCCGCATCCGCGAACTCATTTGGACGGGCATCGGACTCCTTCTCATCAAAGTCGGCAAAGGGAAGGGATGAACGCAAAAGACCATATCAGCATATGAAAAAACTCAGTTCTTATCTTCTTTCGCTGTTGCTCATCCTCTTGTGTGGATGCAACGGAGACGACCTCATGGACACCTATTGGCGCGACAACAAGACGGGCGAATGGCTGATAGGATTGACGAATGAAAAAGTGATTTACGACAGCAAGGTATGGGACATTGCAACCAGCAACGACAACGATGGCATCTGCACCATCCAAGCCGAATGTGGAACTGAGAAGCTCGACATTAGTTTCGGCAACCAGCAAGATGGCAAGCGCACCATCTCTGTAAACGGCAACGAAACCGAATGCAGCATCATCGACGGACGTTTCCTACCCGATTATCCCGAGAAAGATGCGTGCGACACGATTGCCAACAACCACTATGCTGAGGGCGACAGCGTGACCATTATGGGATGGATAAAACCTCGTTCGAGCATCGTCAAATGGCTACACAAGCTGACTGACAACCAGGAAGTGTCCGCGCAAACCACCGACATCTACACCGACCAGTATCAGACGTTCAAAACCCAAACCGACTCCATCGGCTGTTTCACCCTTCGCATTCCGATAGCTAACACCACGTCCTTCTATCTCAAGACCGGCAGCGAGATGATTACCATCGTGGCCGAACCCAACGAGACCTATTTCCTGATGATTGACCCTTCGGAAGACAAGACGCTCTTCATGGGCAGGAACGCTCGACTCCAGAACGAGGTGAACGCCCACTCCATCGACGTGGAGCACCACAACACTTCCCAAATCAATGGAGAGAGCGACATGATGGTCTATTTCGACTATGTTTACAAGAAGACCATCGACCAACTGAAGCAGCTTGACGAGACATGCCAACAGCACCCCACGCTTTCCAAGCGCTACAAGACATTCCAAGCGAACAAAATATGGGTCGTCAACGCCAACTACCTGATGCAAAGCCGCTTCAAGATGCCGGATTTTCGAGTGCCCGAAGCGTTCCTGAATGCCGTTGGCAAACACTATGCAAGCCACATCCAAGAGCCCTACACACTCATCGGTAGCGAATTCACGACCTTCTTCCGCGATTACTGTCAAGAACTGGAATTTGAAGTGAACAACAAGTTCATCTTCAAGCTGAAAACCATGATGCAATCGGCCGTGAGTGCCGGCGTCCTTACCCCCACAGCCAAGGAATGGGCAGCCGCCGACCAGTATGATGCCGCCTACGCCCTGCTGCGCAAGAAGTTTATGAACACCCCCGATAGCCTGAGAAAACCACTTATCGAAGCGTTCAACAACAGTGATTTCACGAAGGTCATCTCCGAGATGATTCGCCGCAACCCCGACTACGAAAACTATGCTAACAGCAAGTTCGACATCAACAACATCGAGCAGAACTTGCAGGAGCTGAACGTCTGTGGATGGTCTCAGAACGCCCAAGATCTCTATCTCTGCCGCCGCATTTGCATCACCATCGCCAATGTCTACAAACCCATCTACAAACCCATCTTCGATTTTGCTGTCGAGCGTGTCCACATGCCTGCCGCTGCCAATGCCATGCGGGCTACCAACCTCAAATACGAGCAGATCGCCCAACAGGTACTGTCTTACGACAACCTCAAATCGAACGATGTGGTGAAAGGCATGACCGACGGCGAACAGATACTGAAGAAACTCATAGAACCCTATAAAGGGCGTATCGTCATCCTCGACATCTGGGGCACCTGGTGCGGTCCTTGCAAAGAGCGCCTCTCCCATTCGCAGGAGGAATACGAGCGGCTGAAACACCTTGACATCGTCTATCTATACCTCGCCAACAACTCCAAGGACGAGAGTTGGAAGAGCGTCATCAAGGCGTTTAACCTCACAGGCCCCAATGTCGCCCACTACAACCTCCCCGTCGAACAGCAGAAAGCTGTCGAGAACTTCCTCCGTGTAAAGGGCTTCCCCACCTACAAACTCATCGACAAGCAAGGCAACATCCACGACCTCGATTGGCTCCACGCAAATGATCTCGATGCCTTCGCCAAGCGGCTAGAGCGAATGAAATAGACATTCCAAAGAAAATCTGTGACTTTGTGACATGTGACATTGTGACATTAAGCACCTCCCATATTGCACACTGTTAGGAAGGAATAGAGAAATAATAATATTACTATTATATTAATTATATAATATTATAATAATATATATAATATATGTTAATTCAATTCCGACTAAAACTGGTTTTTCGTATTAAAACATATCTGCTACCTCCTTAATGTCACAAAGTCACATGTCACAAAGTCACGAAACCGATTAAAAGGCGGTCAAAGACCACATATGAGCGGCTCAAAGCTATGGAATGAGGTGACCAAAGACCATCTTTGACAATACAAAAGACAAAGAATGAGAAAGAAAAGGTGTTGGAAATTGATAAAAACAAGGGGACGGGAAGCAAAAACACTCGAATTAATGCATTTTTTCACTCAAAAACTCGAAAAACATGATGGAAATGCAAGGTCCAGGAAAAATTGATTTGCAAACGAATGTTAATCCTAAAAGTTAGCAAGTGTAAATAAAAAACTGTCCCCAAATGCGCAAATGCGATGGGAACAGTTATTTGATAGTTGAATTTTGATTCCGTAGCTGTTATTCAGTCAGCGAGAAGTTGGTCTTTGAGGGTGGCGTTGCCTGTCGAGACGGCTTTTGAGAGTTGCTCGGCGAGCTTCACGATGGAGGCGTCCATAGTGCGGGCTTTCGCACCCTGCTTGCCGATGAAGAACTCCCACTTGATGCCATCGAGCATGTTGTCGGAGCTTTCCACAGCGTTGCCTACGGCATCGGTCCATATCGCTTTCAGTTTCTTCACCTGCTTGGAGGTGACAGGAAGGGTGTAGGTCTTCACGGCAGGAGCCTTGTAGTCGTCGACCACCTTCGTGGCTTTCCAGATGCTACTCTCCGCTTGTTTGTAAACGAGCTGTTTGGCTTGGGCGTCGAGACTCAATGCCGACTGCAGGCCGTTGGAGGGGGTGATGATCACGCCGCACTCGGCACCGCGTGCCACCAGCAGGCGGAACATCTCGTTGTAGAACAAAAAGAGACGGGGGCTGCTATTGCGCACCTCAAGGGTTTCTTTGTCGATACGGATGAGTTTCTCTTGTGCCGCCATCGTGAGCGATACGAAGACCAGCAGGACGATAAGGATGGACTTTCTTGTCATTTTTCGGTTGTGGTTTAAGTTCTTCAGATGCAAGGCTTGTCGGCCTTCCGGCTGCAAAGATACAAAAGATTTCACAATGTTGTTCGTTTTCTGTCAAAAAACTTTGAACATTGAAGATTGAAGATTGAAGATTGAACATTCTTTTAGTCGCTCCGCTTGGTAAAAGCGAGCAAGCTCGAGCGGAAGATGGGACATTCTTAGTCGGCTCAAAGTAGGAAGATGGCGAGCAGCGGGATGGTCAGCATGGAAAGGAGGGTGCTGATGAAAGTGGTCTCGGTGATGAAGGTGGTGTCGCGGTTGTATTTCAGGCACAGGATGGTGCCATAGGTGGCGACAGGCATAGCGATGACCAGTGTGTTGATGTTGACCACAAATGGCGAGAATCCAAGGGCGCGGCACAGGAAGTGGACAGCCAATGGGAGCACCGTCAAGCGGAGGGCTGTGGCGGCATAGACAGTGCGGTTGCCAAGCATTGCCCGCAGCGGTAGCTGGGACATGGACGAGCCGATGATGAGCAAGGCGGCTGGCACGGTAATCTGTCCGATCAGCGTCAATGGCTGACTGACGAACTCGGGGATGCCCTCGACCTGAAGGGCGACGATGAGCATGGAGAGGTAGGCCGAGAGCATGGGCGTGCTGTAGAGCACCTTCTTCTGGAATCGGGAGCCTTCGATCTCGTCGCGACCGGTGATGAGAATGGTGCCGATGGTGAAGACGGCAAACGTGTTGACCACATTGAGCACGGCGGCATAGAAAACGGCTTCGTGACCGAACAGGGAAGCCACAACGGGATAGCCCATGAACCCCACGTTGCCGAACATCAGGGCGAAGCCCACAACACCATCGTCTTCGCGTTTGCGTGAGAGATAGCGGGGCAGCAGGAAGGCGACCGCGGTGAGGAGGACGTAGGTGACCGCGCTGATGGCCAACAAGGGTAGAATGAGCTGGCGGTCGGGAAGTTCGCCCGTCATCGCCGAAGAAAGGATGAGGGCGGGACACGTGATGTTGATGACCAAACGCGAGAGCTGGCGGTCGAAATCGCCTCCGAGATAGCCCAGCTTGCCTGCCACGTAGCCTACGACAACGATGGCGAAAAGGGTGATCATCACAGTGTACATAGTGTCAAGAGTTTTATATGATTACATTTTCGTATGAAACAAGAAAAACGCTTCCCCCCCTACTCCACGAACGCCTCCATGATGGCGGTAGGCGCAGCGTTGCTGTTGAAGGCTCCGAGTTTGTAGCCACCGGGGAGGCACTGGGGTTCCCAATAGAACACGCCTCGACAACGGCCGTTGGTATCGGATTGCGCCTCGCGGATGACTCGGGTGAGCTGGCGGCGACCTTCTTCCATCACCTCAGGATGCTGCTCATCGACCTCGAAACCGGTCTCTACAATCATCACATCGCAACCGAACTTCTCGCTGACATAACGGATGTTGGCAATGCAATCGGAGATGATGGAATCGGGTCGCAACTCGGGATGGTCCTGACGAGCCCAATAGGGATAGAGCGACATGCCAATCATATCGAACTTGCCCCCGTATTGGAGCACGATGCCGAGGTTCCAATCGTAGAGCGAACGCAGATGGCCGCGGTCGAGATGCAGGATGACAATGGCATCGGGAAACACCTCTTTCACGGCGTCGTAGCCGGCGCGGATGAAGCCGGCATACTGCTCGGGATGCTTCTCAATGTGGCCCTCGTCCCACAACAAACCGTTTGCCGTCTCGTTGCCCACCTGCACCCATCGGGGTGACACGCCATTCTGCTTCAGCAGTGAGAGCACATCCACCGTGTGGTCGCGCAGGTCGCGTTTCATCTGCTCGTAGCTATGTCCACGCCAAGCGAGGGGAATAGGTTGTTTGGCAGGGTCGGCCCACGAGTCGCTGTAGTGGAAGTCAATCATCACGTCCATACCGAGTGCTTTTGCACGGAGAGCCATCTTGAGCACCTCTTCCTTTCCGTTCATGCCACCTCGCGGATTGACCCACACACGCAAGCGGATGGCACTCATCTGATAGTCGTTCTTCAGGAGTTCAAGACATTCGCGCTCACGCCCTTGACGGTCGTGGAACTTCACTCCTCGGGCCTCCTGACCAGCCAGGAATCCCACATCGGCACCCTTGACGAAGTCGGTCTTGTTCTGCGCCATCAAGGGGATGGCACACAGGAGGAGAAGCAGGGATAGAACGGTTTTTCTCATCATCGGGAAGTCTATTTAGTTGGACATTTGAATGATTTTCGAGCACAAAGATACAAAAATATACGATTTCCTCCTACCGTTTTCAAAAATTATGCGTATATTTGCACGCTAAAGTAACAAATTAACTATTAGGAACAATGAAAAAATTTTTGATGTGCATGGCCATGATGGCCGCCAGTGTGAGTGTTTCAACAGCGCAAGTGAATAATCCTTTCCCTTGGGATTTTCCACAGGATTTCAAGATTACAGCCGACCCCGGCCAGTGGGTGCTGAGCTGCTACACGTTCTACCCCCTCGCCCTGAAGGAGAACAAGAAGGTGGATGAAGAGACCCTCATCTTCTACAGCACGACGATGACACAGGTAGGTCCGCAGAAGTCGATTGTAGGTGGAGACGCCGAGATACCAAACGCCCTCATCATCCCGCTCGACAAGAATGCCAAAGCGAAGAAGGGTGATATCCTGCTGACCTGGTGGCAGGGAGGAAGTGGTTTGCAACGCGCCATCGTGAAAGACGACAGCAATCCTGCTGAGCCGAAGGTGGACTTCCTGGATTTGAGCTACGACGACAAACGTCCGGAATTCAGTTTTGCCATCAAATATGGCGACAAGCAACTGGAGCCCGGTTCCTTCACCGTGCTGGAGGACGGCAAATGGATGAGTGGCGCTCAGGTAGCCGTTCGCGACGGTGGCAACTGGCTCTGCACCACGCTCATCAACATGACCGATGACAAGGTGATCGTGCTGAAATGGGGTGACCATGTTGGTGCCTATAAGAAAGCCGACTGCCGACTGGTTCCCTTCAAGGAGAAACTGAAGAAGGGTGATGCCGTGTGGGCCGAATGGGTAGGAAAATACCGCAGTGGCTACAAGGTGGAGAAGGTTGACATGAAAATCGGTCGCGTATGGGTTGAGAAAGACGGCGACGTAGAAGTGAAGAGCATTGCTGAAGTAACGAAAGTGCTGGAGTAATTAACAATTAACAATTGATTTGACGATTTTACGTTATAACGTTATTACGATATCACGATTTTACGATAGAACGATTTTATGAAGAGATTAATTATAATCTTCGCCGCTCTTGCAATGTGTGGCACAATATGGTCGCAGGAGGTTTTCACGGTAGTTCACGCCACCTCTGACGACGGGTTTGTGAACCTCCGTTCGCGCCCATCGAGCAAGGCTCCTGTGCTGTCGAAGGTTTACCAGTTGTTCCACGGTCTTGGCAACGGCGTTCTGCTCGGTCAGCAAGGCGCGTGGAGCAAGGTGAGCGTGAACAATGTGACTGGATGGGCCTACACGAAATATCTGGGCAAGCAAGATTGGTTCACCGGTGAGGGCGACAGCATCCTGATTGCCAACAAGGAGAACACTCCCATCTACATGGACAACCTCTCTGACGATGACGAGGATGTGGTGTTCACCACCGTGAAGAAAGGCACCATTCTGGCCGACCAATTCGAGAAGAACGAAACGCATTACATCCTCATCACGGGACACGATTATCTGTTCATCAGGCACGAAGACGCCAAGGTGATGAGAAAATAAGGTAAAAAACAGGGCGAAGTATTAAAAAAACTGACAAAATTGCAGTTATCTCGAATAAAATATGTAATTTTGTCACCCCAATGAACACAGAGGAGATCAAAAGGGTCAAACAACGATACAACATCGTGGGCAATAGCGACGGGTTGAATCGTGCGTTGGATGTCGCCTTGCAGGTGGCACCTACCGATTTGTCGGTGCTCATCTTCGGTGAGAGCGGAGTGGGAAAAGAGATTATCCCACGCGTGATTCACGACAACTCTCCACGCAAGCGAGAGCGCTATTTCGCCATCAACTGCGGCTCTATCCCCGAGGGAACCATCGACAGCGAACTCTTCGGACATGAGAAGGGCTCGTTCACGGGAGCCATCGGCGAGAGCGAGGGCTACTTCGGGGTGGCGAACAAGGGTACCATCTTCCTCGACGAGGTGGGCGAACTGCCATTGGCCACCCAGGCACGACTTTTGCGTGTGCTGGAAACGGGTGAGTATATCCGCGTGGGTGGACAGAAGATCATGAAGACCGATGTGCGCATCGTGGCGGCCACCAACGTGAACATGCAGAAGGCCATCAGCGAGGGGCGCTTCCGTGAGGACCTCTACTACAGGCTCAACACGATTCCCATCCAGATGCCTTCGTTGCGCGAGAGAGGTCAGGACATCATCCTGCTGTTCCGACTTTTCGCCCTACAGATGGCTGAGAAATACAGGATTCCGAAAATCACCCTCACCGACGAGGCAAAGGCCATCATGCTGAATTACAAATGGCCGGGCAACGTGCGCCAACTGAAGAACATCACCGAACAAATGTCGGTGCTCAGTCAGAATCGTGAGATTGACGCGAAGACGTTACTGCAGTTCATTCCGAAAGATGAGGAGAGCACCCAACTGGCAACCATCAGTAGTGGTGGGTCGCACTCGTATGAGAGCGAACGCGAGATGGTGTTCAAGATTCTCTACGATATGAAAGGCAGCATCGGCGACCTGAAACGCGAGATGAACAGCATGCGCAAACAACTCGATGAAGCCAGAAACCTCTCGGGAGCTGCTTCGTATGGAAATCAAATCACCTCGTATGAGCCGGGCACTACCGCTCTGACTCCCGTGGGAGCACAATCGCCCTCCCCCATCACCAACATCGAGGAGGCGGAGGCTGAGGAGATTCGTGAGCCGGAGACTTTGAACCTGAGCCACCTGGGACGTCAGATGGTGGAGAAGGCGCTCGAGAGGAATGGTGGCAATCGCAAGAAAGCCGCTCAGGAACTGGGTATCTCCGACCGCACGCTATACAGAAGAATCAAACAATATGGATTGGACAAGGACAAGCAAGATGAATAAACGGAAGATGACACGTGCATGGTTCGTGGGGCTCTTGCTGTCGTGTGCAGCCATACTCACCGCTTGCTCTGTGCACTACTCGTTCAATGGCTCGAACATCGACTATTCGGTCATCAAGACCATCCAGATAGCCGATTTCCCCATCCGTTCGAGTTATGTGTGGGGTCCTATGGGACCACTCTTCAACAACCAGTTGAGAGACCACTATGCCAACCACACGAAGCTCATTCAGGTGAAACGCAACGGTGACCTGAAGGTGGAGGGTGAGATCACCCAATACCAGCAACGAAACAAAGGTGTGTCGAGCGAAGGATATTCTGCACAGACGGAACTCTCGATGACCGTCAACGTGCGCTTCACCAACAACAAGAAGCACGAGGAGGACTTCGAAAAGCAGTTCACGGCTACGGCCACCTATGAGACCACGCAAAGCCTGAGCTCCGTTCAGGAGGAACTGGTTACGCAGATGGTGAAAGAGCTGTGCGACCAGATCTTCAATGCGACCGTCGCCCAATGGTAACCCCACAAGTGTAGTACAACATGGAACTGACACGACTGATACAACACCCTGAACTCATGGACAAGGAGACTCTTTACGACCTCCGAAGTCTCATTGCGCTCCACCCCTACTATCAGACGGCCAGAATCCTGATGCTCCAGAATCTCTATCTGCTCCACGACCCCACGTTCGACGAGGAACTGAGGAAAGCGGCCATCTACATCAACGACCGCAAGGTGATTTTCAACCTCGTGGAGGCCGCCCACTACAAGTTCAGAAACGAGAACAAGGCCAAAGAGCAGAAGAGCAGCGGACAAGAGAAGGAGAGCCGTACGATCAGTCTTATCGATTCGTTCCTCCACTCCATTCCCGCACAAGACGAGGAAGGTCAGACTCCTCGCCGCAAACCCACTCCCGCCGATGCAGCAGTGGACTATGTGGCCTACCTGCTCGACATTGAGAACGAGGAGCAGAGCGAACAAGAAAACACCCCGCAGATGAAGGGTCAGAGTCTGATTGACAAGTTCATCAACGACGAGGGTGGAAAAATAGTCTTGAAGGAAGAACCCGAATTCGTTCCAGAAATAGAAATCGCTGACGATGATGACGAAAATGAGACCGATGAGGGGTATTTTACCGAAACTTTAGCAAAAATTTACATTAAACAAGGCAGATATACGAAGGCTTTAGAAATTATTCAGCGTTTAAATTTGAATTATCCAAAAAAAAATGCTTACTTTGCAGACCAAATTCGATTCTTAGAAAAATTGATATTAAATAATAAAACAAATAAATAAAAAAAATGATTTACACATTATTAGTAGTACTCATCGTAATTGCATCATTATTGATGATTGGTATCGTACTCATCCAAGAGTCTAAAGGTGGAGGTCTCAACTCCAATTTCTCATCTTCGAACGCCATCATGGGCGTGCGCAAGACCACTGACTTCATCGAGAAGGCTACGTGGGCGTTGGCCGCTTTTATGGTTGTTATCAGTGTTTTCTGTGCTTATACCGCTCCTACTGCTTCTACCGAGCAGAGCGTGCTTGAAAAGAAAGCCACTGAGACTCAAACCACCAACCCGGTGAACACACAGGGATTCGGTGCTGGTCAGCAAGCTGCTCCTGCCACCGATGCCCAGGCTCCAGCTGCTGCTGAAACTCCTGCAGCTCCCGCAGCCCCCGCAAAGAAATAACAAAAAAATATCGGGATTTGTTTGGTCATTCCAAATAAATCCCGTATCTTTGCACTCGCTTTTGAAAAGAAGCAACATTAACAACCAACATGGTGCCCGTAGTTCAGTTGGTTAGAGCGTCAGATTGTGGTTCTGAATGTCGTGGGTTCGAGTCCCACCGGGCACCCTTCAAGACAAACCCCTGTAAGTCAACAACTTGCGGGGGTTTTCATTTCCCAAAATAATCTATTTTGATGGAACATTGATGGAACATTTCATGTTTGTTCCATCAATGCTGGAACTAAGATGCCACTAAGATTTGTAAACAATCAAAACCAAATGTGGAAACTACCACAAATATTCGCATACTTGCACAGAGAATCATTTTTTTATTGAAACTTCTTCTCACCTCTCATCGCATCTTCGTACATGCCAATTGCAAATCGTCTTGGTTCTTCAAGTTTATCATACATGACCTTAATCTCAGGAACAAGGTTCATATAATCTACGATGAAAATGCTCATAAATGCCAGAACACATTGTGTTGCATGTTTTGCCATCTCCTTGTCTGCACGATATTCGTCTTTATATGCATCTCGAAATTGGATTAGTGATAAATAAGACGGATGCCCATGAAGGCTGAAGAAAGAATAAAGATTATCAAAAAGATTCTCCTTTACATTTAGCAATGTGTAAGCCTTTTCATATTGAATATATTCCATAGTATTATCCTCCTTAAAAATATAACGGAATTTCTTCCCATTTCCAAGGGCATTATCAATTGTCGCTTTTGTTTGCTTGTCTAGGGTCTTATACAACTCTGTGTCTTCTATCGCCTTTCTACAATCATCGATATCATTCTGTTCTTCCTGTACCCTTGTAGGATTATGACTACGCATCTTTTCATCTAAGTCTTTTAACCTTTCTGACAAGCCTTGAGCCATAAATAGATTATAAATAATAGTTTGTTGATCATCTGTCTTTGGAAGGACAAACAATAGTTCAAATGCGATAAGAGATTCATATACACTCCTTGCGATAGTAAAAAGAATAGAAAAGTCTATTATGGGTTTAAGACGGATAGTACCTTTAGAATATCCGACACCATCGAGCAAAGATATAAATTGGCATCCTTTGCTAAACATGGTTTGCATCCAAATATTCCGGTCGTCTTCTATATAAGAGTTCGCTTTACGTCCCTCTGGTGACTTTATAACATCGAAGTAGAAATCAAGTATCACCCGCAAATACTGTTTGCAATCGCCAATTGTATCCAACTGTACAAACTTACGAACCTCTTCGATTGTTAGCTCTTTTTCAACTTTTCCCTCAAATAGAACTGACAGTTTCTTAAGCTGTTCCTCACTTAACTCCATTTCCTATTTTTCGATCTTGATAACCCATTTACCCTCCTTACGTCCATCTTGACGCTCGATATTAATGCCAAGTTTCCTAATAGCTGTAAACTCTCGTTGGATAGTCTTATCGGACACCTTAAGCTTTCTGGACATTTCTATCAGAGTCGCTTCTGGTGATGTGTATATCAGTTCTAGTATAACTACCTGTCTTTCAGACAGTTCTTTTAGGACATCTTTCTGGACATCTTTTAGGACATCCTTCAGGACATCAGGGATGTTCTTGGTCATTTCCTGTGATCTATCCTTTATCTTCTCTCTTGTCGCTATGTCAGCAATGACATTGCCTGCTGCTTCATGACAGGGAATAGTGATGCGGAAGAAGGTACGCTCTTCGTCCGTAACGACGACGGCGCGAGGTGAACCGTTAGCCTTCAGCACATTTTGGATGGTGGGAATACCCGTACTTCGTCCTTCGGTCAACTCCAGTTCCTTCAAGTATTCACCCAAACGACGGTTGCGATAACGCTTGGAGATAAGCAACTCTCCACGACTGATGTCTGCAGACGGGATGCTACGGTCTGGCCCACCTACGTTCTGAATGGTAATACCCTTTGGTTCGACCGTTATCACAACAGGTTCCCACTCGCGATAATCGCGATGATAAAGTGAGTTTGTCACACTCTCTTCCAATGCCTGGTAGGGATAGGTGTAGAACTTGATACTGTGGTTATCATTCTTGGGCTTAATGATGGACTGCATCACCACCATGCGATTCAGATACTCCAGAGTTCGCTCGATAATCTGTGTGACAGAGCCAGTGATAATAGGTGCCTCGTACATATTATTAGGATTCACCAACCGTCCTTCTGGAAAGAATACGACTTCAACCTGTGTCCGTTTGAAGAACTTGCTGGGATTCTCACAGAACATCATAGCAGCTACATTCCTCAGCATACGGTTCTCTGATGGACCCACATACAAGTCCATCTGCTCCAGAATCTCGCCCAGTGGCCTTTCATATAACTCGTTAGCCAACTTACTGCCCACTTTAACCAGATACTCACGGAGCAATAACGTAGATATGTCTTCTACTTTGATGTCCGGATTACCCCTTTCGTCAAACGGCACACGGCTGGCTAGTTCGCGAAGTTCGTCCAGCACCTCACCCTTAGCGATGATACTGCTTGTACCACTGCGAATGTAGAAATAATCTTTGCTACCACTCTTTGCCGTCACATTTTCAGGCACAGAGTAAGGACGATTGATGCCGGCTGGACACCAAATCACCAGTACCTGCTTTCCATCCACTTCCTCAACGCTAGTCCTAGGCATGTAATATGGTGACATCTTGTTGTTATAGCCTACCATCTCCTGAAGGATGCCGTCGATCTTTTCAACGGGTACACCCTCCACGGGACGGATGGCCATACCCGTATCGTCATCAGTGTCAACACCTACCACAATATATCCACCGCCAAGATCGTCGAAATCATTGGCGAAAGCACATACACTATGGTATATGCTTACTGGATTCCAACCTTTCTTGAACTCAATCCTATTGGACTCAATCTTATGCTTATTCAGCAAGTCTTCTATATTTATTGCCAGTGCCATAATCCTATTTCGATTGCAAAATTAGTCATTTATTCTTAATTATAGGTAAATATACTAACTTCTTAACCCAATTACTTTATCTCCTTTTCTTAATTTTCTTTTCAACGGGTCGCTTTTTATACTTATGAACACATTCTTGTATATATGAATCGCGTCCCCTTTGTTCCATAAGTTTTTGTATGACATCAAAAACTGAATTTGAATATTTATGGATAGGATTCGATTTTGTTCCTTGTTTAATTTCGGTATGTCGCTTGGGTTTATTTTTCAAATCCAAACAGAAAATAATCGCTTGCATTTCATATGAATTCAATCCCAACTTAACTTGAAGCTCTTTTGTCGTTAAAGGATACATCGCGTTCGGGTCAATCGCAGCATTGTCAACATCAATTAGTCCTTCTATTGTCCCCACCAATTTTAATGTAGGACATCCTTCTCCTTCTTTTTCTGTAAAATGTCCTTCTCGTATGAATGTCAACTGGTCTAATAATGACTTATCCAAAAGGACTTTTTTATCTCCGTAGGAGATCTCGCCATTATATCTATCTAATATATGGACATTTCTTGGCCCAACCATTGATATTCTTTCTATATGCTTCATCCACAGAATTCGTTCTTTTTCCCTTTCATCTTCCAAGATTCGATTCAACTCAGGATATTCTATCTCTTTTGTTTCCCCTCTATATCTGTAATAAATAGCACCCTCTCGTAAAACCTCCAACTTATTCTTTTTACATACAATAGGCTTTATGGAAGCTTCTTCAACTGACAACATACCGAATGGCTTGCCTTGAAAATCCTGAAAAGCCACATTCCATTTAATTCCTGGTGCAAAATATTCACGGATTCTAGAATCTATCTCTTTCGGATCTATTTCATGAAGTTTCATGTTGGTCATACCTGTCGGTATATGAGGACTATTTTGGACACCAAAGATAATCTGGCCCCCTTTATTATTCGCCATGCCGACCAATGTCTTAATATATTTCAGAAGATTATCACCTAACTGAAAGTTTTGCTTGTACTCCAAATTAAAACTTTCCCTTTTTTTTAGGTACCCTCTGCTATCCAATTCAAATGTAAATGCCATATATGTTATCTAATTTTATGTGCATTATCTAATCTCCTGTGACAATAAGATATAATTCCCAATATCTCAAGAGCATCTTGTTCTGCAATAATCCAATCGACTTTTGGTTCATGGGCTGTCGGATTTCTGAACATAGCACAGAGTCCTTTCAAGAGGTTGCAGAATCCATTGTGTTCATTTTTCTCTGAAGACGATTGGTAATTGTTGATGATTAGGATTGGATTAGAACTAAAGACTTGCTCTATCAAGGCGTTCCCGTCAGTATTTATGTCTGACAAATCACGTATTCGTTGAAATAAGCCTTTGTTTGCTTCCAATACAGAATGAAAATAATTGTTTTGTAACAATTCCGCTTTGCAGTATTTAAAAACCTCTTTATGAGCTTTCCGATTTTCCAGTTCTTGTTTAAGATTCTCTACTTTTATTTGTACATCAGAAATAGTATTGGCAACCTGTATCTCTCGATACTTACCATCTGCTTTTAATTCATACCCGACAAAGGCTAATTGTTGATTGATGGCATTGCGTAGTCTCTCAAACTCTTTTTGAGCGTTCACAAACCTAGAAGGGGCAAGAACAAGACTCACGAAAATCAGAATCTGATTTGAACATTTATTCTTATTTTGTTCGTTTGCTAAAGCATTATAAAGGCGATATCGCTTAGTCATTGTCGGGTCTGTATCCTCAATGTTTGCTTGTAACAAGAAATGATGGATTTCAGAACCAGTCAATCCTTGATTTGTATCACCTAAAGTATTACAAATCATCTCCAATACATTTGGAGGTAAACATTTTCGAAATATTGTTGCCATATAGCTTTCTTTCAATACTAAACTACAAATTCATATAGTCTTCACGCAGTCTGCTTTTCTTAAAAAACAATCTGCTCTGTGGAGTATTCCCTTTTCTGTGAGTTAGATGATTCTTTATTTGATAAACTCTGCCTCGAGAAATATTTAGAATCTTGGCTGCTTCTTCTGCAGACACCCAATCGTCGTCATCACTTAGGATAGGTGCATCTTTTTGCTCCAATAGTAATTCTACAACTCGTTTGGCAATTGCCTCAATATCATCTTTGTATAGTCTCACCGCTATATTGTTATCCAATTAATGTAACGATTAACAACCTATAAATTATTGCGTAAACCCTATTGGTTTCCTGTCAATATGGTTCTCAAACTCCTCACGTAACCTCTCATGCTGTTTCAGCACATCTTTAGAAACGGATGGGAACTGGTTCTTATATTTTTCTATCGTATCGAGGAGAGTTTGCATGCTAATAAACTCCAAATCTGCTTTGGCTGTTTCACGAGCTGCATTGTTAATGAGTGAACACACGTCCTTTGATACGTAGCCTTCTGTTTTTTGCGCCAATAGATCATAGTCCACATCATCAGCAACAATATCTTTTAAATACAATTTAAACAAAGCTGCTCTCTCTGACTCATCAGGTGCAGGGACATAAACCTTTATGTCAAGTCGACCTGAACGTAGAGCAGCACTGTCAATGCCTTTTGGATTATTAGTTGCTCCAATTACAAAAACGTGGTTATCTGCACAGTTATTCAACTGGGTCAGGAATTCGTTAACTTCTCCGTACTCAGATACATTATTATGTCTTGAACGATCTGCAAGCATGGCATCTAACTCATCCAAGAAAAGGACAGTAGGAGCATTTTCTTTTGCTTTTTCAAATAAAGCGGCAATTTTTTCTTGCCCACCATGGATATAGGGTGATGCCACATCGGAACAGTGTACATACATATAATTGCACCCAACCTCTTCTGCAAACTTTTCAGCAATATAAGTCTTACCGCAACCAGGAGGGCCATAAAGAAGGATTCCATTGGGTATTTTAACTCTTAGTCGTTTATACTTTTCTGGATTCTTGATAATATCAATTACTTCTTCACTTAATCTTTTCTTTAGTTCATCCATACCAGCGACATCAGCGAAACCATTGCCTTTTTTCTCCTGCTTTGTTACGGCGGGAGTTTTTGTTTTGGCTGGAGCAACATCGAATTTTTCGAAATTAGAACAAACAATGGATTTTTCGCCCTCCAATGCTTGCAAAAATTCATCCGCGTTTTGAAATCTTTTATCAACATCTTGCATTAATGCCTTTGCTATGACATTAATAAGTTGTTCATCCATTTCAAACACTTTAATATCAGGAATAGGTAGAGGTCTCTGGCGTGCAGACAGAATAATTTGTTCCCTATCTTTAAGAGGAACATCTCTAAGGTCAACTTCCCAAGGTTGCATTCCATAAACCAGATGATACATCAATGCACCAACAGCGTATAAATCAGTACGTGTTGAGTAAAGTCCCTTAAACATTTCCGGTGCAAGATAGAAGGGCGACAAACCATTCATATAACATTTCAAATTCTCCTTATTCAACTTCCTTGCATGATCAAAGTCCATAAGCAATGGTATTGGGGAACCAGAACTAAGATTAAGCATAATACTATTCGGAGATATCCCATTAAATATTATCGGATCCTTTTGAGAATGAAGGTATTTTAAGGCATTTAGGACTCCGGTAACGATGTGTTTCATGTCATAAATAGAGCATCCGCCTTTCCTTGAGATGTTTTCTGACAACAATTCTCCTGGTATAAAGTCGGAAACAGAATATGCATACCGCTGTCCGTCAATAATCGTTTCTCCAGAATCAATTTGTCGCATAATATTTGAGTGAGATACTTCTCGTTTCATTTCAATCTCACAAATTTGGCCAGTTGCTATATTAAATTGTAATTCATCCAACTTAGCCAAATTGATGAGTTTCAAGAAATACTTCCCACCTTTGGCATCAACAACTCTATAGACATCGTAATATGAGCCTTTCCTTAAAAGAAAGACTACCTTATATTGCTCTATTGCTGATAAATTCGACATAAACGCACATTTTAGAATTCAAAAAACTATTTTTGCTGGCGCAACAACCCCGCGTTCTGCGGCTTTTCACTACGAGGAAGCATATCTGCAAGTTCGTAAGCGATTGGCTTCAATTCTTCAGCGGTTGCCTTACCTGATTTGATAATTTCAAGACCTTGATTGATAAGACTCCTTGCACGAGAAGGATTTGACCATTTCTTTTGATTAAAGTTTCTGTTCCACTGATTTATCCATGACACGTAAAACTCCACTTCTGCCAATTTATAATCCATTTGCCACAATTGATCATATAATTGCTCTGCTGCCGCCATATCTTTGGCTGCAATAACACGATCAACGTCTTGCTTCAGATTCTGAATAATAGTAGTGGTTTTGTCGTTCCCGTATTTCCTGTTGTCTTCGGATAGATAACGATACATTCCCAGCAACTTGTTTTCCATTCGTTGCCAATCACCAAGAGAATACTCTGTATCAATTTTTGCCAGGATCTCTTTGAGAGATTCCAGTGCTTGCTCTTTTTGATCCCTGTCTTTGTTCTCTGCTGCCTCAAAACCTTCTGAAGCTTCATCAAGTTCTTGATACAGGGAAGCATTGTCTAATGTTTTTAGTTTCTTTCTTGCTTCTTCAATTTCTGCAATGTATATGGATGCATCAGCAATTTTAGAAGTTACATTGGTTATTCTTTCTGTGATGTCAATATCCATATTTAAGTATGGTATATCAACCATAAAATTGTCAATTGTACCAGATTTGTCAGCATGAATGGTAACATTTATTGTACTGCCTACAGGCAATACAGAAGGAATGTCATCGCCTGTAAAATAGCAATCATAGAGATGGGTACAATATATCCTCTTAAGTTTCTTATGCTCTTTATTTAAACTGTCTATATCTTGGTCTGTTTGTAGGATAGGGAATATGACTTTATCTGAAGTCATACCTGGCCTTATTTCACAGTCAGTAACCATCTTTATCTTCCCGTTTTTACCATATGCAGGCAGTGGTAGGTTTTTCTTAAGACCTTCTAACGGTGTGAATACTACATCGTCATCATCATCAACGGTAGCTATACCAAGATACTGAGGAAGAATAGCATCTCCAATGCCGTCAATTCCCTGTATGATAGTGATTTCATGCGGTTCACACTCCAGCTTATTTCCCTTTGAATCATAGCAACGAATCTCAAATACATTTGTCGAATCTGCTTTTAGTCTTAATTCTAATGCATCGCCTTTCGAGTCGATTAAAACACGACCTGTGTTAAACTCGCCATCGGTTCGAACCAAGTCAACATAAACGGCATTTTCTTCGTAACCCTCGCTTTTTTCTTTGAGGAACTTTACTGCAGCAAATTCAAATTCTTCAACAGATGTGCTTTTAACAGCAACTTGCAGCTGGATCTTTGAAAAATCACGTCGCTGTTCCATTAATTTTTCGGGTACATCTATTGTGCTTCCATACAGTGCAGCACCACATGCCACAGCTGTCATTGGATCAATACTCGTATCGACATTGGGGGTTACTTGTTCACGGAGCATTCTTCTCAGAATGGGGGAATGAGTTGGACCGCCAACCAAAATTAAAGCACCAAGGTCTTTTCCAGAAAGATTATTACGTTCCAATAACTTATTTGTTATGTCAATTGCTTTTTGGAAAATCGGCGCAGCAATAGGTTCAAGGTCTTCTTGGGTGATGGTAAGGTCAAGTTCAAAATCTACTCCATTATCATCACAACCATATTCATCGCCTAAATCTGTTAGCAATGCATATGTATCCTGGAAAGACAAAGCGATCTTCGCTTCTTCTGCCTTTGGTTTCCACATTGTGATAAAAGCATCTTTCTTTGCACACTCTAATATGTCATATTCGCGAGACAAGTGAGGTATTATTATTTGCTCAACTATAGCAATATCAATATCTTTACCCCCAAGATGATTGTTTCCAGCAGTATCTATAGCTTTCATTATGCCATCCTCAATATGCATGAGAGCTGCATCGAAGGTTCCACCTCCAAAATCGAAAACCAACCAATATGCATTCTTCATCTTAGAAGCCAATCCATACGCCACAGATGCAGCTACAGGTTCTTGGATTAGTTCATAGTGATCAAATCCAGCCATCTCGGCGGCACGTTTTGTGGCATCCTTCTGGTTGTTGTTGAAAAGTGCAGGGACAGTAATTACAGCTTCTTTTACTTCATCATCCAAAACATAACTTCGTAGGGTCTTTAGTACCTCAGAAGAAAGCTGTTCTGGTGAGAGGTATGGGGATTGGCCACTTTTCTCCAGATTATAACTATACAGGGTCTCGTCAGTTCCCATTATTCGTTTAAATTCGACGAATGTATTGCGATGATACCCCTCTTTGACAAAACTTAAAGCCCAGTCTTTTCCTAACTGAGAATATGCTTTTGCTCCAACAAGCATACGTCCCTTCGGATTTACTGTCACACAGGAAGGCGTGGTATCTCCCTGAACAGGACTTTTTTTAATGACAGCCTGACCATTTTCAAATCTTGCTATGGCAGAGTTCGTTGTTCCCAAATCAATGCCATAAATAATTTTGTTGTTTGTCATATCCTTATATTTTATTCGTTATATTCGATAATTACTTCTGCAGCTTGAATCAGTTTTCCTTGGTAGGAAACTTGTGGCTTAATAACTCTTTTAATGCGATTAGTATTTGGCGGTAGTTCTGGATTCAGTTCCAGTGTTCCAATCATATTGTCTCCTTCGTGATACGAATGCCCAACCAAATCGGGAATGTCGTACTGGTTACTATTTAATGTGGCATATATAGACTTTATGCGGTTTTTTAACTGGGACACTCCCTTCACGGAATCATCCATATATTCAAGATTTTGTTGCATTCTTGTTATATCATTAATGATAGCAAGAACTACATCATGGTTTATTAAAGTCATATCTTCCATTCTATTTATTATTTAATAAGTGCTGCCAATTTTGCTAACCATCGAATAGGGAAACCAATAAAACCGATAGTCAATGCGAGTATTTGGAAAGGTATAGCAAATGGCCATGAATATGTTTTACCATCACGAGCTCCGGCCATTGTTATTTCGTTTGCAATTTTCATCAAGCCATCATAAGCCTTTTCAATCCATACAAATTCAGTATCGTATGGGTCTTCTTGGAACTTCAATCCCCACATAATAATAATAAAAAGCGCAACTAAGACCATGAATATTATACAAATATAACCCCACCATGGCATAGTATCCATAAAATACCCCCAATTATTATTATATCTCAAATACATCCACATTACAAACAAAAAAACAAGAGCTCCAAACGTACAAAAACCCTTAACGAATTGCCGTGATGAATCTTCTTCTTTTGTTCTCTGATAGTATTTATATGATTTTTTTGTATCTTGAGAATAACCATAATTTCCCATACTAATTGCTGCTCCAATATTATGTGTAATTATTTCAAGGTTCTTTTCAAGCCTTTTTTTGGTGTTGGGATGCATATACATCCTTTTAACTTTTTGCATTAATTCGCTTGCTCTATAGGCTGACGCTGCGTCATTTTCTTTATTGCAAATTGATATAATTATATTTAATAATTCATTTACTACTCGGTCTGATATATTCTTGTATAGTTCTGAATCTTTCCCTGTCATTATATTAATCCCAACAACGTGCGAAGAAACGTCGGTATACAGTTTCTCTACTTCGGAAAAATTAATACTAGTATTCTTGAAGTTACTAAATTTGGATTCAATATCGTTACAAAGTTTTTCTATTCTAGCAGCCTGATCGTTCCTTTTGAAAATTCCCACATTCTCTTCACATCTCTCGCGAAGGTTCTCGTCTGTGACTACAGTTAATGCATAAGTAGCATATTTCAGTGCAGTTGCCGGCGCGCTATAATCTTCTTTTTTATCATTATTGAAATGAATCGCATAATTTAACAACTTTTCTGCAACCTCATTACATAGTAATTTGTATCTGTAATTATCATCGCCTACTAGTCTCTTGATTCTGGTAAGAACAATCGGTGCTTCTTTAACAATTTTATCATATACCTTTCTACTTTCCTCGAAATCGTTTTCATCCTGATTTGTAGCATACCTTAGCATATCTTTAATTGGCGCCTCATAAATGTCAAACCCCTTTTTTCTGTTGTATTCTTTATCTTTTTCTGGGAGGATTCTTTCGTTAAGGCTTGCTTGCCCACTGCCATATTTTAAAACATCTTGTGTTGAAAGTTCTGTTTCTGGGAATTCATACAAGGTGTCCCAAAACATCTGGGACAATTCTTCTTCCGATAATTCAACAGCTCCATTAGAGATGACAGATACGAATTCTTTGCGGAAAGCCTCTTTATGAATAAGATTCAAAATGCTAATAATAGCACTAAAATAATTCCGTTCAGCCAATTGCATAACAGCATCATTAATACAGGCAGAAAAATTAATCTTGTTAAACCATATATTTTTTGCTTCATACCATTTGTGCTCTGATAATAGTTTCAAAGCCTTCTCATCGTTTGGTGTATAGTTGCAAAACCAAAACAATGCATATTTAATCCGTTCCTTTTCCGAGGCTAATTTGGTTTTTGAATTAATGACATTCTCTTCATCTCTATTTGGATATATGTTCCATGAAGGAATATTCTGTTCAACAGATCTCCAATCCTTTAGTGTTTCCTTACATCTTTTGATATTCTCCTCAACAAATTCCCTTTGAGTGAAAACACTTTTTATTCTATCTTCTAAATAGTTAATCCTGTTTTCGTATTCTATTATGAAATCGGCAACGTCACAAGATATGAGATGATCAGACTCAAATGATGTTGTTTTTCCAACTTTAGACATTGCTTCTATTTTACTCAAATTTGCTCTTATTTCTCTTTCGGAAGAGTTGCCCCAAATCCCCAATATTCTATAGGGGTTGTTACCTAATATTTCGATGCTTTGCAAACTTGTGTCGAGAATTGGATTGTATGTCTCCTTAATTGTTTCCAACTTCTGCTTGGCCTTCTCATTTTTACAACTACTATACAGTTTGCATGCCATAAAAAGAGATTTCGGAGTTCCTATACCCAATTCATAACATCTTGCTAAATTAAATTTAGCAATGTCATCGTTGTTTTGCCCTTTTTTATACCAATAAAACGCCTCTTCTGGATTTGCTTCAATACTTGTTATATCGTCAATGTTAAAAGACTGAACAGAAATAATAGGATTGTATCCTTTCTCATATATTTCCCCAAGCATGTTAGCTGCTTTGCCAAATCCTTGATTTGCTGACTTCTTATACCACTCGATAGCAAGGCTGATATTCTTACCAACCCCAAATCCGTACTGGTAGTATCTGCCAGTATTATACTGGCCATATTTGTTCCCCTGTTTTGCGGAACGCTCAAACCAAGCAAAGGCTTCTTTCAGATTTTTGACAACACCATCACCTGAAGAATATGCACACCCTAGGTCGTTTTGGGCGCCGGCGTCACCAGCAAGTGCATCAGCTCGTAATATTTCTATATCTTCTTTTGTCTTCATATCTTCTTATTGTAATACGTTGTCAATATTAGCACTTTGCAATTTTAAATTACCATTGACAACAGGGTATAACGTATATTCCATATAAGCAGTTCGTTCCTGGATTTGTCCGTCATCCATTTCTATAGTTTCAGAAATGAGCTGTATAGGACCGTCTTTTTGTGTAATGTCTCCTTCTACAAAACCACCTCTAAATTGCCCTACTTCCATATTCGGATTCCATCCATTTCCAGAGTAAAAATACACATCATAGGTGCCACTAGGAACATATAGGCGAGCTTTATCTCCTCCTTTGATATAGACGTGGTTTATGTAACTATTATTACTATGTCTTTTCACGATTGCTATATAATCGCTTGAACCTGATGTTTTAAAATCAATGAAGTTTTTACCTGTCTTTGCTTTACCGAAATAGGATGCGTATGGTTTTGAACCAGTTTCTAATGAGTTATTACGGTAAGCATCATATGAATTATTAGTAGTTTCATTAGATTCCTGTTCATTGCTGTAGCCAGACTCTTTTTCAGACTCCACACTATTGTCCAAGTTACCATCTGATATCTCACTATCATTCGATCCGTTTATATATGAATTAACATTATCTTCACTTTGATTGCTTTGACCTGAAGAATCAACAGTCTTTACCGTCGACATTGAAGGCTCGTATTCTCTCGTCCTTTGGATGGAAATTGCAATAAATCCAAAGAGAAACAAAATGCCAACAATCGAAGATCCTACTATTATCTTTTTTTGTCGTCTGTCCCTTAAATATTTATTTGCTTCCTGAACATGAGTTCCTCGTGGATAAAGCCGAACATATTTTTTATAGTCGTCTTTTGTTTTACAGGATTCAAACCTCTTATCATCTATCAATTGATTGAGAGCTTTTACATATCTTCCATTGGGATATTGATGGAAGTATGTGTCATATTGCCCAGATTGAAGAACCTGGGAATAATACAAATCCTCTATTTTATTAGTAGCCTTAATATGTAGCTTTCCTGATGGATATAGACTAACAAATCTATAATAATCATTTATGGTTTTACAGCGATTAAAGGCCTCTAATTCCTCCTTATCTTTTATCTCCTGAATATTCTTTTTGGCTTCTTCTCGATATAAACCATTGGGGAATTCTTTCAAATATTCTGTCCAGCCCTCAATGTTATGACACATTTTAAAAGAAGCTAAATCCAAACGCCCTAGCACAACTGATTTCTTTGGATGATCAGGCCACAATCGCAACATAGTGCGATAGTCATAAACAGTTCCTAATGTACCTCGTCCTAAAAGCATCCTATCTAAAGAGTCAAGCATTTTCTGGTCGTTATGACTATTGGGGAACTTCTCTTTATATGCAAGTAAGGCCTTTGCCGTTAGCGAATAATCCTTGGGGTATTCGTCATCTTCTATTTTCCAAATACGCTGAATGGCTTCCTTAAAATGGGGGCTGTCAGGATAGGAAAGTGTAAAATCCACTAAAGAGTTATAATCATTGCATGATTTATAAATATCGTCATGGCTTTCAAGTGAAATAGATGGCTTTGTGTCACCTACTTTAACCTTATTACGTTCGACGCAGTTGTCTATTTTATCTTTAAATTTGACAACCTTAGTAGTTCTGAATTCATCTTCTATATCTAAAACACAAATATCAACACACAATTGAGTGGCTTGCCCAAGGGCGTTTTTCAAGTTTGCTAATGCTATAACCTTGTCGTTTCCTGGATAATTAAGTTTCCTTTCTGCAGAATCAATTTCGGACTCCGACGCATAGAGTGCATTATCTGCAATCTGCGTAGAAATGCGTTTGTAATATGAGTTATCAACACCTAAGATTGCTTTTATTTCAATCAAAGGGCTGACACAATTGCGTAATAACTGTAAAGACCACCGGGTCTCATTTGGTTTACTGCAGAAGACTTCGATTTCTTTTCGTATTATTGTTGAAAATGTGCTTACCTGAGGTGGTGCAAGAAATTGCACTTCCTTTTTAACCTCTTTTCCAAAAGTAGTACATTCTTCTTTTACCTTACTCGAATATGACAAACGATAGACTTCTCTTAATAAATCAAGAAGTTTCTCAACAGGCTTTGCCTCCCAGAACCGCGTCTCTTTATAATAATTCTTGCATGCAGCTAAGACGGCTTTAGCATATTTTGATAACACAATCTGGGCTTCGGCAGTTGGCTGCTTTGTTTGTAAGTTACTTGTTTCCTTAATTACTTCTATAACAGGTTTGGCTATATTATGTGCAGATGCAATTGACATATGGCCTTTGCTGTCCTTGCCCAAAGATTCCGTCTCAGATAGTTGACGAAGATAATTAATGGATTCTTTATTATATACTGAGGAAATAAACTCTAATGTCTTACTGTGCCCTTCTTCACGATTACAAACATCCCTTAGACGGGACCACCATACAAATGGAGGCCATTCGTACTCATCTTTGTAGCCGTTTTCCAATTCAACAAGGAACCTTTCTTTGGTTGATTCTGCAGGTGCATCATCACACTCGAATAAGCGAATTATATACTCTGAAGCAAGTTCTATGTTATCAGCGTAGAAAGCGCCAACTATTACATTTACTATACTTGCTTTACTGTTACCTCCAAATCCTGAATGTATAATATCGACCGGAGCTTTTGCCACTATATCTAATGACTGTAATCTATGAATCCATAGACTTGAATAGAAATCAAGGTCAGAATCGGAGGATAGTAATGATATTGCGTGTTCTATCGACTGTTCAGAACGATCAATAGGACCAAATATATCAGTAAAATCACTCTCGAAAAAACATTCTTTTCCCACCTTATTAAACGCACGTATCCTTGCAATGTTTGCAGTTTGAATCCTTACAGGATCGTTTGCAAACATTCCTATTATTCTAAACGGATTATGCGCTATAACATTCATAATAAGAAACTAATGTAAAAATTGTTTGTTTACGTCAGACTCTACCAGTAAATCTTTAATGTCTACTTCTAAGAGTCTTGCTATTTCCAAAAACGTCTCAATGCTTGGCTGAGTAGTATTAGTACACCACTTTGATACTGTTGCAGGATCTTTTCCCAATGTCTCTGCCAGCCACTTACTAGTCTTTTCCTTTTCAACCAAAACGATTTTAAGTCTATTTATCTTTGCCATACGGTAGTAATAATTGAATTTTTCGCAAATATAATGAACAATTAGCAAACTACCTAATTTTCACCGAAATATTTTGTATAATTCACAAATTATCGAAAAAATAGGAAATTTAAGGACGAGAAATAACATCTCGTCGTTCAAGAAATTAGACACCAAGTCCACGTTTCTTTGTCCCATTCCAATTAGTTAGTTCATCAGCATTGCCGTTGCTGCCGCCAACAGACTGACCTCCCATAGAGACACTCATCTCAGATGCCAGCTGACCAATACGAAGCACTGCTGTGTCCCACATGAATTGAGAGATATAGCCTACATTCTTCTCTGCCATCTCAGCGATACTACTGGCGGCAGCCTTACGGTCGGTATCGCTGACAGGATTGAGTCCTTCAAGCTGACACTTTGCTATGATACCCTGTCCAATGACTCTTTCGTCATTGCGACTGAAAATAGATGCGGTGTTGTGAGCCCAGGCGTTGAATGCATTGATAGCCTTGTCAACCATCTTGGTAAGAAGTGACCAGTGAGTAAATGCTTCTGATGCTCCAACCTGACGAACGAAGCGTTCCATCATCGACAGTCGACTCTCGGCATTGTTAGCCCGTTGTTCTTCACGGTCAGCACGGGCCATCTGCTCCTGAGCTTTACGTTCTGCCGTAGCAGTCCTTTCCTTCTCGCGAGCGATTGCATTTTCATCTAATTGAGAGATACGCTGCTTCAGCCGTACATTTTCTTCCTCGGTCTTGGCAGCAAGAGCTACCTTCTGCTTGGCATCGAGATACATCTGCTTGCCTACGTTGTTAATCCGTTTCTTATGCAGCTTGGAAACGCTGAGCAGCTGCTGTTGAAGATTAGTAACTATCTCCTTGGCCTTAGCATTACGTTCCTTCTGCCATTCATCTCGTTTCAAGAGAGGAATTGGTGTGCTGATATCCTCGTTGATAAGACGGATGGCATCGTCAATAAGATCTTGAACCGTCCTAACCTTATCAGATCCCTTCATCGTGAATGTCATTTCTGCGAATGGAACAGCATTGAGAGACTCTTCGGGGACACTGGTTGCAGAGAGCAAATCATCAAGAGCCTTCTGGAGCTTGGTCAGCTTGTTGCTGTTCTCCTTGATAGTCTCAATAATCTGCTTCGACTCAGCCTTCTTACGCTCTGTATATTCTGCTATCTCCTTGGCCCGATTGGCCTCCTGTTCTGCCTTATATGAATGAGCATCGCGCCATTTCTTGTCACTTTTCTTGCCACGCTCCATCTTGAGAGTATTTGCCAACATGTCCTGTAGTTCCGACATATCATGACGGTTTAGATTG
>JAFYYV010000048.1 GCA_017557405.1 Prevotella sp.
CATATTATATAATATAATAACCCATGTTAGAGGGGTGAGCTTGAACAAAATGAAAAGTGCTTAATGTCACTTTGTCACTTTGTCACTTTTCATTTTTATGTACTATGTACTACCCTAGAAAAAGTTGAATGGTTTTTACCTTAACCCTACCTGAGTTGAATGCTTTTCGAGTACCTTGGTTCTAAACCCTGGCAGAAGTTGAATGATTATCTTTTCCTGATAGGGTTCTTTCCCCGCTTGCACTCTGAAAGCGTCTCCTTACGTCGCCGAGCGAACAGACGATTTCCTTAAAAAGTTTGCCCTCTCGTTTTGTGTTCTCATTTCCAATCCCCCATATCGTACCACAAATTATCCGCCTTTAATTCCTTCAAGCATAGGTGTTTTTGTTGAAAATTTTTACCCTCTCATTTTGAGATGTCAAAAATATTTTGTACTTTTGTATCTGAAAACCTAAAGACACGGATACAATGCAACAATAACAAAAGTGATATGCCACAATATAAACAATCTGATATAACTGCACCATTTTGGGCCACTAACGATGGCTTCAAAGGTGGTCGTGACCCCATGGGGATACAGAATAGTTCTGTTGCAACATATGGAAGATTGTTACCTGGTTTGACTAACCTTACAGGCCATATCCGTTATTATAGTCTTTATTGTTGGCTTCTTAGCGAATATGACAAATTAGAAACTGAAGAACAAACAGAAATACACCAATACAATTTTATACGTCGTGCTGAGTTAGCTATGGCACTAATTATGAAGGACCAGAATGTTGGTTCTATAGTTGGCGCCTTGTTTGTATCTCAGCAAAGATACAATCTTATTGAAAAAGGACTTTACAATCTAGCAGATGGTGGTGATTATAACTCGGAAGATAAATATTGGACATACCAAACTGGAGCTTTTGGCCAGTACTATTTAGGTTCACTCATATTTTACGAACTAGTAAAAATAGAAGAGGGTCGATTTTATCTTAGAGACAAAGGAAAAGCTTTGGCTTCAGCTTTTCGAGAAAGCGTTGACGAAGATACAAGAGACCTATTCATTGAATGTCTTGTGGAAGGAAGCATATCTGAGGATGAAATGGAAAAATTACTTCCCTTGGGCATAAACAGAATAACAGTGGGTTCGGCTGAGTGGGATAGCCTCAATCATCTACTTACAAAACAGGATGAAGATGGTTCTTCTTTGCGTCGAGAAACGGTTCTTTTGATGCTGAAGGATTTAGAGAGTAATGTTTCTATTAACGAATTTGTTGAACATCGTTTTTTGAATGTGGATGAAGATATCGATTACGATGCGTCATTTGGCTGGTATTTCTATTATTTGTGTGAAGCATTTCATTACTGTATTGAGTCTATATTTTGCCTAATTCTAAATGAATTAGACAACTTACACAATCCTCCCTTGAAAGATCTTGTTGAGGATATCAAGAAGAAGATGCTCTCCTATATGGAATCAGAAAAGAAATACAGATCAATAGATGAGTGGAGGCAGAAGTTAAGTGACAAAATTGAAGATATGTTTTATGAACTTAAAGGGTTCATATATGAAAAAGATTACACTCAAGCAGCAGTGCAATCATTGAAATTGTTACTAAGATTGCAGAATGAATATGAGTTGAATAAAGAAAATATCTTGGAATTTCAAAATGAAAACGATCTTTCTCGACAACGTGGAATATTAAGTGAAGGGCTTAAATCTTACGTTATGCTTCATTCTAAACTTCCTGTTGATAAGTACATTGTAACCATTGTACGCCAAATTATGCAGGAGCATACTATTATTGCCATTGGTAAAATGGGTAACACAGACACAGACCTACGAAAGTTTATTTTTGAAGATGGAAGGGTTGTTTTAGTGGAAATACGTTATCCAACTACAACAAGCCCCCGTATCGATTCTCTTTATAATTTCCTACAGGATTTAAACTATATCAACTCTGATGGAGAGTTGACAGATATTGCATACAAATTTATTCAGAACTATGGGAATAATTGAGCATCATATATTCTCGGATATTCCTAATGGTAGGAAAAATGGTAGATTTCACTCTGCTGTTCTGACAACGTATGCTGTAGATTTGATTCATTTTGATAGGCATCTGATTAACATGCTTCATAGAAAACAAATATGTAGTATCAATATCCTTGCTGATGCCAATCAGTTAGAAAAAGAGATGGAATATGTAAATCCCCGATTCATGAAGGGAATCGGTAAGGAATATAGTATATTAGGAATTCACTCTAAAGGAGCATTCCATCCCAAAATTAATTTTTTTGTAGGTGACGATGCTGTTCTTGTTGTTTTTGGTACAGGCAATTTGACTGTAACAGGACATGGTAAAAACCATGAGGTTTTTACAGGATTAATGGTTGACGACAAAAACGAAGCACAACGACCACTAATAGAAGAGTGTTGGCGATATATAACAAGGTTCTCTAACCAATATGGTTCTTTTGAAAAGAATCGAATACTTCGCGAATTGCCTGAGAACTGCAGTATGTTGAGCCTTAAATACAATGTTGTACCACATAAGCTTTGTAAGGTTCAGAATGGGCTTTATGCAGCTCTTCTTTATAACGACGAATCATCAAGTATTCTAAAACAAATAACCAATATTGTACCACTACAAAACGTCCTGAAAGTGACTGTTGTTAGTCCTTTCTTTGATGAAAAAGGGGAATCATTGATATCATTAGCAGACTTATGCCCAAAAGCAAAAATAGAAGTGCTGATACATCAAGATTGTACGCTTCCTCCGTGTAATATGCCTGCTGACAAGAGAGTTTGTTTCTATGACTTTAAAGAGACTGCAAGAGGTAAGATGAACTTTAAAGTATATGACAGACAACTGCACGCTAAAATATTTCATTTCAAGACACCAGACAAAGAATTTTGTATGATAGGTAGTGCTAATGCAACTACATCAGGTTTGGGTACAATAATGAAACGTGGCATTAATGAAGAATTTGGTATCATATATGTTTCATCGAACACTGATTTCTTGAGTGAACTAGGCCTAAAAGCCAGAAAGAAAATTGATTTTAAGATTAAGGAAATGGCGCGTATTGGCGCTAGCAATGGCGATAAAGAAACACATAAATATAAGATAATGTCTGCTCATTATGATAATGGTATGCTATCTGTATTCTTAGACAATCCAGTATCTACTATAACGATTGCCGTTTATGATGGAAGCAGTATAAACTTATATAAAGTTAATAACATAGAAAAAGGAATATGTTGCGTTGAGGCCAATATCGGAAAAGACTTGTCTGTTTGTTATATTTGCACATCAGAAGGCGAATGTTTGTCAAATAAAGTATTCATAAATAATATTGCCCATCTTGAGACAACCAATCCATCACAGACTAGTAGAAGTCTTAATAGGTTTATTGCACAAATAGAAGACCAAGGATATGATGGCCTGGAGGTTGCGGATATGTTGACAGACATTATGTGGGATCTTGTAAATGAGACGGATGACGATCAACAACCAAGAAAGATTACTTCGTCAAGTTTCGGAAGTACGAAGGATAATCCATTGCCAGAAATCAAATATAATTCAGCATACGACAATGATGAAGTTCATAGCCATAGATCAATACTTGTTGACAGGACATCTCGCTTAATAGAATGTATCGAAGAAAGTATCAGAAAGAAGATACGTTCAATTGATGACGCCATAACTGATGAAGAGGAAGAAGGTGAAGCAGAAACCAGCAACGATAGAGAGGTCGTTGAATATGAAGAAATATCTGTGTCTAAAAAGAATATCAAAGGTTTTGGAGAATTGTCAAGTTCTGTTTTATCAAATTATTCTGAACTAATTGACAAGCGTATAGAGCAGATAAAAAATACTGTTTTTAAAGTCGTTACCAAGGATGACTTGAACTTCTTCTCATTATCTATATTTGCTTCCGTAGAAATATGCTATCTCAATAGGCACAAATACCAATTTGACTTAATAGACCCCATCAATCGAAGCTGTTGCCAAAAACAATTGTATGACAGTCTAGACAGAAGTATGAATAAGAATGGTATTGAAGCTTTAGAGAAATTCGCACAATTCTGTTATTCCATAGGGAAGCCTTCTAATATAGATGATGATTTCAAGAAGAAGGCAAATCGTACTATGAAGTACGCTATCCTCTTTGCAACGTTGTTCTATAAAAACGCAACACATAGGGAAAAGCATTTACTAAAGAGGGTTCTAGGCGCACTTCGTACTCTTGTTACTCTATATGGAATTCCTGCATTGGATGTTCTCGAATCAGAACTTGCCCCATTATCAGAAAGATACGATTATGCTTTTCGTTTCAATCATGTAAGGAGAATAATCAGTATGTTGGAGAAATGTCCCAAATGAGGGGATAATCATATGGAGACAAAAAGTGAACGATCGTTCACCCCAAGATGAAGGCACCGTCGCGATTCGCGACACTGCCTATGAAACTCGAGCAATCTTCATCAACGAGAGTGGACTTGTAGTAAAAAACCTGCGCCCTGATCAGGGCGCAGGTTCTAACTTCAAGACAAGCTAACGTCGTGATTCACGACGTTAGGTTAGGACAAGGGCACTGCACCGATTCGGTGCACTGCTTCTAACTTCAAGACAGGGGCACCGTCGTGATTCACGACACTGCCTATGAAACTCGAGCAATCGTCATCAACGAGAGTGGACTTGTAGTAAAAAGCACTGCACCGATTCAGTGCACTGCTTCTAACTACAAGACAAACTTGGGCGCTTCAGGATGCCCTCGGGTACGGAGCACACAATGCACAATTCACAATTAACAATTCACCGCTCGGCCTGCAGGGACGCTTGCCAGAGCAAGAATTCACAATTCACAATTTTCTAATCGTTTTCCAAAACGCTTATACCTTTAGGTGTAAGAATGTTCAATGTTCAATCTTCAATGAATCTACTGCTTTCATGACGTTGGCAGGGGGACGTTGCTCGGATAGTTCGCGGGCCATGAAGTCCATGTAGGGGGCGGCGTGATGGTAGAACTGGCGATAGCCTTCGCAGAGGTAGTTGAGGCCGGGGTTGCCGTAGCAGTCGTTGACGATTCGGTTTTTGGGGCATTCGCCATGGCAGGCGAACTCGACATCGCACTCTCGGCACTGGCGGGGCAGGGCCTGATGCTTGAGAAGACTGAAACGCTGCTGCTGTGGGCCATAGAGCATCTCCACGAGGGTCTTTTCGCGGATGTTGCCCAGATGGTGCTCGGGCCGCACAAAGTGGTCGCAGGAATACACATCGCCGTTGGCCTCCATCACTCCGGCGTGGCCGCACTCCTTGGAGTAGGCGCAGATGCCAGGGGTCTCTCCGACCCAATTGGCGAGCGTACAATCGAAGATTTCGACGAAGATGTGTCCTACATCGGTTCGCACCCATTCGTCGAATATGGCGCAAAGGAAATGGCCCCATTGCTGGGGAGTGATGGATGCGGGATGGAGAGCCCCCGTAGCCGAGGGGCTTAGGGATGAAGGATGAAGGATGAGGGATGAAGGATTATTTGCTTGAGGGGATGAGGCCCCCGTAGCCGAGGGGATAGTGGATGAAGGATGAAGAGCCTCCCTCTTATCCATTCCCGAGTAAGACTCGCCTACCCGTAGCCTTTCCCAGTAGGGGGAAGATAGTTCTACGATGGGTGTGAATTGCAGGTAGGTGCATTGGTTTTCTTTGAAGAAATGGTAGAAGTCGAGGGGGTGGTCGACATTGGCGTGGTTGACGGTGGCCATGGCATTCCATTCCACCCCGTGCTTGCGCAGCAGTTGGATGGCACGGACGACACGCTCCCAGGTGGGTTGGCCGCTGTTGGAAAGGCGGTATTGGTCGTGGAAGGGCTGGGGGCCATCGATGGAGAGTCCTACGAGGAAATGGTTTTCGGCAAGAAACTCGCACCACTCGTCGTTGAGCAGCGTGCCGTTGGTTTGCAGGCAGTTGCTGATTTGCCGCCCTTGAGCGTAGCGTTTCTGCAGTTGGATGGCTTTTCTGTAGAAGTCCAAGGGGCGCAAGGTGGGTTCTCCGCCATGCCAGGTGAAGAGCACTTGGGGCATGGTTTGCGCTTCGATGTATTCTTTGGTGAATTGCTCGAGGAGTGACTCGGACATGAGGGAGAAGCCCCCCTCAATCCCCCCAACTGGGGGGAAGTTGTGATGGTGGTTGGCGGTAGGCAGATAGTAGCAGTATTGGCAGCGCAGATTGCACCTCGGCCCCACGGGCTTGAGCATCACGTAGAGAGGACGGGCAAAGGGCGAATAGGTTTTCATGGCTTATAGGAAGAAAAATCCCCATTCCCCTGCTGTGAGGGGGATGGGGGTGTGGTTTTTAGAGTTTGAACTTGTAACCGCAGGTGAAGACAAGGCTTTGGTTTTTGTTGTCCTTGCCGTCGACATTGGCAACCTTGTTGACTTTCTTGGTTCCGATGTTGTAGCGCATATCGAGCACCAAGTGGTTGTTGAACTCGTAGGAGACACCCACAGGGATGGCGATGTCGAAGTCCTCGAAGTTGCTCTTGATGCCTTTTTCCATATTTGCCTGCATGTACTCCTTGTTGCCATCGGCAGTGATCTCTGCGCTCAATTCGGCATCGGTGAGGAATCCGAACTGCACACCACTCTTCAGGGCGAGACCTTTATAGACATAGAAGTTGGCGATGACGGGGATGGTGAGGTAGCCCAGGCGGATTTTGGGGTCGAGGATTCTGAACTTCGTACCGTCTTGTTTGAACTTAAAGCTGTCCCAGCCGGTGCCCTGAGTGAGGTAGCCGACACCCACCGAGAGGCCGAGCCATTTGGCAGCCTGGTATTCGAGGTCGACGCCGATGGTTCCACCGCCTGCACCTTCAGATTCGAGTGTTGTGTCGAGGATGTTGGAGGGCAGTCCGCGCATGTAGCTGAAGCCGTTTTGCAGTTCGCCTACATGGATGTCGGAGGCGTTGGAGAACGATGAGCCCGAGACACCGAGTTTTACTTGAAGAGAAAATTTGCCAGGAGCGTATTGTGCGCTGGCGTTGAATGCAAATGCCATCATCAGGATGGCGAGGATCAATGATTTTTTCATTTTTATTCTTTTTATATGTTATATAGTTGAATAATCCGGCTGCAAAATTACAAAAATAATATTGTTCGCGCGTGTTTATGGGCGGTCGATTTTTGTGAAAGCCAGCCGATTCATTGTTTTTTTGACTAAAATCATTTCTTCTTGTTGTTTTTTTTGTATTTTTGCAACATAGAACAAACCAAATACTGCTATGAGAAGAATAGAATTGATGAGGATGTTTGCTGTGGCGCTGACATTGACATTGTCGTGCCAAGCTTGGGCCCAGATGGCGAAGTCGCTGGAAGTGAAGGAACAGAAGCTGAGCAACGGGATGACCGTGTGGCTCAACGAAGATCACTCGCAACCCAAGGTGTTTGGCGCCGTGGTGGTGAACGCGGGTGGAAAGGACTGTCCCAACACGGGCATCGCCCACTATTTCGAGCACATCATGTTCAAGGGGACCGATGAGATTGGAACCATCGACTACGCACAGGAAAAACCTTGGCTCGACAGCATTGCCGCCGCCTACGACCGACTGGCCATCACCAAGGACGAGGCTCAGCGTACGGCTATTCAGAAGGACATCAACCGACTGAGCCAGAAGGCTGGCGAATTTGCCATCCCCAACGAGTTCAACACGCTCATCTCGCGCTATGGCGGTAGTGGATTGAACGCTGGAACGTCCTACGACTTCACGTTCTACTACAACATGTTCACCTCGCAGTATATGGAGCAGTGGTGCCAGTTGAACAGCGACCGATTGATCAACCCCGTGTTCCGCATGTTCCAAGGCGAGTTGGAGACCGTTTACGAGGAGAAAAACAGGGCGAGCGACAACATGACCACTTCGTTGCGCGAGACGGTGTTCAAGGAGCTTTTTGGCACGCAACCCTATGCCTATCCGATCATCGGAAGCACGGAGAACCTGAAGAACCCCAAGCTCTCGGACATGAAACGTTTCTACGAGCAGTATTACGTGGGCTCGAACATGGGAATCATCCTCTGTGGCGACTTCCAGTCGGATAGCATCATGCCGCTGCTGGAGCGTACGTTTGGGCGTATTCCGCAAGGTGTGAAGCCTGTTCGCAAGATATCGACCATGCCCGACATTCAGCAGGAGCGCACCGTTCAGGTGAAGCTTCCCGTGCCCCTTGTCAGTATGGAGATGCTGGCTTTCAAGGGTGTGACGGATTACGAGAAAGATGCCAATGCGCTCGCTGTGGCCTCGAAGATGCTCACCAATGGCAATGCCGGATTGCTCGATTCGTTGATGAACGAGGGGTCGTTGATGGCTGGAGTCATGACGCCAGCGAGTCTGAACGATGCGGGTGTGTTGCTGCTGATAGTGGTGCCCAACCTTCTGTCGAAGACTCAGAAGGCCGAGAATGCGTGCATAGAACAGATGAAGCGCATTGCGAATGGAGACTTCAGCGACGAGGCTTTCACCTCGCAGAAGCAGGAGGCTTACCGCGAGGCCTTCAAGGAGCTCGAGACCATCGACAAGCGTGCCATTCAGATGGTGAATGTGATGTCTTCGGGACACACGTGGCAGCAGTATATTGACAAAATCAACGCCATAGACCGACTGACGAAGGCCGATGTGGTGGCTGCCGCCAGCCGTTATTTCAATTCGCCTTTCGTCCGTTTCAAGAAGAAATATGGCAATGCCGACAAGGATAAGGTGAGCCAGCCGGGATACACGCCCGTGAAGCCCAAGAACAGGAATGCCGAGTCGGCATACGCCAAACGGTTGGCAACGATGCCTGTGAACGAAGTGGAGCCCCGGCTCATCGATTTCAATCGCGATGCCACCATCTCTTCTTTGGGCGGCCAGGCCACACTCTACACGGTGAAGAATCCTGTGAACGACCTCTTCCAGCTCACCATCAACTTCAACCGAGGCGAGAGGGCCGATGCTCGTTTGGCTTCTGCCGTGGCACTGCTCAATACCATTGGTACTGATTCGCTGACACGTCAGCAGTTGGGTGCCGCCTTGCAGGCCTATGGAGCCGATATGTCGTTCGAAAGCAGTGCCAACTCAGTCACAATGACGGTGACGGGTGTGGACAAGAATTTCGGTCCCACCATGCAACTCGTTGGGCACTTCATGCGCAACCTCAAATCGGACGACAAGGCGCTGAAGAAAGTGAAAGACGCCCTGAAAGCTGAAGAGAAGTCGCTGACGGAGGAGAATTCGGACGTGATGGCTGCCATGATACAGAAAATCGCGTTGGGAAGCAATTCCAGATTCCTGCATCGTCAGACCTATCCGGAGCTGAAGAAGATGGCTGGCGAGGAACTCGTTGAAGCCTTCAACACCGCGCTCACCAGCAATTGGACCGTGAAATATAGTGGCACACTCGCCAGCCGCGAGGTGGAGGCTGCCGTGAAGAAGAACCTTCCTGTGGAACGCAGCCAGAAGCCTTTTGTCGATTACACCCACGAAGCAGTGGGATACAGCGAGCCCACGGTGTATGTATTCGACATGCCCAAATCGCGCCAGACGCTCTTTGTCACATACGACCAGATGAAGCCGATGCCCACGTTGGCCGATCGTGTTCCTGCCCGCCTTCTCGAACAGTATGTCGGTGGTGGTATGTCATCGGTGTTGTTCCAAGAGGTGCGCGAGTTCCGCTCGATGGCCTATTCCACTCAAACCATTCTGTCGGAACGTTCGTTGAAGCTGCACCCGCAGTCGCCTTTGGCTTTCTTCACCTATACAGGAACACAGGGCGACAAGACCATGAGTGCCATCGCACTGGTTGACTCGCTCTTGAGGAACATGCCCATGATGGACAAGACCTTCCAAAGCAGTAGGCAGGAGCTCATCAACGATATCAACAACGACTTCCCCTCATTCCGCAGCATGGCCAGCACCATCGCCACACAACGATTGGAGGGTTACACCACTGACTCGAAAACAGGATTGTATGCGCTCTTGAAAAACGCCACCATTGACGATCTGCGCCGCTGCTATGAAGGCAATATCAAGAACAATGCCGCCCACAGGGTGCTGGGCATCGTGGGAAACAAGAAGAAACTCGACCTCAAGGAGCTTGAGAAATATGGCAAGGTGGTGTTCTTGAAAGAGAGCGACTTGTTCAAGAAATAGGAATGAAGTGCTTTCTGTTTGACAAAGCATAAAACAAGAAATGTGAGCCTATGACCTCCATTTTCATCAACGACCATATCTACGACTTCGATTTGGAAGAGGCGCTCGTTGAGCTCTCCGACCAGCGTAGGGAGGTTGCACTCAAATACAAGCATGAGTTGGGGCAACGTACGTGTGCCGCCGCTTATCTGTTGCTTTGCGAAGGATTGCGCAAGGTCTATGGCATCACGGAGAAACCTCTTTTTGAGTATGGCGAACATGGGAAGCCTTCGATAGTCGGTCATCCTGACATTCATTTCAACTTGAGCCATTGCAAGGAGGCTGCCATCTGTGCCATCGGCGACCATCCTGTAGGGGTGGATGTGGAGTCGGTAAGGAGGTATGACGAGACTTTGGCTCGGCATGTGATGAACGACCAGGAAATGGAAAGGATTATGCAAGCGGAACGCCCTGAGGTCATGTTCACGCGGTTGTGGACCATGAAGGAGGCCGTTGTGAAACGCTCGGGTAGAGGGATTGCTGATGACATCAAGCATGTGCTTGAAAACGAATCGGGCGTCATCACCGTTGAAAGCCCCGACCTACGCTACATTTATTCGATTGCAGGCTTTGCTCTCGATGGGAAATGAACAAAAACTAATAATAGATCTATGATGAAAAAAACGGCATTGATGTGCTTGGCAGCGCTTCTGATGGGGTGCAATTCTTCTTCTGATATGGAGAAGCAAGTGAACGAACTTTACGACAAGATGTCGCAAGAGGAGCGTATCGCTCAGTTGAGGAGCATGTATATGGACGAGCTGTTCGATGAGCAGGGGAAGCTGGACACGGTGAAGTGTAAGCAATTGATTCCCAACGGCATCGGACATTTCTCGCAGTTCTGCATGCAGCAGCCTCGCGATCCCAATGAGATTCGTGATAGAGTTATGGCCATTCAGGACTGGTTGATACAAAACACTCCTAATGGCATCCCAGCCCTTTTGCACGAGGAGGTTCTTTCTGGTATCAACACCTTGGGGTCTACCATCTATCCGCAGCAGATAGGACAGGCATGTTCGTTCAATCCTGTCTTGGCTGAAGAGAAGACCCAACAAACTGCTCTTCAGTTACGAAAGATGGGTGGCGTATTGGCTCTTTCGCCAATGGTAGATGTTTGTCGCAATCCAAGTTTCAATCGTCTTGAAGAGTCGTATGGCGAAGATGGCTACCTCTCAGCTGCGATGGGAACTGCCTTTGTAAAGGGACTTCAACATGGGAATTTGCAACATGGTGTTGGAGCTTGTACTAAGCATTATCTTGGCTATGGTGGTGGCGGCGATGCTGAAGAGAAGGAAGTGATGGAAGAGATTCTGCTGCCCCACGAAGCTAGTATCCGCTTGGCTGGTAGTGTCGCCGTGATGCCTGGATACCATGAGGTGCATGGCACGAAGTGTGTGGCAAATAGCGAGATTCTGCAGGATATTCTTCGTGATTATGTTGGATTCAAGGGAATGGTGGTGAGCGACTATACGGCCATTGACCAGATTCCTGATCTTGCTACTCCTGTTGAGAAGGCTGCAGCAGCTATCAATGCAGGAAATGATGTTGACTTCCCCTTTGGCGCCAATTATCAGCATCTGCAGGAGGCTATCGATAAGGGTCTTGTAAAACCTGAGGCGCTGGAGCGTGCTGTGAAGAATGTGCTTCGTATCAAGTTCCAAGCAGGATTATTCGACAAGAATCCTAATCTCTATGCCAAGGGAGAAATCCAACTAGACTCGCCCGAGGAACGCCAGACGGCTTACGATATTGCCTCTCAATCAATCGTTCTGCTCGAGAACAATGGCGTACTGCCTTTGAAGGATGTGAAGAATGTGTTGCTTACTGGTCCTAACGCCAATTCTATCTGGGCGATGTGCGGCGACTATACTTACCCCGCCATGTCGTACTTCTGGAAGATGAAGGACTATACATCGGAGAATCCTCATATCGTCAAGTTGTTGGAGGGTATGACCGACCGCAAACCTGAAGGCTTTAACATCATGTATTCGCGTGGATGCGACTGGACGGAGGAGATTGAGACCAAGTTCAGCGAGTTGGGAGACGCACGTGCTTGGGAGTACGAGTTGTTGCACCGCAAGGTGGACTCGGGTGAGAAGGCCGATAAGGCTGAAGCCCTCGCTATGGCGCAGAAAAGCGATGTGATTGTCGCTGCTGTGGGCGAGAATGTGATGCTTTGTGGTGAGAACCGCGACCGCAAAGGACTCCGCTTGCCTGGCAAGCAGGAGCAGTTTGTGGAGGAGTTGATCAAGACGGGCAAACCTGTAGTACTTGTTGTCTTCGGAGGTCGTGCACAAGTTATCTCTGGTCTTGCCGAGAAGTGTGCCGCTGTTATTCAAGCTTGGTATCCGGGTGAGGAAGGTGGCAATGCTGTTGCAGATATTCTTTATGGAAAGGTGTCGCCATCAGCAAAACTCTCTGTCAGCTATCCGAACATAGAGGTTTATGAGCCTATCTGCTACAACTACTCGGCTGAGAAGGATGCAAGGGTGCAGTGGCCTTTCGGCTATGGATTGAGCTACACCACCTTTGAATATCAGGATTTGCAGGTGGAAGGTTCGTCCAAAGGCGTTTCGACTTCTGATAAGTTTGTCAATCTCTCATTCAAAGTGAAGAATACGGGAAAGATGGCTGCAGATGAGATTGCCCAAGTGTATCTTTCGCCTACGGATAATAGTCAGCAGATTCGTCCTATCCAATTGCAAGGTTTTGCCCGTGTGTCGTTGCAACCTGGTGAGACAAAGACGGTGAAAGTGAAACTCTACACCGAGCAATTTGGTTTCTACAGCCATGAAGGTCAGCGTCAATGGAATGTGAATCCTGGTACATTCATCGTCAAGATTGGAGCTTCATCTTCTGACATCAAGTTGCAAGAGAAGGTCATTCTAAAAGGAAAACCCGTCAGCAAGCCTTTGCGTGAGTATTACTTCACAGAGAGTTCTGTAGAGTGATTTCTTAAGAATAGTTTTATCAAATAGTCTTGAATGTTTTTAGTAAAATATTAGTTTGTCTCTGACAATAACAAGTTTGTAAAAACACTAGCAATAAAATGGCCGACGCAACTCAATGCATCGGCCATTTCTTATTTGTATTAAGCTTGTTCGAGATTACTGGATAGTACTCTTTTCCTCAACAGGCTCGAGCACGAAGACCACGACACGGTTCCACTCGTTCTTGCGATCGTACGGCTGGAGGGTGTCACCCTTGTAGTCGATGCGCAGACGGTTCGGATTCACACCGTACTCGTTGACGAGCATGTTGAACACAGATGTAACACGACGCTTCGAGAGTCGCATGTTGTAAGCGGGATAAGCTGTCTCAACGTCAGCATAACCACAGATAACAACGTTCATATCAGGATGCGACTTGATGTAGTTGGCAACAGCCTCTACGTTGCGCTTCTGGATGTCGGAGATGAAGTACTTGTCGATGGGGAACGAAACAGTCATGTCAAGAATGCGCTGCTGCAGAATCTTTCCGCGACGGTTCTTAGCATCTTCAAGATCCTTACGAGTCTGGTTGATCTTGTCGTTCAGGTCATCCAAACCGAGGTCGTCACCCACTGTTCTGTATTTGAAGCGACGGTCGCCATAGTGATCTTTGAAGTGATAGGTCAGACCAAAGAGTCCTGCGGTGTAGCCATCATATTTGTCATCATAACGGAAGCCATCGAAGGCATCGTCAGTTGCATTGACAGTAGCCTCGAAAGTGAGGTCAAGAGCTTCACAAAGCTTGTAAGCAAGTCCGAGACCAGCTCTTACAGAGAAGAATGTGCGCTTCTTGGTGTCAAGGGCTTCAATATATCTGTCGACATCATACTTGGCAAACTCATCAGTGTCAAAACCGTTAGAGTGTGTGAAACCGATACCGAAGATACCGAGCACGTTGAGACGGCGGCTCTCCTTATACTTGCAGAAGATGTTCGTCAAGCTGGGCAGAGCGTCGATGTATCCGTTGATGTTCTTGATTGTGTAGAATCCATCACCATCATATCCCTTGGCTTCAGCTTTCAGTCTCGAATCTTTATTGACAACACCAGTGGTGTTCGTGTAGTATCCACCAATACGTACTCCAAACTCAGGCGAGAAGTTCTTACCGATAGTGATACCACCACCGATGTGGTGTGCGCCAAGTTTGAAATAATCGCGGGGACGCATGTTCTCAACAAGGCCGCTGGTAGGTCCTACATGGATACCGACGAACATGTTGTCCAAGAACGTGTAGTGTTTGAGTGATGTAACGCTGTCTTCTTGTACGGCAGAACTTGCCCACGAAGCGAACGGCATGGCCAGCATGAGGCCAATCATCATTGTCTTTATCTTGTTCATATTGGATATTCCTTTCTCTTTGTGATTATTTGTTTCCGTTTTCGTTGATGTATACGATTACGCGAGTGACGGCCTTGTCCAAAGCCTCAACCACAGAAGCATCTTTCTCGATGTGGATGCGCTGAGCGGGAATCTGGTAATCGTTGATGAGCGATTGCTTGATGGTGTTAGCACGGTCGTTGAAGAGGCTCTCGTTGCCAGTCTTTCCACCGAGCACGGTGATGAAGAGGTCAGCCTGGTTGTTGAGCTTGCGCATTTCCTCAACAGCGGTGTAAACGTTGACTTCCTGGAGTTCGTCGATGCTAGAATCGTTGTCGCTGAATGAAACGAGCACGTTGATCTGCTTGCTGTTCACGTCGGGCTTCTTCTTTGCGAGCTCGTCAGCCAGTTCTGCGCGCAGACGGTTGAGTTCGTTGTTCAGAGCGTTGAACTCGCTGAGGTCGCGGCGGACATAAGCGAACTTGTAGAGACCATCGGTCTTGTTCTTGAGGTGCCAGTTCAGGCCGAGGAATGCGTTCACGTGGCCATCCCAACGATTGTGGGTCAATACTCCGTCGTAAGCGTCGTCAAGCCATGTGTTTGAAACTTCGAGGCTCAGGTCAACTTTCGGGCTGAGGCGGAACAATGTCTGGAATCCTACACGGAAGCCGAGCAATGTGAGAGCATCGGTCTTGAAACGTGAGTCGTTGGGGTTCCAATCGCGTTTGCTATAACCAAAGGTCTGGTCACCACCGATACCGAGGAATCCGATGAGGTTGAAGAAACGGTCCTCCTTGTATCCACCCCACATGTTAGTGATGTTGAACAATCCGTCGCCATAGAGGCCGAGAGATTGGAAGTGGAAAGGCTTGTAAGCCGGATTGGTGATACCGCGGTTGTTATTATACAAGAATTGTGCGCGAAGACCTACAGAGGGCGACAGCCATTTGCCGAGGTTGAGGGCAGCTGATGGGCGCAGGTGGTCGATAAACGAAGTCTCTTTCTGGTTGCTACCCCAGTTGTAGAGTCCACCGAGTTGAATGCCTGCGAACCAGTTGTCCCAGAAACCGTATGTCTGCAGAATTTGTGCGTCTTTTCCTGTCTCAGAAGAATCGAGCCAATAGACGTTATCGCTATTTTGGGCCTGCAAGCTTGTCGACATGGCCCAAAGTGCTGCAAAGGCAGCTAAGTATTTCATACGAATCATATTCAATGAGTGTTCTTTTAGTTGTCCTATATATATTTAATGTATTAGAAGAGGAATGTGCACATGTTCATTCCGTCCTTCTCATAGAAGAAGATGTAACGCAAGCTCTTGGCTCCGGCGTGTTTAGCATACTTGAGGCTCGACACGTTGCTCCAAGAGGGCTCTACGTCAGTGCTGTAGATTTCTTTGTTCTCTTTGCATCCGGCCTTGATTCCTTCAGCGCGGAAGCGATTCTGTGCCTGCTTGTCAGGGAATACGAGAGTGATGGTGATAGGAGTATACTTTCCATTTCCATTCTCGCAAAGGTCGAGGTTCAAGCAACGAGGTGCGTCACCTTCTTTCGTGTAGCTTTCGGTCATGTGGCCTTTCTTGTAGGTAACACCATCGGCCCAAACATAATAGATTTCAGACGGCTCAGTTACATCGTAAATGAGCTTAAGGTTTGCATCTTTGGCATAGTCGTGGTAGTAGTCGAGCGACTTGCCGTTAGCCTGGAAATTCATCAGTTCAAGGAATGGCTTGAAATGGAAATCCTTGGCAGCTTTTCTCTGTGCGAAGGTCATGCTGGAGCATACCAATAGCACAACAGTCAAACAAATGAATTTTTTCATATTAATTAATTAAATTTTGAATTATTTTTTGCAACAAAAATGATATATCGAGTGCAAAGGTAGTAAATAGATTTGAATTAAAGAGCATTTTCTTTATTTTTTTTTGCTTTTTTCGGTTGAAATCGTCATTTTTGTATAGGATTTCAATATAAATCGAAGATTTTCGTGGTTTTAAAAGACTTTTTTATCATGAAAAACATTCCATACTTTTGGAAAAAACGGCAAAAAACATTTTGTCAGCGAAAGGGGCAATTATTTGACAAAATGTAAAGCGAAAGGCGAAATTAAATAACTGATTTGTTGAGGATTTTTACTTATTGCCTTTGTTTATCAAAGCTATGCTTTTGGTCGATGAAAGCTATGCTTTGAGCGTGCAAGAGCTATGCTTTGACTCGATGAAAGACCAACTTACATTTTGTCAAAACACCGCTTTGAGAAATGAGGGGTGTGAAGAGAGTGGAAGAAAGGGGTGGGGCGTGCCTGAAAAGTCGATGAAAAGCGCATAAAATAAATAAAAAACGCGCGAATATTTGGTACTCTCAAATTTTATTCGTACCTTTGCACCGTTCAGTGGAATGAGGGGCTCCCCGAGAGCTCCTCATTTCTGTTATAAATTTATTTGCAGACGTATATGATTGACAAGAATGTCGTAAGAGAAATCGTTGAAGAGTGGCTGAAAGACAAGGAGTATTTCCTGGTTGACATCGAAATCAGCAAAGAAAACAAGATTGTTGTGGAAATCGACCACGCCGATGGGGTGTGGATTGAAGACTGTGTGTCTCTGAGTCGTTTCATTGAGGAGCGCCAGAATCGAGAGGAGGAGGATTATGAACTGGAAGTTGGCTCGGCAGGTCTGGGTCAGCCGTTCAAAGTGCGCCAGCAATATGTGAATTTCGTGGGCAAAGACGTTGAAGTACTCGCGTTGGATGGGCGCAAATATCAAGGTGTTTTGAAGTCGGTTGATGGTGATGATTTCACTATTTCCGTCAAAGAAAAAGTCCGTCTGGAAGGCAAGAAACGCCCTGTGATGCAGGATGTTGACTACACATTCCCGATGGATGGTGTGAAATACACGAAGTACCTGATTTCTTTCAAATGAAAAATCAATAAAAACAAATATATTCATGGCAACAAAAAAAGAAGAAACCGTTAGCATGATCGATACCTTTCGTGAGTTCAAGGACACGAAAAACATCGATCGCACTACGCTCGTGAGCGTTTTGGAAGAAAGTTTCCGCAACGTGTTGGCAAAGATTTTCGGCAGCGACGAAAACTTTGACGTGATTGTGAACCCCGACAAGGGCGACTTTGAAATCTATCGCAACCGCATTGTCGTAGCCGATGGTGAGGTGGAGGATGAGAACAAGCAAATCTCTTTGACCGATGCTCAGAAAATTGAGCCCGACTATGAGGAGGGTGAGGAACTGTCTGAGCGTGTGGACTTTACGAAGTTTGGCCGTCGCGCCATTCTGAATCTGCGTCAGACTTTGGCTTCCAAGATTCTTGAGTTGGAGCACGATTCGCTCTACAACAAATACAAAGATCGCGTTGATCAGATTGTGTCGGGCGAGGTCTATCAGATGTGGAAGCGCGAGGTGCTGCTCGTTGACGATGAGAACAACGAGTTGATTCTGCCGAAGGCAGAGCAGATTCCTGCCGACCAGTACCACAAGGGTGAGACTATTCGTGCCGTCATCTTGCGTGTTGACAACGAGAACAACAACCCGAAGATCATCCTATCACGTACGAGCCCTATGTTCTTGCAACGTCTGCTTGAAGCCGAGGTGCCTGAGATCAACGATGGTTTGATTTCTATTCGTCGCATTGCCCGTATGCCTGGTGAGCGCGCAAAGGTGGCCGTTGAGAGCTACGATGAGCGCATCGACCCCGTGGGCGCATGTGTGGGTGTAAAAGGTAGCCGCGTGCACGGAATTGTGCGCGAGTTGTGCAATGAGAACATCGATGTGATTAACTACACATCCAACACGAAACTTTTCATCCAGCGTGCGCTCAGCCCTGCAAAGGTGTCGAGTATTTCCATCGATGAAGAGAACCACAAGGCCGAAGTGTTCCTCAAGCCCGAGGAGGTCAGCCTTGCTATCGGACGTGGTGGTTTGAACATCAAGTTGGCTTCGATGCTGACTGGATACACTATCGACGTGTTCCGTGAAGTGGCTGAGGGAGAAGACGAGGAGGACATCTATCTGGACGAGTTCGCTGATGAAATCGACCAGTGGGTCATCGATTCCATTAAGTCCATCGGTCTCGATACTGCAAAGGCTGTGCTCAAAGCTCCACGCGAGATGCTTGTGGAGAAGGCTGACCTTGAAGAGGAGACTGTGGATCATCTGTTGAAAGTCCTGAGTGCAGAGTTCGAACAATAAGAAGATTGCTTTGCCAAAGGAATAACTAAAAAGGAAATTTAAAAAGACCCATCACCTAACAACAGCAAGATGAGTATTAGATTAAATAAAGCATTAAGAGAATTGAACATTGGACTTCAGACGGCTGTGGAGTTCTTGGAAAAGAAAAGCGAGTTGGGAGAAGTGAAGGCCGAGCCTAGCTTCAAGATCAACGACGCTCAATACGAGGCTTTGGTGGCGGCTTTCCAGCAAGACAAGGAGATGCGCAACCAAGCTGACAAGCTTTTCCCCAAGAAGATCAAGGAGAAGAAACCCGCAGAGCCCGTCAAGGAAACTCGCGCCGAGAGCCTTTTGGAGTCGGCCAACCAACAGCAATTCAAGCCGTTGGGCAAGATCGACCTTGACGTGTTGGGCAAGAAACCGGCTGAAGCTAAGAAGTCGAAGCCTGAGGAAAAGGCTTCTGCCGCTGAGAAAGTGGAGAAGAAGGAGGAAAAACCTGCTGAGGTGAAGACAGCCAAACCCAAGGTGGAACAACCTGCGGAGAAAGAACCAGCTGCTCAGAAGCCTGAGAAAGCAGAGGAACCGAAGAAGAAGGAATCTGCTAAGGCTACTCCCAAGCAGGAGGATTCTGCAGCTGAAGAGCAGAAACCTGTTGAGGCTAAGCCTGAGGAGGTGAAAGCCCAGCAGCCGCAAGTCAAAGAGCAGGAAGTTGAACCTCAGGAACCATCTTCGAAAGAGGAGGTTGAGTCGCCTGTGGAGGATTTTGAGGAGAAGGAAGAAGCCGAAGTGTTCCAACTGAAGAGCGAGAAGAAGATCATGAACGCTCCTCAGCTGAAGATACAAGGAAAAATCGACCTCGATGCCCTTAATCAGAGCACTCGTCCGAAGAAGAAGTCTAAGGAGGAGAAGCGCAAAGAACGTGAGGAGAAGGCCCAGCAGCAGCGTGAGCAGCAGAAGGAGCGCAAGAAGCGTGTTCGCATTGGTAAAGAGCGTGTTGACATTAACGCCGAAGCCAGCAAACCATCGCAGCAACCTGCTGACCAAGCTGGCAAGAAGAACGCCAAGAAAAAGAAGAATCGCGGTCGCAATCAGAAACCTCTGGAGGTGAACGAGGAAGATGTGGCACGTCAGGTAAAAGAGACGTTGGCACGTCTGACCAACAAGACTTCGCAGAACAAGAAAGGCGCCAAGTATCGTAAGGAGAAGCGTGAGGCCGTGCAAGAGCGTCTCAACGAGGAGCTTTCAGCGGAGCGTGCAGAGAGTAAGACGCTGAAACTGACAGAGTTTGTGACGGTGAGTGAGTTGGCAACGATGATGAATATCAACGTGACCCAGGTCATCTCTACCCTCATGTCTGTCGGCATTATGGTGTCTATCAACCAGCGTCTCGATGCCGAAACCATCAATCTGGTTGCCGATGAATTCGGATTCAAGACCGAATATGTCTCCGCAGAAGTGCAAGAGGCAGTCAGCGAGGAGGAGGACGATGAGAACGATCTCATTTCGCGTTCGCCCATTGTAACTGTAATGGGACACGTTGACCACGGTAAGACCTCGTTGCTCGACTATATCCGCAAAACCAACGTGATTGCTGGTGAGGCTGGTGGTATTACCCAGCACATCGGTGCTTATAACGTGAAGTTGGAGGATGGTCGTCGCATCACATTCCTCGATACTCCTGGTCACGAAGCTTTCACCGCTATGCGTGCTCGTGGTACACAGGTAACAGATATCGCCATCATCATCGTGGCTGCCGATGACAGCGTGATGCCCACCACCAAGGAGGCTATTGCTCATGCCCAGGCAGCCAATGTTCCGATGGTGTTTGCCATCAACAAGATTGACAAGCCCGGCGCCAACCCCGATAAGATTCGTGAGGACTTGGCCCAGATGAACTTGTTGGTCGAGGATTGGGGTGGCAAATATCAATGTCAGGAGATTTCTGCCAAGAAGGGAACTGGCGTGCAAGACCTGCTTGAAAAGGTGTTGCTTGAAGCCGAGATGCTCGATTTGAAAGCCAATCCCAACCGCAAGGCAACGGGTAGCATCATCGAGAGTTCGCTCGACAAGGGACGTGGATACATCTCCACATTGCTCGTTTCGAATGGTACTTTGAAGGTCGGCGACAATGTGATTGCAGGTACTTCGTGGGGTCGCATCAAAGCCATGTTCAACGAACGTAACCAACGCATTCAGGAAGCCGGACCTTCCGAGCCGGTCATCATTCTTGGTTTGAATGGTGCCCCGACAGCTGGCGATACTTTCCATGTATTGGAGACCGAGCAAGAGGCCCGCGATATTGCCAACAAGCGTCTGCAACTGCAGCGTGAGCAAGGTCTTCGCACCCAGAAGAAGTTCACACTCGACGACATCTCCCATCGCATTGCTCTGGGCGAGTTCCACGAGCTCAACATCATTGTCAAGGGTGATACCGACGGTTCTATCGAGGCTCTCAGCGATTCGTTCATCAAGCTTTCCACTGAGAAGGTTCAGGTCAACGTCATCAACAAGGCTGTGGGACAGATTTCCGAGAACGATGTGATGTTGGCTTCGGCTTCCGATGCCATTATCGTAGGCTTCCAGGTTCGTCCTTCTGCCGATGCTCGCCGTGCTGCTGACCGCGAAGGTGTGGAAATCAACACATATTCTATCATCTACGATGCTATTGACGACATTCGTGCTACGATGGTGGGTATGCTCGACAAGGTGAAGAAGGAAATCATCACAGGTCAGGTGGAAGTGAAGCAGGTCTTCAAGATTTCGAAGGTTGGCACTGTTGCCGGAGGTCTTGTCATCGAAGGAAAAGTCCACAACAAGGACAAGGCTCGTGTTGTGCGCGATGGTATCGTGGTGCATACCGCTCCCATCGATGCGTTGAAGCGCTACAAAGACGATGTCAAGGAAGTGGCAACAGGCTTGGAGTGCGGTTTGTCACTCGTCAACTTCGGCGACATCCAGGAAGGCGATATCATCGAGACCTTCACTGAGATCGAGGTGCAACAGAAACTTTAAAAGGCATTTATATGTTGACATCAGCGTATAGGGGCGGGCGGAAATGCTTCTCGTTCCTATGCGCTGATAGACATTATTTATGGAAGATACCAAATACGATCATAAAAACGAGCCGCAGGAAGAAACCGATGAGCAGTTGGTGCGTCGCATAGCCGAACAGAAGTATGAGTTCGGTTTTACCACTGATGTTCATACTGAGATTATCGAACGGGGTCTGAACGAAGATGTCGTACGATTGATCTCTTCGAAAAAAGGTGAACCCGATTGGATGCTTGAATTCCGCTTGAAGGCTTTCCGTCATTGGAAGACCATGCGACAGCCCGATTGGGGACATGTCACGTTGCCTTCCATTGATTACCAGGCGATTTCCTATTATGCCGACCCGATGGCCAAGAAGGCAAAAGGAGATGGGAAGATTGACCCTGAATTGGAGAAGACCTTCGACAAACTTGGCATTCCCCTCGAGGAACGTCTCGCATTGAGTGGCAACACGGCTGTCGATGCCATTATGGATTCGGTGTCGGTGAAGACCACCTTCAAGGACAAACTTCGTGAGAAGGGCGTCATTTTCTGTTCCATCGGTGAGGCCATCAAGGAACACCCCGACCTCGTTCGCGAATACTTGGGTACTGTGGTGCCTTATCGCGACAACTTTTTCGCCGCTTTGAACAGTGCCGTGTTTAGCGATGGTTCCTTCGTATATATCCCGAAAGGTGTGCGTTGCCCGATGGAGTTGAGCAGTTATTTCCGCATCAATGCCCGAAACACGGGACAATTCGAGCGCACGCTCATCGTGGCCGATGATGACAGTTATGTCTCCTATCTCGAAGGCTGTACCGCTCCTATGCGCGATGAGAACCAACTTCATGCCGCCATTGTGGAGATCATTGTCAATCATCGTGCCGAGGTGAAATACTCCACCGTGCAGAACTGGTATCCTGGCGACGAGAAAGGTCGTGGAGGCGTGTTCAACCTGGTCACCAAGCGTGGCGATTTGCGCGGTGAAGGTTCGAAGCTCTCGTGGACGCAGGTGGAGACAGGTAGTGCCATCACGTGGAAATATCCATCGTGCGTCTTGCGAGGCGACAACAGTGTGGCCGAGTTCTATAGTGTGGCTGTGACCAACAACTACCAACAAGCCGACACGGGCACGAAGATGATTCACATGGGTAAGAACACCCGTTCGACCATCATCTCGAAAGGCATCTCGGCCGGACATTCGCAGAATTCATATCGCGGTCTTGTACGAGCCACCAGCAATGCCGATGGTGCCCGCAACTATTCGTCGTGTGACTCCTTGCTGTTGGGAAGCGAGTGTGGCGCCCACACATTCCCCTATATGGACATTCATAATCCTACGGCGATCGTGGAGCACGAGGCCACCACATCGAAGATCTCCGAAGACCAGCTCTTCTATTGCAACCAACGCGGCATCCCCACCGAACAAGCAGTAGGCTTGATAGTCAACGGATATGCCAAGGAGGTGCTCAACAAACTTCCATTCGAGTTTGCCGTTGAGGCCCAGAAGCTGCTCTCCGTATCGCTCGAAGGGTCAGTGGGCTAAAATTGTCAAATAGTAAATTGTCAAATAGTAAATATAAAAGTGTTAGAAGTTAAAAACCTGCATGCCACGATTGCTGGCAAAGAGATATTGAAAGGCATCAACCTGTTGGTGCGCGATGGTGAGACACATGCCATCATGGGCCCCAATGGCTCAGGCAAATCGACTTTGAGCGCCGTGCTTGTGGGCAATCCGCTCTACGAGGTCACCGAAGGCGAAGCTTGGTTCAACGGCAAGAACCTCTTGGAGATGAAGCCCGAAGACCGCGCCCACGAGGGGTTGTTCCTTTCGTTCCAGTATCCCGTTGAGATTCCTGGCGTGTCGATGATGAATTTCCTGAAGGCCGCTGTCAACGAGAAGCGCAAATATCAAGGTCTGCCCGAGCTGAAAGGTGTGGAGTTCCAGAAGCTGATGAACGAGAAACGTCAGATAGTGGAGCTCGACTCGAAGTTCACACGCCGCAGTGTGAACGAAGGTTTCAGTGGTGGTGAGAAGAAACGCAACGAGATCTTCCAGATGGCCATGTTGGAGCCCACGCTCTCCATCCTCGACGAGACCGACTCTGGTTTGGATGTCGATGCCATGCGCATCGTGGCCGAGGGTGTGAACAAACTGCGCACCCCCGAGAGCAGTTGCATTGTCATCACCCACTACGACCGCCTGCTCGAGATGATTCGCCCCGATGTTGTCCATGTGCTTTACCAAGGGCGTATCGTGAAGACGGCAGGTCCCGAACTCGCCTCCGAGATCCAGGAGCGCGGCTACGATTGGATTAAACAGGAACTCGTTTGATAACTCAAAAACTTATCAACTCAGAGACTCAAAAACTCACCAACTTATAAACTCAAGAACTCACCAACTCATCCAGAAATGAGTAGCGAACAGCAATACATAGAACTCTACGAACAATGTCGTGACCTGATTTGCGCACATTCCGCCGACGTCATGAACGCCGTGCGCGATGCCGCATTCGAGGACTTCAAACGGCAGGGATTCCCCACGCGGAAGGTGGAGCGCTACAAATACACCGACATTCAAAAACTCTTCGAGCCCGACTACGGATTGAATCTGAATCGGTTGGAGATACCTGTCGACCCCTACGAGGCTTTCCGTTGCGATGTGCCCAACCTCAGCACCTCGCTCTATTTCGTGGTCAACGATGCGTTCTATAACAGAGGTAAGGAGCAAGAAATAAGAAAGGCTACGGGGAGGCGCGATAGCGGGAATGGTGAGAGAATACCCCAAGGTCATCTGCCCGAGGGCGTTATTGTAGGCTCACTTAGAGAACATCTCTCTTACCCCTCTCCACTTACCTCTTACCTCTCGCATTATTACTCGAAGCTCGCCAAGACTTCCGATGATGCCGTTACGGCACTCAATACGATGCTGGCGCAAGACGGTTTGTTGGTATATGTCCCCAAGAACGTTCAGGTCGACCGTGCCATTCAGATCATCAACATCCTAAAGGCTCCCTCCCTAAACAGGGAGGGCAGGGGAGGGTCTCTCATGGTCAACCGCCGCGTGCTCATCATCGTTGAGGAAGGTGCCTCCGTGCGCCTGCTCTTCTGCGACCATGCAGCCGACGACCATCCTTTCCTCGCCACGCAGGTCATCGAGGCTTACGTGGGTGAGAATGCTTCGCTCGACCTTTATTGCCTCGAGGAGACCCATTACAAGAACGTCCGCGTGAGCAATGTCTATATCGACCAGCAACGCTCCAGCCGTGTCAACCACAATGTCATCACCCTCCACAACGGGGTGACCCGCAATCGCCTCGACCTCACGCTCAACGGCGAGGGTGCCGAGTGCTTCTGCAATGGCTGCGTGATAGGCGACAAAGGCCAGCATGTGGACAACAACACGCTCATCGACCACCAAGCCTCCCATTGCACCAGCCGCGAGCTCTACAAGTATGTGATGGGCGACCAGTCGGTGGGTGCTTTTGCCGGACGTGTGCTCGTGCGGCACGGAGCCCAGAAAACCTCCTCCGAGGAGGTCAACCAGAACCTCTGCACCTCGCGCGAGGCACGCATGTACACCCAGCCGATGCTCGAGATCTATGCCGACGACGTCAAATGCTCGCATGGCTCCACGGTGGGCCAGCTCAACGATGCGGCGCTCTTCTACATGCAACAGCGTGGCATCTCCGAAAAGGAGGCCCGCCTGCTGCTCGAACTGGCCTTCATCAACGAGGTTGTCGACCAGATTCAGCTCATCCCCCTGCGCGACCGCCTGCGCTATCTCGTAGAAAAACGCTTCCGTGGCGAACTCAACAAGTGTGAGGGTTGCAAGCTTTGCAAATGACTTGATGTATCTTTCCTTTTGATTTCATAGATTGAAACGATGTACGATATAAATAAGATACGAGCCGATTTTCCAATATTGGGGCGCCAAGTCTATGGCCGTCCGTTGGTTTATCTCGACAACGCCGCCACCACGCAGAAGCCGCTCTGTGTGCTCGATGCCATGCGCGACGAATACCTGAACGTCAATGCCAATGTGCATCGCGGTGTGCACTACCTCTCGCAACAGGCCACCGACCTGCACGAGGGAGCCCGCGAGCGTGTGCGGCAGTTCATCAACGCCCGCAAGACCGAGGAGATTGTCTTCGCCCGCGGCACCACTGAGGCGCTCAACCTGGTGGCCAGTTCGTTCTGTGAGTCACAAATGAACGAGGGCGACGAGGTGATTGTTTCCGAGATGGAGCACCACTCGAACATTGTTCCTTGGCAGTTGCAGGCGGAGAAGAAGGGGATTGTCCTGCGGGTGATCCCCATGAACGACGATTTCACCCTCGACCTCGAGGCTTTCAAGCGCTTGTTCAACGAGCGCACCCGACTGGTGAGTGTCACCCATGTGAGCAATGTGCTTGGCACCGTCAACCCCATTCGCGAGATGGTGCAGATGGCCCACGAACACGGTGTTCCTGTGATGGTCGATGGAGCCCAGAGCGCCCCCCATCAGCACATCGACGTGCAAGCCCTCGACTGCGATTTCTTCGCCCTCAGCGGTCATAAGATGTATGGACCCACGGGCATCGGAGTGCTCTATGGCAAAGAGGAGTGGCTCGACCGTCTGCCACCTTATCAGGGTGGGGGAGAGATGATCGACCGCGTCACGTGGGAGCGCACCACCTTCGAGCGTCTGCCGTTCAAGTTCGAGGCTGGAACCCCCGATTACATCGCCACCCACGGCCTTGCCACCGCCATCGACTACATCGAATCACTCGGTTTCGAGGCCATTCAGGAGCACGAGCAACAACTCACTCGCTATTGCATCCAGCAACTCCAGACCATCCCCGACATACACCTCTATGGGCCTTCAGGTAATCTCTCCCCTCTTACCTCTTACCCCTCACCTCTAAAGACAGACCCCGTCGTTTCCTTCAACGTGGGCGACATCCATCATCTCGACATCGGAACCCTGCTCGACCGCCTTGGCATCGCCGTTCGCACCGGCCACCATTGCGCCCAGCCCCTCATGACACGTCTCGGCGTTCAGGGCACTGTCCGCGCTTCGTTCGCCTTGTACAACACGAAAGAGGAGGTCGACACCCTCGTAGCAGGAATCCAGCGAGTGGCGCAGATGTTCTAAAGGGAAAGCCTCACCCCCGACCCCTCCCCAAGTAGGGAGGGGGGATTTGAAAACTTTAATAAATGGAGTAACTCCAAAGCCTCCCCTACGGGGTGAAAGGCTATGAGTAGTACGTCCCTTTAGACCCTACCACTCCTCTTTAAGCCCTTGAAGTGGAGCTTGCGAAAACTTCATCTTAATCTTCAATGTTCAATGTTCAATAATCAATGTTCAATGTTGAAACGTCATTTCTACGAAAATAAGGTTGAGGCCGGCTGCGACGAGGCAGGCCGTGGTTGTTTGGCAGGAAGTGTCTATGCTGCCGCTGTCATCCTGCCCCCCGACTACGACAATCCTGCCCTCAACGACTCCAAGCAGCTCACCGCCAAGCAGCGCGACGAACTGCGCCAGCAGATTGAGCACGATGCCCTCGCCTGGGCAGTGGGCATTGTCACCCCCGAGGAGATCGACCGCATCAACATCCTCCGCGCCTCCTTCCTCGCCATGCATCGCGCCCTCGACCAACTCATCCTTCGACCCGAAGCCATCATCGTCGATGGCAACCGCTTCCAACCATACATCCCACAACTCCCCCCTAAACAGGGGGGCAGGGAGGGTCTTGCTCTCCCCCACACCTGCATCGTGAAGGGCGACTCCAAATACCAATCCATCGCTGCCGCCAGCATCCTCGCCAAGACCCATCGCGACGAGTATATGCTTCAGTTGGCAGAGCAATATCTCCAATACGACTGGCAGCACAACATGGGGTATCCCACCCGCAAGCATCGCGAAGCCATCCGCCAATACGGCGTCACGCCCTTCCACCGCCTCTCCTACAACCTCTTGGGCAACGAAGAGCTCTCCCTCCAGTTTGAGGACTAGAATCCCCCTCCTAATTATCCCTGATTTTGTGCCGAGGGTTCTCGCTCCACGCGACGTGAATCCACGACGCGTTACCCTTGTGCTCGTAGAGCAGTTCGTCGATGGCGGGCAAGTCTTTCAGGGCGTCGAAGAGTTTTCGGCCCAGTTCCTTGCTCTCGACGCGGAGGTCAGCGGCAGAATGATAAAATCTAAGTATTTTTATTTACAAAAAACAGTCGACTTTTCCGTTCAATCTAGAAAAGAAAAACGCATGAGAAAACGACTTTTCTGCTCCAATTTCCTCATTTTCCACACATGAAATTGTCACATGTGGCATCTGAGGCGCTCATAGTTATGCTTTGACCCGCTTACATGTGGCATCTGACGCCCTCAAAGCATAGCTATGACAAGCTCATTCCATAGCTATGACCACCTCATTGCATAGCTTTGACAGGTTAAGAAAATGTAAAGAAAACAGAAGTTGTTGGCTATCAACCGTTTGCGAAAACGCTCAAAACTCGCATATTTGCCCACGAGGAAGAATTTTTTCAAAACGTTGGCCTTCTCGTGGCACCAAAAATCAGAATTCTTTTTACAATAGAAGGAGGTAAGCCTAAATAGTGTTATTAACCAACATCTCCGTTTCATTATGCTTACAAAACAGTCTCACAATTGTTCCAATTCATAGTGAAAAATGGCATTTGTTACTCCATTTTCTGCAACATGACATGCAGTTTGACCAAATAGTACCTCCAAATGGGGACTAAGTGTTGATTTTCACAATCACTAAAATATGCTAAATAGGTAGAGAAAAGCATCGAAACAAGCGTCTCAAGCACGTTTTTTGAGGCTTTTTAGAGGAGAAAATTGCCTCATTTAGTCCCTTTTACAGGTCTGTAATTGGTAGAGTGGTGCTATTGAAATTTCATAATCCTTTGATAATCATGTAATTAAAGGATTTTGAATGTATCCAGCGTCTCAACGTCTCAGCGTCTCAGTTGTTTTTAAAGGTACCCTCCAACTCGTCTCCTTTATTATATATATTATATATATTATTGATTATTAATAAGTTATAAGCATTATAGGAGAATCTCGGGATGTGAATAGTGTCATTTATTTTAACTGAGACGCTGAGACGGTCGTGATTATTTTCTTCTCTACGAGGCCTTTGTGTTGCAGCAACCCCAACTTTTCGACTGGTTGTTTGGAAATGTCGCGAAAACCATCTATTTTTGTGGAATCAGAGCCTAAATATTATAATAACGGCACATATAGTACATGGAACAAAGATTCAGCAATAACAGTTTAGATCTTGAGACGCTGCGCGACTTCTGCAAGCGGGAGGGCGAGGCGGTCGTTTACCGCAAGGGCGACCAGTTGGAGCGCGAGGGCGACCCGGCGCGGTGGCTGGCATACGTGGAAAGCGGATGTTTCAAGTATGTGAACTATGGCATTAGCGATGAACGGGCGCACATCACTTGGTTTTCGTTCGAAGGTGAATACGTGGTCGATTATCCTACATTCCTTTACGGCTATCCGTCGCAGACCACCATCGAGGCGATGATGCCCAGTCGTGTGCTCAGGGTTACGGGGCAGCAACTGGAGCAGTACTTCGACCAGAGCAAGGAGACGATGAAACTGCGTGCCATCATTGCCGAGCACATCCTCTTTCAGTTCCGTTCGCGCTATATCGACCTCCACTGCACCACGGCCCGCGAACGCTATGAACTGTTGATGAAGCGTTGCCCTGGCATTGTGGAGCACCTCGACTTGCAGGACATTGCCTCGTTCCTCAATGTCACTCCCAAGACCATCAGCAAAATCCGTAAGGAAATCACTTTCGGCAAAAAATAACTCCATTTTTGATTAAAACTCTTAACCTGGGTTAAGACTTTCACTCTCGGCATCCTGTTTTTCTGGGTTGCCGAGGTTTTTTGTGCCTGTCTATTTCTATCTTTGATGGTAAAAACAACGATGAAAGACAGACATCTTGGCGTTGGAAAAGAAAAAAGGTAATCCATTCATTCGACTTCATTCTGCCTTCGTCGTATACTAAATAGAACAAGCAAAGAATGACTCAGACAGAACGCGACATCATCATCCGCTGTCAAAATGGCGATAAAGAGGCCTTCCGGTGGGTAGTGCAGACGTATCAGCGGATTATTTTCTCGCTGGCGTTGAAGATGTTGTGCGATGAAGAAGAGGCAAAAGACATGGTGCAGGAAACGTTTCTTCGAGCATGGCAGCGCATGAGGGATTATGAACATAAGAAATCCTTCGCCACGTGGATCTATACGATTGCCTCCCGTCTGTGTCTCGACAGGCTGAAACGGATGAGCCGCATTGTTCCTCTGCCAGAAGATGCGCTTGTGCTGAGACGCTTTGCGTCCGACACCGACAACCATCGGGCGCTGGAGAACAAAGAGTGGTGTTCAGTCGTGAGGACAATGGCCGAGGGGCTGAGCGACAAGCAACGGCTGGTGTTCACGCTCTGTCAACTCGAAGGACTCTCATCAGACGAAGCAGAATTGATAACAGGCATGGACGCCCGACAAGTGAAAAGCAATCTGTATGTGGCTCGCCAAACGATACGTAAACGACTGAAAGAATTGGGATATGAATAACATTGACGACATATTGGAAAGACTGAAAGGTCAGCAACCCGTGATGAGCGCCCCTGAGGAACTGACGGAGCGCATCATGGAAAGCCTGCCCGACGTCGGCGAAAACAAGGCACAAATGGTCAGCATACGCCGATGGCTCTCTATTGCGGCTTGCCTGTTGGTCGTGCTAGGTGTCGGAACGATGCTCTTATTCAATTTCAATGCCAATCCTACACAACCACAGGTGGCGCAATTACCAGAGAGGGTTGTTCCAATAATTGACACCGATAGTACCAGTCATCGATACAGTCAATATCAATCATCGATACAGCCAGTATCAACGACTGATACAAAGCGTGTCAAGCATCAATGCAAAACTGAAACTGCCGAGAAGCCATCTGCTCCCTTGCCCTCTGTTCCTGAGACAAACCTCCTCGTTGAGGAGAATGACCCTAATCTCCACTATGCCACTCATGAACTGACAAAGGACACCTTGCCTTATCAGGACCCTGCACGGGTGGATAGCTTTATTGAGCGGTTAGCTACCTTTAATAACGTGGCACCATCAGAGCTTACTTGCTCAGCACCAATGGATAGCAACATGGTGAGCGCCGTCTATGTCTTTCCTGACAAAAAAGAAATTGACGTGTTCAAACGACTGCTGCAAGTGGCTTGTTGGTATAGTGATGAGACGCCTGGCTACTTCCTGAACTTCTCGCACCAGCAGTTCTTCTTCGAACTGAAGGACATGCGCCAGCGGTTGCAGTATCGTTGGATAGCCGAACGTATAAACGGCAAGATTCTGCTCTACGGCACCCATGCACCCTTAGGAACCAAAGAGTCGTCTGCCTGTTACCAAGAATATCGCGATGAGCTCATGCATACAAAGAATAGTCATTCTAAACCTAAAGAAATATGAAAAGATTATTTATCCTTAGCCTGATGGCTATCGCCTGCCTTACGATGCAGGCACAAACAAAGAAAGATGTAAAAGTATTGGCAAAGTGCAGAAATGCTCTTTTTACGTCTAATCCAGAAGCTACTGTAGATAACAAAACAAGGAAGAAGACCATGGTCTGGCATGACACGGGGAACAACTCGTGGCACGAGAACATGGGCGTTGTCAAGAATGTTCCCACTACTACTATCGACATTGAAGAGTATTTCCCGCAATTTGCTGGTGTTTATGAAGGTAGGCCTTTAAGCCCCATTATATGGCAACTGACGGAGGAAAGGCAACGGGTAGGCGACGGAACGTCGGGAATAAACGACGAGACCGTGCTGCATTGCTATTTCCGCATGCCTGCCGACATAATAGAAAACTTCTGGCTTTGCAGCGACGAGTGCGTCATTCTCGACAAGGAAACCGGCACCATCTATCAGTCGCGTCGCTGTGTACCCGACTGCTACGGAAAGGTGTTCAGCATCAAGGAGAAAGAGGGAACGGTGCTCGACTTCCAAATCTTCTTCCCTAAACTACCCGAGACCGTCAAGGAGATTGCCATCTATGGTGTGCCCAACTGGGCGTTGCTGGGCCAGGATATATATATTGATAACAGTCTATTCATGAGAGACTTAGAAGCAAGTATTTCGTACTACGATGAAATGATGCCGATTCACAAGGCTCACCTCGTCAGCGAGGCGAAGGACTACAACAAGGATGACCACAAGACGTGGGCTGTCTACAACGAAGCCCATCTCATCAAGCCTGTAAAGGAGGATACATACGCCATCTGGCGCACAGAGGAAGCCACCTATCTGGCTGAGGCCTGCGAGATGAGCAAGATGCGCGAGTATTTCAAAGGGAGGGGCAATAGCATCCTGATTGACCAGTCTGGCCACCAGTACAAATGCAAGGAAGTGTTAGATTATCCTAACGACGATCTCTTTTGGGTGGACGGTTATTCTGGCGACTACTTTGCCATCGTCATGGTCTTTGAGCCTGTTCCGCTATATCTCGAAAACATCACTTATATCGTGCCAAAGGGAGAGCCCTTCGACATGTGGGGCGCCAATTGGGAGGGCAAGGTACTTTCATTCAGCATTAAGGAACTGCGCGAAAACCAGGACTTGTTTAAGTATTTCCCGCGAAAGGTAGTGAAGTGAATAACATGAAAAGAATATCATATAATAGTTTGTTAAGGTTTTTATTAATAAGCCCGGGAATCAGCATGGATCGCAGCGATGCGTTCCATGCTTTTTGTCCGATATAGACAAAGAACATGAAATCTATCATTACCGCATTGCTCGCTCTCGTCGCTATGGTGGGGCAGGGGCAAGAAATACTACGAGATTGGCTCAAAACCGATACCATCACCATCCGAGGTCGCATAGAGGGCTACGATTCAGAGAGAATGGGCTTTACATCCATGAATTGCTACTATTATAATGTTTTTGAAAAGGACGGTGTAACAATAATATTCGATATAGCCCCTGATGGTACCTTCGAAAAGAAGTATCAGGCTAGCTACCCTACCCGTGAATTAATTGGTCCTGAAGAAACTAAAATAGGGTTTGACAATATTCCAATCTTTGCTCGCCCAGGCGAGACTATTGACATCACCATTAAACCCAACGGATACGGGCGATACGAATGCTATTATAATAACGGTAGCAGCAAGGACGTAGAACGCTGGTTGAAGGCGGATTTGGATATGTGGAAACTAATGGAGCCTATATCTAATTTTAAGGGTAAAATCAGCGAAGTGGGCGATGTGGCAGAACAGACTTGGCAGAACACGCTCTATATCATACAGCGAGAAGCCGCCCGCTTGCATTTCACCGCACAGGAGATGCAACTGGCATTAGCCGATATGCAAGGGTCATTCATTGAAGTAATGGCAAATTACATTCGTAATCATAAGAATGATATTGTGAAAATAGAAGAGGTCGATGGAGACTTTAATGTGGAAATCCATGATAGCATAGAATGGAATGAGTTGAAGAAGATGGAAAACTACCAGATGATGCAGCGTGTGGATTATGACAACCCGTTGCTGATGTGTAACGACTTCCACTTTGTGCTCAACCGCATCCAATTTGCTGATATTGTCACAAGGCTTAAGTATAAAGGTGTATTAAACGAGAACGGGGAATACATCATAAGTGCAGAAAACGAAAAGAAGTTACTCTCTAATTACCTTTCTGCACTGCACGAACTGATGGGGACAGATAAAAACAATCTCATTATTCAACTTTGCGCATATAATGACATGATGAACCGCTTTAACACATGGCGTTCTCAAGAAGATAGCATTCCTCAAATACTGGCAGACACCACCATAACTCTTGCTGAGCGCGAATACAGACTGGCTAACTTGGCATTGGTCAGCAACATGATACCAGTCTATCTTGATGTATTTACAAATCCATACATCCACCAGAAAGCAGAGGCATTTTATGCCAACAAGATGTCGCAGACAGAACTCTCCACGCCGCTGCCTGCCGACAACGCTTCTGCAGACCTCATCCGCTCTCTCTGCGCTAAATACCCAGGCCGTATTATCTTTATTGATTTCTGGGGTATGAGTTGCGGCCCCTGTCGTGCAGAGATTCAAGGCAGCCAACAACTACTGTCTAAGATAGCCAAGCGTGATGATGTGAAACTCATCTTCATTGCCGAAGAGCGCACTGCTGAAGGCAGCGAGGCCTACCATAAATATGTTGCCGAATGGCTCGCCGACGAAGAAACGGTCTGCGTCGCCAAATCTGACTTCACCCGTCTACAGGAGCTTTTCCAGTTCAACGGCATCCCTCACTACGAAACAATCACTCCCGACTGCCGCAGAGTTCGTGACGCTCTCCGCATCAACGGTTTCAACAACTTCATCTATGAATTGGAGCAGTTAAAAGAGAAACTCAAATAAAACGAAAATGAACAAGGGAATCCCATTTTGCATTTTCCATATCATTATTTTGTGTTGTCGATTTTTCTATTTACCTTTTCCACAGAAAGCGGCGATAATCTCGCGCTCGGAACAATCAACATGGCATAATGCATTGCTAAGAAGGTGTTTGAACAACCAAAACTATAAGAATGGAAGAGAAGTCAATCTTTAAGCGGGTGGCAAACTATAAGGAACTGCACGTTTATCAGAAGGCAGAAGTGCTGGTGTTGCTGACAGATGTGTTCTGTAAGCGCTTCCTTCCCCTTTATGGTGACCGTCGCGTGGATCAGATGAACATGGCTGCCCGTTGTGGGAAGCAAAATATTGTCGAAGGCTGTGAGGACGGACAGACAAGCACCGAGATGGAGGTGAGGCTTGTAAACGTGGGGCGTAGCAGTTTTCAGGAATTGCGCGAAGACTATGAAGACTACCTGAAGCGCAACAACCTACAGGTGTGGAATAAGAACCATCCGCGCTTCGACAAGATGGTGGCATTCTGCCGAGCAAACAACGACTGGCAAGCCTATAAGCCGCTTTCGGAAACCCTCTCTGCAGAGGAGTTTTGCAACATGGCGCTTTCGCTCTGTCATATTACGGACAAGATGTTTTGCGGCTACCTTAAACATTTGGAGAAGACCTTCAGGGAGCAGGGCGGTATTAAAGAGCGTATGCATGCTGTACGCACAGGCTATCGCCAAGAGCAGGAAACCCGCATGCGGGCTCTGGAAGCCGAGAACGCAGCCCTGAAGAAGAGAATAGCAGAGCTGGAGGAGGAATTGAGAGGGAGTAGTAGAGATTGGTAGAACTAGTAGGTCTGGTAGAACTAGTAAAGACTGGTAGGACTAGTTGATACTAGTAAGACTAGAAAAACAAAAGTACAGAAAAAAAAAGAGAGTAAAAGAAGATGGGTTTTCTCCGAAGGAGGAAAAGCAGCAGCGGATGAGAAGCCCTTGAGATGTTAATGCGAGTTAAATTGGTGGTGAATCGGTTGTGTTGTTGTAACTTTGTAGCTGAACAATCGTCATTCAAACAGAGAGAAGATGAAAAAGATCAGTTTCCGCAATGATGTGCTGCCGCTGAAGAACATGCTTTATCGGTTGGCTTTGCGCATAACTCTCAACAGCGCAGAGGCGGAAGACATCGTGCAGGATACGCTGATCAAGGTCTGGAACAGGCGCGAGCAGTGGGACTCGATAGAGTCGATAGAGGCGTACAGCCTCACCGTCTGCCGCAATCTCTCGCTCGACCGCACCCGCAAGATGGCCAACTTGGCCCAGTCGATAGAAGAGGTGGGAGCTGATCGCCCAGACGGAGCACAGAATCCATTCGAACGAGCCGTGCAAGGCGACAGGATTAGACTTGTGAGGAGCATCGTGGATTCCCTGCCTGAGAAACAACGCAGTTGCGTGCAGTTGCGCGATTTCGAAGGAAAGCCCTACAAGGAGATAGCCGCTATTCTGGGCATCACGGAAGAACAGGTGAAAGTGAACATCTTCCGAGCCCGCCAGACCATTAAAACCCGATTTCAAGAACTTGAGGAATATGGATTATAAGTACATCAACCAATTGCTGGAGCGATATTGGAACGCCGAGACGACGCTGGAGGAGGAAGAAATCCTTCGGGCGTTCTTCAGCCAGGTGGACATCCCCGCCGAGCTGGAGCGGTATCGCCATTTGTTCGCCTATGAGCAGACGGAGCCCAAGATGGATGTACTGGGTGAGGACTTCGACGAGCGTATGCTTGCCATGATCGACGAGCCCGCAACAAAGGTGAAGGCGCGCACCATCACGATGACGCAGCGGTTGATGCCGCTCTTCAAGGCTGCCGCCATTGTGGCCATTATCCTCACGTTGGGCAATGCCATGCAGGTGCCGTTCAGCCAGCAGACCGACTACAGGGGCCCGATGGCGAATACGGAGTCGAACAACGGAGGTGTCTCGGTGGCTTTGAGCACCGACTCGCTGACGGTTGACTCCATGCAGCAGAGCGTGTTGCAGGCTCCGGCCGTGTTGCAAGAGCCGCTCTCGCCCACCAAATCAGATTGACAATTTCTATGCTTTCTCTATAAAAATCATGTTTAGTAAAACAATTTCGAAACTGTGAAGTTTCAATTCTCTCAAATTTTTCATAACATACTAACGTAGAAAGAAGGACCACCCAGCACGGCAGTGTAAGTGGTCCATTCTTTTTTTATGGCTCGGCGATGGTGGGGGCGCACCGTTCTATCCAGATGGGGATGGTTTTTGTCTCGATGGAATCAGCGTTTATGGTGAGTTGCACCATGCAGGCGCGAGCGTTGAGCGGGCGTTGCAGGTCGAAGATGAAGTTGCCGATGCTGTAGTAGATGGTGGCGCCTTTGTATTGCTCGATGGTCTGCAGCGTGTGGGGATGGTGGCAGATGAGCGTGTTTGCACCCGCATCAACGAGTCGGTGGGCGTCGCGGATTTGGTGGGCGGAGGGTTGCAAAACGTGCTCCTGCCCCCAATGCAGACTCACGACGATGCACGCCTGAGGATCGGCTTGGCGCAGAAGGCTGACGCGGCTGACGAGCGTGTCGAAGGATTCTTGGCTGACGCAAGGTTTTTCAGGCAGATAGGCAAAGTTCTCGAGTGGCAACCGTTGCGAGGCCACCAGCCAGACATGGCGGGGGGAGTCGGTGAGCAAGACAGGTTGCGAGGCCTCCTGCATGTTGACTCCTGCTCCGATGGCGGTCATGCCTGCGCGCTGCACTTGGTTTTTCGTATCGATGAGGGCATCGCGCCCTTGGTCGATGGCGTGGTTGTTGGCGAGGTTGAGGTGGGTGAACCCATAGGATGCCAGCGAGTCGAGCCACTCGGGTTCGGCTCGGAAGATGAACCGCTTGAACACGGGTTGCTTGATTTTCGTGGCGGGACATTCCAGATTTCCCACGATGAAATCGGCGTTTTTTAATGTTTCCCTTAGTTTTTCGTCGTTAAAAAGCACGTGGAATCCGCCGTGCTCAATGCGCTGACGGACTCCACGATCCAATAAAATATCGCCGGTGAAGAGGATGGTTTGGGTGGTGGCTGATGGCTGTTGGGTGTTGGCGGGTACTATACCTGCCAAGAGGCAAATGGCAAGAAGGTAGCATTTGCCGACCCTGGGCCCGGCGAGCCACCGTTTAGCAACCTGAACTGTAGAACACCTCTTCATTGTCTTCGAGCTCATCTTCCTGCAATGGAACCGTGATCTCGTCCATCCAGTTGGGACAGCCCAGTCGGGGCATGGTCTTCAGTTTCTCCTGCCATTCCTCGTCGGTCATGCGCTGTTCGTCGATGGACTGCTGGAATTCACGATAGGAGAACACCGCTCCGCGCGTCAGCCAGAGGTCGCCATCGATTTCCACGACTACGTAGATTTCGTAGGCAGGCCCCACACCTTCGTAGAGGATGGAAGGATTGGGGTTGTTCAAGGAATTGGCTGTATAGACGTCGGCCACCACAGCAATCGACTTGTCGGGGCCTTGCACGCTTTGCCATCCATCGAGCCACTGGTCTTGCTCGCGCACGAGGTCGAGGGAGATGTTCTCAAACGAGGCGCCGATGATTTCAATCTGGTCGTATTCCTCCTTCGTCAATGGTTTCCCTGCGAGCTCCTTCTGGCTCATTTTCAGGAGGAACTCAGCCTTTTCGTGCAGTCGTTCGGTGGTGTTTGCAGCCTTTTCGGTCACGAGATCGAACTTCTTCAGCACGTCGTTGGTCACATCGAGCAACGCGATGGCTTTCTGCCAGAACCGCACGTTGGGCTCCACATAGCCCTTCACGGTGGGCTCGGGTGGTCCGTAGTCGCCGCATTCGGCTCCCATGGGCTGCTTGGCGTACAGAATGGCATCGTGTTTCAACTCTGCCCACGAAGCAAGGGCCGCGTTCAGGTTCTTCTTCTCCCACTGCGGCGTCTTCATGAAGTAGGGATATCGGGCGTCGGTGTTGTTCATGTCGGCCAGCGTGGAGATCCACCGTTTGGCGACTGTCTCGTCCCAACCAATCTGCTTCATGCGCTGCTTCATCTTCTCAAGCGTGGGTTTGAACGATTCCCAACGCGTGTCCTCGTGCTGCTCGTTGATGAGGATTCGTTCGGCGGCAGTGCATCCGAGCGATGCAAAGATGTCGAGGCCACTGGGAACGGCGCGCTTGGTGGGGTCGCTGTCGGTATCGACCATCTCGTTCAACACCTCGGCGTCGGGTTGGTAGCGCTGCGGCATGAGGTTGATTTTGTAAGGACTGGTGGACTCGAACTTCGGACGGATGCGTGTCTGCTTCTGGGCGGTCTCCTCGATGGCCTTGCGCACCTGGGCAAAGTCTTTCTTGCTCGCAATGACGGCCTCGGCGGTCTTACCCGTCTTCTTCAGTTCGTCATAAACTTGCAGGATGGTGATGTTGTCGGGCTCGCCCATCAGGAAGGTGATGGGTTCGAAGAGGGTGTCGTAGAGTTTCTTGATGCGCGGATTGCCGCCCACAGCCTCGGCCATGAGCAACGCCGACTGGAGTTGCAATTCTTTGTCGGTGCCGAAATTCACACTCTGCAGCCACATCATGGCGCGGAAGTAGCGTTTGATTTTCTCGGAACGGGTGTAGTGGCCGCGCGGTCGGTAGAGCGAATAGGCGTATTTCACGTTTTTGTAGTCCAGGAATTCCGAATAGTCGTTCTCGGAGTCGTTCACCTTCCGGATTTCGTCTTCCACCATCCCGATGTATTCAGAGTAAACGGACGGGGCAGGCTTGCCTGTGATGAGGGCTATGGCGATGGCGAAATAGGCCTGGTTGAACTTGCGCGCACGCTCCACCTCTTTGCCCATGGGATTGGAGAAATGCTTGTAGAGCTCGATGGAGAGCAGGTTGACAATGGATTCGAACTTCTCTTCCTCAATGCTGCGCAGCACGTTGTCGAAATAGAAGTGGTAGAGCTGCAGATAGAGGTCGGTGGTCACAAACGACGGAAAGTCGCTGTAGTCGTTCTTCTCGTAGACGTGGAAGAGCTGTATTCTCTTCCCAGGCACGATGGCGAAGCCGTTCTTTCCGAGCGCCGCCTTCAACTTAGGTTCGAAGGTGGTGAGCTGGTAGGGGTTCAGGAGGTTGTCGACATTCACCAGTTGTCCGCCCTTCGTGTTGAAGTTCTGCTTGCGCAACTCCTTCTCACGAGCCTGTATCTTGGCAATGAAAGCCTGTTCTGCAGCCGTATATTTCAACGGCATCGACTTGTAGGAGCCATCGTCCTGATATCCGTAGCCCTCGGTTTGGTCTTCTTTCTCGAATTGCGCCCACATGAGGGCGTTGTACCACGATGTCTGGTCGAAGATGCTACGCAGGTCGGCACTATTGAAAACGTAGCCTTTCCGAGCGGCAAAAGCGTTTCTCAACACACGCAACTCGCTGAGCGACAGTTGCGAGATGTCCATGTTGGTGTTGATGGAACGATTGAACTGTTCCACGTCCAAATGTCCTTTTCCTGGCAGGATGACTTTCTTGGGTTTCTCTTGCGCTTGCGCCACAAGTCCCACCAGTAGGACCATGAATAGGAAGAGCCTTTTCTTCATAAGTCTGTAATGTTTGGTTAATATAATTTTAATGGTCAGTGTTGAATGCCTTCATGGCTTCATCGCGCCCTACGGCTTTCACGATGAATCGTTCGAATCCCATGCCGAAGCCTTGCCAACGGTAGTCGGCCACCACGTAACGTCCGCTGGTGGTGGTCTCCAGGCTGCGGATGAGCCCCATCTGTCCGTTGTCGCCTCCCTTCTCGTCGATGAACAGGAAGTCCTGCAAGATGCCTCCCAGCCGAGAACCCATCCACATGGGTCGCACTTTTCCGTGGAAGTTCTTGAAGATGAACAGCCGTCGGGCAGGCTCGGGGTAGAAGCGAGTGGGCTTGATGACGCCCACGATGGCGTCTATGATGCCGTTTCCATCGATGTCGCCCGTCTGGAACTGATACACGGGGTAGGGCAGTCGCCATCGGTCTTCAGTAGAGTCGGTGGTCAGCACAAGCCAACTGAGGCTGTCGCTGACGGTTTGCAACGTGAACTGTTGGGCCTTGGCAGGTGCGAAGTTCAAGCAAAGGGCGATGGCTATGGCGATCGCGACTCTCATGGCTTTAGAGCAAAGAGCGTATTTCGGCCTCCAGGTCTTTTATCTGGGCATCGCGCTTGTGCAATGCGTTGTTGCGGTTGACGAGGAAGAAGGTAGGCAGCCCCTGTATGTTGTAGCTGCTCAGATAGGGGCTTTCAATGCCGCGTTCGTCGCGCACGCAAATCCAAGGCAGTGCCGCCGTGCTGGTCTTCCAGAAGTGCTCGTCGGGGTCGAGGCTCACTTGGAAGATCTCAAACCCTTGTGCATGGTATTTGTTGTAGAGGTCGCGCAGTTGCATGATGCGTTCTGTGCTCTCGCTGGTGGCGAAGACGTGGAAGTCGAGTAGCACGACCTTGCCGCCCATCTGGTTGAGGTGCTGGATGCCACCCTTGTTGTCGGGCAAAGCGATATCAATGACGTCAGAGACGGTCACCTTATCCCAGTCGATGGGTTTTTCTTGTGCTTTCATGATGCGCACGTTCTTCATGCCTTCGATGGCGATGTTGTGCAGGTTCTTCACGCGCTCGGCGCCAGGATAGTAGGTGTCCCAAGAGGTGGCGACGGCGGCAAACACCTTCACGTCGTTTTCCGAAGCGCGGGGGTTGAACACCAAGGCGTTGGCGTATCCCAGACGAAGGGTCTGGAACAGGGCGAAGTAGGCGTAGGCCTTCATGGGCGCACCGAAGATATACTTGTTTTTGACAAATTCCTTATAGCCGGCCAACACGCGGTCTACGCTGTCTTCCACAGCCTCCACACCCAATTCGGGAGATTGTACGATGGCGTTGATGCGCGATTGCAGTTGTATCTGCAACAGAGCGAGCTCTTTGATTTTGGCACATTCGTCGCTTCCGCTGACCTCGTATTGGGTCGACATGTTGGGATAGCTGGCTTTCACGGTGATCTGTTCGGTGCTGTCGATGGCGATGTTCACAATCTGCCGCCCGATGCGCAGACGATAGAATTCGGGTGCCTCAGGTGCTTTCCCTTTGAACAGGAAGGCTCCTTCGTCGTCGAGGCGAGTAGAATCGATGGCCACGGGGCCGTTGAGGCTCATGTGGTCGAGGTAGAGCATGGAGTCTTCAGCCTCCGTGATGTTTCCGCTGATTTGAAATTGCTCGCCCGTACATGCGCCTAGACTGAGGGCGACGAAAGCTGCAAATGCTGTTTTGATGATATGGTTGCTTGTCTTCATTTGTCTTGTCAATGTCATGATTTTTGTGAATGCATTAATGATTTCACGTGCAAAGATAGTGTAAAAAAATGATTCGACAAATTTTTGTCGCTTTTATGTCGCGAAAATATTTGCCCATGTGGATGTTTTGTAGTACCTTTGCACGTTTTTTGGGATAAAATCAACACATAATATGAGAAAAATGACATTTGCCGCCCTATTGATGGCGGTTTCGCTCGTGCAGCAGGCATGGGCTCAGGAGGTGGAGCCCCAGGATTCCATAGTGGATGTGATAGGATGGTTTTGCACTAGCGATACTTTGGAATACAGTTTTTCCAGTGTGACAGCCGAAGTAGTGGCAGGCGACACCACAGTGACGGAGTATGCAGACAACGTGTTCCGCATTTGTGTGACTGACTCCACGAAGCATGGATACACGATGGAGTCGGTGCTCACTTCGGTGGAAATAAGCGACTCGACATCGGCGGAAGGTCGATTGAAACTGATGGCCGCTCGCATGGGAATGGGTAGTAAAGTGAAGTTCACTACCGATGAATGCGGTGCTTTCAAGGAAATCACCAATACCAAGGAGGTGTATCAGAATTCGCTCGAAGTGCAGCAGAAACTGGTGGACCAAATCTATGAAGAGAGCCCCGCCTTGTACGCAAAGATGAGCAAGCCCGAGATGCTGAAGCTGATGAAGGAGCAGTTGCGCAAGGCACTAGGTTCAAAGGAGGCGTTTTCCGACCATTTTATTCAGTTCAAGGTGCTGTTTATGAATCATGGAAGGTCGTTCAAGTTGGGCGAATATGAGGTGCCGACTGACGAAGGAAACATTTCCTACATCGTCACAAAGGGTGCGCTGGAAGATGAGGAGGATAGTACTGATGAGGAATATCAGATTTACTACAAAGTGGAATTGCCCGAGGAAGACGGCGTGAAGACCACCAACTATTATGAATATGCCTATTTCGACGATGGCTGGCCACGAAGTGTACAGATGACCATCGTAGAAGAAGGTATCGAGAAGACTACGCTTACGCAATTGAAGCTCTTGTGGTTGAGCAAGGCGTGGTAAACGCCTTTGAAAGTTCGAAAGTTACAAAAAAGAGGGGTGAATGCCCAAAAAACGTTAAAGAAACCTTCGTTTGGTTGAAATTCTTTGCGCTTCGTTCTTCTTTCTACATTTTAATAGGTATCTTTGCGCTGATTTTCAAAATCTACGAAGATTTTTTTATATTTTTAGATGTTATAAAGACAAAAGTAAGTATTAATTTCAGATGAACGTAATTACAAAAAGTGTTCAATTGCCTGATGGAAGAACCATCACAATTGAGACCGGGAAAGTGGCAAAGCAGACCGACGGAAGCGTTGTGCTGCGTATGGGCAACACCGTGCTTCTGGCCACTGTTTGTGCCGCAAAGGATGCAGTTCCCGGAACAGATTTCATGCCTTTGCAGGTTGACTATCGTGAGCAGTATGCCGCCGCTGGACGTTTTCCGGGCGGATTCACCAAACGAGAGGGAAAGGCCAGCGACAACGAGATCCTGACCAGCCGTTTGGTTGACCGTGTACTGCGCCCGCTGTTCCCCAGCAATTATCACGCTGAGGTGTATGTGAACGTAATGCTTTTCTCAGCAGACGGAATCGATCAACCTGATGCATTGGCTGGCTTTGCCGCTTCAGCCGCATTGGCTTGTTCAGATATCCCCTTTGAGTGCCCTATCAGTGAAGTTCGCGTGGCTCGTGTGGATGGCGAATATGTCATCAACCCGACATTCGAGCAGATGAAGCAAGCCGATATGGACATCATGGTGGGCGCCAGCGCCGAGAACATCATGATGGTGGAAGGTGAGATGAAGGAAGTCAGCGAGCAGGATTTGCTGGGTGCCTTGAAGGCTGCTATGGACGCCATCAAACCCATGTGTGAGCTGCAGGTCGAGCTGAGCAAAGAGCTTGGCAAAGACGTGAAGCGCGAGTACGACCACGAGGTGAACGACGAGGCTTTGCGCGAGCAAATGCAGAAAGAGTGCTACCAACCCGCTTACGAAGTGACGAAGCAGGCTTTGGAGAAGCAGGCACGCGCCGAGGCTTTCGAAAAGATATTGGAAGACTTCAAGGAGAAATACCTGGCAGAGCACGCCGACATTGCTGCCGACGCTGATCTTGCCGAGCAGTATGCAGCCATGATGGACCGCTACTACCACGATGTGGAGCGCGATGCTATGCGTCGTTGCATCCTCGACGAGGGTATTCGTCTCGATGGTCGTAAGACCGATGAGATTCGTCCTATCTGGTGCGAGGTTTCTCCACTGCCTATGCCTCACGGAAGCAGCATCTTCACTCGTGGTGAGACACAGAGCTTGACCACCTGTACTCTGGGTACGAAACTCGATGAGAAACTGGTGGACGACGTGCTGGAGCGTGGCTACATGCGTTTCCTGCTCCACTACAACTTCCCACCATTCTGCACCGGTGAGGCCAAGGCTTCGCGTGGTGTAGGTCGTCGTGAGATTGGTCACGGTCATCTTGCATGGCGTGCTTTGAAGGACCAGATTCCTGAGGAGTTCCCCTACACCGTACGCTTGGTCAGCCAGATCCTGGAGTCGAATGGTTCGAGTTCAATGGCTACTGTTTGCGCTGGTACGTTGGCTCTGATGGATGCTGGTGTTCCCATGAAGAAGCCCGTCAGTGGTATCGCTATGGGATTGATCAAGAATCCTGGAGAAGAGAAGTACGCAGTGCTTTCCGATATTCTCGGCGACGAGGACCACTTGGGCGATATGGACTTCAAGACCACTGGTACCAAGGACGGTTTGACCGCTACTCAGATGGATATCAAGTGCGATGGTCTTTCATTCGAGATTCTTGAGAAGGCTCTCATGCAGGCAAAGGCTGGTCGTGAGCACATTCTCAACTGCCTGACTGATACCATTGCTGAGCCACGTGCCGAGTTGAAACCTCAGGTTCCACGTATTGAGGCATTCGACATTCCCAAGGAGTTCATTGGAGCCGTTATTGGCCCGGGCGGAAAGATCATCCAACAGATGCAGGAAGACACGGGTGCTACCATTACCATCGACGAGGTCGAAGGCGTGGGCAAGGTGCAGGTCAGCGCTCCCAACAAGGAGGCCATCGAGGCCGCCATTCGTAAGATCAAGGCCATTGTGGCTGTTCCTGAGGTGGGCGAGGTCTATGAGGGAACCGTCCGTTCCATCATGCCTTATGGTTGCTTCGTCGAGATCATGCCTGGCAAGGATGGATTGCTTCACATCTCGGAAATCGACTGGAAGCGTCTTGATACCGTTGAGGAGGCTGGTCTTAAAGAGGGCGACAAGATTAACGTGAAGTTGCTCGAGATCGACCAGAAGACTGGTAAATACAAACTCTCGCACCGCGTGCTCATCCCGAAACCCGAGGGATATGTGGAGCGTGAGCGTCGTCCGCGTCCTGAGCGTGGAGAGCGTCGCAACAACAATGAACGTCGCAATGGCAACAACGAGCGTCGTAACAATGGCGATCGTCCACAGCGCGAAAATCGTCGTTTTGAGAATCGTGAGCAGCGCTTCAGCGAAGACTATCACGATCCTATGGCTCAGCATGAGCCTCGCGATTTCAACGACTCGCTCGACCACGGTACTGACATCGACTAAGAAGTCGCTTGCAAGTTGACATAACTTGACAAGAATTCAATAAATCCCGATTCCATCGATACTCCACTTGATTGTGAAGCCGATGAAATCGGGATTTTTGTTGAAATGCTTTGACATTCCGCTTTTTTTCTTTATCTTTGTGACCTATAAACCATTGATAGCATGAAAAAACAACAAAAAGCCACGTGGACTAGTTTTGTGATGATAGGGGTGGCAGTTCCTGTTGCTGCCCAAGGGAATGGCAACGGTGAGCAGAAACGGTTGAACATCGTCTATATCATGAGTGACGACCATTCGTATCAGACCATCAGCGCTTATGACCATCGCTTCATTGAGACGCCCAACATTGATTGGATTGCCAACAATGGCGTGCGTTTCACCAATTCGTTTGTCGCCAATTCGCTTAGCGGACCTTCCAGGGCTTGTCTGCTCACGGGGAAACACAGCCATACCAATGGTTTCACCGACAATACTCGCACATTCGATGGCAGTCAACAGACTTTCCCCAAACTGTTGCAAAAGGCGGGTTACGAGACGGCTATGATAGGGAAGTGGCATCTCACAAGCGACCCTACGGGCTTTGATTATTGGGATATTCTCATCGGGCAAGGCGAATACTATCAACCACAATTCAAACGCAATGGAGAACGGTTACAACGTGAAGGCTATGTGACCAACATTATCACTGATGTGGCTCTCGACTGGTTGGAGAACAAGCGCGACAAGCAGAAACCTTTCTGTCTGTTGCTTCACCACAAGGCACCGCATCGAGTTTGGAATCCCGACACTTGCGATTTGCGACTCTATGCCGACCGCGTTTATCCTTTGCCTGAAACTTTCTACGATGATTATGAAGGTCGGTTGGCTGCACAAAAGCAGGAAATGAGCATCGCAAAGGACATGGATGTTGTTTATGATTTGAAGATGGCCGACCACGAGAATGAGATTCATACGGGTTCGGTGCTCGAGACATGGGGACGCGCCAACTATCAGCGCATGAATGACCAACAGCGCAAGGCATGGGATGCCTACTACGACCCCATCATCCAACAATTCAAGAACGACAGTCTCTCGGGACGTGCATTGGCTGAATGGAAATACCAACGCTATATGCACGACTATCTGCGCGTGATTCACTCTGTCGACCGCAACGTGGGGCGTGTCATCGATTACCTGCGCGAACATGGGATGTTGGAGAACACGATGATAGTCTACACCAGTGACCAAGGTTTTTATATGGGCGAACACGGATGGTTCGACAAACGTTTCATGTACGAGGAGTCGTTCCGTACGCCTCTTGTGATTTATATGCCAAATGGCCGGCATGGGGATGTTACGCAGATGGTGCAGAACATCGACTATGCCCCTACTTTTCTTGAAGCGGCTGGTGTCAGCGTTCCTGCCGATATACAGGGATGTTCCATGTTGCCTCTGTTGAAAGGAAAGAATCCTCGCAATTGGCGCAAATCGCTCTACTACCATTATCATGAATATCCTGCTGAACATTCAGTATGCAAGCATTATGGAGTGCGCACGAAACGCTATTCGCTCATTCATTTCTACGATGATATCGATGCGTGGGAACTCTACGACCTCAAGCGTGATCCGCAACAAATGCACAATATTTATGGAAAGTCAGGAACCGAACGCATCACCCGAAAACTGAAAGAAGAATTGCTGCGCTTGCAAACGCAATATAATGATAGTGTACGTTTTTTTAAATAAAAATCTTGGTGGATAATTGTTTTTTTTGTAAATTTGCGCCAATAAAAAACAATAAGAATTATCACTAACTAAAAAAACATATTTATGGCTTATACCGAAACAACAACCAACAGTTATGGCAGTCGCCTTGGCAAAAGCTTTGGCGGCATCGGAACAGGTTTCTTGATGTTCCTTGCTGGAACCGCACTCCTTTGGTGGAACGAAGGACGCGCCGTGAAAACAGACAAAATGTTGAACGAGGCACAGGGTGTCACCGTTGAGATGGAGAACATCAACAGAGTTGACCAGGAATTCGATGGAAAACTCATCCATGCCACAGGTTTGGCAACCACTACCGACTCTATTGTCGATCCCAACTTTAACGTTGGAGCTGTGGCTATCAACTTAGGACACACTGTAGAGTATTACCAGTGGCGCGAGCACGCTCACCAGCAGAAGAAAGACAAACTGGGTGGTGGTGAGGAAGTGACCACGACTTACACCTACGATCAGGGATGGTCGAACGCACCAATCAACTCAAGTACTTTCAAAGATCCAGCTTACCAGGGAAAGAACTTCGTTCTCTACCAAGCTGACGACGCTCGCGTGTATGCTGAGAATGTCACATTCGGTGCTTATAAATTGACTTCCGGTCAGATACAATCTATTAGTGGAAAGTCCACTTTTGACGTTGTATTCCCCGATGAGCAGTTGCGTACATGGAACAGCGAAGCCCAGCGTGTGGCTGCACAACGTACTGGTACCAATGCTGGCTTGGGCAATGCTGTTGAGAATTCTATGCGTTCTGCAGTCAATGCCGTTACGAATGACGGACAACCCACCAACGTTGTCGATTATCCTTACGTTCATGCTTCTGGCGGAACGCTCTATTTCGGTGCTTCGCCCAACAGTCCGCAAGTGGGTGATGTGCGCATCACGTTCTTCAAGACCGATCCCGCTACCGTTTCTCTGATGGCTGTGGCTAGTGGTGATACTTTCAAACCTTTCAAAGCAAAGAATGGTAAGTCGTTCTCTGCATTGGTCATGGGCGAGAAGAGTGCTGATGAGATGTACGAGTCTGAGCATGCTGCTAACAACATGTGGCTTTGGATTCTGCGCATCGTGGGCATCATGATTGTCATTGGTGGTCTGAAGGGTATCTTCGGAATCCTCACAACCCTCATGAAGGTCATTCCTTTCCTGTCTAAGGTTGTTGGAGCAGGTGTCGGATTCATCTGCACCATTCTCGGCATCATTTGGTCGCTCATCATCATTGCCCTTGCTTGGCTGTTCTATCGCCCGATCATTGGCATCATTGTATTGGCGGTCGCTAGTGCACTATTGTTCTTCTTAATCAAACGTGGCCGCGAGAGAAGTGCCGCAGCCGCTGTTAACACACCTGCACCAGATGCAACACCAACGAATAATCTCTAATTCGAGAAATATCTTTCGTAGTGCAAGTTTTGTCTTGCTGGTTTTGGCATTTATAGGAGTGATGTCCTGTCACGACAAAAGTGCCAATGCCAGCGACGTGGCTGTTCCTGAAGGAGTGAAAATGAAGTCGATGAAATTCGATGGATGTTCATTCCTATATCCTGATTTCTTGACGAAGTTCAAAACCCCAACAGCCGAGGGCGAGGAACCTGACGAAGAGGAAGAAGGACAGGGCATGTTTGTTTTGAACGAGGGTGACTTGATGAATTCTCTTGTCTATGAAGAGAGGAAACTCGACACCCTTTATTCCAAAAAGGCCGCCGAAGAGTTCCTGCAGCAATTGCAGGCTGACGAAGGTAGCACAGTGAATAACAGCCAAATCATGGATGATGGTTTTATGGTCGATGTGGAGGTTCTTAATGCCAAAGTGGCTCCTGTCAAACTATACACCACTATTGCCTTTAAAGCGAAAGATCTGAAGAGTCTGACACTGACTTATACTTACACTGAGAACAACAAGGAGAAGATGAGTGCAGTGAAAGAAGCTATCGTGAAATCAATGAAAGTGCAGTGAGAATTATCGATTCATCAGTTTTGCACATATCTTGAGAATAAAAACGAAGAAATCCCCGAGTTTCCTATTGAGACTCGGGGATTTTTGTAGTGTGCTACTTGGTAGTTATTTTGTCTTTGCCTTTGCAATATGATGTTTGTATTTGTATGCAAAAAAGAAGCAGATGCCAAGTGCAATGAGTATGCCCAATACAATCCATAGAAGGGAACCTGAATCACAGAGATTCCTGCAAATGTCTCTGGGACGAGGGGGAATGTCTAATAGGTTGAGCATGATGTGTAATGTTTATAGATGAATATTTGAGAATCTAACGTCAAATGACTTCTATTCCCATCTTCTCGCAGAGTTGCAGACTCATCTCCTTCAGTTTGAACTTTTGGATTTTTCCTGAGCCTGTCAATGGGAATTGGTCTATGAAGAACACATACTTGGGAATTTTGTAGCGAGCGATTTTACCACGGCAGAACTCTTGAACATCTTCAGCTTCCATCTTCGCACCTTCTTCCAAGATGATGAAGGCACCCACGGCCTCACCGTATTTCTTTGAAGGCACAGCAGCCACCTGAACGTCGCGGATGCCGGGCATGTGATAGAGGAACTCCTCAATCTCACGCGGATAGATATTCTCACCGCCACGGATAATCATATCCTTGATACGACCCGTAATCTTATAGAAGCCCTGTTCATCCTTGATACCTAGATCGCCCGAGTGCAGATAGCCGTTCTTGTCGATGACCTCAGCCGTAGCCTCCGGGTTCTTATAATAGCCCTTCATCACGTTGAAGCCCTTGCAGCACATCTCACCCTGCACGCCGACGGGACATTCCTCGCCGGTCTCGGGGTCGAGCACCTTGACATCGACGAAGGGGAAATCGCGACCTACGGTGGTGCAACGTTGCTCGAAGGTGTCGTTCAGACAGGTCTGCGTCATACCGGGTGACGACTCGGTGAGTCCATACACGCTGGTGATGGTCATGAACATCTTCTCAGAGACCTGTTTCATCAGCTCGACAGGACACAACGAGCCTGCCATGATACCTGTACGCAGACAGGTGAGGTCGAACATAGAGAACATGGGGTGGTTCAGCTCGGCAATGAACATGGTGGGAACACCATAGACCGCCGTACACCTTTCTCTATGGATGGAGGCCAGCACCACGAGGGGGTCGAACTTCTCAACCATCACCTCCGTACAGCCGTGAGTGAGACAGTTCATCGTGGCCAGCACCACACCGAAGCAATGGAACAGAGGCACACAGACGCAGAGCTTATCGTCAGCGGTGAAGCCCATATTCTCGCCAGTGAAGAAACCGTCGTTGGCAATGCCGTAGTGGGTGAGCATCACACCCTTGGGGAAGCCTGTAGTGCCGCTGGTGTACTGCATGTTACAGACATCATAGCAGCTCACGTCCTTCTTCATCTCGTTGAGGGTCTCGTCCTCCACGTTCTGTCCGAGGAGCAGCAGCTCAGCGGTATTATACATGCCACGATATTTCTCCATGCCGATGAACACCACATTCCGCATATATGGGAAGCGCTCGCTATGCAGACGACCACGTTCGCAGGTTTTCAGCTCAGGCAGCATGGTGTAGGTCATATCGACATAGTTACAGTCCCACGTACCATCGGTGATGCAGAGCACCTCCATGTCGGAGTCCTTACAGAGGTATTCCAGCTCGTTCTGCTTGTAGTTGGTGTTAACCGTTACCAGCACTGCACCAATCTTGGCAGTAGCATAAAGGAAGGTGAGCCAGTCGGGCACGTTAGTAGCCCAGATGCCTACGTTAGAGCCTTTCTTCACACCAATGCTAATCAAGCCCTTAGCCAGGTTATCGACACGCTTGTTGAACTGGCTCCACGTGAAGCGCAGGTCGCGGTCGCTATATACAATATATTCTTTATCGGGTGTGGTCTCAGCCCAATGCTCGAGCCACTGACCGAGGGTTTTCTCATGAAGGGTATAGCCTTTGCTGCCAGTCTCGGCAGGATAGGTTCTATCAGGAAGCGGTCTTCCCGCCATATCATATTTCACGTTGCTCATTCTGAAACATTAAACATTAAAAAATAAACATTAAATTTCAGAAGGGGATATAGACCACGGCAAGAATCTTCGCCGACTTGCCAACTACACCGTGAACATGGTGCATCACAATAGAGTCGTAGAAGATGCTATCACCCTCTTTCAACAGATATTTTTCTTTGCCGTAATCTATCTCTACTTCGCCGTTCATCACGTAGATGAACTCTTCACCTTCATGTGCCGACGACTTGAATTCCTTTTCTTCAGTTGGTTGGATGTCAATGATGAAAGGCTCCATGTGGCGGCCAGCCTTCTGCTTGGCCAACGAGTGATATTCCATGTGCTTTCGAGCATCTGCCGCATCGTTCGAGAAGCTGATGCTACTGTTATGCTCTTCGGCTCTGCATACCACGGGTCCCAGCTCATCGTTATCGTCTAAGAAAGTGCCCAATCTTACTCCCAAGGCACGAGCAATCTTGATTAACGGCCCTAAAGAGGGCAGATGCTGGTCGTTTTCTATTGAGTTGATTTGGTCTGTTGACAGACCACTACGTTCAGAGATCTCCTCCACGGAGATGTTCTTGGATTCTCTAATTCCTTTAATCTTGGATCCAACAACGGAATGGTTACTAATCATAAGTAAAAACGGTAATTTTCGTCTATTTTGTAATTAATCGTGCAAAGTTACTAATAAAAGTAGAAGTAACGGCATGTTTTTGGGAAGATTAACATATTAAGCTGTCGCTCCTTCGTTTTCTTCCCTATGCATTCCACATTTTCATACCTTGCCCCTATTTACAACAATAGCTTTTGCTGAATATTAACATGGGTTCTTCCTCGTTCTCAGAAAGGAAATAGATGTCTAGTCCAAATTCTCCACTCACAGAGAAATTCAATATGAACTTATGTCCATATTGTGATGTTGGAACTTTTTGATAATGACGGTCATTCTCAAAAGGATTGTATTTTGGTCTGACGAATCCATACTTTTGAACAATGGGGCTCCATGTGAACCCTGTCTCCCATTCATTTGGAATAAAAAGATTGGATCTGATGTATGTAGGATCTGCTTTGAGAACCAGCATTTCCATATTATTTTCCTTGATGGTGTCAATGAGATGGAACCCGCAGCTTTGGTATTCAATATTCAGTTGGGAGATACACAATAGTTCAGTATGTAGAAACATATATCCAAACCCATACTTCGCAATCAATCGGTCACAAAGAATAGTTGTGTTAACGGCATTCATCTCTGGCAACCAGAGTTTCACATCAACATCTTCACAGTAACTGCCACATAGCAAATTACCATGTTCCATCTTTTTCTTGATTCGTTCTCTTGCTTTTTCGTATTCAATATCGTTTTCCATAACCTCTCTAATAATAATCTTCTCATCTCTCTGCCCAATCACCTCTGTCAAGGTTTCGATAGCCGATGGCTTCGGCAATATGTTGACTTAGCACGTGCTCTGAACCGTCAAGGTCGGCAATGGTGCGAGCTACTTTCAGGATGCGGCTGTATGCGCGAGCCGAAAGTGAAAGCCGATCCATTGCCATGCGTAGCATTTGAATGCCAGCCTCGTCGGGTTCGGCGTATTGATGGATGAGTCGTTCGGTCATCTGGGCGTTGCAATGAACACCGGGATGTTCGCGGAAGCGGGCTTCCTGAATCTGTCGGGCGGCGATGACACGAGCGCGGATGTTCTCTGACGGTTCGCCGGGTTTAGTCTTCGAGATGTCTCTGAAAGGAACGGGCGTGATCTCGATTTGTATGTCTATTCGATCCATCAAAGGCCCAGAGATGCGCGACATGTAACGGGCAATCTGGCCAGGTGTGCAAACACAGGTATGCGTCGGGTCGCCATAATAGCCGCAAGGACAAGGGTTGCACGATGCCACGAACATGAACGAACAAGGGAGTGTGAGCGAGTATTTCGCTCGACTGATAGTGATCTGTCGGTCTTCGAGCGGTTGCCGCAGCACTTCGAGCGTTTGTTTGTTAAATTCAGTAAGTTCGTCAAGGAACAAAACCCCATGGTGGGCCAGTGAAATCTCACCGGGTTGAGGATTTGTACCGCCACCTACGAGGGCCACTTCTGAGATGGTGTGGTGAGGTGCGCGGAAAGGACGTTGCGAGATGAGTGTGTCGTTACGCCCCAGTTTACCAGCAATCGAGTGTATCTGCGTGGTTTCCAGACTCTCGGCCAGCGATAGCGGGGGCAGAATGCTTGGTAACCGCTTGGCCATCATTGATTTACCCGAACCAGGAGACCCGATCATAATCAGGTTGTGTCCGCCAGCGGCCGCCACTTCCAATGCGCGTTTTGCTGCTTCTTGCCCATGTACGTCCGCAAAATCGAGGTCGAATTTCGATTGTTGCTCGTAGAATTCGCGCCGTGTGTCGATAACGGTGGGTTCGAAAGACTTTCGTCCCGAGAGGAAGTTGATGACATCTGTGAGCGACCGCATTCCATAGACCTCCAGATTGTTTACCACCGCCGCCTCGCGCACATTCTGCTCAGGTACGATGAGTCCTTTGAACTGTTCTTTGCGGGCGCGAATAGCTATGGGTAGAGCGCCTTTCACAGGTTGCAGCGTACCATCGAGACTCAACTCGCCCACCATCATGTAGCTTTCTAAGTCAGGACATTCCATGCTTCCACTGGCTGCCATCAGGGCGATGGCCAGTGGTAGGTCGAACGACGAACCCTCTTTGCGCAGGTCGGCAGGAGCCATGTTCACGGTGATATCGCCGTGTGGAAATTTATATCCAATGTGTTGCAGGGCGGCAGCGATGCGTTCGCGTCCTTCACGTACGGCGGTGTCCCCCAGTCCTGTGAAATGGTACATCACACCAATGGTTAGGCTCACCTCGATAGTGATGGTTGTCACATCGAGTCCGTTGACGGCCGCGCAGTAGGTTTTTACGAGCATAGTGTCAGGTTCTTCTTGGTTGTAGTTCTTCATTCAGATAGACATTCGTCCATCGTCCTTGCAAAGATAATGAAAATCCTCTTATCTTCAAAAGTACGAAACGACTTTTTTCAATTTGTCAGTAAAATCGACGAAATCGCGACACTATGCGAAGTTTTATTGGCATTTTAATAACCATTTTGTTGAGAATTTTTACTTATGGGCTGGTTTTGCCATAGCTATGCTTTGACCTTCTCAAAGCTATGCTTTAATCGACTCATAGCTATGCTTTGACAAGCTCAAAGCATAGCTTACATTTTGTCAAATGCATGGTTTTGGTTTTTCGGAGTTATAGGAAAGCGTTTCAAGAGGCCTTTCGCGCGCGTACATTTATTAATATTATATGCCTCCAATACCGCGAAAGCCCCCATTTCATAGGGATTATGCAGAATTTATCCTATTTTTTCGTTAAAAAGTGTTCAATAATCGTTCGTTTTTATAATTTTGCTTGTTGTTTCAATATATTTGTATTAATTTTGCACGATATAATCATATTTTGTAACAAAAATCTTTGAATCCAGAGAAAAAACAAACAAATAGTATTATTTAATTAATAACTTAAAAAGAGAGAGATTTTATGGAAAAAAGATTAACAATGATCTTGGCCTGCCTGTTCCTGTCGTTAGGAATGGCGCTGGCACAAACTAAGGTCAATGGTACCGTAGTATCTCAGGAAGACGGCGAACCAGTTATTGGTGCCACTGTCTTGGTTGTAGGTACTCAGGTGGGCACCGTGACCGATGCTAACGGACGTTTCTCTTTGACATGTCCTGCCGGCAAGCAGACGTTGCGCATCACATATGTGGGTATGGAGCCGCTCGAGGTGAGCGCTCGTCCCAACATGCGTATCGTGCTCACTAGCGACCGGGCCGCCCTCGACGAAGTGATTGTCGTGGCCTTCGGTACCGCTAAGAAGTCAGCCTTCACAGGTTCTGCCAAAGTGGTGGGAAGTGAAGAGTTGGCATTGTCGCAGGTGTCAGACGTGACGAGCGCACTGGCTGGTGCGGTTCCCGGTGTGCAACTTACCTCTAACAATGGTGCACCTGGTGCTTCGTCCACCATTCGTATCCGTGGTTTCGGTACGCTGAATACTACGTCAGGAGCTATGAGCCCACTGATTATCGTCGACGGTGCTCCCTATAGTGGCGACCTGAACAATCTGAACCCGAACGATGTCGAGTCGATGACCGTGTTGAAGGATGCCGCTTCCAACGCTTTGTATGGTGCTCGTGGTGCCAATGGTGTCATCATGATTACCACCAAGAACGCCAAAGTGGGACAGGGAGCCAAGGTGACCTTCGATGCCAAGTATGGTGTGAACAGCCGTGCCCTGCAGCACTACGACGTCATCACTAGCCCTGAGGCCTACTATGAGACCCACTATAAGGCTTTGGAGAACTACTATTTGGATCAGGGACAGACAGCTGAGCAGGCTTGGCGTAGTGCCAACTCAAAGCTTACTGGCAGTCAGGCCGACGGTGGTTTGGGCTATAATATTTGGACAGTTCCCGTGGGACAGAGCCTTATCGGTCAGAATGGCAAGTTGAACCCTGCTGCTACGATGGGTCGCATTTACAATTACCGTGGCGAGGATTACCTCATTACCCCTGACGACTGGGAGGAAATTGGTACGCGTTCAGGCAATCGCCAGGAGTACAATTTCAGCGTGAGCGGTGCCCACGAGAAGGGAACCTTCTACACCTCTTTGGGTTATTTGGACAACGAGGGTATTACTGAGAAGAGTGACCACAAACGTCTCACTGGTCGTCTGCGTGCTGACTATCAGGCCAAGAAATGGCTCAAGGTAGGTGCCAACATCTCTTACACCCGTTTTGAAAGCAACTCGTTGGGCAACAATGGTGCCAGTTCTTCTACAGCTAACATCTGGGCTTTCACCAACCAAATTGCTCCTATCTATCCTGTCTATGTTCGCAATGCCGATGGCAGTATCAAAGTTGATGCTAACGGCATTCAGATGATGGACTATGGTGACGGTATGAACGCCGGTCTGGCCCGTCCCTTCATCAGCAACGCCAACCCCATTTTGGACACCCGTCTGAACACTCGCAATAGTGAGGGTAACGCATCGAGCGGTCACGCCTTTGCCGACTTCACTATCTTGCCGGGACTGACCTTCACCCTCAATGGTACTTATAACCTCGACGAGACCCGCTACACCTATGGTTATAACCCCTACTATGGACAGTTTGACACAACTGGTGGTACCGTTGAGAAAGAGCACTATCGCACTTATAACTACAATGTGCAGCAGTTGCTGAACTATGTGACCACCATCAAGGAGAAGCATAACTTGGGCATCATGCTCGGTCATGAGTATTATGATAGTCGCTCTGCAGATCTCTGGGCTTCCAAGCACATGATGTTCTCTCAGAGTAATCTCGAACTGAATGGTGCTGTTATTGACGACCAGGGTGCTGGTTCTACCAAGGCTCGCTACAACAACGAGGGTTGGTTCAGCCGCTTTCAGTACGACTATGACGGCAAGTACTTCTTCTCTGGTTCATACCGCCGCGATGCTTCTTCACGTTTCGATCCTGAATACCGTTGGGGTAACTTCTGGAGCATGGGCGGTGCATGGCTCATCAACAAGGAGAGCTGGTTCAACGTCAATTGGGTGGATGAACTGAAATTCAAGGTGTCTTACGGACAGCAGGGTAACGACAACATCGGTTCTTACCGCTACACCGACACCTTCTCGCTCTCTAACTCTGGTGGCCGTGTGGGTGTGACATTTGCTCAGAAGGGTACACGCGACATCACTTGGGAGACCACGGGCAACTTCAATACTGGTATCGAGTTCAGCCTCTTCAAAGGACGAGTGACTGGTGACATCGAGTACTATTATCGCAAGACCAGCGACATGCTCTTCCCATTCTCTGTGGCTCCTTCGCTTGGTTACAGCAGCTACTATGACAATGTGGGTGATCTGTATAACACAGGTGTCGAGGCCGACGTCAACTTCAACATTATTCGCAAAAAGAATCTCCAATGGGACGTTCACGTGAACTTTGCTACTCTGAAGAACAAGATTACCTATCTGCACGACGACAAGAAGACCAACGGCTACTTTGATGCCAGTGGCAAGTACTGGGAAGGTTATACTCAGGGTAGCTTCTTCATTGCCGAGGGCTTGTCGATGTACTCATGGCGCTACAGGGAATTTGCCGGCGTTGACCAGGAGACCGGTCAGTCGCTGTGGTACAAGAATGTCTACGAAGAGATTCAGCAGCAGGATAAGGAAGGCAATCCTTTGTGGGAACTCGATGACAACAATAAACCCATAATCGATCCTGAGACGGGTGAACAGATTCCCGTCATGGGTCTGGCCTACTACGACAGCAAGGGCAATCTCATCCAGCCTAAGGATGTGGCCGACTTTGAAGGCAACAAGCATAACAAGGTTATAGACCGCGAGACAACCACTGCTTATAGTGATGCCGACTTCTATATCAACAAGAAGTCTACGATGCCTAAGTTCTATGGTGGTTTCGGTACTACGGTGAAGGCCTATGGCTTCGACTTCTCAATCAACTGCTCTTACCAGATTGGTGGCAAGCAGTATGACGGCACCTATGCCAATTTCATGTCTTCGCCCGTTCCCAATAGCACCGGCTCCAACATCCACCGCGACGTGCTCAACTCGTGGACTGCCACTAATCCCAGCAACACCATTCCTCGCTGGCAGTATGCTGACGACACGTCAGCCAGCGCCTCTACTCGCTTCCTGACCGATGCAAGCTATCTGAACATTGAGAACATCAACTTGGGCTACACACTGCCTAAGTCTCTCACACAGAAGATTCAGGTGGAAGGCATTCGTCTCTATTTCGCTGCCGAGAACGTATACTATTGGTCAAAGCGTAAGGGCTTCGATCCTCGCCAGTCCTACAACGAGACGACCAACGCTACCTACTACTCGCCCATGAGAACCCTCTCGGGTGGCATTACGCTCACATTCTAATGAACAGAAAAAAGGAAACAAGAATATGAAAAAGATGAATAAAATATATTCGCTTCTTGCAGTCGCCGCCGCTACATTTGCGCTGACCGGCTGTATCGACGAGACGTTCCCTGAGAGCAGCACCGTTACCCAGGAACAGGTAGGTGCCTCTTCGAGTGCTCTCGAAGCCACGCTGAATGGAATTCCTGCCAAGATGGTGGAGGGTTATCTGGTCTATGGTGACCAGGTGCATGAAACCGACATGGCTTACCCCCAGTTGATGTTGGCACAGACCGAAATGCTGGGCGACCTCTTCCCTGGTGGCGACCCTGGCTACGACTGGTATTCAGCCTATAACACTGTGGCCCGTAATTTTGGTGACAACAGCTATTATGCCTACCTGCCTTGGTTCACACTCTATCAGCTGATTAAAGCTTCGAACGACGTTATTGCCGCCGTTGACATGGAGAGTGAGAGCACACCTGCCAACCTGAAGGGCTTGGCTGGTCAGGCCTATGCCTCCCGTGCTTTCTACTACTATATGCTGATGGTGCTCTTTGAGCCGGTGGAGAACATCTACACCGATATCTCAGCTGTCAGGGGACTGACCGCTCCCATCGTGACTGAGAAAACCACCGCAGAAGAGGCTAAGAACAATCCCCGTGTTACACACGACGAGATGGTCAAGTTCATTCTCTCTGACCTCGACATTGCTGAGGCTGCTTTGAAGAATTACAAACCCAGCACCAAACTGATGCCTACTCTCCCCGTAGTCTATGGCCTGAAGGCCAAGACCTACATGTGGGATGAGGACTATGCCAACGCTGCTAAGTTTGCACGTATGGCCATCGACGAGAGTGATGCCACACCTGTGACCGCCACCCAGTGGGAAGACCCCACCAGTGGATTCTGTGTAGCCAACCAAGCCTGGATGTGGTATCTGCATTACGATGCTGAGAACATGCGTAACCTTGCCAACTGGATTGGCTGGATTTCGCCCGAGTCACAGTGGAGTTATGCAAAGCTCTATCTGCCGACTATTGACCGCTCCCTCTACGACAAGATTGGTGAAAACGACTTCCGCAAGACAACTTTCGTCAATCCCGACCGTCTGAACTACTATCCCTACAAGACAGCTATGGGTAATGAGTGGCTTAATGAAGTTGCTCCCGACTATTGCGCTCTGAAGTTCCGCTGCGTAGGTGGTGACTGCAATTCCTACCAGACTGGTGGTGCTGCCGATGTGCCCGTGATGCGTATCGAGGAGATGTATCTGCTGGAGGCAGAGGCCGTGGGTGCTTCACAAGGCGTGGCTGCCGGTGTGCAGTTGCTCAACTCATTCATGCAGCAGTATCGTGATCCCGCCTACAATTTCACTAGTGGCGAACTGCGACAGTTCCAATTGGAGGTGCTCACTCAGGAGCGTATCGAGTTCTGGGGTGAGGGTAATGCATTCCCCAATGCCAAGCGTCTGAAGCCCAATGTGGTGCAGAACTACACGGGTACCAATGCCCCGGCTGACACCTATATGATTAACTGGCAGGGCATCAAGCCCAACTGGACACTCTGCATCTCTATGTATGAGGTCGATGTCAATGCTGCTCTGAAGGGTAAGAACAACCCCAACCCCTATCAGTCTTTTGCCAAGGGTCCCACACCCATTGGAGAGTTTGCTAAGCCCGCAGCCCAATAATGCCGGTGTCTGACAGAATTAATAAAGAATAATAACATAACAACTTCATAATATGAAACTGAATAAATTATTCCTCGGACTCCTGGGCATGGCTGCAATGACTTTTTCGGCCTGCTCCAGCGATGACGACAAATATGAATGGGCCACGGTTTCGGGTGATCAGGTGTACTTCAGCCAGGATCTTCCTGAGGTACAGGAGATAAGCAAGTCTGCGTCGTCATTCACTGTGCCCGTGCTTCGCGTTGACGCTTCGAAAGCAATCACCGTCAATCTCGTTTCGGAGAAACCAGAGAACAGCGTGTTCACTATTCCTACGAGTGTTTCCTTCGAGGCCGGACAGAAAGAGGCTCTGGTCAACGTAACCTATAACCCCGATGATGTGGTGTATGGCAACTACGAAGACCTGACCATCGCTCTTGCCGATTCACTGCAGGGAACGGCCTATGGTGCTTCCTCTTACAACTTTAAGGCTGGTGTGACCGCTTGGGTCAGCATGGGTGAAGCCACCTATACCGACGACCTCATCAACTGCTGGTGGAATACTGGTAACCCTGTCTACAAGGTAGAGGTAGAAAAGTCGATTATCGAAGAAGGTATGTATCGCCTCGTGAATCCTTACGGAGAGGTTTATCCATACAACGAACCTGGTGACTGGGATGCTTCTAAGGACTACTACATCACTATCAATGCCAAAGATCCTAACTTTGTTTATGTTGAACGTGGTGAAATAGGCATGGACTGGGGCTATGGCATGATTTCTGTGCGTAGTTATGTAGAGTATTATTTGGCCAATGATGTCGACTTGGAAACTGTCAAGGGCTCCCGCCCCGACCTATTCGGTAAACTGGAGAATGGTGTCATCACCATGCCTGCGAATTCGATGCTGATTTCTATGACCGACTATAAAGAAGGCAATTGGTACATCACAGCAGCTAATGGCAAGTTCCAGGTTCTGTTGCCAGGTGCTGTCATTACCGACTACTCTGCTGAGGTGAACGTTACTGGTATCTTTACCGATCTTGCTGGCACACCATACGCTACTGCCGAGGTGATACTGGGTGCCGACGCTACCAACGTGAAGGCTGTTGTAGTGCCTGCCAATGCTGATGCCGACGCAGTGGCCGATGCAGTGGCAGCAGGCGACCTCGAGGCTATCGATGTGGAGGAAACCGGTGTGGTCAACGTGCCTATTGCTGAGGATATGACAGGCGACCTACAGGTTGTTATAGTGGTGCTTGATGCCAACGGTGCTGTGCGCACGGTTGCATCCAGCAACACGTTCGAGTACTATGGCGGCGGTTCCAACCCTTGGAGGTCGCTGGGCATCGGAACGTTCACCGACAACTTTGTAATGCCAAACTACTATGCTGACGCCTCTACCAAGACAGTTTGGGAGCCGCAGACCTTCGAGGTGGAGATCCTCGAGAACACGGAAACTCCTGGCCTCTATCGTCTAGTTGACGCCTACAAGGAGGCAGGCCAGTTGTTGGATATTGACTACGAGAGCACTAACATCGAGGTGAACGCCACCAATCCTAACGGAGTCTACATTTCGGCACAGTCTACCGGTCTCTCTGATGATGGCGATGACGTGTCTATTGTAACTAACGGCGCTCGCTATTTGGGCACCTACACATTGGATGAACTGATTGGCTATGGCTATATGGGCAAGTTGCAGGATGGTGTCATCACCTTCCCGAATTTCCCTTATAAAAATCAGGAGACAGGCGAGGTACAGTTCACCTATCAGGGTATCATCTACTTCGGCACTTCAGGTTATTATGCCGGTTCCGACGGCAGTTTCGTAATTACCCTGCCTGATGCAGCTGTGACACAGAGCAGAAGCCAGGCTCCCGCTTTCATCAACGGCAAGAGGATGTTTGCCGGTCAGCACAAGGCTGATTTCAAGAAACTGCGCAAGCAACTTGTCAAGAAGATGAAGAGCAACGTCAAGAATCAGCAGCCTGTGTTCTAAGACAGACAGCCGATAACGATATGTAAAAGTCTCAAGGAGAGATGTGCCCACGTGAAGGGCACATCTCTTTTATACGTTAAAGACAATAATGATTGTAATGATAAAGAAAGGATTCATTTTAACCATTCTGATGGCTGCTGGAGTGGCTTCGGCCAATGCTGTGCCTGCTTATCCTGCCAAGCGCACGGTGACATTGGCAGACGGCAAGCAGGTAACAATTACGTTGAAAGGTGACGAGCACTTCAGTTTCTACACCGACGAGCTGAACAGAGCTTATGTGCGAAATGCATCGGGGCTGCTGCAGACTGTAACCATCGATGAGGCCTCTTCGATGTGGCAGGCTCGCATCCAGGCCGATGCTGCCGCTCGCACCAAGACTGCCCGTCGTGCTTCGTCCATGCGGAGGGTGGGAGAACCTAAACCCAGCCTGATTGGAAATAAGAAAGGACTAGTTATTCTGATGGATTTCGAAGACGTGAAATTCTCTCACGAGTCGCCAAAGGACATCTATAAAGACTTCTTCAACAAGCAGGGCTACAGCGACTATGGTATGACGGGCTCAGTGCGTGACTATTTCCTCGATCAGAGCTATGGTCAGTTGGACATAGACTTCGACGTGGTGGGACCTTATACCACCTACTATTCGATGGCTTATTACGGTGCCCATAGCGGAAACTCCAATGACAGCCGACCCAACGAGATGGTATGGGAGGCCTGTCGTGCGGCTGACGTCGATGTGAATTTCGCCGACTACGATTGGGACGGCGACGGTGAGGTGGACCAAGTGTTTGTCATCTACGCCGGATATGGCGAGAACTATGGCGCCGACCCGAATACCATCTGGCCCCATGAATGGTCGATGTCGGCTGCCAACCGCAAGATGATTCTCGACAACACGAAAATCGACACTTATGCTTGCAGTTGTGAACTGAGTGGTACTAGTGGTTCTACGCTCGACGGAATCGGAGCTGCCTGCCATGAGTTCAGCCACTGTCTGGGTCTGCCCGACTTCTACGATACCAGTTCATCTGGCGGTAATTATGGAATGGGAACTTGGGACGTGATGTGTGGTGGTAGCTACAACAATAACAGCCGCACTCCTGCTGGTTACACTTCCTACGAGCGCATGTTTGCAGGTTGGATTTCTCCAACAGAACTGAACTCCATGACACGTGTTGATGGCATGAAAGCGTTACAGGATTCGCCAGAGGCTTATATCCTTTACAACGAGGCCAACCACAACGAGTACTATCTCCTTGAAAATCGTCAGAAAACAAAGTGGGATGCTGCTCTTCGAGGTCATGGACTGCTAGTGGTGCATGTCAACTATGACTCTGCGGCGTGGGGTTCAAATGGTGTAAATACGAGTGAAAATCTACAGATGATGACCATCTTACCCGCTGATGGACAGCGTTCGACATATAGCGAGGGTGGGGATCCGTTCCCTGGCAATAAAGGCGTAACCGAACTGACCAATTATACTAATCCAGCCGCTACGCTCTACAATGAGAACAAAGACGGTTCAAAGCTGATGGGCAAGCCCATCGATAACATCAAGGAAAGCGAGGATGGACTGATTTCGTTTGTTGCTTGCCGTCCTGAGTTGGGCATACCTGAACCCGATGGAGGCACTGAGGTGGCTGGCGAGGCCTCGTTTACTATTACTTGGCCTGCTGTGGCTAATGCCACTAGCTACGAACTGGAAGTGACGGAGATTGGTTCGGCAGCTGAAACCCCCGAAGAGGCGTTGGAGAAGGAATTCGACTTCAAGGCTTTCGAGTCCAAGAGTGTCGGTTTCACGGATGTTTCTACAAAGATGGGTGACTATGGTCTGTCAGGTTGGTCTGGCAGCAAGCTTTTCACTACTCCCAATCGTCTGCGTATCGGTACATCGACTGCTGCGGGTTATGTGCGCACTGCCACATGGGAGGTACCGCAATCTTCTGAAATGACCATCGTGCTGGGTGCCAAGCTCTACAAGGCTGGTTCGCCTGTGAGAGGCAAGGTGAGAGTGGCTTTTGGCAATCAGGGAGACCAGGCAACTTACGACGATGCTTCGTTTGAGTTGACTGAAGACGGCCTGATGGTGTTCCATTTCTCTATCCGCAAGGATCTTTTCTGGATTGAGATTCGTCCCGAGGCTTGTATGTATCTGAACTATCTGGCTATCTATGATGGAACATGGACGGCTGAGCAACTAAGTGGTAATTCAGCCAAGAGCTTCTCTGTGGGTCCACGAAAGGCTACTACGGTGAAGAATTACACGACAGATACGAACAGCTATACCTTGACGAACTTGAATACAAAGAGTCGCTTCATCTATCGCGTTCGTTCCTTTGGTGAGGAGAACACGTATTCGCAATGGAGCCAAGAGAAGACATTCAGCTTCAGCGCTGCTGCCGGCATTGACGCCATTGTCGTTGACTCTTCTGTGAAGAAGGGTATTTACGACCTCAATGGCCGCTATGTGGGCACATCGCTCGACGGTCTTGCCAAAGGCATCTATGTCGTTGACGGCAAGAAAGTGGTGCGCTGACTATAATAGTCAATCATGAAGAAAGCTATGCCTCAGAATTCCAAGGCATAGCTTTCTTTTTTGCATATACACTTTGCGTTTTTGGTACATGCCACATGTAAGGTTATCACATGCCACATGTAGGGCTATTACATGCCACATGTAAGGTTGCTACATGCCACATGTACCAATGCCCTTTTACATCTATTGCTTCAACAGATTTAATTTCTGTTGTGGATTCAAAGCATTTGTGGTCTTCTCGGTGTATTCCTTGGCGAGTTTGAACTGCGTGGTAGCACGGATGTCGGCCACGTTAGCGCCAATCAACACGTTGTAGGTGCCTGCCTCAGCGAGCCATTGGCTGCCTGCTTCGTCGAAACTGGCCAGTTCGCGCACGTCAATGGTCATGTTGAGCGTCTGGCTCTCACCGGGTTTCAGTTCGCGGGTCTTGGCAAAAGCCTTCAATTCTTTAGTGGGTTTCTCCAACCGTCCGGCAGGAGCGTTGATGTAAACCTGCGCCACTTCTTTACCACTCACACTACCCGTGTTCTTCACATTAATGCTCACATTCACCTTATCGCCGTTCAGTTTCACAACAGGCTTTGAGTATTCAAACGTGGTGTACGACAGACCGAATCCAAAGGGATAGGCAACGTTCTTCCCAAAGGTGTCGAAGTAACGGTAGCCTACGTAGATGTCCTCTTCGTGGTTGGTGTAGGCGTGGCCAGGGATGGGCGTCTTGTTGCCAGACATCATCCTGAAAGTGTAGTCGTCGATTTGTCCTGGGAAGTTCTTTGTTGAGGCATGGTCGGTGGCTGCAATAGGCCATGTCATTGTGAGCTTTCCAGAAGGATTCACCTTACCTGTGAGGAGGTCGGCGATGGAGTTTCCTCCCTCCATACCTGGTTGCCAGGCGCATAGGATGGCATCGGGATAGCCACTCCAAGAGGCCGTTTCGATGACGGAACCCGAGTTGATGATGACGATGACGGGCTTGCCAGCAGCGTGGAAGGCGTTGCAGACGTCAACAATCAAGTTGCGCTCCTCAGGGATGAGGTTGAACTCAGTCTCGATGTCGCGGTCGACGCCCTCACCAGCCTGACGACCGATGGTGATGATGGCTGCATCTGAGGCGTTCACCTCGTTGTTGATGGCGATAGGGCTAATGGCGATTTCGGGGTATTTCTGTTGTCCGAACTGCTCCATTTGGTACCATTTTGCAGGATGGCGCTCGGCTTGGAATTTCGCTTTTGCGAACTCGACGTACTTACGATAGATGTCGGTGAGCTTGGCCGACGAACTGATGCCTGCGTTCTTAAGACCTTCGAGCATATCGACCACGTATGGAGGATGGACACAGCCCGAGCCTGTACCACCAGAAAGGAAGTCGTAAGAGTTTTCACCAAAGAGTGAAACGGTCTTAATCCCACTCTTCCAAGGCAATGTGCCATTGTTCTTGAGCAGTACGATACCCTCGGCAGCACTCTGACGGGTGATGGCGGCATGGGCCTTGAAATCAGGATTATTCGAGGCGGGATACTTGCGGAAACTAGGTGTCTTCACGATGTATTCCAACATGCGGCGAACGTTCCGATCGACATCGGCAATGTTAAGTTTGCCATTCTTGACACCCTCGATAATCTCCTGTACTTGGGCAGGTTGTCCTGGTTCCATCAGGTCGTTGCCAGCCTGAACCTCCACGATGGTGGGCAAACCCTCGCGAATGCCAATCCAGTCGGTCATCACGATGCCTTTATAGCCCCAATCCTCACGCAGGATCTTGGTCAGCAGGTCGTGATTGCCCATCGAGAATTGGCCGTTAATCTTGTTATAAGAAGCCATGATGGTCCATGGGTTGCTTTCGCGCACGGCGATTTCGAATCCACGCAGATAAATCTCTCTGGCAGCACGTTGGCTGAGACGTTCGTCGACACTGGTACGATCGGTCTCTTGAGAGTTCACAGCGAAATGCTTGGCCGATACGCCTACGTCTTCCTTCTGCACACCTTGGATATAGGCAGCGGCAATCTTACCCGTCAGCAATGGATCTTCAGAGTAATATTCGAAGTTGCGTCCGCAGAGGGGATTGCGATGCAGGTTCATGCCAGGACCGAGAATCACGTCGCAACGGTATTCTTTGGTCTCGTTGCCGATGGCTTGGCCTACTTTATTAACCAATTCCGTGTTCCATGTGGAGGCCAGACAGGAACCGATGGGGAAGGCTGTGGCGTAGTAGGTCTTGTCGGTGCCCTTGCGGGTAGGGTCGATACGGACGCCAGCGGGGCCATCGGTCAATACGGTGGCTGGAATTCCTAATCGGGGGATGGCGGGTGATGTTCCTGCAGCTCCAGCCACGAGGTCGGCTTCGCCACCTACCGCGGCATTAGCGCCAAAGAAGGTGTTAGCTCCTCCCACGAGTAGTTTAGCTTTCTCTTCCAAGGTCATTGCCTTCATCACCTCATCGATGTTGTCGGCGCGTAGTTGTGGTGCTTGTTGTGCCATAGTTGTTGTTGCGAACATGCCAGCAGCGAGGCATGCGATGATAGTTTTGTGTTTCATAAATGTATTGTTATTTGAATATTTTCTCTCTCTTGTGCGCTTTATTTATTATAGTTTTCATTTTTTCATGTATTGTCATCATCGTTCACTCTTAGTTTCTCAATGTCGAGCTTCTTCCCCAATCGGCTTTTTGTGGAACGAACGGCCTGTTCCGAACAGCAGAAGGAGCGTGCCTTCTCGTTATCGGTCTTCCCACTGTGTTCCATGATGCAGAAGAAAGTTTCTTTCGGCGTGAGAGGATTCTCGGGGTTGTCGATGATTTCGGCTAGTGGGCGGTCCATTTGCCAAAGCACATCAACCACGGCTTGTTGCTCGCTCTTGCCCATCTGACTAATGTTCTCGCCGCTGACAATGCTGTAGAGCACGTCCACACCTCGTTTTGTTTCGGCCAGTTGGCTGTATAGTTCTTCACTTTGATAGGGTCTCGGGAGCCGTTGCTGCAGTTTGCTGAGTTCGTTCATTCGTTGATCGATGGTGTGTTTCAGTTGGTCGATAGTGGCATTGCGGTCGCTCAGCTGGTCGGCCAGCATATTCTTGGTGTCGCTGATGCGCTGTCTGAATCGCTTGTAGAGCGCACGTGTGCGATGGTTGAACCATACCGTGAGTCCCAATATGGCCAACAATAGGGCACAAACCACCAATGAGAACCAAAGTCTTTGCTCAGCTTTCTCGCGCTGCAAGGACTCTCGGTCGAACTGGTTTTGAATTTTCACGATGTCTAAGTGGCGTGCTTGTGCGTTCAACGAGTCGTCGAGATGCCTCATCTGTCGCTCTGCCATCAGCGCACCTCGGTAGTCACCTTGCCGCTCCAACATGTCGCTTTGCGCCATCAGTTGGTTGTATCGCAAGGTGGCATCTCCTTTTTGAGGCATCACACTCATTAGCATCTGCGCATCGTGGTCGCGTCCTTGTTTGATATAGATTTGACAAAGCAATGCTAGGGCGTTACCCTCAGCAGAAGGGTCATCAGCCAGCATGGCGGCTTCGTAGGCATGTCGTTCCGCTTTTTCCAAATCGCCTTCGAGCATTTCGTGATAAGCTCCGTGTCGTTTGATGACTGATTGCTGTCCTCGGTCTGCCTGCTCATAGTAGCGCGCAGCCTCTAGTGTGACGCTCCATGCAGAGTCGTTCAACCCCATGTTGTAGAGGGTGTTGGCTTGGTTGATAAGCACGTCGACCACTAGTTCGGGTTTGCCATACTCTCGGGCATAGTCAAGGGCACGAACTTGGTATTGCAAGGCCAGTTCCTCTGCACCACTCGTCTCGTTGATCCATCCGATGTATTGGCAGATTTGGTATTTTGTTTTTGCATTCTCTAGTGTGGGAAGCAGTTTCTCAGCTTTCTTCAGTTGCAGCATGGCGGCCGAGAAGTCTTGTCGGTCTATGTAGAGCAGGGCGCTGTCGAGTAGGGTACGCGCCATGAAATCCTCGGCACGATGTTCCGAGGTCCGCGTCGAGCATGCGGCAAAGAGCAGCAGCACGACAGCAAGGCTGACGAACGTTGTCTTTTTCATGAAATGATAAGCAAAGATACGATTTTTCGCTCATAATCGGAAATTATCCAACAAAAAAGATGATGAAAGATAAGTAAAAACGTATAATGCGACAAAATGACATTCTCTTCTGACAATATGTCGCGATTTGCGGTTCGGCATATAGATTGCAAATGCATTAGTGAACTCGCAAGGGTTTTAAGTTCAATATCAAATATAACAACAACTTTAAAATTAAAATAGGAGGACAAAATTATGAGACCAATGATTCACAGAAACGCATGGTTGCCAACAGTGTTCAACAGTTTGTTTGATGCCGACTTGATGCCGCGCACATCATCTACAGCTCCGGCCATCAATGTGCTCGAAAGCGATAAGGATTACACCGTAGAATTGGCCGCACCGGGCTTGAAGAAGGAGGATTTTAATGTCAACATCAACGATGAGGGTAACCTTGTCATCAAGATGGAACAAAAGCAGGAAAGCAAGGAGGAGGACAAAAAGGCCCACTACCTGCGCCGCGAGTTTAGCTACTCGAAGTACGAGCAGACGCTCATCCTGCCCGACGATGTCGAGAAGGAGAGCATTTCCGCCCGCATGGAGAATGGCGTGTTGACCATCTTGCTGCCTAAGCTACAGCAGACCATCACCAAGGTAGGACGTGCCATCGAGGTGATTTAAGCATCCCAGGCCTGATGGCCGACTATATAGAATCCATTCAAAGCATAGATGATTGACAACCGGCCTGCATCCCACCAACGTGGGTGCAGGCCTTTTTCGTGTGTTAGCACTTCCGTTCCGTGTGTCAACACGCTTGTTCTATGAATCCTTAACTAGTTGACTTTCAGCCCTTTGTTCATTTCGTTTTGTGTCAATCACGTCAAGGGTATTGCAAAAGCGTTTTCAGCATTGTATCTTTGCATTACCAATACTGCAAATCGGCAAAGTGCGACACGGCTTTTGTCTGGTCTCGTCCCCAGGCGCTGCACGGTCGCATTTTCGTTTTTACTATGGATTTGAAATGCTACAATAATCTTATCAAAACAATTCTTGCACCACCGCGAGCGATCGTAACTGTGGGAACCCGGGTACATGAAGCCGATAATAGGCAAGTATGAACTCCGTACAGCGGTTACGCTCGGCGCGAGACATGTGGAACAGGCGCATCGTCTCATAATCCATACGCATTAGCAGACCAATCTTCGCTGCTTCATCGGGCGATACGAAGTCGCTGTGCAAAGGTGCCTGTGGGGTGAATTCACCATTGCGCAGATCGAACCAGCAACCTTCTTGATAGTCTTCCAGATTAGGAAAGAAACCGATGAAGCGCGAAAGGCGCATCATGAACACCAAGTGGAAATTGGCAAAATGTCCTGAGCTGCCATCAAGCCATTGAAGACTGTGCTCGAGATAAGCGAAGAGAGGTTCGTTGAGTTGCTCGTCGTGTGTGGCATGAAGTAGGAACTCGGCCACGAAGAGTGAAATGGAGAGTTTGTAGGGATCGAAAGGTATTGATGCATATGGATTTCGCACACGCACATCTTTTAAACGTTGCAGTCGGATATTGGGGCGTAAGTCGAACTCCAAGTCTAGCATCGTGAGAGGTTGAAACAATTGTTTCTTCATGCGCGAATGTTGTGTTTTTCCGATGTTGATCATGAAGGAAGTGCGTCCATGCGCCTCCGTGAGCATGTCCACAATCAAACCCCGTTCGCCGTACTTGACAGCGCGGAGCACCAACGCACGTGTCTTCGTCATCATACCTTGGTACAAAAATACGAAAAAACAAGCATTCGGAGAAAATTTTTGCAAGAAAATTTGGCCAGTTCGACAAAAAGCCGTAACTTTGCACCCGCTAAAGAAGTCGCATGGTCCCTTCGTCTATCGGCTAGGACGAGAGATTTTCATTCTCTAAAGAGGAGTTCGACTCTCCTAGGGACTACAACAGGAATCCGTCATCTGCGCAGTGATGCGCTACCAATGGGGAAAACCGTTGGGAACTGGTGGCGGAGAATTTCGTAAAAAAGGGTCATATCCCGTTTACAAAGTCCGCCCAGGGCAGCCCTAAAAAGCGCAAGACCCCTAAGCTTCCGCAGATAGAATCATTAATTATCAATAAATTCAAAATCAAAATGGCAAATCACAAATCATCACTGAAAAGAATCCGTCAGGACAAGGTGAGAAACCTGCATAACAGATATTATGCAAAGACGATGCGTAACGCTGTTCGCAAGCTGCGCGCTACAACAGACAAGGAAGAGGCTGTGAAGATGTACCCCGCTGTTCAGAAGATGCTGGACAAGCTCGCAAAGGTGAACATCATCCACAAAAACAAGGCTGCAAACCTGAAGTCAAGCCTCTGCCTTCACATCAAAAAGTTGGGCTAATTCCCAGATAGGAACCTTGCCCATTCTTAAAGAATAATAACGGCCACATTCGATAGAATGATGGCCGATTTTTTTTGCGAAAAGATTTCGTTATCTCATGTTTTTTTTGTAACTTTGCAACCTAATCAAACGACTATAAGAAACAGAAATGGCAGACATTCAAAACAACGAGAATAACTATTCGGCCAGTAACATCCAAGTGCTTGAAGGACTCGAAGCCGTACGCAAGCGCCCGGCTATGTATATTGGCGATATCAGTGAAAAAGGATTGCACCATTTGGTGAACGAAACTGTGGACAACTCCATCGACGAGGCGATGGCAGGATTCTGCAAAAACATAGAGGTGACCATCAACGAAGACAACTCCATTACCGTGCAGGACGATGGACGTGGTATCCCCGTTGATGAGCACGAGAAGATGCATAAAAGCGCCCTCGAGGTGGTCATGACTGTGCTTCACGCTGGTGGTAAATTTGACAAAGGTAGCTACAAGGTCTCAGGTGGACTCCATGGCGTGGGTGTTTCGTGTGTCAACGCATTGTCGTCGCACATGCTCTCACAGGTCTATCGTGACGGAAAGATTTATCAGCAGGAATACGAAAAGGGAAAACCGCTCTATCCCGTGAAGATCGTCGGTGAGACTGAGTTGCGCGGTACACGTCAGCAATTCTGGCCCGATAGCACTGTCTTCACCACTACAGAATACAAGTATGACATCATCGCACGCCGTATGCGTGAGTTGGCCTACCTGAACGCAGGCATCACCATCACCCTCTCTGACATGCGCCCCGATGAGGAAGGCAAGATCAGAGTGCCCGAGGTGTTCCACGCCAAAGATGGTCTGAAGGAGTTCGTGCGCTATGTGGATCGCCACCGTACCCACCTCGTTGATGATGTCATCTATCTGAAGACTGAGAAACAAGGCATCCCCATCGAGGTGGCCGTGATGTATAACACCGACTACTCGGAGAATATCCACTCATATGTGAATAACATCAATACCATCGAAGGTGGTACCCACTTGGCTGGTTTCCGTGCCGCGCTCACCCGCACCCTTAAGAGATATGCCGATACTGACCCGCAAATCTCCAAGCAGATTGAAAAGGCGAAGATAGAGATAGCGCCTGAAGACTTCCGCGAGGGTCTGACAGCTGTCATTAGCATCAAAGTGGCTGAGCCACAGTTTGAAGGCCAGACCAAGACAAAACTCGGCAACTCCGAGGTGGCTGGTGCCGTACAGCAGGCCGTTGGTGAGGCTTTGACCAACTATCTGGAGGAACATCCCAAAGAGGCCAAGATGATTTGCGACAAAGTGGTGCTCGCCGCTACAGCACGTATCGCTGCCCGCAAGGCACGTGAGAGCGTGCAGCGCAAGAACCCCATGAGCGGTGGCGGACTGCCTGGCAAATTGGCCGACTGTTCGAACAAAGACCCGAAGGAATGCGAGATTTTCCTCGTTGAGGGTGACTCGGCAGGTGGATCTGCCAAGCAAGGTCGCGACCGTTACACGCAAGCTATCCTGCCTCTGCGAGGAAAGATTCTGAATGTGGAGAAGGTGCAATGGCATCGCGTGTTTGAAGCAGAATCCGTGATGAACATCATCCAGAGTATTGGTGTTCGCTTTGGTGTGGAAGGGGAGGCCGACCGTGAGGCCAACATCGACAAACTGCGTTACGACAAGATCATCATCATGACCGACGCCGACGTCGATGGATCGCACATCGACACGCTCATCATGACCCTCTTCTATCGCTTTATGCCTCGTGTCATCGAAGAAGGACACCTCTACATTGCCACACCGCCACTTTATAAGTGCACGTACAAGAAGTTCTCTGAGTATTGCTACACGGAACAGCAACGTCAGGCTTTCATTGACAAATATGTGGCAGGCGACGAGAATAGTAGCGCATTGCACACGCAACGATACAAAGGTTTGGGTGAGATGAATCCTGAGCAGTTGTGGGAGACGACAATGGACCCGAAGACACGATTGCTGAAGCAGGTGACCATCGAAAATGCTGCACAAGCCGACGAGATATTCTCGATGCTCATGGGCGATGATGTGGAACCGCGTCGCGAGTTCATCGAACAGAACGCAACATACGCCAACATCGACGCCTAAGGTTAAAATAAAAAAGTCAGTAGGGAAAGACGAATCTGCACCTACTGACTTTTTTCTTGTATATTACTTAAATGCTTTTTTAGGAGCTTATCTAATGATAAGACTCACACAAATAAACCTAAACAATAATGAAGAAATTATCATCCATCATTTTGATGTCGTGTTGCGTTTTAGCAACAATAGCCCAAGAGCAATTGCCCATGCGGTTATGGTACGACCGTCCCGCTGAGTATTTTGAAGAGTCATTGCCCATTGGCAACGGGAAACTGGGGGCACTTGTTTATGGAGGTGCCGATGTGGACAGTATCAAACTGAATGACATCACATTGTGGACGGGGCGTCCTTACGACCGTGAGATGGATGCACAAGCCTACGAATGGATTCCCAAGATTCGTGAGGCGTTGTTCCAAGAAGATTATGCCAAAGCCGACTCATTGCAACTTCATGTGCAAGGTCCTAATAGTAGTCACTACATGTCGTTGGCTACGCTTTATATTCGCGATCTCAATCGCGATGGTGGCAATGGACTCAATTATACGGCTTATGACTATTATCGACAACTCGACATCGATGAGGCCGTGTGTAGCAACACCTACCGACGCAATGGAGTGACTTACCGAAAGGAGTATCTGGCAAGCAACCCCGACAAACTCATAGCCATCCATCTTACTGTCGATGGTGGGAAAATGAACTATGAATTGAGCACTAGTGCGTTGATTCCATATAAGACAAAGTTTTCGGATAACCAAATCACCATAACAGGACACGCTATTGGTAATCCACAAGAGAGTATCCATTTCTGTACCATCATCCGCGCTACCACTACAGATGGACGTATTAGCGTGCAAGATAACTCACTCCGAATTCTCGATGCCACCGAGGCAACCATCTATATAGTGAATGAGACTTCGTTTAATGGATTTGACAAACATCCTGTGAAAGAAGGTGCACCTTACCTGGAACAAGCTACTGACGATGCTTGGCATACCGTGAACTGTACTTATGAGCAAGTGAAAGAGCGTCACATCGCTGATTACCAGCAATTTTACAACCGTTTGAAGATGAATATCGAAGGTTCTGCCTACGACTACATCCACACGACGGAGCAGCAATTGCTTGCCTATACTAACGAAGGTGGAAACAATCCTTATCTCGAGACTCTTTACATGCAATACGGACGCTATCTGCTCATCAGCAGTTCGCGTACGCCCAACGTGCCTGCCAATCTTCAAGGTCTGTGGGCTCCGAATCAATTTTCGCCTTGGCGTGGCAACTATACCGCGAACATCAATGTTGAAGAGAATTATTGGCCTGCTGAAGTGGCCAACCTTTCTGAAATGACAGAACCCTTGTGGGGATTCATGAAAGGGTTGGCTGAGAATGGACATTATACCGCCAAAAACTATTACGGCATCAATCGTGGATGGTGCTCCAGTCACAATAGTGACATTTGGGCGATGTCCAATCCTGTGGGTGAGAAGCGTGAAAGTCCAGAATGGAGCAACTGGAACATGGGAGGCGCTTGGCTTTGCATGAACTTGTGGGAGCACTTTGCATTCACACTCGACCGCGACTTCTTGCAAAAAACGGCTTTCCCCATCATGAAAGGTGCTACGGAATTCATGCTTGATTGGCTTGTCGAGAATCCCAATAACCCTCAAGAACTCATCACGGCCCCCAGTACCAGTCCTGAAAACGAATACAAGACAGATAAAGGATACCACGGAACGACGTGTTACGGAGGAACTGCCGACATGGCTATCTTACGTGAACTTTTCACAAACATGTTGACCGCTAGTGCCATCTGCACTGATGCCATCGACACGAAGACCGCTGCTACCATCCAGCAAACACTCTCTCGACTGCATCCTTATACTATAGGACACCGTGGAAACCTGCAAGAATGGTATTACGATTGGGATGATTGGGATTGGCAGCATCGTCACCAGAGTCATCTCATTGGCTTGTATCCTGGTAACCATCTGCAACGAATGCCCAATCGCGAGACTCTCGAGCAGGCTTGTACAAAGTCGCTCGAAATCAAAGGCGACCGAACAACGGGATGGTCGACTGGTTGGAGAATCAACCTGTGGGCACGACTTCATCGTCCTGATCAAGCCTATCACATCTTCCAAAAACTGCTCACATACGTAAGTCCCGATGCTTATCGAGGACCAGGGCGCCGTCGTTCGGGTGGAACTTACCCCAATCTGTTCGATGCCCATCCACCGTTCCAGATTGATGGCAACTTCGGTGGTACAGCGGGAGTTTGCGAAATGCTCATCCAAAGTCATACGGGCAAATTGGAATTGTTGCCTGCACTTCCTGAAGCATGGCCTTCTGGTACCATCAGCGGGTTGAAAGCACGTGGTGGACTAACTGTTGATATCGCTTGGAGCAATGGAAAACTAAGTGAAGCCACCATTACAAGTATTGAAGATAAGCGATTGGAAGTTATTTCCAATGGCAAGACAGAGACCGTCAATTTGATAGCTGGGAAACCACAAACCATCAAACCGTGAGAGAATGGACGACAAGAATCTACAACTCATTACCATCGAATCGGCTAAGAGTGTCTATAAAGGAGCATATATCGACAACGATTTGATGTTCTTCGATGACATCGCCGAACTACCTCTACCCAACGAGCCGCGTCGCATGGGATGCAAGTTGATGGCCATCTGTCTTAGTGGGAAGGCTCAATATAGTGTTGATACTGAGCAACATACCGTCTATGCTAACGACATCATCATTATCAGCGAAGGGCAGGTAACAGACGATTATCTGCTCAGTCGCGATTGTCATGGAAAAGCCATCATGATTTCACAGGAATTCTTCGATGAGACCATCAAAGGTGTCCACGAACTCTCGTCGTTGTTCTTGTTCTCGCGCAATCATCCAGTCTGCCACCTGTCTCAGCAAGAAGTAGATACGATATTGGGTTATATACAGATTCTAAAAAGAAAGGTTGGCGATCCAACTCATCACTTCCGTCGCGAAACAGTTTCTGCATTGCTATCAACGATGTTTTACGATTTGAGTAACGTCATCTATAAGATGCAATGCATCAACGACAAACGACAGACGCGTGCCGAATCTATTTTCACACAATTCATCTTGCTTGTCGAGCAAAACTTCCGTCACGAACGACGTGTTAGTTGGTATGGACAACAGATGTGTATCTCGCCCAAATATCTTTCTGAGACCATCAAACAAGTAAGCCGACGCACACCTAACGAGTGGATAGACAACTATGTGACACTTGAAATTCGCGTTCTTTTGCGCAATTCTACCAAGAGCATTAAGGAAATCGCGCAAGAACTGCATTTCCCCAATCAGTCATTTCTTGGGAAATATTTCAAGGAACACGTTGGTATGTCGCCATCAGAATACCGGCGAGGATGAACATCAATCACTATAGTTGCTTACATATTTTTTCAAACGTCAACTTCATCGTATAAGTAAAACATTCTTTCCATCATTTGCCATTTTTCATCGCTCCGAGCATCAGGACGGCATCCTTGCAGCTTTGCCACAAACGCTTCCCACTCTGCTTGTCGTGGAAGTGTGGCAAGTTTGTCCATTGCCGTCTGCCAATTAAAGTCTTCGGGGGTATCCACAATCATCACGAGGCGTGTTCCAAAAATGTAGATTTCCATCTCGAGGATACCCACCGCCTTAATGCCATCACGGATTTCCTTCCAATGGTATTCTTTGGAGTGCCACTTGCGATACTCTTTAATCATGTCGGGGTCATTGCGAAGATCTAGTATCTGTACATACCTCTTCGTTTTACCCTTGTATGTTTTTTGTATGTAGCCGTCCATAGTGAAAACTGCGAGTCGTTTAGTGATGAAGGTAATGTATCATTGGAAGATGAAACTATCGAGTCGGCAAATTGACTTTTCCTTGACGGGTGATGAGAACTTGAAGAAGATGGCGTGTTTGCCTTCGAGTTTGCTGAGGTCAGGAAGTTCAACACTCATCTCAGTTGCTACCTGTGGTTGGTCGGCTTTTAGTTCAATGGTACCCAACAGTTTTCCGCCTTGTGAAGTCCAGGGACGGTCGACCATCACTTCGATGGTACCATCGATGCCCTCGGGCGTAAGGCTCAGTAATAGTTCGATGTCATCGTTGCCGTGAGTCTCATTGAAATTGAAGTATTTGTAGCCCACAATGGAACCATCTGTATTGTTGATGACGGGAACCGAGTTGTGCTCTAAGTTGTAGGGATCTTTCTCAAATGGTGTATCGTTGTAGCGGTCGGCTGCCACGTAAGAGCCGAAGAACTTGTTGTTGGGCCACTCGTGAATGGCTGTTTTCGGGCCAGTGTACCAGCAAGCGATACCAGCTGAATGGTGCTCCAATGGGTTCAGACCTTCCAACGAGAATCCCTCGGAGGTATATTCACCCTCGCTAATCTCCACCTTGCCGCCAGCACCTTCCTCTACTTTCACTTCGATGGGAGCTACCATGGCTTGGCGGGAATATTCATCAGTACCTGTCTGACGGTGATAGAACACATACCATTGGCCGTTGATCTCGCAGATGCTACCATGGGTGTTGCCGTCGATAGTAGCTGTGGCGATGGTGTCGCCCTGTTCGTTGATATCACGGGCGCGTCCATCGATGATGGTACCACCGTAGGTCCACGGTCCTAATGGATGGTCGCTGTAGGCATAAGCCAATGTGTAGTTCGACACAGGTAGGCCATACTCTCCGTCCTTTGTGAAGCGGCTATAGATGAACACATACTTGTCTTTGATTTTACGAATGGACGAGGCTTCGAAGAAACTGAAGATTCCATCTTGATAACGACCTGATACCATATCCTCCACAATCTTCTCTCCTGGCTTCACCGTGGCCATCGTCGCAGGATCGAGTTCTGCTGCATACGAACGTTCGAAGCCCCAATAGCCGTAGATGCGGCCGTCGTCATCAACAAACACAGCAGGGTCAAAGCTCAGCACACCATCAGTCACATTTGGATTCTCCTTGCTCCAGTTGATGACCTCAAAAGGACCGTCGGGGCGTGAACTCTTACACACCATACCATTGCGTCCACCTGCCTGATTATTGGGGTAGAGATAGTAGGTTTTCGTGCCGTCGGGCGCTGTTACCAGCGTCACATCAGGAGCATAGAGCACGTCAGCAAGACTATCGGGAGTGAATAGGTCGCCATTGGCATTTTTGTTGACGCTGAAGATCACACCATCGTAGCGCCAATGTGTCAGGTCGTCGACCGAGGCCGACCACACCACCTGATCGCGACCACAATATTCGGTCACGAGGTCATCGTGGGAGCCATAGATATATACGCGCTGCTTGCCAGGATTGTCAGGGTCTTCAAACACGTATGGCTCGCCATCTGGAATATACTCCCACAATGGTAGGAATGGGTTTCCTGGTGTGGTGAGTGCGTCCTTTTCGCTATTTTTTAGGTTGTTACACGAGGAAAAAAGTGCGGTGCAACATGCTGCTGCCGACATGAGGGCGCAGAGGCCGCGAAGAAAATAGTTTTGTTTCATAATAGGTCGTAGTATTCTTAATTATTTTTCAATCACCCAATAACTGATTAGCCAACTGGCATAGTTCTTCATACCATTCGTCGCCAAAACGACGGCGCAAAGGACCTTCCAAGAAACGATAGAGGGGAATATCGAGTTCAATACCTTTGCGAACAGCGTCTTTGCAGACCTTCCATCGATCGTAGTTCACTCCCACCAACCCATTGGCAAACCGTTTTTCCCGGATGGGATAGAGCGCGCAGCTGATGGGTTTCATGAATTGCGATTTACCTGCACGGCAAGCTTTTTCCAAAGCGCATAAGCAACAACCTTCAATCACTTTACCTGTTTGGCGGTCGGTAAGGTCATCGTAGTAAGTAAACGCGCAATTCTTCCCGTTCACAATACTTGTTACCAATTCGCCTTCACGGTCGGTATAGGCCACACCTTGGCGCTCGATGACCGATTGAGCAGATGCCGACAAGTCGTCCCAAACAGCATCAAGGCTATCCTCGATTTGCGAAATCTCCTCCATCGTTACAGGTGCTCCCTCATCACCTTCCACGCAGCATTCGCCTTTGCAAGCCGCAAGGTCGCAACAGAAGCGCTCGGTGAGGATGTCGGAAGACACCAACACGTCGCCCAACAGCATGATGGGGGGAATCAGTTCGGGTTTTACCATTGGATGGGTTGAATGTTGTGCTGTTTGAGATATTCATTGCAACGCGAGAATTGATGTTGACCGAACCACCCACCACGATTGGCAGATAATGGAGAAGGATGAACCGATTCGAGAACCAAGTTGCGTTGTTTGTCAATCATGTAGGATTTTCCACGCGCAAAACCACCCCAAAGCATATAAACCAAATGTTCGCGTTGGGTTGCCAAAGCACGAATGGCAGCATCGGTAAAGGTTTGCCAACCCAATGTGGAGTGGCTGTTGGCTTGATGTGCGCGCACCGTGAGCGATGCGTTGAGCAGCAACACACCCTGCTTTGCCCATCGTGAGAGATCGCCCGTAGTGGGGATGGGAGTCCCCAAGTCGTCGTGAATCTCCTTGAATATGTTTTGGAGAGAAGGTGGAAATGCCACGCCATCTTGCACCGAAAAACTCAATCCATGAGCCTGTCCAGGTTCGTGGTATGGATCTTGGCCGATGATTACCACCTTTACTTCATTGAACGGGCAAAGGTTGAAGGCATTGAATATCAGCCGACCAGGAGGATAACACACTCCCGTCTGATACTCCTTCCTGACAGCACCTGTCAGTTGGGAGAAGTAAGGCTTGTCAAACTCCACTTGCAGATGTTGTTTCCACGACTCTTCTATCTGTACGTTCATAGCGTTGGCAATATTTGTTTTCTGTCTGCGAAGATACACAATAATTCTGACAACTTCGTGTGTGAAGTCGATTATTTTTCGAAGAACGTTGTTGTTTCTGTGCAGAAAAGAAAAATGAGCGCTTGTCAGAAGTCTCTCTGGCAGGCGCTCAATCCTATTATGAATGCTTGTTGTATTCGATTAATTGTCGCTGATGAGGCATTCGCCCGTCATGTCGGCAGGCTGCTCCAATCCCATGATATGGAGGATGGAGGGAGCCACATCGGCCAGACGACCGTCCTTTACCGTAGCAGAATTGTTGTTCGTCACATAGATGAAAGGCACGGGGTTCAGCGAGTGTGCTGTGTTGGGCGTTCCATCGGGGTTGATGGCGTTGTCAGCATTACCGTGATCGGCAATGATGATGGCCTCGTAATCGTTGGCTTTGGCGGCCTCGATGACCTCCTGCACACAATGGTCGACGGCCCAAACGGCCTTGGCGATGGCGTTGTAAATACCCGTGTGTCCCACCATATCACCATTGGCAAAATTCACAACGATGAAATCATACTGCTGAGTGTTGATGGCGCCCACAAGTTTGTCCTTCACTTCATAGGCCGACATCTCAGGCTTGAGGTCGTAGGTGGCCACCTTCGGCGAAGCAACAAGGATGCGATCCTCACCTTCGTAAGGCTTCTCGCGACCACCGTTGAAGAAGAAAGTAACGTGTGCATACTTCTCCGTCTCGGCCGTGTGAAGTTGTTTCTTACCAAGTTTTGAGAGATATTCGCCCAACGTGTCTTCTACATTCTCTTTCGGGAACAGGATGTTCACGCCCGTGAACTTAGCGTCGTACGGGGTCATGCAATAGTACTGCAATCCAGGGATGGTCTTCATGCCAGCATCAGGCATATCCTCCTGCGTCAAGACGATAGTCAACTCCTTGGCGCGGTCGTTGCGGAAGTTGATGAAGATCACCACGTCGCCCTCTTCGATTACACCATTTACCTTGGCGTTGTGGATGGGCTTGATGAACTCGTCGGTCACACCCTCGTCATACGACTCCTGCATGGCGGCAACCATATCGGTGGCTTGTTTGCCTTGACCAGCCACAACGAGGTCGTAGGCCTCTTTCACGCGCTCCCAACGCTTGTCACGATCCATAGCATAGAAGCGTCCCACGATGGAGGCAATGGCGGCGTCGTTCTCAGCACAAACGTCTGTAACCTGCTGAATAAAGCCCTTTCCCGAACGTGGATCGGTATCGCGGCCGTCCATGAAGCAATGCACGAACACCTGATTCTTCAAGCCGTATGTCTTTCCTATTTCAATGAGTTTGAACAAATGGTCGAGGCTTGAGTGAACACCGCCGTCAGAGCAAAGGCCCATCAAGTGGAGTTTCTTGCCCTGCTCCTTTGCGTAGCCGTAAGCGGCTTTCACCTGCGGATTCTCCAAAATGGAGCCGTCTTTGCAAGCACGATTAATTTTCACAAGATCCTGATAGACAATGCGGCCAGCGCCGATGTTGAGATGACCCACTTCAGAGTTACCCATCTGACCGTCAGGAAGACCCACGTCTTCACCCGAAGCCTGCAACTGAGAGTGTGGCGAAACTGCTGTAAGATAATCCAGGTAAGGTGTCGGCGTGTTAAAGATCACGTCGCCTTTGCCTTGCTGTCCGATTCCCCATCCATCGAGGATCATAAGGAGTGCTTTCTTTGCCATAATTCTATATTGTTTTTATCAATGATTCTTTCGACCTGCAAAGTTACTGCAAAATTTCGAGATACCGAAACGAACAAACCAATATTTCCACTTGATGCATCATAATTTGATTTAGCACAATTGCCAGAGTGCCCTTTTGACAAAATGTAAGCTATGCTTTGAGCTTGTCAAAGCATAGCTCTGAGGCGGTCAAAGCATATCTTTGAGAGGGTCAAAGCATAGCTATGGGAAAATCAGTCGATAGATAAAAAATCTCAACAAAACAGTTATTTAAATGTGTGTTTTCCTTTACAAAATGTCACAAAATGGGCCTTTTTAGTGACAAAGTGATTTTTGCAAGTATCAGCGGATTAGCCATAAAAAAAGTGGATGACACCGCTGTGCCCCCACTTTTTCTCAGTTTGTTGTTGTTATGCCAATCTTATCGTGTGTGTCATGTGAAGCTGATGAGGCCCTGTACGGGCTCGGCCGTTTCATCCCGCTTCTCTGCGGGAGCGTTTCCAGCGGCTTGATTGCGTATTTCGTCAAGCATCTGACGCGTACGCTTATATGTGGGTGTGTTCTCAACGGCCAGAATGATGTCCTCGTTGTCGAGGTCTTCGGGCCTGAAGAGGAAGATGTGGGGGCGACGCTTGTATTGCATGTTGCGCGAGTCTTTGCCGTAGTAGCGGTTGCGGCGGTCTTGGCGTTCGGCTCGCTTCTCTTCTTCCATCGCGATACGGTTTGCCTCCTCTTCGGTGTGTTTCTTGAGGTGGCTGTCCATTCCGTCCACGTCCTCGATGCCGAATCCAGTGGCCAGCACGGTGACTTTCACCTTGTTGCCGAGTTCTGGATCGAGTGCGAGACCCCATTTCAGTTCGAAGTCTTCGCCGAACTTCAGCATGAAGTCGTTCACGTCGTTCATCTCATCCATCGTCAACCCTGGATTCTCCTTCTTCTCGCTGGCGAAAGCGATGGAAAGCAGGATTTTCTTGGAGTTGAAGACGTCGTTGTCGTTGAGGAGCGGCGAGTTAAGTGCATCGTCAATAGCTTTTTTCACACGGCCTTCGCCCTCACCATAACCTGTCGACATGATGGCAACTCCACCATCCTTCAGTACGGTGCGCACATCGTTGAAGTCGAGGTTGATGAGGCCGTGGATAGTAATGATCTCTGCAATCGACTTGGCGGCTACGCTCAAGGTGTCGTCCGCCTTACCAAATGCGTCGAGCACGGTGAGGTCAGGATATATTTCGCGCAAGCGTTCGTTGTTGATGACGAGCAGGGCGTCAACGTGTTTCGACATTTCCTCCACACCATCGAGGGCTTGGTCAATCTTCTTCGGTCCTTCGAAACGGAAGGGAATTGTGACGATTCCTACGGTAAGGATTCCCAGTTCCTTTGACACTTGTGCGATGACGGGGGCTGCTCCAGTGCCGGTTCCACCACCCATACCGGCGGTAATGAATGCCATACGAGTGCCATCGCTGAGCATGTTGCGGATATCGTCGATGCTCTCTTGCGCCGCCATACGGGCTTTTTCGGGTTTGTTTCCAGCTCCCAATCCTTCCTTGCCCAGTTGCAGATGGACGGGTACAGGAGAATCGTTGAGTGCTTGATTGTCGGTGTTGCAAAGCACGAACGAGACGTCGTGTATTCCTTCGCGATACATGTGGTTCACGGCATTACCGCCGCCACCGCCCACACCGATGACTTTGATGATGGAGTTCTCTTTTTCGGGCTCTCCGAAATCCAATATATGATTTTCTGCCATAATGTTATTGCTTTTTTGGGTTGTTGTTTTCTTCTTGTTCTGTTCTCTTGTCTTTTTGAGAGATTATTCTTCTTCGATGATCTGTCCGAAGAATTTCTTCAAGCCGCGCCAAGTTTTGTTGGCCAGACTGTTTTCGCGTTTCTCCTTCTTGCGACGCTCCTCTTCTTCCTTCTCCTTGCGACGACGCTCTTCTTCTTCAGCCTCACGCTTCTTGCGAGCTTCCTCCTCGGCTTTCTGTTTGTCGGCCTCGGTGGGGATGACTCCACGTCCAACGGCGTCACGAGCAGGAGTCTGTGTTGGATGGGGTGTAGGTGTGGCAGTCGGTTGGTTGGCAGGACTGAAGAGGTCGTTGGTGATTTCCTCGCCTGCGCAATTCATGTCGCCCTTCTCGAGCAAAGCCAGCACGGTGTTCATAGTGCCGTTGTGAGCCGTAATCTCCACGCTGCTCGAATTGATGGTGGAGGTGACGAACTTGGCTATACGAATCTTCTCGATATGTGTATGATTGCGGAAGGCGCGTTCGATGTTCTTCATGTTCGAACCACCACCCGTAAGGATGAGTCCTCCCAACAATTTGTCTGCATATTCGTTGGGTACTTGGAACCAAACGTTCTCGATGATTTCCTCCAATCGGCCTTCCACAATGTTGATGAAGTCGCGGCTGGGGATGCTGCGTTCTCCATCGATGGAGAGGCTCAGCGAGTTGTCGATATCGTTGTTGTCGGTATAGGCCGAACCGTATTTCAGTTTCATACGCTCAGCTTCCTCTTCTTCCATCTGCATGGTAGCGATGTCCTTAGTGATGTTGTTGCTTCCCAAAGGAATGACAGCCAAGTGGCGCAGAATGTTTTTGAAGTAGACGCTGACGGTGGTGGTGTCGGCTCCAAGATCTACGAGAACGCATCCTGCACGGCGCTCGGTCTCGGTCAATACATTGTCAGCCAAGGCCAGAGGTGCAAGATACAATTCGGCGATGGCGATGCCGGCATTGTCGAAACATTTGTTCAGGTTGCGGTAGAACGTCTTGCGCGAAAGGATGTTCAGGAAGTTACCTTCGAGTCGACTGCATTGGATGCCTACAGGGTCGAGTTGGAACTGCTGGTCGACTTTATATTCTTGGGTCGCAGCATTCAGGATTTCCTGTTCAGGATACGACATGTTGCGATTAGCATCCATCAGTTCGTCCACCATCTCTTGTGTGACGATGGCTTCGGGCGCGAACTCTTTGACGATGACATTCTTCATGCTTCGAATGCTCTGTCCGCCAACACCCACATAGACATGGGCGATTTTGGTTTTCAGGGCAGTCTCTAGTTTCTTGATGATGTTAGTAAGACAGACGACGGTTTTGTCGATGTTGTAGACCACGCCTTTTCGAATGCACGATGTGGCGTCTTCTTTGACGACGGCAAGAATGGAGATGCTGCCGTCCAGGTTCTTTTTTCCTGCAATACCGGTTATCTTAGATGAACCGAGTTCGATTGCTACTATAAACTCCTTTGGCATAACGTTTTGACTTTATTTGTAGTTTTTTGTTTGCTTTGTTTATGGGTGCGTGATAGCACGTTTCTTGCAGATGATCTGGTTGTCAAACTCCAGGTTGATATAAGAGTACTTGTTCCATCCAGCCTCTGAGAGGCCATATTTATAGAATTTCTCAAGTCGAGCGAGTTTCTTCAACGTATAGTCGTTGATGGCTTTGGCGATTTCACTTTTGGTCTTGGCTTCGGGTAGATTTCCGATGCAGATGATGTGGTTTCCCACACGTGGTACGAACTCAATGCTGCGGTCGGACAATACGTTGATTTGTTCTATCTGGTTCCGCCAGAAATGGTTGGCATTCAACGTCTTGCTCAAAGGTGAGATGTAGTTGGTGGCGAACCATTTGTTAATGTTGCCTGTCGCGATGATGAGGTCGCTGGTATATTGTGAGTTGGGCATGATGCAATCGTTGTCGTCAATGTAGTAGTCTTCTCCATTAGCGGCCTTGATACGTATGATGGGCATGCGTTGCGTGATAGTAATGTGTACGTGCCCGTCTTGTGTCTTGAAGCATTCAGCCGTCTGTACGAACGGGCTGACTTTCAACGTCTCCTCTATCTTACGGGCATCAACATAGCGCATAGGCTTCTCAAGCGGATATAACTTTGTAGTTTGCAAACGTCGCTTGATTTCCTGTGTATTAATGAATCCGTTGGTAGCCTCGTCTTGGATATCAATGACCACCTTGGTGCACACTTTAGCTGTCTCGTCGGGTTTGTTGAACGACGTGACAGCCACCACAAGGTAGGCGGCTAACACCAAGTCAAGGGCGATGGTGATGATTTTCTTCCAATTGAACTTCATATAGAGGCGTTGAGAGGATTACTTGCTGTTAATGATTTTTGCAATCTGCGGGACCTCGTTGTCGAGGTCTCCTGCACCGAGTATGACCAAAACGTCGAAATCGCGGCTCTTGACCAAATCCAACACATCGTCTTTGTTGATGATGCTGCGTTCGACACCAGGGCGTAGTTCGTCGTAGATGAGTTGGCTTGTCACGCCAGGAATGGGCAGTTCGCGTGCTGGGTAGATTTCGGTGAGAATCACCTCGTCAAGTTGGCTGAGGGCATCGGCGAATTCACGATAGAAATCGCGTGTTCGAGTGTAAAGATGCGGCTGGAAAATAGCCGTGATCTTACGGTCGTTGTAGAGTTGGCGAATGCTTCGTGCACTCTGGTATATTTCTTTCGGGTGGTGTGCGTAGTCGGAAATCAGCACGTGGCGCTCGTCTTTGATCTTGAAGTCGAAACGACGCTCCACTCCATGGTAGGTCTTCATGCCGTAACGTAGTTCTTCGGCGCTGCATCCATTGAGTTGTGCCATTGCCATTGCTGCAACTGCGTTCTCAACGTTGATAGGAACGGGATGACCTAGTTGTATGTTCTTAACGCTCTCGATGGGCGACACAAAGTCGAATGTAATCTCGCCATTGTCAATACAGATGTTCTCTGCATGGAAGTCGCCCTCGTCTAGACTGTATTCGTAGGTTTTCACATCCTTTCCCACATTGGGTTTCACCTCTAAGTTGCGATGAATGATGAGGGAGCCACCAGGTTGGATGAGCGTCGTATAGTGACGGAAACTTTCCAAGTAGGCTTCTTTTGTCTTGTAGATGTCGAGGTGGTCGGGGTCAGTGCTTGTAATGATAGTCATCCATGGGCTCAACCAATGGAACGAACGGTCGAACTCATCGGCTTCGATGACTACGAACTCGCTATTGTCAGAGAGTAGGTAGTTGGTGCCGTAATTCTTGGAAATGCCTCCCAAGAAGGCATTGCATTCCAAATGACTTTGGTTCATGATATGGGCGCACATGGTGGATGTAGTGGTCTTGCCGTGTGTTCCCGCAACGCAAAGGCCTTTGTATTGGCGTGTCAAAGTTCCCAACACTTGGGCTCGTTTCTGTACTTCAAAGCCATTTTCACGGAAGTAAACCAGTTCTTTATGTTCTTCTGGGATGGCAGGTGTGTAAACGACGAGGCATGATGTAGGCTTTTTGCAGGCGTGGGGGATTTCGTCGACGTTCTCTTCGTAGTGTATGATCATGCCTTCTTTCTCCAAGCGTTTTGTCAGTTCGCTGGGAGTCTTATCGTAGCCGGCCACCACCATGCCCTGTTTGATAAAGTATCGGGCGATGGCACTCATTCCGATGCCACCGGCTCCAATAAAGTATACTGCTTTAATATCTTTTATATCCATTTTTCTGTACTATTATTTACTGGTTGCCAGTTTGATGACTTCTTCGGCAATGATTCTTGCCGAGTCGGGTAAAGCCAGTTTCAAGATGTTTTCTTTTAGTGTCTCAAGTCGACTTGTATCATTTACAGTGGCAATGGCCATTTCGAGCAGGGTGGCGGGAGCATCGGCGTCTTTCACGTAAATCGCGGCGTCTTTGTTGACCAATGCCATGGCGTTTTTAGTCTGATGGTCTTCGGCCACATTGGGACTTGGTACTAGTATCACGGCTTTTCCCAAAAGGCAGAACTCGCTAATACTACTAGCTCCCGCTCTACTAATGACAAGGTCGGCTGCCTTGTATGCGGCACCCATATCGCTGATGAAGTCGGTGACCTTCAGATTTTCGGGCTTTCCTAGTTGCTCCAATTGCTCGGTAATTTGCGCACTATAGTATTTGCCTGTCTGCCAAATGAACTGCACGTCGCTTTGGTGCACGAGGTCAAGATTTTGCAGAATGCTCTCGTTGATAGTGCGGGCGCCCAAACTTCCGCCAACAAGTAGAATGGTCTTGCGTTGTGGGTCGAGGTCAAACGAGCGGACGGCATCATCGTGTGAGATGGTTGTTTCAAGCAATGCCTGACGTACGGGGTTACCCGTCATCAGTATGCGGTCGGCAGGGAAGAACCGTTCCATTCCTTCGTAGGCCACACAGATCTTTGCGGCTTTCTTCCCCAATATCTTGTTGGTCTTGCCAGCAAACGAGTTTTGTTCTTGAATCAGACAAGGGATACCTTTCGAGGCTGCGGCTTTCAGTGTTGGGAAGCTGGCATAACCACCAACACCTACTGCTGCCATCGGACGGAACTCTTTCAGGATGCCTTTGACCATGTGGTCGCTCTTCCACATTTTGAAAGGCAACGTAATATTTTTCAGCAGGTTCTCACGATTGAAACCGCAGATGGGCAGTCCTTTGATTTCATAACCTGCTGCTGGCACTCGTTGCATTTCCATGCGCCCTTCGGCTCCTACGAACAAGATTTTCGCATCGGGACGCAATGCTTTGATGGCATTGGCTATCGAAACGGCGGGAAAGATGTGACCACCGGTTCCGCCGCCGCTTATGATGATTCTTAATTCGTTGTCCATATCTTTGTTTTATTTTGTCTTTTTCTTGAAGCCATTTCCTGTTTAAGCAGCTGCCTTCTTGGGAACGAGTATTTCGTCTGGTTCTTCGTTCTTTTTCTTGGCTGTGCGGCTGATGCTCAAAATCACGCCCACGTAGATGCAGTTGATGACAGTCGACGTTCCACCTTTGCTAACAAGTGGAAGTGGTTGGCCTGTCACAGGAGCGAGACCCACGGCTACACACATGTTGAACAATGCTTGGGTGACGAGCAACAATGCCAACCCCATAGCAAGGAAGGCGGGGAAGTTATTCTCGCAACGGTTGGCAATGCGACCCGCACGGAACAGCAGCACGATGTAGAGGAATGCCACCGCCACCGCCCCAATGATGCCCATCTCTTCGATGATGATAGCGTAGATGAAGTCGGAGAACGCTTGTGACAAGAAATCGCGCTCGACAGAGTTGCCTGGTCCTTTGCCAACCACATTAGATGATGCGATGGCAATGTTGGCATGTGCCACCTGACCGTCTTTGTCGAGGTCCACCTCCTCAGGACTTACGTATTTATTGTCAGAGAATTTCTCGATACGTGCCTTCCATGTGCCAAAACGATGGAACACTTTTGCTAGTTTGCTTTTTTCCTTCTCAGGAGCAGAAGTTTCGGTCAACGTCTTGTTGGGATTGTCTTCCACTTTGTCGTTACCTAAGAACCATATCAAACCTAATGCAATGACTGCCAATAGTACGATGACGCCTAGTAGTTTCCCCAATTGTTGCATGGGAACACGACCGATGACCATCATCATGAAAATGACTGCGCAGATGAGTGCAGCAGTAGAGAAATTCTCGAAGAAGATGAGTGGAACGATGCAGGCACAGACGATGAGAATATATTTGAAAGCGTTCTTGTCGGCGCCTTTCTCAGTCTGCATGGCACTCAATATCTGTGCTGTGGCTAATACGAGTGTTCCTTTTGCAATCTCCGACGGTTGGAATTTCATTCCCATGAAACCCACCCAACGTGAGGCGTCGTTGGCGTCATGTCCGCCTACCAATGCCCAGATGAGCATCAACACCGATAGGATGAGTAGGAAAGGAGTGAGAATCTTGAAGTATTTGCATTTCACGTTGAGGGTTACAATCATGGCCGCAATGCCCAACAGAAGGATTCCGATGTGCTTGATGACGGGTGCCATGTAGTTTCCGGCTTTATATGTCAGTTGTGATGAAGCCGAATAGACCTCAACCACACTGATGATGCAGAGGAAGAAGAAAACCATCCATATCACCTTGTCGCCTTTGAATAAGTTGCCAAGATTTTTGTTCATTGCCGTTTCTTATTCTGTTTTGCTTTCTTGTTGTTCGTTGTTTATTAATGCTTTTGCCGTGGTGTCTTTTCAAAGATTTCTCACCAGTGTCTTGAATTGTTCGCCGCGGTCTTCCATGTTTTTGAACAGGTCGAACGAAGCGCAGCAGGGCGAAAGTAGCACCGTGTCGCCAGGCTCGGCTAGCGCATAACATGCCTCCACACATTCTTTCATTGAGTGAGTGTCGCGTATGGGCAATCCCAGAGCATCGAAATTGTCGTGAAGTTTTTGGTTGTCGGCTCCCAGATAAACCAAAGCCTTGCATTTTTGTTTCACCAAGTCCATGATAGGGGCGTAGTCGTTGCCCTTGTCCTTTCCACCTATTATTAATATGGTAGGTGTCTTCATGCTTTCCAGTGCATACCAGCAAGCATCTACATTGGTGGCCTTTGAGTCGTTCACGTATTGCACACCACCCACCTTGCACACTTTTTCCAATCGATGCTCCACACCGGGGAAGTCGGAAAGACTCTTGCGAATAACTTCTTTCCTGATTCCCGCGATGTTAGAAGCGATACCGGCAGCCAACGAGTTATAGATGTTGTGTTTGCCGGTGAGTGAGAGCTCCTCTTGTTCCATGTTGAACGGTGTGGGCTTCTCTATTTTGTATTGTCCCTCTTCAATATATCCAATGGATCCGCGTTCTTTGAGTTCCGAGAATGGGCACATCATGGCTTTGATATCGTATTTTTCGAGTTCACGACGAATGATGGGGTCGTCGTTCCAATAGATGAATGCGTCTTGCTCGGTTTGATTCTGCGTGATACGCATCTTCGAATCCACGTAGTTTTGCATGCAGTTGTCGTAGCGGTCCATGTGGTCGGGCGTTATGTTCAGCAAGATGGCGATGTTGGCACGGAAGTCGTACATGTTGTCCAGTTGGAACGAACTGAGTTCGATGATGTAGTATTCGTGTGGATCTTCAGCCACTTGCAACGCCAGCGAATTACCGATGTTTCCTGCCAATCCGGCATCGTATCCGGCATTGCGGAAGATGTGATAGATGAGTGATGTGGTGGTGGTCTTTCCGTTCGATCCCGTGATGCATATCATCTTCGAGTTGGTGTAGCGTCCTGCAAACTCAATCTCACTGATGATGCCGATGCCGCGCTCTATGGCCTTGCGCACGATAGGTGCCTCCTTCGGAATGCCTGGACTTTTGATGATTTCATCGGCCTCGAGGATACGCTCTTCGGTATGATGCCCTTCCTCCCATTCAATCGCATGGTCATCGAGCATCTTTTTGTATTTATCTTTGATGGCCGACATGTCTGACACGAACACGTCGAACCCTTGCTTCTTAGCCAACACGGCTGCTCCTGCGCCGCTTTCTGCTGCTCCTAGAACAACTATCTTTTTCATTTGTTTATTTTGTTTCTATCTTATTTTCAGTGTGATAATGGTCAGTGCGGCCAGGATGATGGTGGTAATCCAGAAACGCACGGTTATTTTAGACTCATGGAACTGGCGGTGTGGCCAATTGTAGAATATATATCGACTTGTCTCATCGAGTTGCGAGTTCAGTTTTCTGAAGTTGTCGTGTATGGGAGTTGCCCTGAACACACGAACACGTTGGTTCTTCCGCTTGTAGTATTTGAAAGCTTGTGTCTGGATAATCACGCTGAGGCTTTCTACAAAGAAGATGCCACAAAGGATGGGCAGCAAGAGTTCTTTATGAATGATGACAGCGCAAACACCGATGACACCGCCAATCATCAACGAACCAGTGTCGCCCATGAACACTTGTGCAGGGTAGGCGTTGTACCACAGGAAACCAATCATGGCGCCAATGAAGGCACAGAGGAATACCACGAGTTCTTGAGAGCCAGGAATGTACATGATGTTCAGGTAGGAAGCATATTCGATGTGACTCGACACATATGCCAAAATGCCCAACGCGACACCTATGATGGCGGAATTACCGGCGCACATACCATCCATACCGTCGTTGAGATTAGCACCATTGGAGACGGCGGTAACCACAAGGATGGTCATCACGACGAAGAGCACCCATCCCATCGCATTTTTGTATTTCCCGCAAAAGCCCATGATGTTGGAGTAATCTAGGTTGTGGCCTTTCACAAACGGGATGGTGGTTTTCAGCGATTTCACCGACTCCGACTTATGTGTCACTACTGTCTCAATACCTTGACGCTCAGTCGTAATGTTCTCGTTGATCTTCGCATCGGGACTTGCCCATAAGACGAGACCTACGATGAGGCCGATGCTTACTTGTCCCACTATTTTGTATTTGCCTTTCAGACCGTCTTTCTTCTTACGCACGATTTTGATGTAGTCATCGAGGAATCCAAGGAATCCTAACCAGATCACCGTGCCGATCATGAGCAATAGATAGATGTTGCGCATACGTCCCAACAGCAAGACGGGTACCAAGATACTAACAATGATAATGATGCCACCCATCGAAGGCACTCCCACCTTTTCCACACCAAAGGGATCGATGCTTCGGTCGCGTGCAGTCTCGCTGATTTTGCGACGTTTCATGTATTTGATGAACCTCTCGCCGAACCATGCTGAGATGAGCAGCGACAGGATGAGTGTGAGCAGCGAACGGAATGAGATGTACGCCCACATGTGGGAGCCGGGTATTTGATATTGCTCGAGAAAGCGGAAAAGATAGTACAACATATCTCTTGTTCTTTTTGTTTACTAATTATTCGGCGAATATCTCTTTCAACACCTCTTTGTCGTCAAAGTGGTGCTTGACGCCTTTGATTTCCTGATAATTCTCATGGCCCTTGCCGGCAACGAGAATGACGTCACCTTTTTGAGCCATCATACAGGCCGTGCGGATGGCTTCGCGACGATCCACGATGCTTACCACCTTCTTCATCTGTTGGGTGTTGAGACCAGCTAACATATCATTAATGATGTCTTGCGGCTCCTCGAATCGTGGGTTGTCGCTTGTGATGATGACGCGGTCACTTTGTTTGACTGCCTCTTGCGCCATGATGGGACGTTTACCTTTGTCGCGGTTGCCGCCGGCTCCACACACGGTGATGACCTTTCCCTTTCCGTTTAGCACCTCATGAATGGCGTTGAGCACGTTCTCAAGTGCATCGGGTGTGTGGGCATAGTCGACGATAGCGGTAAATCCTTCGGGCGAACGAACAGGGTCAAGGCGTCCGTTGACGCTTTTTAGCGTGCTCATCACTAGGAGTACATCCTCAGGTTTTTTGCCCAACATGATGGCGGCACCATAGACAGCCAACAGGTTCGAAACGTTGAATTTACCAATGAATTGCACTCCCACCTCGTGTCCGTCAACTTCGAGATACATGCCCTCAAAATGACACTCCAGGATATGGGCCTTGAAGTCAGCCATCGAGCGAGTGGAGTAAGTCTTCACGGTCGCCTTTGTGTTCTGTACCATGAATAGACCATTTTTGTCATCAGCGTTTGTGATAGCGAAAGCACCCTTGGGTAGTGCATCGAAGAAGGCTTTCTTGGCGTTGCGATAATTCTCGAAAGTCTTATGATAATCCAGATGGTCGCGTGTTAGGTTCGTGAATAGGCCACCTGTAAATGACAATCCGCCAATGCGTTTTTGAGAGATGGCGTGGCTGGAGCACTCCATGAAGGCGTACTCGCAGCCAGCATCCACCATTCTAGCAAGTAGGGCGTTCAACTCAATGGGGTCGGGTGTCGTATGGCTGGCCGGGATGGCTTCACCTTCAACGTAGTTGCAGACTGTTGAGAGCAGACCACAACGATGCCCCATCTTGCGGAACATATTATAGAGTAATGTGGCAATGGTCGTCTTACCGTTAGTACCGGTGACTCCCACAAGTTTTAGTTTCTTTGATGGGTTGCCATAGAAGAGAGTGGCTACGCGTCCCACAGCATCTTCAGTAGATGGCACTTGTATGTAGGTGATGGGTGAGGGTTGGGCATTGGTGGTTTCTTCGGGCAAATCTTCGCACAAGATGGCCTTGGCGCCCTGCTCAATGGCTTTATCAATGAACTTGTGCCCGTCGACCTGCGTTCCCTTCATGGCCACGAAGAGGTGCCCTTCGACAATACGTCGTGAATCGATGTTCACGCCCGTGATGTCGATATTGTCATCGCCGATGATGATAGTCGGCTTGATGTTTTTGAGCAATTCGCTTAGTTTCATATATCTATTGTTCTTTTTTCTTGTCTTTTGGTTATTCGAGTGTCAACATGCAAATGTCGCCTTTCTTGATGGTCTGTCCAGGTGTAAGGCTTTGCTTAGTGACTTTTCCGCGTCCTTTCAGCACCACTTTCACTCCTCGTTTCTCAATCTGATAAACCGCGTCGCGGGCCCCCATCCCATGAACGTTAGGCATAGCGCTGTCGGAAGATTGTTTCTCGTGGCGCAGGGCGATGCCTTTGTTTGCATTGGTTTCGGCTCTTCCCCATATCGGTGTGTTGTTTTCAGGCGTATTGTTACCCCAGTCGATGTTCGACTTCACACCCAAATGCTGCAATACATAGTCGGCTGCCATAATGTTTCCGTCTTTCACATCGGGAATGGTTATAGAAGCGGAGTCGCGAGCGTCTTTCACATCGAGTTTCAACGCCTGTGCCATGATTCCCTCCGAAATATTATGGAACACAACACCGCTCATTCCGCCTCCCGATGCAGGGAGACCTGATTTCTGTATGCAGACGATGCAACTGTAGCGAGGAGCATCGGCGGGGAAGAAACCCGCAAACGAGAGCAGGTAGTTGGCAGATTTTCCGCTTGCCGTCCATATCTGCGCGGTTCCTGTCTTACCAGCAACTTTGAACGATGGCGAGCCAGCTTTCTTTCCAAGTCCTTGGCTGACCACTTGTTCCAAGATGGTTTGCATGGTTTTGATGGTGCTGGGTTTGGCGATATTCTCACGCAACACCACAGGTTCAAACTCCATCAGCACCTGACCGTCCTTTACAATCTGCTTCACGAAGCGTGGCTGCATCATGCGACCGTTGTTGGCGATGGCGTTGTAGAAGGTGAGGGTCGAGATGGGCGGCACTTGTGTCTCGTAGCCGATAGACATCCAAGGAAGAGCAGTATCACTCCAGTTGAGCCAATAGCGCCCCGTCTTGTCTTTCTTGGGCATACGTATCTTGGCTGGCGTCGAACCGACGAGCGGGATGTGCAAGTCGTCAGCTATTCCTGTGCGCCAAAGACCCTCCACGAACTTTTCGGGGTTGCTATGATAGTATTCGTCGACGATGCGGCTCACACCGATGTTCGAACTATAGTGCAGGGTTTGCGGCAATGTCAGCATACCATAACCGCCACGACGCCAGTTGTGGTCTTTCATCTGTCGTTTATACATCGGCCACACGCCTCCTCCTGTCTCCACCCGTTTGGTGGTGTCACATTTTCCGTCATCAAGACATACCAAGATGGAGGCGGTCTTGAAGACCGAACCTGGTTCCAACAGGTCGCTCACGGCGTGGTTTTTCACCTCGCGGTATTCACCATCGCGGCATTTCTCCATGTTTACGATGGCCTTGATGTCGCCCGTTTGAACTTCCATAACGATGGCAACTCCCACATTGCCGTTGATGAGCTTCAACTCGTCGATGACCGCACGTTCGGCAAGGTCTTGCATCTCAACGTCGATAGTGGTGATGATGTCTGCGCCATCAATGGGCGGCGTGTCCATGATGTCGAGGAACTTATTGAGCACCTTGCGGCGGTGGATGAGACCATTTGTGCCGCGAAGCACAGAGTCGTAAGACAGCTCAAGTCCGTAGCGGGCAGAGTCTTTGCTGCCGAACAAATCTCCAATGGTACGACCTGCTGCCGAACCGAAGGGACGTTGACGCGAGTTGTACTCCTCGATGTTGAATCCACTTCTGAACGAGGCTTTGATGACATAATCGTCAACCACTTTCTCGTAGTTGAGCGGCATGTTCAACACGGGCAAAGACTTCACTTCCAAAAGCGTGTTGAAGTCTACGCGCTTCTTCCAGATGGGCCAATGGCGCGAACCCACAGAACCGTCCTTGAGCACCTTTGTGCGCCCTTCGTCCAAGTGCTTGCGGAAAGCTTCGGCCGACATCTCGGGGAATATCTGGTTCAATCCCATGCAGATGCTGTCGAGCTTGTCGTCCCAAAGCGAATCGTTTTTGGATTCGTGCAGGGCTTGGAAATCCATGAATAGCTTGAACTCAGGCAAGGAAGATGCCATCAACTGTCCGTCGCACGACAAGATGTTTCCTCGAGAGGGCTTCACGCTGACGCTGTCTTTCTTCACTTTCGCAGCCACTTTCATCCAATAGTCACGTTTGGCGGTCATGATGTACATCGTCTTTCCCACCACAGCAACAGCCACAAGCGTCATCACGATGGCGATGGCGCTGTAGCGAGGCATTATTTTTTTGTAATCGAACTTACTCATCTTTCAATTCATGATTAACTGGTGGTACATCTTCCGCTTCATTCTGGCACCTTTATTATATAAGGTGGCTGATTGGCTATTTTCAGTAGGCTGTCGTTGTTGGCTTTCAGCATATCGAGCACGTGGCTTTCGCGGCATTTTTCGGTCAGTTGGCTGCTGCTGGCCAGAGCTTTATATTTGGCATCTTGCAGTTCCTTTTGGAGTTTGTCTATCTGTATGAGGTCCTGCTGACAGCTGTATCGATTCGAGATATAGACGATGAGGAATGCCGTGATGAGCAGTATGACCCATATCTGGCTCCTGATGGTTTGCGTGGAGAGAATGTCGCCGCCTAGTATCTTGCGTAGGGTGAAGTTTCTCGATTGTGGTGCTTCGTCTTCTGTGGCTTGTACTTTGATGGCTTCTCTCAGCGTGGAGGGCTCTTCTACTATATCCTCGGTTGGTTCCGCTTCTTTCTTTTGAGGTTTTGAGTTTCCTTTTATCTTTTCCTTGGTTTCATCGGTAGCCTCCTTGTCAGTTTCCTGCGGCTCGACAGGAGCGGCGGGCTCAATGTCGGGCGTTGGCTCAATAGTCAGTTGGGGGCCTTTTATCTTGTTGTCTTCTTCTGTATTCATTTTCTTGTCGCGATTCTTAGTTTTGCACTTCTGCTTCTTGGGTTGAGTTGCTGTTCTTCAGCGGTTGGCGTGATTACCTTGTTGCTCAGCGGAGCGAAGGGGGCTTCTATGTGTCCGAAGAAATCTTGGTTGATGTTGCCTTCGGGGTTCCCTGCTTTCATCACGTTCTTGACGATTCGGTCTTCGAGCGAATGGTAGGTAATCACGACGAGCCTTCCTCCGGGTTTGATGATTTGTGTAGCTCCTGCGAGCATTTGTCGGAGAGCGTCCATCTCGTGGTTCACCTCAATGCGCAACGCTTGGAACAGTCGGGCCATGTCTTTCTTCTCACTTTCCCTTTTGAAAAGGGGTTCCACCGTATCGATGAAGTCTTTCGTGGTCAGGATGGGCTTTTGCGCTCGCTTTTTCACGATGGCCGCCGCTATTCGTCGTGCTGACTTCAGTTCGCCGTAGAGGTAGAAGATGTCGGCCAATTGTCGTTCGTCGGCTTGGTTCACAATGTCGGCTGCAGTCAATGTCGCCCGTTTGTTCATCCTCATGTCGAGAGGCGCTTCGAAACGAAAGGAGAATCCTCGTTCGGCGTCGTCGAAATGGTGGCTCGACACCCCTAGATCGCCCAGCAAACCGTCTATCTGTTCAATGCCGTAGTAGCGCATCCAGTTGACAAGATACCTGAAATTGCTTCGGATGAAGGTCAGTCGCTCATCGTCTACGATGTTCTGCTCGGCGTCGGCATCTTGATCGAAACTGAAGAGACGTCCTTGCGGACCTAATCTTGACAGAATCTCTCTCGAATGCCCTCCTCCTCCGTAGGTCACGTCCACGTAGATTCCATCGGGTTTGATATTAAGCCCGTCGACACTCTCCTTTAGCAGGACAGGTACGTGGTATGATTCTGCGGTGATCGCCATATAATCGTTTTGAGGAGTGCTGTGTTGTCAGTGTCAGTCGGTTGTTTCGGCTGGGTATGTAGGTTCGGGTGTTGCCATGATAGCTTCCAATGCGCGGCTGAATTCGTCGGGCTCCATGAAGGGTTGGCTTGTGGCTTCGGTGCTCCATATCTCGATGGTGTCGCCCATACCGATGAACTTGATATTTTGTTCGATGTTTGCCATCTTCATGTATCGTTTCGGGATAAGAAGCCTGCCGTTTCCATCTAGCTGTGTGAGCTCAACGTCAGCTACAAACTGGCGGAAGATGAGCTGCTGATGGGCGTTCCAACGGTTGAGTCGCCCTCGTAGGATGTCCATCTGCTCATTCCAAACTGATTGTGGATAGAGCACCAAGCATGATTGGAAGGCGTCTTTGCGCAACACAAGCGATTCTTCGCCCGATGCTTGGAGCACCTTGCGGAAGACGGCGGGCAGGAAAGCTCTGCCTTTCACGTCGGTTTTTGCTTCTATATTACCTAAAAATCGCATGTGTACATTATGTTAAAACGAATCTGTTCGCAAAGGTAATAATTTTCCCCCACTTCTCCCCACCTTTTTTCGATTTTTTTTCAAAAAAAGTGATTTTCTTGATTTTTTGCTCCACAACACCCTCTTTTTACCATCTTGAAAAGTAGGGGTAAAGCCTCTTCTTAACCCTTACTTTTGTCAAAGAATTTCGTAAAAATAATTTTGGCAGTTATTTCTTGTTTTTTGTTTCATTTGCAACTTTTCTCTCACTTTTTACGCCTTTTATGGTCAAAAAGAGGAAAATTTTCGATAAAAACGGCTATTTTCTTTCACTAAAGACCATCTTTTATCCGCTCAAGCCTATGCTTTTGAATGCTCAAAGCTATGCTTTCATCTCCTCAAAGCATAGCTTTAATAAATCAGGTAAAATGTAAAGAAATTACAAGTCTTTGAAAATCACATCGTTGCACGATTTTTGATTTTTGTGCATTTTCCGCATTTTGGTGGGGGAAGATTCAACGATGAGTGATTTTGAGAGGTCGATTCAAATTCTTTCAAAGTATTTAAGAGCTAATTTTTTACCTTTTTTGATATTTTTCGTTCAAAATGTTATGAAAACGGGAAAAAAGTGTTATTTTTGCAATCAATTACTACTTAGTATCTGAAAAAAGACCATTTTGAGTGAGATGGAGAAAACAATAGATATCGACAAGGTTCTGAAGGATAAGATGGGCGCAAAGGCCAAGTGGGTTCCGCGTCCTTTAGTATCGTGGTTGAAACGCACGGTGCATCAAGATCGCGTGAACGCTTTCCTATGGGAAAGTCGTGAACTGAAGGGAACTCCTTGGTTGAAGGCCTGCGTGGAATATCTGGAAATGACGCTCGACATAGAAGGTGAGGAGAATCTTCCCTCCAAAGACGACGGACGTCTCTATACTTTTGTGTCGAACCATCCGCTCGGTGGCCCTGATGGAGTTGCTTTGGGTAGCATCATTGGCGAACATTATGATGGCAATTTCCGCTATCTTGTGAACGACCTGCTGATGAATCTGCCAGGCTTGGCGCCACTTTGCATTCCCATTAACAAGACAGGCAAGCAGAGCCGTGATTTTCCTGCAATGGTGGAAGCGGGCTTCAAGAGCGATCATCACATGCTGATGTTCCCTGCTGGCCTTTGCTCGCGAAAGGGTTCTGATGGCCAGATTCGCGACTTGGATTGGAAGAAGACGTTCATCTCGAAGAGTGTCGAGACACATCGCGATATCGTGCCCATCCACTTTAGCGGTCAGAATTCCGATAAATTCTACAATATCGCCAACTGGTGCAAGCGGTTGAATTTGAAATTCAATGTCGCAATGCTCTACTTGGTGGACGAGATGTACAAGAACGTGGGTAAGACGTTCCGCGTAGCCATTGGAAAACCTATTCCCTGGGAGACATTCGACAAGAGTCGCTCGGCTGCTCAATGGGCGCAATGGGTGAAAGAAAACGTCTATAAGTTGTAAAATCACTAAAACTGGACAAACTTTAAACAATCGCAATAAAGAAAAATGGAAAAAGAAATCATCCAACCTGTTGATGTGGAGTTGCTGAAGGCTGAACTCACGCCCGAACGTATGCTCCGAATGACGAACAAAAGCCGTAATCATATTTATGTTGTGACGGCACATAACGCCCCCAACGTGATGCGCGAGATTGGTCGTCTGCGTGAGATTGCATTCCGTGCTGGAGGTGGCGGAACAGGTAAGGAAGTGGATATCGACGAGTTCGATACATGCGAAAACTGCTACAAGCAGTTGATTGTCTGGAATCCTGATGCCGAAGAGATTATCGGTGGTTATCGCTATATTTATGGCACTGATTGGGAGATTGGTTCCGACGGACAGCCGATATTGGCCACCAGCCACATGTTCCATTTTTCAGATAAGTTCTTGCGCGATTATATGCCTTATACGGTGGAGTTGGGTCGTTCGTTCGTCTCGCTCGAATACCAAAACGTACGAAAGAACACGAAGAGCATTTTCGCGTTGGATAATCTGTGGGATGGTTTGGGCGCATTGACGGTGCTTAATCCCAACTTGAAGTATTTCTTCGGGAAAATGACGATGTATCCTTCGTATATTCGTCGAGGACGCGACATGATTTTGTATTTCCTGAAAAAGCATTTTGACGATAAGGAAAACCTCATCACACCGATGAAACCGTTGAAAATTGAAGCTGACCCGCAAGAATTAGCTGCCCTTTTCCATGAGGACGACTTCAAGAAAGACTATCGAATCCTGAACTCAGAAGTGCGTAAGTTGGGTTACGATATTCCGCCCCTCGTTAACGCCTACATGAGTTTGTCTCCCACGATGAAACTCTTTGGTACGGCCATCAACTACGGCTTCGGTGATGTTGAGGAGACAGGAATCTTGATTGCTATTGACGAAATTTTGGAAGAGAAACGCATCCGACACATAGATAGTTATATCAAGGAACATCCTGAAGCCCTGAAAATCACATCGGGCGCCAACAAGGTGATTTATAAGGAATAAGCGTTTAATAATCTAACTCAATAACTTAACAATTAATGCCTATGAAAAAAACGATGACACTTGCCATTCTGGCTTTTTGCTTTATGGCAGTTGGTTTTGCAGCGCCTATATCTAAACAAAAGGCACTGAACTCGGCCAAGGCTTTCCTGCAGAAAAAGGGGCTGGTTGTAGCTACTGGCGATATGCGTATGGCTTATCGCGCTCCGTTGAGGAAAGGAGTTGAAGAAGCTGCATACTATGTTTTCAACGCCGAAGGTGGCAATGGATTTGTTGTTGTCTCGGGCGATGATCGTACAATGCCCATTTTGGGATATGCCGACCGCGGTTCATTTGATGCTGAGAACATGCCCGCAAATATGAAGGCTTGGTTGGAAGGTTACGAGGTGCAAATCAGAGAGTTGGACAACACCTCTTCGGCTGTTTCTGCCAAAGTTCCTAAAAGAGGCGTAGAGGCTTCAAAAAAGCCCATTCCACCGTTACTTACTTGTACTTGGAACCAAGATGAACCCTACAATCTTAAATGTCCGACGTTTGTTAATGGTACTCGATGCGTGACGGGTTGTGTGGCTACTGCAATGGCTCAGGTGATGTATTATCATCGAGCCAACAGTGTCAGTGTTACACAGCAAACGATTGATGCTTATGAATGCAGCAGGTCCTGGAATGTTTCTGGTGTTACTCGGAAAGTGTTTGTAGAGGCAATTCCTGAAGGAACCACATTAGATTGGGACGACATGATTGACAACTACACAGGTAATGAGAGCGAAGCACAGAAGAATGCTGTTGCAGTGCTCCTCGCAGCTTGTGGTGCATCGGTGTCGATGGATTATGCCGATGCTGATAATCATGGTTCCTCGGCTTCTAACTCGCTTATTCCCAATGCCTTGAAAACCTATTTCGGTTATCAGGCAGAAATGAAATATTGTTCCCGCAGTCGCTATACGATTGATGCTTGGGATAATCTTATTTTCGATGAATTGGCCAATAATCGTCCTGTCATCTACGATGGTCAGTCAACGGGTGGCGGTCACGCTTTCGTTGTTGACGGCTACGATGGAGATGGGCTTTACCACGTGAACTGGGGATGGGGAGGAATGTGCGACGGCTATTTCGTCCTTTCAGTAATGAATCCCAACAACACCAGCGGTATTGGTGCCAGTTCCACCAGCGATGGGTATTCTATGGGTCAAGGTGCTGTCATCGGTGTTCAGCCACAAGCATCGGAAGAACCTGTAGAAGAAGAAATTCAAACGCTCACAGCCAGCAGTATGAGCGTGAGTGGGAACACTATCACAGCTTCTTATTCTAACAGAACAACAAGCGATCATATAGTACGTTGTGGCTTTGGTGTGGTTGATGAAAATGGGAACGTGGTGCTTGTAAAAGATTGGGGATATGCCCCATACAATCTTCGTCAAAATAGATTACTCCCTGATGTTACCTTTGATATTACTGCTTACGATTTCAGTGAAGCGGGGTTGATCTTCGGCGAATATCAACTGGTGCCCATCTGCCTGATGGACGATGAGGAAGTTTGGAAGCTCTGTGATATGGTTTCTCCTGAATATGTCGAGGCTCAATATGCAGAGGATGGCACTGTGACTCTGATAATGCACGCAACCGTGATTAACTTGGTGGCGACCGACTTCCAATTCCCAAGTGCACATCTGTCAGGCGCAACAGAAACGGTGAACCTCACACTCAAGAATAATGGTGATGAATTCAACGGAAATGTATATTTCTTCGTGAACGGGACACAGAAAGGCAAGACAGGTGTGGCGCTTCGTGCTGGAAAATCCACCACGCTTGCGTTTAGTTTTGTACCTCCCTCTGCAGGTACCTACAGTGTTTCTGTTTCACTCAATTCCGATGGGTCGAATCCCATAGGTAGCTCATCGATTGAGATAGGCGAGGGTAGTACGGAACAAAATCTTGCGGTTTCATCGTTTATTGTAGAGAATGCAAACCCAAGCAACAACAAGGTTGTCTATGGAACAACACTGAAGGGAACGGCTGTGATTCAGAACAATGCATCGAGCGTCTTTGCAGGCAATATCCGTGTTTTCCTGATGGTCAGTGATGAAGAATACGGAAACTTTAGCAGTGAACAGTCTACAACGATTCCCCTTGTAATCCCAGCTGGCAGTTCGTCGAACGTTGAACTATCATTCAGTGGTCTCAGTTTCGACAAGTATTATTGGGTGACTTTCCGTTATGGAAGTGATGTTTTAGTAAAGTTGGGCAATGCCGATTTCAATACTTATAACATGGAACCCGGTCTTGTCATTTGGAATGACGAAGGCGTTATGACGGCCATTGCTGCAGAGAGCAGCGTCACCATTCCCGCAACAGCCGTTGCAGTCGACCTTTCTGGTGCAGGAGTGACGTCAGTAACCATCAACAGCAATCCCAATACTTTATATTATATGGGGACATCGGATACAGAACCTAGCGGACTTGAAGCTAGCAATGTCGTGAAGGGTACCACCGCAGAGACGATCACTCTGACGGACGGGAAAGACTTCTATGTTCCGAAGACCTTCACTGCTTCTGAAATCAACTTCACCATGACGCCCGACATTACCACTAACGGCAAGGGCGGTTGGATGACGTTGGCACTTCCGTTTGCCATTACAAAAGTGACAAGAGGTGACACGCAGGAAGAAATCGATTGGTTCCGCAGCAAGAGCGACTCCGATAAAAATTTCTGGATGAAGTCATTTACAGAGGTGGACGGCACGACCGCACTCTTTGGTTATGCCGACCATCACGAGGCCAATCTTCCGTATATCGTTGCTTTCCCAGGCAACAAGTGGGGCGAAGAGTACGACTTAAGCAACACGGAAATCGTCTTTAGTGGTGAAAACGCGCGGATTCTTGCCGATGCACGAATGATTTCGAGCACTAGCGTCTGGAATTTCGTTGGTTCCACCATTCAGAAAGATGTATCGGGCGTGTTCTATCTCAATAGCGCAGGAAGCAGTTTTGCCCAGTCGTCATCGGTCACTGCACAACCTTTCCGTGCCTATTTCGTTGCAAAGAGCCAGAACGCCGCCCTTCCACCATCACTGTCCATCGGTTCGTCAAGTGATACGACGACAGAGCTTTTAATACCTGTTGCTGCTGAAAGTGAGGCCGTTGACATCTATGACCTTCATGGAATGAAAGTCCGCTCGACTAAAGTGCGCAATGGAAGCATCAATCTGAACGGCCTGTCCAAAGGAGTTTATATCGTAAAAGGAAAAAAAGTAGTTATCAAATAAGTCATGGAAAAAAGATTAATGTATATTCAGCCAAAGATAAAGAATCTTCTCGTTGATACTGAGAATTTGGCAGGACTTCCCGCTTCAGGTCCCGACGACCCGTCTGTTGGAGCCAAGGAGATGGACGCTTTTGACGATGCTCCAGATAAAACAGAAATGTTCCCTGTGAAGCAACGTAGTGTTTGGGACGAGTAATCATCATTGCTCATGATCCTTTTCCACAAAAATAGTGGCTACTTAATCTTATAAGTGGCCACTTTATTTATGTAAAAGACAAAGGATTCGAGAAACTGTCGTTGTCAAATGATGGGGAGGGAAAGACCATTGATACGCTGGTAGACTTCAAGGGCGAAGACGTCGGTCATTCCGCAGAGATAGTCAATGATAGCCATTACGCGGGTTTGTAGGTCGTCATCGTGGATGTGATATTGAGAACTGACACGGTTGATGAGCTGTTTCGAGTGAAATTGGTCGGGATGAATGGCCGCGTTGATGAACGTTTGCATCAGGTTTTCAATGATTTTGTAACCACTCAATTCCACGTCAAGCACCAGTTTGCTGCGATAGATGCGTTCCACCGAGAACTTCATGCATTGTTTATAGGCCTCTCGTTCTCGTTCGGGGATGAGGTCAATCAGGTTCCCGATGGGTTCGCCGGCAAGCAGGTCGGCTTCGTGATTGACGAAGGCTTCTACACAGAGGCGCTCCAGGGTACCGATGACGCATGAACGCAGATAGACAACCTTCTCATTCGTATCGGTCACGCACTCGTCAACGAGTCGCTGTTTGATTCGATTTTGCCCGATTTCATCGAAATAATTGAGCAACAGGCGCTCCGTTTCCTCATAGGTGATGAGTCTCAGTTTGTGAGCGTCTTCGATGTCCATGATCTCATAGCAGATGTCGTCGGCAGCCTCCACGAGGTAAACCAACGGATGGCGAGCGTATTTCAGACTGCTCCCGTCTTCATCCCCTGCAATTTTCGGAATCCCCAGTTCGTTGGCTATCTTCACGTAGTCGGCCATCTCGGTGTCGAAGAACCCGAATTTCCCCTTCTTGCTAGGGACCGACGAGGCGAAAGGATACTTCACGATGCTGGCAAGCGTAGTGTAAGTCATCACGAATCCACCCGACCGCCGACCGTTGAAACGGTGGGTGAGCAGTCGGAAGGCGTAAGCGTTGCCTTCAAAATGCGTGATGTCATCCCAGAACTCGGGCGTCAGTTGGCTTTTCAAATCCAGTCCTGGACCTTCCGAGAAGAACGTCTGGATGGCCTTCTCACCGCTATGGCCAAAAGGTGGATTGCCCATGTCGTGGGCAAGGCAGGCCGCAGAGACGATGGTTCCAATCTCCTCAAAGAGCGTTCCGTGCAATTCAGGGTGTTTCACCATGAGACGTGCCGCCACATCGTCGCCCAACGAACGTCCCACGCTGGCCACTTCGAGTGAGTGAGTCAGTCGGTTGTGTACGAAGATGCTGCCCGGCAGAGGGAACACCTGGGTCTTGTTCTGCAGTCGGCGGAACGGCGCTGAGAAAATCAGTCGGTCGTAGTCGCGTTTGAATTCCGATCGGTCGTCGTGGCGCTGTGCGTGGCGCTCTTCTTGGCCGAATCGTTTGTTTGAAATGAGTTGTTGCCAGTTCATGGTCGCAAAGATAATGTAAAAAATCTGAAAAGGCCATTGAAAAATGAAAAATGATGCAGATAAGTGAGAATTATTAATTATTTTTGCAGATTATTTAATGACTTGTTACGAAATGCTGAAAATCAAAATCATCAACAAGGGGCATCAGCCATTGCCTCAGTATGCCACTGCACAGAGTGCCGGCATGGATTTACGTGCTAATCTCGAGGAACCTATCGTGTTGCGTCCGATGGAACGTCGACTCGTGGGCACTGGTCTTTACATTGCCTTGCCCGAGGGTTACGAGGCCCAGGTGCGTCCTCGTAGTGGCTTGGCCTTGAAGCGTGGCATCACGGTGTTGAATGCTCCCGGAACGGTGGACGCTGACTATCGCGGTGAAATCGGTGTCGTGTTGATCAATCTCTCGCAAGAGGATTTTGTCATCAACGATGGCGAACGCATCGCACAGTTGGTGATTGCCAAGCACGAGCAAGCCGACTTTGAGGTGGTGGCCGAGCTTGACGAGACGGAGCGCGGTGCTGGTGGATACGGGCACACGGGGGTAAAGTGAATTGAAGATTGAAGATTGAACATTGAAGCCCCCTCCATGCTCCCCCCCCGTAGGGGAGGCTATTAAATAGAGTTTTGATTTAAGAGTGTGGGAGCTTTTCTCACCTCTCATGAGAATAAAGATGAAGAAAAAGGGAATGAGGATAAGGCACTTGCTGGCCGCAGTGGTATGTGCTGTGGTGGTCAGTTCTTGTAGTGCGGCATGGGCTCCAATATTGATTGGCGGTGCGTGCGGTGCGATTGCTCCGTTTGTGAATTTTGAACAGCAGACCAATTATCCCACGAAAGCCAAGGCCGACAAAGACCGCAAGAAGATCGTTGTCAATACCCCTACCATCGAGATTCCACCTCTGAGTCATGAGGATTCCCTTCGTTTCAACTATGTCTTCTTGGAGGCCGTTCGCCAGCAGAATGCGGGGAACTACGATGCCGCGTACGAGTTGTTCACCCGTGCGTCGAAGATCAATCCCTATGCTGCCGAGGTGTGGTACTATTTGGCGTTGTATCAAGGCGAGTTGGACAACGATTCGCTGGCCGTCGAATGCCTGGAGAAAGCCGCCGAGTTGAGTCCTCAGAACGATATCTACCAAGAGCGACTGGCGCAATACTACATCGGCGTGAAGCAGTTCGACCGCGCGAAGACCGTCTACGAACGGTTGGCCGACAACAATCGCGACCGCACGGACGTGTTGAGCATCCTGTTGCGACTCTACCAGCAGGACAACGAATATGGACAGATGCTCTCAACCATCAACCGCATCGAGGAGATAGAGGGCAGCTCCGAGGAGATTACCTTGACCAAGATGCGCGTCTATGAGCTGATGGGCGACAAGAATGGAGCTTGGAACGCGTTGAAGACGCTGTCCGACGAGCATCCCAGCGACTTGAACTACCGGGTGATGATGGGAAACTGGCTGATGCAGAACGACAAGCAGAAGGAGGCTTTCAAGATCTTCTCGGCCGCCTTGAAAGAGGAGCCCGACAACTCTTATGTGCAGTCGTCGATGTACGACTACTACCGCATCACCGGGCAGGACTCGTTGGCGCAGCAGACCTTGGAGAGCATCGTGACAAGCCCCAAGACGCCCACCGAGAGCAAGGCGACGATGATGCGCCTGGCCATTCAGCAGAGCGAGAAGGAGATGGGCGACAGCACCCGCATACTGGCTCTGTTCGACCGCATCATGGAGGCATCTCCGACCGATGCTGACATGGCCGAGATGAAGGTGGCCTACATGACGCTCAAGAACATGCCCGACTCGGTGGTGAAGACAGGGCTGCTGCAGATTCTGCAGATTGCCCCCGAAAATGCCGGTGCGCGCATCCAGCTTTTGCAGATGGCTCTCTCGAAGATGGATTGGGACGAGACCATCGACATCTGCGAAGACGGGACGCTCTATAATCCCGACGAGATGCCCTTCTATTATTACCTAGGCCTTGCGAATTATCAGAAGGAAGACCACGACGCCGCCCTCGACGCCTTCCGTCGCGGAGTCTCGCAGATCACCCCGCAGAGCAATGTCGACATCGTCTCCGACTTCTACTACTTCATGGGCGACATCTTGTATTCCAAGGGCAGGGAGGAAGAGGCGATGGCCGCCTACGACAGTTGCCTGCAGTGGAAAGACGACAACATCCCTTGCCTGAACAACTACGCCTACTACCTCAGTGTGAAGGGGCGCGAGTTGCAGAAGGCCGAGCAGATGAGCTACAAGACGGTGAAGGAAGAGCCCAAGAACTCCACCTATCTCGACACCTACGCATGGATTCTCTTCATGCAGGAGCGCTATGCCGAGGCGAAAATCTACATCGACCAGGCCATCTCCTGCGATTCAGACTCTGTGCAGAGCGGCGTCATCATCGAGCATGCTGGCGACATCTATGCGATGAATGGCGACATCGACAAGGCCGTCGAATATTGGCAGAAGGCACTCGACAAGGGTGTGGACAGTCCGATGTTGCCGAGGAAAATCAAGGAAAGGAAATACATCAAGTAATGCGTAATGCTTAATGCTTAATGCGTAATGCTTAATGCTTAATAAGACACCTCTTAATAAAAAAGATATGGAAAGAAAGAACTTTTTGCAACTCGTTATAGTGTGCGTTTCGGTGATGCTTGCTGGTTGTGCCAGCAAGAAGAAACTGGTGACCGACCAACCCACCACACCGACCCAACCCTCGACCACCGTCGTCAGTCCGTCCACCAACAATGCTGAGGCGTTGGCTGCGGCCCGTGTGGCATTTGTGAAGAAGGTATGCGCCAACCAGGTGGATGTGCAGAACATCGTGGGCGACATGAAGTTCAACGTCAAGTCAGGCTCGAAAGACATCACGGTGCCAGGTTCGGTCCACATGCGTAAGAATCAGGTGATACGTCTGCAGCTCTTCGTGCCCATCTTAGGTAGCGAGGTCGGACGCTTGGAGTTCACCCCCGACTATGTGCTCATCATCGACCGCATGCACAAGGAGTACGTCCAAGCCGACTACAACCAGTTGGACTTCCTGAAGAACAACGGGCTCACCTTCTATAGTCTGCAGGCACTCTTCTGGAACGAGCTGACCATCCCGGGCAGCAAGACCGTTTCCACCGCCGACATGGGCAAGTTCGACCTGACGCTCAATGGCGCTACCACGATTCCCGTACGTCTGAAGAATGGCAACATGAACTGGCTTTGGAATGTCGTAGCAGCCGACGGCCGCATTTCTTCGGCGAACGTCAGCTATGCGAGCTCCAACCACGGCAAGTCGGAGTTGAAATGGAATTATGACGATTTCACCGCCGTGGGCAAGAAGAAGTTCCCTGCCCATCAGGACTTCCAGTTCTCCACCACCTCCACCAATAAGGTCAAGGATGTGAAGATCACCATCAACATGAGCGAGGTGAAAAACAAGGACAACTGGGAAGCGCAGACCACCGTCTCGAAGAAATACAAGAAGGTGGAGGCCACCGACGTGTTGGGTAGATTGTTGAATTTGTAATTGGTTTATGAAGAGAAGGATCATCTATACCCTCGTTGCTTTGATGTTGCTGGCTCCTGCGGCTGGTCAGAAACGACAGACCACGCAGCAGAAGAAGACGGCCACGACACAACGTCGAACTACTACTACGCAGCGTTCGACCACCACGACGCGTGCCAAGCAGCAGACGACGAGCAAGGCGAAGGCTACGACGACAACGAAGAAGGCCGCGACCACCAAGAAGCAGCCTGTGCAGCAGAAGGGCAAGAAGCAGACCACACAACAGAAGTCGACCGCCAAGCAGCCGACCTACACGAATGCATCCATCAAGGGTTTGCAGAACCAGCGCACGCAGATCCAAAAGCAGATCAAGCAGCAGGAACAGGCGCTGAAGGCCAACCAAGCCGACGTGAAGAACCGTCTGCAGAACCTCATGGTGCTGAACACGGCCATTGGTGAGCGCCAGAAGAGCATAGAAGGCATCCAACGCGACATCTCCCAACTCGACAACGATATCGACATCTTGAACGCGCAGTTGCAGACGCTCGAGCAACAGCTGCAGGAACGAAAGGAGAAATACATCAAGTCGATGCGCTACATGGCGCGCCATCGCAACGTGCAGGATAAGCTGATGTTCGTGTTCTCGGCGAAGGACTTCGCCCAGATGTTCCGTCGCACACGTTTCGTGCGCCAGTATGCGGCTTTCCAGCGCGCCCAGGGTGAGGCGGTGATGGCCAAGCAGAACCAGGTGAACGAGAAACGCCAGCAGTTGGAGGCGGCGAAGGGCGAGAAGAACACGCTGCTCCAGAAAGACCAGAAGGAGCGCACTGCCTTGCAAGGCCAGCAGGACGAGCAGCAGAAGATGGTGAACTCGCTGCAGCAACAACAGAAGACCATCCAGAAGATCATCGACCAGCAGAAGCAGAAGGACGCTGCGGTGAATGCGCAGATCGACCGACTGATTGCCATTGAGGTGGAGAAGGCTCGCCAACGTGCCGCTGCTGAGGCCAAACGTCAGGCCGCCGCTGCCGAGGCTGCCAAGAAACGTGCGGAGGAGTTGGAACGCAAGAAGGCCGCCGCAGCCGCTGCCGCCCGCGAGAACGAGCGTCGCATTGCCGAGGCCAAGGAGCGTGAGGCGAAGGCGAAGGCCGAGGCCCGTGCCGCTGCCGCCGAGGCCGAGAAAGCCAAGAGCAATGAGTCGCAAACCGCTGCCCGTGAGGCTGCTGCCGCCCGTAAGGCCCGTGCCGAGCAGGCCGCCCGTGAAGCTGAGGCTGAGCGTCTGGCTGCCGAGCGTAAGGCGAAGGCTGAGGCCGACCGTTCAAAGAAGGAGATTGACGAGGCGAAGAAGTCGGCCGAGGAGTCCAACACGTTGTCTGCCGCCGACCGTATGATGAGTGGTGGCTTCGAGGCTAACCGCGGTCGTCTGCCCATGCCCATCACGGGAAGCTACAGCATCGTCAGCCATTTCGGAACGAACACGGTGCAAGGTCTGAAGGGTGTGACGCTCGACAACAAGGGCATCAACATCCTGGGTAAGCCGGGTTGCATGGCGCGTTCCATCTACGATGGCGAGGTGAGTGCCGTCTTCGGCTATGCCGGCTCGATGTACGTCATGGTCCGCCATGGCGCCTACATCTCCGTCTATTGCAACCTGAAGTCGGTGGCTGTGTCGAATGGTCAGAAGGTGCGCACAGGACAGCAGTTGGGTGCCGTGGGCATGGACAACATCCTCCAGTTCCAGCTGCGTCGTGGCGACAAGAAACTCAACCCCGAAGCGTGGTTGAGAAAGTGAGAAGCGGGCGGAGCCCTAAATTAAAAATGAAAAATTAAAAATGAAAAATTAAGAATTAAGAATTATATATGAGAAAAAGCCCAACGAATCGATGGGCTTTTTTCTTTTATTGCATATCCAAGACTTTTGTCCCTTTATGCCTTACACTCCCCTTTAGGCCCTTTAAGCTTTTCTTCCCCCCTAAACAGGGGGATTGAGGGGGTCTAATAATTCCACATACTCCTCGATCGCTTCACCAATCTCACTCACGCAGATGAATTCGTCGGCGGAGTGGGAGCGGGCCGAGTCGCCAGGACCCATTTTGAACGAGGGGAAGGGCATCAACGCCTGATCGCTCAAAGTGGGTGAGCCGAACGGTTTTTTGCCCATTTCATCGAGCTTTTTGATGAGTGGATGGTCGAGTGGGATGCTCGACGAATGGAGTCGGAACGACCGCGCTTTCACGTCCGACTTCACGTTGGCGCGGATGATCTCAAACACTTCCTCGTTCGTATAGAGCTCGTTGGTGCGCACGTCGATGATGGCCTGGCAGGTGTCGGGCACCACGTTGTGCTGCGTACCGGCGTTCACCACCGTGGCCTGCATCAGTGTGGGACCCAGCAGCGGGCTGACCTTCGGGAACTGGTAGTCGCGAATCCACAGCAGGTCGTCGAGCATCTGGTAGATGGCGTTCACACCCTCCGCCCGTGCGGCATGTCCACTCCGTCCGTGGGAGGTCATGTCGATGACCATCAACCCCTTCTCGGCCACGGCGGGCTGCATGCCTGTCGGCTCGCCTACGATGGCCACGTCGATGCGAGGCAGCTGTGGCAACGCCTTTACGATGCCGTTCTGTCCCGACACCTCCTCTTCGCACGAGGCGAGGAAGATGAAGTTTTTGAGTTTCTGAGTTTCTGGACCTGTAAGGATTCGGAACGTCTGGAGTAGGCTGACCAGTCCGCCGCCACAGTCGTTGGCACCCAGTCCGTAGAGTCTGTCGCCCTCCAAGGTTGGCGTGAAGGGGTCGCGCGTCCACGAGCTCACGGGCTTCACCGTGTCGATATGTGCATTGAGCAGGATGGTCTCGCGTTCGGGTGCAAAGTCGGGCGAGAGTGCCCAGATGTTGTTCCCCTCGCGTGCGTACTTTATTCCATAACCCTCCATGTGGCGTGCCAGCACGTCGGCAGCAGCCGTCTCGTCGCGGCTCACGCTGGGCGTGGCAATCAGTTCCTTGAGCAACGCCAGTGCGTCATCTAAATATGTGTCATAACTCATAATTCCTAATTCCTAATTGTGAATTGTCAATTGTGAATTGTCAATTGTTACAATCGTCCTTTCTCATTGTAACTGTAGTATTGTCCGTCGGTGATGATCAGGTGGTCGAGCAGGTGAATGCGCATCACCTCGCAGGCCTTCTTCACGCGTTGCGTCAGTGCGTCGTCCTCGCGGCTGGGTCTGATGCTGTTCGAGGGGTGGTTGTGGCAGAGTGCCATGATGGTCGCATTGGCCAGCAGCGCCTCCTTGACGATGATGCGCACGTCGACCGCCGTTTCCGAGATTCCCCCGTGCGAGATGCGGATGGGGTCCTTGATGAGTCGGTAGTTCTGATTCATCAGAATGATCCACGCCTCCTCCACATCGAGGTCTTGCATGCGGGGGTGCATGAGGTTGTAGATGGCGGTGGGCGACCCCAGGTCGGGACGTTCCTCGGCATGTTCCAACTGCCTGCGCTTACCCAGCTCGCAGGCCGCCAGCACCGTGATGGCCTTCGCCTCGCCGATGCCGTTATATTGGCACAGCTCGCGAATCGACTTCTTGCCCAGCGTGTTCAGGTTGTTGTTGCAGTCCTTCAGCACGCGTTTCATCAGCTCCACGGCCGTCTCCTTCGTCGAACCCGAGCCGATGAGGATGGCCAGCAGTTCGGCGTTGCTCAGCGCCTGAGGTCCCTTCTGCATCAGCTTCTCGCGCGGTCGGTCCTCCTCAGCCCACTGTGTGATGCTGAGTTTCCCCACGTTGTCCGCCTCGATGCCAGCGAAGCCCGTCGCCTCCGTGTTTGGGATGTCTTCTTTCATATTCATCTGCAAAAATACACAAAAAAGTGATTATCGTGAAGAATTGCCGCCTTTTTTTCTTTGTGTGCCTCTCTATAGTCCTAAATATATAACTCCTATTCCTTATCTTTCAGGTTGCCAAAGACCATCTTTGACCGCCTCATTTGTGGCTTTTGACCCGCTCATTGCATAGCTTTGACAGCCTCATTCCATAGCTGTCGAAACTGCTAACGTTCGGGATAGTTAGAATGTGATTCTGCTCTCCTCTCACTAACGCGCAGTTTTGACCTTGTCATTTGTGGTCTTTGACAGAGGCGCGGTGGCACTCGCCGAAAAAGGCAAATTTTTTCATTTCTGAAAACAAAATGCATATACTGCATCATTGAATTATTTCAAAAAGAAACTGTTCAACTGTTCAACTGTTCAACTGTTCGCTGTTCGCTCGGTGTAAAACTGACAAAATGCGACAATATGGCAGGGAAATATGACTCAAAGCGAACGAACGAACAGTAGAACAGTTTCCAAAAAAGAATTGCATTTGAGAGTTATTATTATATATATAATAATAAAAGTTTTTCACACTCAATCGAACAAACTGTTCTACTGTTCGTTCGCGTGTAAACAATACACTAAATACGGCAAATAACAATGTTGTATTTTCTTGCATAAAGATGACACTATACAATAGTGATGGATGAATGAAAAGGAGGAATAAAACATTAACAAATTTTTGCGTACTAGCGAGGGCAAAATTTGGAGGTCTCGAAGATTTTTTGTATATTTGCAGTGTAATCATGAAACTATTTGCAACAACTAAAAACAACTAATGAAATAATGAAAAAGACACTGCTTGTTAGAAGACTAACGCTGTTTATCTTTTTCCTGATGTTGCCTTTCGTCGTGTCAGGAAAAACTGGTAAGGAAATCATTCAAGAGAATGGTTTCAAGTCCCATGTGGCCCCATTGTTGACAACGAAATGGGCGCAATACGGAGGTGGAGAGAATGCTTTTCTTCCCTACGTCAATGACCCAGATAGGGAAAACTTGCAAGCGAAAACAGGGTGTGGGGCAACCGCCTTGGCACAGATCATGAAATTCTGGAACTACCCCCAAAGTGGCAAAGGGGTCAATTCGTACCATTGGCAGCATCCTAATACAAATGAATTGATCAGTCGATATGTTGACTTCTCTGAATCCCACTATGACTGGGACAACATGATTGACAAATACTTCAATAATGAAAACCGCACCCAGAAGCAGATTGACGCAGTGGCTAAATTGATGTACGACATCGGCATTGCCCTTGAGATGCAATATAAAGACTGGAGTACCGCCACGCAAATAGAATACATCTCGTCGGTCTTGAAGAAAAACTTTGGTTATAATCCATATTTGCGCATAGTGAGATATGTTCCTGGCGGATACACAATGGACGAGTGGCTCACCGTCATCTACCGCGAGTTGTCGGAAGGACGACCTATTCTCGTAGGGGCGAACAATTACTTTGGGGACAGACATATTTTTGTGGCAGACGGATACGACGAAGATGGAAAAGTGCATTTCAACCTTGGCCATGCAAAAGACAGCGAGAACAAGTATTATGACTTGATTTCACCAGGACGAGATGGGAATGATTGGCTTTATAACATGCGCATGATCATAGGCATCTGCCCTGAAGAAATACCTGCTGAAACAAACCAGATCCACGTGTCGAAACCTGGAACAATTTTGGAAGCAATGGGAGGTGAGACAAAGGCAAAGAAAATATGCCGTCTGAAAGTGACGGGGAAACTGAACAAAGCCGACATTGATGTGTTGAAAAGACTCAGTCGCGCTGATATTGCACAACCAGACATATCGGATATAGGCCAATTATCATACATAGATCTCTCCGAAGCATCAATGGAGAATGACGAATTGCCAGACAGTGCTTTCTGGTATAGGAAAAGTGACGAACTGCCAAGTTACACTTTACAGACCATCAAACTCCCTTCCAATCTAAAACGAATTGGCCATCATGCATTTCGGTCATGCTTGGGTTTATTAGAGGTCTCGATACCTTCCACTGTTACGACAATAGGAAATATGGCATTCTTCGGGTGTAGATATTTGGAAAGCATCGTTTTACCTGAATCGGTCAAACAGATAGGAAGCAATGCATTTGCAAGAGCAAAAGTCGATAATCTGGAGATTGCTTCGAGAAACCCATTTTATTATGTTGCCAATAATACGATATTCACCGCCGATGGAAAGAAAATCATCGCATATACTGGGAAAAGAAAGTGTGACTATGTCATTCCCGAGGGAGTGGAGATTATAAACGGCTTTTATGTGTTTTCCTTAAAATCGAACTTGACATCTCTCACGATTCCTTCTTCCCTGACAAGTTTCAATTATGATTATTTCGAATATTGTCCAGGCATTACTGACGTTTACTCCTATGCAACGATACCGAGTGTTCAAGGGCAACTACTGTTTTGGATACAATACAATGAGATAGTGTTGCATATTCCTATTGGGTATAAGGGAAAATACGAAGAAGCCTATAGACAGATCAACAATAATGATTGGAGTGGCGTGGGGACTATTGTTGAAGATATCGACCCTGGGTTCCTGAGAGTGGAAGAGGTATTTGGCCAGCCTTCTCCAAAAAGCCAGAATGTTTACGACTTGAATGGAAGAAGAATACCGACCTCTCTGCAACGGAACAAACAGATTTATATCATTAATGGCAGAAAAGTGGTATATTGAAATCCCCTTCACTTGGGCGATGTCGGCTGTTTTTTATTCAAAGATTTGAGTGATATAATTTGGTTTTTTGCTCACTTAATCGTAAATTTGCAGAAAATCTATCGACATGAATATGAAAAATCTTATTTTTACTATCAGGCGAGGGGTGATGACCGTCGTCTTGTGTGGTGTGGCCCTCGTTGTGGGTGCACAGGAGGCGGCCTCGCCCAACGGGAAGTTGTCGGCAAAGACCATTGGTAATAAATTTGTCATCAGCTACGAGAAGCAGAAGGTGCTGGAGCTGGCTGATGTTCCGTTCGGCAAGCTGAATTTCGTCAGAAAGGTGAAGGACGACTACCAGATGTTGGAGGGTAAACGCCTGCACTGCACGAACCGTGCCAACGAGTATAGCGCTCCGCTGAATGGCAATGGGGAGGCGAAGATTGTGATGCGGCTCTACAACGACGGCGTGGCTTTCCGTTATGAATATTCGAACTTGCAGAATTGTAAGGCGCCCGCCGAGCAGACGGCATACATTATTCCCGAAGGGACGAAGCGCTGGATGCTGCAATGGAGCGACGGCTACGAGGGATTCTTCCCGATGTCGACCACTGCCAACGTGAAGACGTTAGGCGGCTTTGGCGGTTCGAGGGAACAAAAGGACTTCAACACGCATTGGGGCTATCCGTTGTTAATAGAGGTAAGAAGTAAGGAGCAAGAGGTAAGAGGTAAGGAGCAAGAGGTGAGAGGAGACGGTGTGTTTGCACTGATTACGGAGGCGAACATAGAGCGTAGGCAGAGTGCTTCGAGCCTGTTTAACAAGGGCGAGGTGTTCAGCGTGGTGCAAGACCAGAACGACCTGCTGCTGACAGGCGACTGGCATACGCCGTGGCGCGTGGTCATCATCGGTAGGCTGGCTGATATCGTGCAATCGACATTGGTGACCGACGTGAGTGAGCCTTCCAAACTGAAGGATGTCAGTTGGATCAAGCCTGGTGTGGTGTCGTGGATATACTGGGCCTACAACCACGGCTCAAACGACTTCAATATCATCAAGAAATATGTGGACATGGCTGTCACGCTGAAGTTGCCCTACGTGCTCATCGATGCCGAGTGGGACGAGATGGACAAGGTGGCGAGCAACGAGGGCAAGACCATCGAGGACGCTGTGGCCTACGCCAATTCGAAGGGTGTGAAGCCGCTGATATGGTATAATTCGTCGGTGGGCTGGGTGAACGGCGCTCCGGGTCCGAAGTATCGTCTGAACAAATTGGAGGATCGTGAGAAGGAGTTCGCCTGGTGCGAGAAGATTGGTGTGGCAGGAGTGAAGATAGACTTCTTCAGTGGCGACACACAGGCTAACATGGACTACTGTCAGGACTTGCTGGAGAGTGGCGCCCGTCATCATCTGCTGGTGAACTTCCACGGTGCCCCCATCCCACGCGGATGGCAGCGCACCTATCCCAACCTGCTCTCCACGGAGGGCGTCTATGGCGCCGAGTGGTATAACAACGTGCCCACGTTCACGAAGAAGGCCGCCAGCCACAACGCCACGCTGCCTTACACGCGCAACGTCATCGGTCCGATGGACTACACGCCTTGCGCCTTCAGCGACTCGCAGCATCCGCACATCACGTCGAAGGGCCACGAGCTGGCGCTCACCGTGCTCTACGAGAGTGGTCTGCAACACCTGGCCGACCGCCCCGAGAGTTTCCTCTCACAACCTAAGGAGGTGCAGGAATTCTTGGGAAAACTACCTACGGTATGGGACGAGACCCGCTATGTGAGCGGCTATCCTGGCGAGAGTGCCGTGCTGGCGCGTCGCAGTGGCACGACGTGGTATGTGGCAGGCATCAACGGACTGGACGAGGTGCAGGTGCTTTTCACCCATCTCGGTTTCATGGGCAAGAAATGGAAGAAGGTGCAGATGTTTGCCGACGATGCCTCTGGGCAGTGGCAGATCAGCTCCACCAACCAAGTGCCCTCAGAGATGGAGTGCCAGCCGCGTGGCGGTTTCGTGCTCGTTATCAACAAGTGATAATCTTGGTTTACAGGGCATGTCCACCAGAGACCTTGATGACTTGCCCTGTAAGCATTCTTGCTTGTTCGCTTGCCAAGAACAAGATGGTCTCGGCGATGTCTTGGGGCTGGATCAGCTGGCCCATCGGAATGATGGGAATGACGGCCTTCTCCAAATCGTCGTCAATCCATCCTGTCTGTGTCGGACCTGGCGCGACGCAGTTCACGGTAATCCCGTACTTCGCCACTTCAAGGGCTATGCTGCGGGTGAGCGCTTCGAGCGTGGCCTTGCTCGCTCCCGTAGGTGATCTGGCCAGCGAAGACCTGTGAGGCGTCGGTGGAGATATTGATGATTCGGCCGTAATCGCCGCGGTGGTTTATGAATGCCCTTGTCATCAAGATGCTGCCTCTAACGTTGACCGAAAAAGTGTCGTCAATCACTTTCCGGGTGATTTTCTCTATCGTATCCAAGCCATCCATGTCGCCGTCGGCTGCATTGTTGACCAACACATCGACCCTGCCGAATCGTTCCAGGGCCTTCGAATAGATGTCATTCACAGCATCCTCATCGGAGATGTCGCTTTCCAAGACCAGAATGTCTGCATGCATCGCCTTGAGCTTGCCCTCCACGATGTCGGCATTCCCGGCATTGGCCTGGAAATAACGGTCGGTCCCGTTCCGACTTGTCTTCGTCTCGTCAAAAGGCCTGGGAATCCTCTTATACACCAAGACCACCTTTGCCCCTTCGCGGGCAAAAGCAAAAGCAGTGGTGGCCCCGATTCCCTGCGGGTTGTTCGCCCCGGTAATCAGAGCCACCTTGTCTTTTAATCCGTAGTTAACCATTGAGATTTCTTATTTCAGCACACCGAGTTCTTTTCCGACTTTTATGAAGGCGGCGATGCATTTGTCGAGGTGTTCGCGGCGATGGCCAGCGGAGATCTGCACACGGATGCGGGCCTGTCCCTTCGGCACGACGGGATAGTAGAAGCCGGTGACGTAGATGCCCTCGTCTTGCATGCGGGCGGCATAGACCTGCGACAGCTTGGCGTCGTAGAGCATCACGGCACAGATGGCGCTCTGCGTGGGTTTGATGTCGAAACCGGCAGCCATCATGCGGTCGCGGAAGTAGTTGACGTTCTCCACCAGTCGGTCGTGGAGTTCGTTGCTCTCTTTCAGCATCTTGAACACCTCGAGGGAGGCGCCGATGATGCAGGGGGCGAGGGAGTTGGAGAAGAGGTAGGGGCGCGAACGTTGGCGCAGCAGTTCGATGATTTCCTTGCGTCCGGTGGTGAATCCGCCGAGTGCGCCGCCGAAGGCCTTGCCCAACGTGCCGGTGTAGATGTCGACACGGCCATAAGTCTGGAAGAACTCGCTCACACCGTGACCCGTCGCTCCGACGACACCTGCAGAATGGCTCTCGTCGACCATCACGAGGGCGTCGTATTTCTCGGCCAGGTCGCAGATCTTGTCCATCGGTGCAACGTTGCCGTCCATGGAGAACACGCCGTCGGTGACAATGATGCGGAAACGTTGTGCCTGAGCCTCCTGCAGACAACGCTCGAGGTCTTGCATGTCGGCATTCGCATAGCGGTAGCGTTTGGCTTTGCACAGGCGTACGCCGTCGATGATGGAAGCGTGGTTGAGGGCGTCGCTGATGATGGCGTCCTCGTCGGTGAAGAGAGGTTCGAAAACACCTCCGTTGGCGTCGAAGCAAGCGGCATAGAGGATGGTGTCCTCGGTCTTGAAATAGTCGCTAATGGCCGCTTCGAGTTCTTTGTGGATGTCTTGTGTGCCGCAGATGAAACGCACGCTCGACATGCCGAAGCCTCGGCGGTCCATCATCTGCTTGGCACCCTCGATGAGTCGGGGGTTGTCGCTCAATCCTAGGTAGTTGTTGGCGCAGAAGTTGAGCACTTCTTGTCCTTGGACGTCGATGGCGGCGCGTTGCGGGCTTTCGATGAGTCGCTCTTCCTTGTAAAGCCCTGCATCACGGATCTCAGCGATGGTCTGGTTGAGATGTTCTTTCATTTTTCCGTACATAGGTATTCAATTTAAGATGGTTAGTGTGTAATTATGCGCAAAATAAACAAAAAATTTTCGATAAAGTGTTGCATTCCATGTTATTTTTGTTTAATTTTGCCGTTGTAATACATAAATAGAAAGCACATCCTAACAATACATCATGAAAAATATACTGGTAATTGGATCGACGGGCCAGATTGGTTCTGAACTGACAAGGGAATTGAGACGGCTTTATGGTGGCGAGCATGTCGTGGCGGGTTACATCACGGGTGCCGAACCCAAGGGTGAACTTCGCGATGGCGGTCCCAGCGAAATCGCCAATGTGATGGATGGTGAGCACATCATGGAGGTGGTGAGGAAGCACCACATCGACACCATCTACAACCTGGCTGCCCTGCTCTCAGTGGTGGCGGAATCAAAACCTCGGCTGGCTTGGCAGATAGGCATCGACGGTCTTTGGAACATTCTGGAGGTGGCTCGTCAAGAGGGGTGCGCCGTGTTCACGCCCAGCAGCATTGGCTCGTTCGGCGTCAACACACCCCACGACATGACGCCGCAGGACACCATCCAACGCCCATTGACCATCTACGGCGTGTCGAAGGTGACAACCGAGCTCATCAGCGACTATTATCATCATAAATACAGGGTTGACACGCGGTCGGTGCGTTTTCCTGGCATCATCTCTTATCTGACCCCTCCAGGTGGCGGGACCACCGACTATGCCGTTGACATCTTCTACTATGCCGTGCGTGGCGAGCGGTTCACATGTCCCATTGCGGCGGGCACTCGCATGGATATGATGTATATGCCCGATGCCTTGAAGGCGGCCATCCAGCTGATGGAGGCCGACCCGACGCGGTTGGTGCACCACAATGGCTTCAATGTGGCGGCGATGAGCTTCGACCCTGACATGATCTACCATGCAATCAAGCAGTACAAGCCCGATTTCGAGATGGTGTATGATGTGGACCCGTTGAAGCAGCACATCGCCGAGAGCTGGCCCGACATGATGGACGATTCGTGTGCCCGCGAGGAGTGGGGGTGGCATCACGAATACAACCTGCCGGCAATGACGAAGGACATGCTGGAGAAACTCAGTGAGCGGTTGTTGAGGGAGGGAAGTCTTTGACACTTTGCCCCGTGTAGGTGTTGACCACCAGCCGCAGGTGGCTTTGGCGCAATTCGTCGGTCAAAGGGATGCTGGCATAGACGCGGTTGCTGTAGTATTGAGGTATGTCGCCTTGGTCGTGGAGCAAAGTGAGGACGGTGACGCCGTCTTCGTTCGTTTCGGTGAGGACACCAATGGATTGTCGGGCGTCTTCATCGTCGCTTTTTCCTGTTTTCACATAGAACGAGAAGTTCAAGAAACTACCGTTGGCACTGATCCATGAACTCTCGAAGGTCACTGGGTCAAAGATGGGTTTCTTCACTTTCGACGTGTCGAGGGGCTGGAGCACATAGACTTGCGTCATCTTCACTACCTCGGCGCCTTCGGGCTTGTCGTTGAAATAGAGCAACGCACGATAAAGAGAGTCGGTGGTGGTGGTCCAACGTGCCTTGAAGGGTTTGTCGATATTGATGCGGCTGTTGTTGTCGTCGATGGCGTAGTCGACAGTGCTGTCGTTGGCGACATGGCTCATGACGAACTCCGCCCGCAGGTAGCTGTAGTCACCATCGCCTGTGTCGTAGTTGTCGCTGGTGCAGTTCCAAAAAGCAAGCACGAAAAGGAGGAAAGATGCAACGAGTGCCGTCTTCCTTCCTACATGTGTCGGTCTTTGGGTGGGATGGTTCATGATTTCAGTTTCAATTGGTTGATGGCTGGGTTGGCATACATGGTGAGGATGCGTTCGCGTAGAAAAGCCTCGTCTTTTCCGTCGAGTTCGACTTTCGCAATGCGCTCTTTCACGTATTCGTCGAAGCGCTGTTTGTCGGCATCGGAATAGTGCTCGGCGTAGGCGGAGTCGCCGTTCAGCTCGTCGATGGCGATGAAGTTGTTGGGATAGAGTTGGTATCTCTGGTGCAGCTCGTTGTCGATGCGCTGGCTGAGCGCGGTGAAGAACTCGTTCTTGGGCAGGTCGGCGAGTTCGTCGAGCCATTGGTTGACGGGCGTGCCGCAATGGTAGTGCACACGACCCTTGTAGCCGAAGATGCCTGTCTTCATGTTGTCGAGGTCGTCCTGTCGGCTTTTCTTGAACGCGGGGTTGTCGCGTTTCTGCTGGAACTCTTGAGCCTTCAGGTAGTCGCAGGGGTCGAACTCGTAGCTGATGGTGAGAGGCACGATGTTGAGGTCGCGCAGCTTCTCCACCAATGTCCCTTCGCCACCCATGGCCAGCATCTTGAGCACCGAGTCTTGCGTGCGGTCGTCGGAGTCTTTCGCGCGTCCTTCGCGTTGTGCAATCCAGATGTTCTCCTTCTTCTCGGTCACGGCGTAGTGGATGTAGCTGCTCATGAGCTGGCTCGAGCGCAGCATCTCCTTGGGAGTGAGACCGCGGCGCACGGTAAAGGCCTTGTTCATGCGGACAAGCCGCTTGATCCACGGATAGATGAGCAAATTGTCGCCGATGCCGATCTCGACGGTGGTGGGATAGCCGTGATCAATGAGCATGACATCGAGAAACGCCGAGTCGAGCACAATGTCGCGGTGGTTGCTGATGAACGTGTAGCGTTGTGTCTTGTCGTTGGCGGCCAATGGTCCTTCATCGAAGGTGCAGCCATCGGTGTGCTTGCGGATGATGTGGCGAACGATGGGTTTCATGAAACGCAACTGGAAGTCGAGCGGCGTCTTCACGCCCGTGAAAGCCAACTTCAGCAGTCCATTGCGCACTCCTTTGGGAAGCCACGGGGCAAAACCTTTCAGCACCAGTGCAAACTGGCGGTCGTTGAGCAGTTCGCGGAATGCCTGCTGCATCTCGCCTGCTTCATAAGGACGTATCTCGTCGAATTCGGCTGTTGGTAGTGGGGTGTCGGCCATAAGCGAATTATGCTGTTGGTGAAGGTTCAAGAATCAGAACTGGTTCTCGACAATTTCCGTCAAGACGTCTTTGATGTCGAGTCTTGCTGCACGCACTTGTTGTGGGATGAAACTGGTGGCGGTCATACCAGGAGTGGTGTTGATTTCCAACATGTTGATCTTGTCGGAGCCATCGGCGTTGCGAGTGATAATGTAGTCGATGCGAATGATGCCGTTGCAATGCAAGATGTCGTAGATGCGGCTGGTTTCGTCTTGCAGGGCTTTGGTCAGCTCGGGCGAAATGCGAGCAGGCGTGATTTCTTGCACCTGCCCGTTGTATTTTGCGTCGTAGTCGAAGAACTCGTTCGTAGTGACCACCTCGGTGACGGGGAACACTACGCTCTTCTCTTTCGTCTTGTAGCATCCGACGGTCACCTCCGTGCCTTGCATGTAGGCCTCGATCATCACCTCGTCGCACTCCATGAATGCATTGCGGAGGGCGGGAGCCAGTTGGTCGGCGTTCTTCACCTTCGAGACACCGAAGCTGCTACCATCGGCGGCGGGCTTTACGAAGCAAGGCATTCCCAGTCGGGCTTCAATTTCAGCCTCGGAGTATTTGTTCTCCTCACCTCGGTGCAGCAGGATGCTGTCGGCGACATTCACATTGAAGGCGCGCAGGTAGTTGTTGAGCACATATTTGTCGAATGTCAGCGCCTCGACAAGCACGTTGCTGGTGGAGTAGGGGATGTTGAGCAGTTCGAAGTATCCCTGCATGATGCCGTTCTCGCCAGGTGTTCCGTGGATGGTGATATAGGCATAGTCGAACCAGACGGTCTCACCGTCGTATTTGAAAGAGAAGTTGTTCTTGTCGATTCTCGCCGTATCGCCATTATCCAAGTTCACATGCCAGTCGAGTCCTTTGATGTCGACGATATAGATGTTGTAACGTTCTTTGTCGAAGAAGGAATAGAGACCTTGAGCCGAACGAAGTGAAACGTCGTGCTCTGATGAATCGCCACCGCACACGATGGCTATGTTCCGTTTTGTGATGTTCATTTGTTTTGTCAGTTATGGTCGCGCTGTGTCGCGGCCTTTATTGTTTGTTTATTGTACGAAAGTGTCTTGTGTGGTTCCGCTAATGTAGTTGCGCCATTTCTCGATGACGGCCTGCATGTCTTGTGGAAGGGGTGAGGTAAAGTCCATCTGCTGTCCTGTCGTGGGGTGTCGGAATCCCAACGTCTGTGCATGAAGCACCTGGCGTGGGCAGATGGCGAAGCAGTTCTGGATGAACGCCTTGTAGGAAGACGACCGTTGTCCGCGCAGGATCTCGGTGCCACCATATCGTTCGTCGCAGAAAAGCGGATGGCCTATGTGCCGCATGTGGGCGCGGATTTGGTGGGTGCGACCTGTCTCGAGTACACACTCGATGAGCGTGGTGTATCCGAAGCGTTCCACCACCCGGTAGTGTGTCACGGCTGGCTTTCCTATTTCGGAATCGGGTGGGAATACCATCATACGCAAACGGTCGCGTGGGTCGCGGGCGATGTTGCCCTCGATACGCCCTTCGTCTTCGGTGAAGTTGCACCAGACGAGCGCCAGATAGGAGCGATGGGTGGTTTTGTTGAAGAACTGAAGTCCGAGTTTCGATTTCGCCTCGGGCGTCTTTGCTACCACCAAAAGACCGCTGGTGTCTTTGTCAATGCGGTGGACAAGTCCCACTTCAGGATCGTTGGGGTCGAAAGCAGGATTGTCTTTCAGATGCCAGGCAACGGCGTTGATGAGCGTTCCATGAAAATTCCCTGCACCGGGGTGTACCACCATACCTGCGTCTTTGTTGATGACCATCAGTTGGTCGTCCTCATAGACGATGTTCAGGGGAATGTCTTCGGGTTCAATGGTCGAGTCGTGGCGCGGTCGGTCGAGCATCAGGGTAACTACATCGCCCGGTCGCACCTTGTAATTGCTCTTCACGGGACGTTCGTTCACATGCACGAAACCAGCGTCGGCGGCTTTCTGAATGCGGTTGCGCGACGAATGCTGCAGTTTCTCCAGCATGTATTTGTCAACGCGCAAAGGAGCCTGTCCTGGATCTACGACGAATTTGAAATGCTCGTAGAGTTCCGGCTGCTCACCATCCAGCTCTTCAGAAACGCCTTCGATGTCGAACAGTTCGTCTTGTTCCATGTAGTCCTCGTTCATTGCTTTCTCTCTTCAGGGTGCCTTTCATTACTCGCTAGGAGTCTCTCCGACTGTGCCGTCGAGTGGTTCAGCGGGCTCGGGGAAATTATGGTCGGTTTGATCGATGATCTCGAATCCGTCTTCTTCGTCTTCCTCGTCAAATGGATAGACGGGGTCGATATAATCCACGGAGTCGCTCGAGTCGCGCTGTCCGTTGCCCACTTGTATGATGAGTTCGTCTTCAATCGATATCTTGTCGCCAGTGGCCACATGACGGCCTTTCACGGTTATTCCATACACCCAGTCGCGCTCGCCGGGCACGAACTCGGGCATTCCCAGCTTGAAGCCGATGGCCGATAGTTTTGCCATTGCCTCACGCAACGAACTGTTGTCGATGACGTCGGGCAACGTGATGGTGGGCGTTGACGGTGCATTGAGCGTTACATAGATGATACGCCCCGATTTCACGTGCTCGCCGGGCGCGATCGACTGCTCGAGAATGCAGTCGGGTGGCAGCGACTTCACATATCCCGTATCGCTCACTTCCATTACAAGCCCCATATCGTCGAGGATGCGTTCGGCGTCTTTGTAGGCTTTGTGCTTCACGTTTGGCACCACGAGCGACTCGCCATGATGCGTATAGAAGTCGAGCCCGTATTTCACGCCGATGGCCAGCAACACCACGACCACCGCCATCGCAGCCAGATTGCCCCAAAGGTAGCCGCTGACGAACTTGCGGAAAAATTCAGATGTCTTCATCCTATAAATGTTTGTTTTCTGAATGCAAAGATATACAAATAAATGAATAATGAAGAATGAAGGGTGAAGAATTTTGATTTCGAGGATGGTTTTTTAGTCGTTTCGACTCCAATCGATGGCATTTGACAAAATGTAAGCTATGCTTTGGGCTTGTCAAAGCATAGCTTTAAGGCGGTCAAAGCATATCTTTGAGAGGGTCAAAGCATAGCTGTGGCAAAATCGGACGATAAGTAAAAAATCTCAACAAAACGGTTATTTGATTGGCCGGTTTGCCTTACGTTTTGTCACGAAATCGTGTCTTTTGCTGACAAAATGAAAAAAGCAGCGAACCACCTTTTGCTGATTCGCTGCTTCTTGTCGTTCGGAATCTCCGACAACTGACTCACAGGGATTTATTTTCCGTGATGTTCGTCAGAAACGGTAAGCTTCTTGCGGCCACGTGCACGGCGTGCAGCCAAGACGCGACGGCCATTCTTCGTTGACATGCGCTCACGGAAACCATGCTTGTTCACGCGACGGCGATTGTGCGGCTGGAATGTTCTTTTCATTGTCTTATATCTGTTTTTATTGTTATTAATCTACAAAAATCGATGCCGATTTCTACACTTTGGGGTGCAAAAGTACGCATAATTTTTGAAATGACAAAGAATTATGCGATTTTTAAACGCAAAATGGTCGATTTTTTATATTTTATTCGTAACTTTGCACCGCAAAAGTGCAACTTATGCAGAAATAATTATCATAAATTCAAGTAATAAACACAATGATCAAATCACAAGACATTAAGAAAGGTACTTGTATCCGCATGGACGGCAAACTGTACCTGTGCATCGATTTCCTGCACGTGAAACCTGGAAAAGGCAACACCATCATGCGCACCACGCTGAAGGATGTTGTCAGCGGACGCGTTCTTGAGAAGCGTTTCAACATCGGTGAGGCTCTTGAGGATGTGCGCATCGAGCGCCGCCCTTATCAGTTCCTCTACATTGACGGAGCCGACTACATCTTCATGAACCAGGAGACCTACGACCAGATTCCCATCGCAAAGGACCTGATTACTGGCGTCGACTACATGAAGGAGAGCGACGTGGTGGAGGTTGTGAGCGATGCTGACACCAACACCATTCTCTATGCCGAAATGCCTGTGAAGACCACCTTGCGTGTGACTCACTCGGAGCCTGGTATCAAGGGCGACACAGCCACCAACTCGCTGAAGCCCGCTACGCTCGAGACAGGTGTTGAGATTCGCGTGCCCCTCTTCATCGAGGAAGGCGAACTGGTGCTCGTCGATACTCGCGACGGCAGCTATCTGCAGCGTGTGAAGGAATAAAATTCCCACACTGCAACTTTTTTGTTCGGTATTACGTCAAACAAACAATAACGGACAATAAAAGATTACAAGACTATGTCTTATTCACCATTGGCAATTGGCATTAGATAGGTTGTGCTTGTAAAAAACACGATTGTCTGCTGTCAATTGCCATTTTTAAATGTATGCACCATGAAATATTCGATTATCGTACCAGTTTTCAATCGTCCCGACGAGGTGGACGAATTGCTTCAAAGTCTTGTCGCACAAACCTTCGACGACTTTGAGGTCATCATCGTGGAAGACGGCTCCAGCATTCCATGCGAGGAGGTGTGCCACAAGTACGAGCAACAACTGCAATTGAGGTATTTCATGAAGCCCAACAGTGGCCCTGGACAGAGCCGCAACTATGGCGCCGAACGCGCTGAGGGCGAATGGCTTATCGTGCTCGACTCCGATGTCGTGCTGCCTCCTGGTTATCTGGAAGCGGTGGAGAAAGGTATTGATGATGAACTCGCTGCATGGGGAGGTCCTGATGCCGCCCACGAGTCGTTCACACCTGTTCAGAAAGCCATCAGCTATTCGATGACTTCATTCTTCACGACAGGTGGCATTCGCGGTGGAAAGGCAAAACTTGACAAATTCTTCCCTCGTTCGTTCAACATGGGTGTGCGCCGCGATGTCTATCTGCAGTTGGGTGGATTCTCGCGCATGCGTTTTGGCGAGGACATCGATTTTTCTTATCGCATTTGCGAAGCCGGCTACAAGCCTCAGTTGCTGTCCGATGCGTGGGTGTGGCACAAACGCCGCACAGACTTCAAAAAGTTTTGGAAACAAGTGTATAATAGCGGTATCGCCCGCATCAATCTGATGAAACGCCACCCAGGTACGCTGAAACTCGTCCACCTGCTTCCGATGGTTTTCACTTTGGGCGTCATCTGCTTACTCCTGCTCATCCTGAATGGTATTGAACTCTATGCCGAAGGCGAATGGTTGGATGCTCACGGACTTCGTCCCACTGACAACATGCACCAAGGTGTGGGAATGGTGTCTTTTGTGTTGGGCTTGTTCCCCCTACTTCTTTATTCGCTCATCATTTTCATCCATTCCAGCATCAAGAACCGCAGCCTTTGGGTGGGATTGCTTTCCGTTCCTGCCGCCTTTGTGCAGCTGATGGGCTATGGCACAGGCTTCATTGTGTCGTGGTTCAAGCGTTGTGTGCTGAAGAAAGATGAATTTGCCGCATACGAGAAGAATTTTTACAAATAAGAGGTGCACATTTTTTGAAAAACCCAACTTCTATTATTATATAAGGTGTAAAGCAGTTGCACATATAGTCTATTTTGTGAAAGTATTTTTCGCGAAAGGTCAAAATAAATGCTGAAAAGTTTGTATTTTTGATGTTTTTGCTTTACTTTTGCAATTATTAAACAAATAGCTATATGCAGAACAACAGTCATTATTCGGTGCTCATTCACGAGCAAGCCGAAAAATACGGCAATCGTGCGGCTTTGACCTTCCGCATGTTCGGCTCGTTGGAATGGAAACAAGTTTCTTGGAAACAGTTCTCATTGAGAGTTAAACAGGTATCGAATGCCATGTTGAACCTGGGAGTGAAGCCTCAGGAAAACATTGTTGTGTTTGCGCAGAATTGCATTCAATATCTATATACCGACTTTGGTGCTTATGGCATTCGTGCCATCTCCATACCCATTTATGCGACTTCGAGCGAGCAGCAAATCCAATATGTGGTGCAAGATGCTGGGGTGCGCTTCCTTTTTGTGGGTGAGCAGGAACAATATGATAAGGCTCATCGCATTTTCGCCCTTTGCCCCACGTTGGAGCGCATCATCATCTTCGACCATAGCGTAAGGATTTCCACCCACGACCCCAATGCCCTCTATTTCGAGGATTTCATCGCATTGGGTGAGAATCTCCCTCGTCAGACGGAAGTGGAGGAGTTGTGGAAACAAGCCAGTTACGACGATGTTTGCAACATCATCTATACGAGTGGAACCACAGGAGAGTCGAAGGGTGTGATATTGACCTACAAGCAATACGACGCGGCCATGAAAGCCAACGACGAGTGCGTGCCTGTGGGAGAGAAAGACCGCGTGATGTGTTTCCTGCCTTTGGCTCATATCTTTGAACGCGGATGGGCTTATCTATGTCTGAGCGAAGGTGCTCATCTGATTTTGAACACCTATCCGAAGGAGATTCAGCAGTCGATGCGTGAGACGCATCCGTCGTGCATGTGCTCGGTTCCTCGTTTCTGGGAGAAGGTGTATATGGCTGTGAAGGACAAGATTGAGAATTCGTCGGCTGCCAAGCAGAAGCTTTTCCGTCATGCTTTGGCTGTCGGAAGGAAATACAATATCGAATACCTCAGTCGCGGAAAACGCCCACCTATGTCGTTGGCAATGGAGTACAAAGTGCTCAACAATACTGTCATGAGTATCTTGCGCAAGCAGATTGGACTTGAAAATGCCCATTTCTTCCCCACGGCAGGTGCTTATGTTTCACCCGAAGTCGAGGAGTTCGTCCATTCTGTGGGTATCAACATGGTTGTGGGTTATGGTCTTACAGAGAGTCTTGCCACCGTTTCGTGCGACCATCTGGGCGAGGCCTACACCATTGGTTCGGTGGGCAGACCTATCAGTAGCATCGAGGTGAAGATTAGTGAGGATGGTGAAATCTTGCTCAAGGGTCCAACCATCACATGCGGATACTATAAGCGTGATGATGCGAATGCAGTTGCTTTCGATGCAGATGGATTCTTCCATACGGGAGATGCTGGTTACATGCGCAATGGCGAACTGTTCCTCACGGAGCGCATCAAGGATTTGTATAAGACTTCCAACGGTAAGTATATTGCTCCGCAGATGGTCGAGGCCATGCTTCTGGTGGACAAGTATATCGACCAAGTGGCGGTCATCGCCGACCAGCGCAAGTTTGTTTCGGCTTTGATTGTGCCCGAGTTCCGACTGGTTGAGGAATGGGCGAACAGCAAAGGTTTGAAATTCGAGGACCGAGAGCAACTTTGCCAAAGCAAGGAAGTGCACGACATGATCATGGAGCGCATCGATACCTTGCAGCAGCGTCTGGCACATTATGAGAAAATCAAACGAATTACGCTCATCGCCCATCATTTCTCGATGGAGAGTGGCGAATTGACAAATACCTTGAAACTGAAACGAGCTGTCGTGAATCGTAACTTCAAGGATTTGATTGACAAAATGTACGAAGAATAAAAAAGAATGATAACACAAGACCAACTGAAAGATGTCCTTGACCGAGCCGACTCGCTCTATCGCTATCTGAACATCGAACAGAAGCAGATGGAGTTCGAGGAGGAACAATTGCGAACACAAGCTCCTGACTTCTGGGAAGACGTGAAGCGAGCGCAGGAGCAGATGAAGAAGGTGAAGGGCATCGAGAAATGGATCAAGGGATATAAAGAAGTGCGGCAGTACGCTGATGAACTGCAATTGGCTTTCGACTTCTATCGCGACGAAATGGTTACAGAAGAAGAAGTTGATGCCGACTACGAGAAGGCCATCAAGGCCATTGAGGATTTGGAGCTGAAGAACATGCTACGCCAGAAGGAAGACCCGATGGATTGCGTATTGAAGATAAATTCGGGTGCTGGTGGCACCGAGAGCCAGGATTGGGCTTCTATGTTGATGCGTATGTATATGCGATGGGCTGAGGCTCATGGGCACAAGGTCACCATCTCGAACCTTCAGGATGGTGATGAAGCTGGCATTAAGAGTGTCACGATGGAGATTGAGGGTGGTGAATACGCCTACGGTTTCCTGAAAAGCGAGAACGGTGTGCATCGGTTGGTTCGCGTCTCGCCGTTCAATGCACAAGGCAAGCGCATGACCTCGTTCGCTTCGGTGTTTGTCTCACCGCTTGTCGACGATACCATCGAGGTGTATGTCGATCCTGCCAAACTCTCATGGGACACGTTCCGAAGCAGTGGTGCGGGTGGTCAGAATGTGAACAAGGTGGAGTCGGGTGTGCGACTTCGTTATTGGTACACCGACCCCGACACGGGCGAAGAAGAGGAAATTCTCATTGAGAACACCGAAACCCGCGACCAGCCGAAGAACAAGGAGAAAGCCTTGTTGCTGCTGAAATCCCAACTCTACGACCGCGCTATGAAGAAGCGTTTGGAGGCTCAGGCGAAGATTGAGGCAGGAAAGAAGAAAATCGAATGGGGAAGTCAGATTCGCAGCTACGTGTTCGACGACCGTCGTGTGAAAGACCATCGCACGAATTACCAGACGACAGACGTCGATGCTGTGATGGATGGAAAGATTGACGAATTCATCAAGGCTTATCTGATGGAGTTCCCTGTCAACGATGATGAACAATAACCTAAAAACATAAAATATTACGACTATGAGTAAAAGAAAGAATCCAAAGCGTGAGGCTTACAAAAAAAAGCAAGAGGAACAAGGACGCAAAGTTGTAAACTGGATATTCGGTGTGCTCGTCGCATTGGCAGTCATTTATCTCATTTACATGATGTTGACTTTCTAATAGTTGATTATGAGTGGACTTGAAATAGAAAGGAAGTTCCTTGTGAAAAAGGGCGACGCATTCAAACGCGCCGCCTTTTCATGTAGTCATATCAAGCAAGGCTACATCCCATGCGACAATGCCACCGTGCGAATTCGGTTGCGAAAAAGTGATGAGAAAGAGGAGGCTTTCCTTACCATCAAGGGGCAAAGTGTCGATGGAGGGCTCTCACGCTATGAGTTCGAGAAAGAAATCACGATGGACGAGGCTGAGAACTTGTTGAAATTGTGTCGAGGTGGTGTGATTGACAAGCATCGCTATCTTGTGAAAAGCGGTGAACACACGTTTGAAGTCGATGAGTTTCATGGCGACAACGACGGGCTTTTGATGGCTGAGGTGGAACTCAAAAATGAAAGGGATGCCTTCAAAAAGCCCGATTTCATCGGTCCTGAAGTCACAGGCGACCGCCGTTTCTACAACAAGCACATGCTTATGTATCCCTTCTCACTTTGGCGCGATACGCTGCCAGAAGAATTCCGATAATGTTGCCCAGCACCACGCCTATGCTGTTGGCCACGAAGTCGAGCCAGTCGCCGCTGCGATTGCCGTTTGTCAGGTAGGCTTGTGCCAATTCAATCAATCCGCTCATCACGATGGGCGCGAGGAATGCGAGCAAGAACAATCTGCCCGCATTTTTTGTTTGATGCCGGCGAAGATACTCCAACCACATGACCGTACAGAGTGTTCCGTACATCACGAAATGCGTCCATTTGTCCATCATCGGAACATCGCCCAGCGGCACATTCTCAGGGATGGGCAACAGGCAGATGATCCAGATGACCACAATCAGAATACTTGTTAATGGATATCTCTTGCCTATATTTCTCAGTTTGTTCATCATTTCCTTTTTTCTTTTTGCGATACAAAGTTACGAATAAGAGAGAGAAAATGCAAATTTATATGTAATTTTCCGAACGAGAGTAACTTCGGCAAAGCCAAAGGTACAAAAAATTCGATTTAATAAGAACAGAATAAATGTTTTTGTTGTTTCGAATACTTATTCTGTGGTATTTATTTTTACAAATTCTTGTCAACTTTTCCATTCAATCTAGAAAAGAAAAATGAGTAATAAAACGACTTTTACGCTTCAATTTCCTTGTTTTTCACATACGAAATTGTCACATGTGGCATCTGAGGCGTTCATAGTTATGCTTTGACCTGCTCACATGTGGCATCTGACGCCCTCAAAGCATAGCTATGACAAGCTCATTCCATAGCTCTTGGAGGTCAGATGTATACCTCTGACAAGCTCATTTATTGTCAAGAAAACGGAAGTTGTTGACTGTCAATGTTTTCCGAAAATGCTCAAAACTCGCGTATTTGCCCACGAGGAACATTTTTTTCAAAATGTTGGCCTTCTCGTGGCACCAAAGTTCAGAATTTTCTTTACAAAATTGAGAGAACCTATATGTGGTGAGCGGGTTTTTCTTCCAGTTTTGCTGTTTTTGTGCCAATTATTTTATAATTTTGCACCCAAGAAAGTCTTTTTGTAAAAATATGGCAGAAGAAAGAGCGAATTTTGGAAGCAAGTTGGGCGTGATATTGGCAACGGCAGGTTCTGCTGTCGGCTTAGGCAATGTGTGGCGCTTTCCATATATGGCAGGTGAGAATGGCGGTGCGGTTTTCATCTTCATCTATATCATTTGCGTGTTGTTGTTGGGCATTCCTTGTATGGTGAGCGAGTTCATCATAGGACGTCACGGAGCCAGCAACACGGCACGTGCCTATACGAAACTTTCGGGAGGTTCGCCTTGGAAATGGGTCGGATACATGGGTGTACTCACCGGTTTTCTCATCACTGGCTATTATGCGGTGGTGAGTGGATGGTGTCTGCAATATGTTTATGCCTCGATTGTGGGCGAACTGAAGGGTGACTCTACTTTCGTTGCCTCGTATTTCAAGGAGTTCTCAACATCTCCCATTACCCCCATCTTCTGGACAGTCGTCATTCTTTTGATTTGTCATTTTGTCATCATCCACGGTGTTCGTGGAGGAATTGAGCGGGCTTCCAAGTTGCTGATGCCTGCCCTTTTCGTTCTTTTGCTCATCATCGTTGTTGCCTCGTGCATGTTGCCAGGCTCAAAGGCGGGTGTGGAATTCCTGTTCAATCCCGATTTCTCGAAGTTCAACCGAGGCGTCTTCTTGGGCGCTTTAGGACAGAGTTTCTATTCGTTGAGCATCGCGATGGGATGTATTTGCACTTATGCCAGCTATTTCAGTCGTCAGACGAATCTGCTCTCTTCTGCCGTTCAAATCAGCGTGGTCGATTGTTTAGTGGCCATCTTGGCAGGTTTGATGATATTCCCAGCGGCTTTCTCGGTGGGTGTGAGCCCCGATAGTGGCCCATCACTCATTTTCATCACGTTGCCCAATGTCTTCAATCAGGCATTTTCCGCTGTACCTTGGCTGGGTTGGGTGATTTCGTTATTGTTCTATGTGCTGTTGTCGTTGGCAGCTCTAACATCGCTCATGTCGCTACATGAGGTCTCCACCGCCTTCTTTTTCGAGGAGTTGCACATATCGCGCAAAGGTGGAGCGCTCATCGTGACCATCACTACCTGCATCATCGGAGCCTTCTGCTCGCTCTCGTTGGGAGCCGTTGAAGGACTTTCTATAGCAGGTCAACCGTTATTCGACGTTTTTGATTTTGTCACAGGACAAATCTTCCTGCCTGTCGGTGGTTTCCTCACTTGTCTGTTCTTAGGTTGGTTTGTGCCTCGCAAGTTGGTCAAGGACGAATTTACCAACTGGGGAACATTGCGCACCACGCTGTTCTCCACCTACCTCTTCCTCATTCGTTTTGTTTGTCCTGCGGCCATTGCCGCCATCATGTTGCACCAGTTTGGTGTCATCTGATGACCACTTTGCGTCCCTGTTGAATGTAGATTCCTTTTTTCAGGTGTAGGTTTTCGAGGCCGTTGAATCGTTGTGCAACTTTCCTTCCTTGCAGGTCGTAGAGACAATAATTGTCAATTGTCAATTGTAAATTTTCAATTGACGAGGTCTGGACGAATTTGATGTTCCAACAATAGACGGGCTCGGCGGAATCGTAGGAAAGCGTGCCATCGCCATTAGAATACCATGCGTCGTAATATCTTTGGTGTGAGGTGAGGTTTGAGGCGCGGATGGCATAGCCCTTCGTGTAAGTGTTCATGTAGATGGGGTGCAGATAGGTCGAAGTGATAGAACCTTGCCCCAAGCTAGACATGTTTTTGAGGCTTAACGTGTTCTTCTTGTTGACAATCGTGTAGAGTTTTCCTTCCTTTTGGAAGATGAGACTTGGGTCGGTTCCCAAATACTCATCGGCAGGATAGGGCGTGATGACCCACAGATTACCTTCTGCCTCTTTATCATCGGACAAGGTGGCTCGAGCGTTCGATGCGCCTAGAAACAATTCCTTTCCGTCTTTGTTGATGGTGCTGATGAGATATTCGCCATCGGTCAAGATGTCGCATCGTTGTTGATAGCTTTTCCCGTTGAAAACGAGATGATAGGTCTTGCCGGCCTGCGTCTCGAAAGCCACCTCATCGGCATTCACGGTGACGACATCTACTGGTTGGCCATTATTGTCGGTGATGTCGAAGCAGATGGAAGCCTCTGGGTATCTCACAATAGCCCTCTCGCCGCTGTCAGAAACGATATTGATGGTGGTTGGTTTCCCGTTCTCCCAACTGATGTCCACACCGAAATTGCCCACGGCTCGCAACCCTTTCACGCTTCCCGTTTTCCATACAGAAGGCAAAGCGGGAAGGATGTCGATTTTCCCGCGATGGCTTTGCATCAGCATCTCGGCCATACCTGCGGTAGCACCGAAGTTTCCGTCGATTTGGTAGGGTGTGTGGGCATCCCAAAGGTTTTCATAGATACCGCCACCCTCGCTATTCCCGGTGTTGGTTTGGATGTGTAGCGCCTGAGCGATGAGCTGTTGGCAAATCTCTCCGTTCCTGGCTCGGGCGTGACAGTTGATTTTCCACCCCATCGACCATCCGGTACCCTCGTATCCACGTGTGTTCAGTGAGTTCACAGCAGCTTCATAGATGTCGGGATCGATGTCGTCTGCGATTTGGTTGCCAGGATACAAACCGATGAGGTGCGACAAATGGCGGTGGGAGTTGTAGGAGGACACCGTCTTCTGCGATGTGTATTTCCATTCGCGGAGCAGCGGTTTTCCACCAATAGTCTCGATGGCGGTTCCTTTGTCGAGTTTCTCGAATTTGTTCTTCAATTCCTTGATGAAAGCATCATCGTTCTCTGCCAGAATCTCATAGGCTTGGAGTGTGTTGTTGAACAAATCCCAGACGAGTTGTTGTGAATGAGCCGTAGCGTTCTCCGAACCAGGTCCATGCTCGGGAGAGTACTCGTTCGGACATTCGTAGGTCCCGTCGTTAGCCAGTTTCAGTCGTTCCATCCAGTATTGGCAGCACGACTTCATGGCGGGCAACGCCGTTTGCTTCAGGTATTCCTTGTCTAGCGTGTAACGATAATGCTGCCACAGATGCATGCAGTACCAGGCGTTGGCGATGGTGTAGTTTTGCATCCAGTTCGATCCAGAGCCATAGATGTTGTTCTCGGTGGTGAGCGTCCATCCGACGGTCTGGCCAGCAATCTGCTTTGCGTTGGCACGCCATTGCGACCGCTCGCACGCTTCGCGTTTGATATAGTTCAGGAAAGGCAGGTGAAGTTCACTCAGGTTGGTGGCTTCGGCAGGCCAATAGTTCATCTGAACGTTGATGTTCGAATGGATGTCCGAGTTCCACGCGGGACTATTGCTGTTGTTCCAAATACCTTGCAAGTTGCTGGGTAGGTCTACGCCTCGACTGCAACCAATCATCAGATATCGCCCGTAGCAGAAATACATTTCCTCTAGCAGCAGGTTGTTGTCGTTGTCTTTGGCGAAGTCGTTGATGAGTTGCGATGTGGGCACATCATTTTTGTCGGGTGCGATATTCAGCGTGCAACGGTCATAGAGAGCCTTGTAGTCGCTCTTGTGGTCGGCCATGATGCTAGTATATCCTTTCTCCAGCGCCGCGTTGACACACGCCTCGACGCGTGGCGGCAGGAGCGATTCGTCGTAGAAATAGTCATCGTTGTCGGGTGAGAAGTTGGTAGCACCCAGCAAGTAAATCGTCATGGCATCGGCACCTTCCACATCGATGCCACCCGTCTCAGCCACGCTAACGGCTCCTCCTTCAGTAACTACCTTCATCAGACAATAGTAGGATTCGTCGTTTTTCGACCCCGTCCGATCTGCGGTACCATTGAAGATTGCTATCCCTACGCCATTGTCGACGCTATACGAGGGTTTCGTACCGTTGGCGTTGTATAACAAGAGGTTCCTGCTGATTTTCCCCGCCTGCGAAGCCGTGTATCGAATGGCCAACACATTGTCGGGATAGGAGACAATGTATTCACGTTCGAAGTCCACGCCATCGGCGGTGTATGCCACTCCTGCCACAGCCTCGTCGATGTCGAGCCAACGTCTGTAGTTGGTGGCATTGGGCTGACTTCCTATCGTGGTGATGTACAGGTTGCCAAAGTTCAGGTACGAACCATATTGCGCGTTGCCCACCACGTTGCCCACATGTCCTCGCCATAGGGTTTTGTCGTTGAACTGAACCTCGTCGCGTCTCACACCTCCCATCACGCAGGCGCCAAACTGTCCGTTGCCAATAGGCAATGTCGAGGTCATCCACACTGTAGCGGGCTTTTTGTACCATAGTGTGTGCTTGTGCGCGGGTTTCCAATCGGTGCTGCCCGTGATGCTCGTTTCTTGCACAGAAGAGGGTTTCGTGTCTTTGAATAGCATGTCGTTCTCTGCCACGAATTGGAACGGGTTGTTCACATCGCCTTTCGTCCAACAACCAAACTCACGGTCGATTCCCGCGCCACCCCATTGGTTCATATAGGCATTGCTGTCGCCTTTTTGGTCGACAAACAACTCGTATCCCTCGTAACCGGCGCACGTGGTTGTCACGATTTGGAAGACGGCATAGCCCGATGTCGGTGCAGCCTTTGTTCTGAACATGCCATCGTCAGTGTCGTAGTAGAGCGTCTGTCCCCCTTGGCTTATCAGCCGATAGTGGTTGCCATCGACCGCCACGATTTTCCACAATTGGCGACTTGTTTGGTTTTCCATAGCGTTTGCCGTTACCGCCCGCGTGTTCTCACCCCGCGAGGCCACCACGCCCATGCCGTTCTGCATCTGAAGGTAATACCAATGTTCGTTTCCGTCGGTACTCACTTCGGGAAAAACCACTGCGGCTTGGCATCTCAGGCTTGCGAATGCCATCATCAAGAAAAAGGAAAGTGTTCTCAGCATAAGGATTATTATTAGGTTTCTGCCACAAAGATATAAAAAATATTTAGATTATGGTTCTACTTCTTCACTTTTTCGTATCTTTGCCCCAACAAAACGGCACAACGTATGGAACAACGTGGAAACTTCGGAACCAAGATAGGTGTGATATTGGCGACGGCAGGTTCGGCAGTCGGACTAGGCAACATCTGGCGTTTCCCCTACATGACGGGGCAAAACGGTGGTGCGGCCTTTATCATCCTCTATCTGCTTTGTGTGGTGTTGTTGGGTATTCCGGGCATGTTGTGCGAATTCATTATCGGACGACATGGAGCCTCCAATGCTGCGCGGGCGTATGCAAAAATGAGTCAATCCACCAACACCTCATCACCCAACACTCATCATCCTTCTTCTTTCATCGGCTATCTTGGTGTTTTCACCTCGATGATTATCCTCGGGTTCTATGCTGTTGTGGCGGGTTGGTGCCTGCAATATCTGTTCGCATCGCTAATGGGGCACGTCAGTGGCGACCCCGAATATGTGAAGAACTACTTTCTGGCGTTCTCGTCGAATCCTCTGAAACCTACACTTTGGGCAGTCGCCTTCATTCTCATCACCCATCTCGTGGTGATACGTGGTGTTCGAGGTGGTATAGAGAAGGCTTCCAACCTGCTCATGCCTACGCTTTTCGTGTTATTGATTATAATTGTGGCTGCATCATGCATGTTGCCTGGAGCCAGCAAAGGTGTGGAGTTCCTGTTGAAGCCTGACTTCTCGAAACTCAACCATAGCGTTTTTCTCGAAGCGTTGGGACAGGCGTTCTTCTCGCTTTCGCTCGGAACGGCTTGTCTCTGCACCTATGCCAGCTATTTCAGTCGCCAAACCAATCTGTTGCGTTCGGCTGTTCAGATAGCTCTCATCGATTCAGCCATCGCCATCCTTGCCGGCTTGATGATATTTCCTGCAGCCTTCTCGGTGGGCGTGAGTCCTGACAGCGGCCCTTCGCTCATCTTCATCACACTGCCTAACGTCTTCCAACAGGCCTTTTCCGCCATGCCCGTCGTGGGCTATGTGGTGGGCATCTTGTTCTATGGATTGTTGTCGTTGGCAGCCCTCACATCCACCATCTCTATGCATGAGATAGGCACGGCTTTCTTCTACGAAGAATTGCATGTTTCGCGGCGTCGTGGTGCATGGGTAACAACGTTGGTGTGCAGCATTATCGCCGTTTTCTGTTCGTTGTCGATGGGTGCTGTCGATGGGTTGAAAGTCTCAGGAATGCCGTTCCTCGATTTCTGCGACTATCTCACGGCACAATACTTGCTTCCCCTCGGCTCATTCCTCACATGCCTGTTCTTGGGGTGGTATGTACCTAAGCAAATTCTTCGTGATGAGCTCACCAATTGGGGAACCCTTCGCACACGCGTCTTCCCTTTGTGGCTCTTTGCTGTTCGATATGTTTGCCCACTTTGCATAGCCGCTGTTTTCCTCCATCAGTTCGGCATCATTTAATGCGGCTTGTGGTGTTTTTCAATTTTTTTGTGCCATTTTTGCCCGTATTTCAAAAAAACATTGTATCTTTGCACCCGCTTATAAAAAGCATTCGGGATGTAGCGCAGTTGGTAGCGCACTACGTTCGGGACGTAGGGGTCGGGCGTTCGAGTCGCCTCATCCCGACAACGCAAGGTTGTCAATCGCAGGAGTTGGCCCTGCAACCGCTTAAAACAAGCTGACAATAAGTTCCTGACAGTCAGTACGTTGTAAAGCATGGTGGTCGAGTAATCGGCCACCTTTTCTTTTTGGCGTTCACGAAATTTTTGGCGTGTTTTTGGCGTGATAACATTATTTAACGAGCTATCGCCCCATTTATACTGAATTGAATTGTGTTAGTTTGCAAAATGATAGGCTTACCATTTAACTATAATATAGCCTTTGATTTTTGTGACCTATACTACTTCTGTTATGAAACAGGTCTTCTGTAGGAACACCTGGTTCTCGGTCTCAAAGTTTCCGACGGCATCGTCAATCTGCTGTGTCGTGCCGTCGTGGTTGGCGTTGCTCAGCGCTGCCAGCCAGTTGGTAGGTAATGTCGGGTTCTCCATAATCCTTACTGTTTTTTTTGAAAGTTAGACATAAAGTGAATGGGTCACGAATTGTTATTTGAGTTTATTTCGTCGTAGTTCATCTTGTTCTATCATTTATTCAGTAGTTGTTCAATGGCGGCGACTACTGCACTCGGATTAGAGGGCCAGGGAGCACCGCCGGGGACGAGTCGCCCAGTGGTATCTACAAGTCGGTAGGTGGGGAAACCACTCACTTCCAGATATTGTTCGATGGCGCTTTCCTGTGTTTTAGGCAAGTTGTAGTGAATAGCATTGTCGGTGTCAAGATGATTCTGGCGGATGTAAATGCGCCATGCC
>JAFYYV010000006.1 GCA_017557405.1 Prevotella sp.
ATGTCAGGAACGAAGAGATGGAATCCTTTGTCGGTAATGGTTTCTTCTTCTCCATCCCAGAATGGGTTGAATTCGCCTGTGTCATTAGCGTTGTCGGGATTGTAAATGACATAACCAGTATTTTCAGGAATCACATAGCTACTTGTCGATGTGCTCACATCTGTCAGCGTAAGGGTGTGCTCCTTATAGTCAGGATCGCTCACCAGATAAGACTTCATCTTCTTGCCAGTGAAGTAAGGAAGCAGCGCTGCATCGATCGCATGGTCTCGACTCTCGGAGGCATAGCCCTTAATGTTTACCGACTTCGGGTCAGTAGATACAGCCAGTTTCTTCAGCTGATATCCTGCCAATGAGAGGGTGAGGTGCCGCTTGGCCCCTTCGTTCTTGATGGCTAGAATATACTCATCGGTAGTTCCTTCAACCAATTCCGGTCCGTAGACTTTGTAATTCGTGTTTCCACCCTTAAACATGAATTCATGTCCATAGGCATCCCGGTCCGTTTGCATGCGCACATAAACTGCTGCACCAGCTGGTACGTTTGGAACTACTACCTTCTGAATAGTTGTACTAAGTCCGTTAAATGCTAAACCGTCGTTAGTAACTCCCCATGTATAGTTGTTCCTATTGTTATTAAGTGTGTAGAACCACAGACCTTGTGTTTCGGGAACTACTGCTCCGTTTGCCCAAACCTGGTTGCCGTCTATGTCCTTGGCCGTTTCAAAGATATTATCTTTTGCCTTCAGGTTGGAGTTTGTCTGCCCAGACTGACTGTTCAGGCGCAGGTAATAGGTTCCATCCTGAGAATCCACTTCCCAGAGAGAGAGGTCTGTAGAAGTCTTCTCATAAGAATTATCCCAAAGCGTAGGATTGTCATTGACATACCAGTCGGGCTTGGTTGTCATTAATGACCCAATGCCATCTTCATAGACGAAGCTTTGGACATTGTTTCCATAGCCAGTCATATCCATGAAGTCCCATGTGTAAGGATAAGGCATTGTTTCTTGGTAAGCAACCGTTACATTATGTTCGCCATAGTCGGCCACGTACTTCATGTTCTTCTCCATGTCTTTGCCGCGCATGCGGAAAGTACCGATTTGACCATAGTCATGTGTGTAGGTGAAAGTGTTGTATGTGGCTTTTGTGGGATCGGTTTCAGTACTGGTGGTGAACCCATTGTTGTTAATGTTTGCTCCGCTCTTAGCGAAGTAAGCATTATAATTTACAATACCGTTATTTACGCCATTGGTTCCGTCTGCCAGTTTCTGATCCTTGCCGAAGTAGTTTAGCGTCCAATTGTATGTGGGGCCTATTTCCTTCCCTGTATTATCGTTGGGGTCAGCAGCCCTGCTCCACAGCAGGAACTTGTCATTGTCAGTTTCACCAACCACCTCATTGGTGTTGATGCGGTCGCCACGATAAATCTGGATCTTGTAGAGCTTACAGATGGAGTTAGAACCCTCCAACGTGAATTCCATATCGCCATCATTCTGGGCGAAGAAGTGGTAGCAGCCACGATAGTTGTTATCACCTTCTTTTCCCTTCCATTGAGAACCGCCAGCTAAGTAAACGTCATCCTCTGAAATCAGTTTATACTCAGCATCACGAGCATTGGTGATGTGGAACTTCATATCTTCAATATCATATTCATCAGGATCAGTTCCACTACCCATGTAGATAATCACGCGGTCGTCTTTATTCAGATGTGGGATAAGGAAGCTGCCACCAGAGAGAATACCTACATAGCGGTCGGGATCTTTCTGGGAAGAATGGATGTCACCATTACCAAACTCATTGAAGATACAGCTCGTATTTGAATGTGCCTTAATGACGATACCCTCGGTATCCCAGATCATATCGGCATTATCACCTTCCATGTCATATTTGTTCAGGAAACGCGGGTCGTAATTCACGAGGTTCTTTTGCAAGCGGTAGTTGAACATCCAGTCGGAACGATTGACACCATTGTCTACATAATCCATTTCTCCGTAGAGGAAAGAATTTTGGTTTATACCAGAATCCTCACCATCGTCAAAGAAATTATTGAAATAGGTGCCGAAGGATACGTCTTCTGCGTAGTTTTGAGAGGTGATATTCTCAAACACATCATTAATGTTATCATTATTAATGTCCTTGGTACGAGTTGGCACCTCCGTAGTGGGATCCCATTCCAAACCATTTAGTGAGCTAGATGAGAAATCCCATGTATGACCTCTTAACTCCTCAGCATAACTGGATGTTGAATGATAGTTAGCATCGTATGCCACGGTGAAGGCATATACTGGATCAACTTTATAGTAGTTTATGCTTCCGCCAACATTTGTGCCAAACTTGATCAGGACAACGCCACCAGGGTTTTCGCCATCCTTGAACTGAATATTCCTGATACCCAGCTTATGGATTGTTTTTCCATTCTCTGTTGTTTCATAAAGATACGGATCACATTGTGTAATATTACCAGACATCTTCTTTACGGTTAGTTCAGTGTCGTGGTAACCTACTACAACGGCCAGATCATTGTCTTCTGTGGTTCCACTGGGTACCCACTTGGCCAACGGATAGATTTGTTTGGAAGGAGTAAAGGCTACATCGAAGAGCTCAGCAACACCACAAGCATGGGGTGTAATTTTATTATCATTTATATCACGAATAAACATAAAATCAAAATTGTTGAGATTGGTGTTATCTCCGTTTGCTCCTGAAGTCCAACCGCCAAACAGGTAATAAATCTTGCCTGCTTCAACTTCGAGTACGAACTCTCCTTCACCTCCATTCATGAGCTCTGAACTACCACCAGTCCAAGTAATATCTGTGGAAGCGACATCAGAGAAGGTGTTTCCATTATCAGCGGATACTTTAACATAGTATGGACAAGCCCTATTAACTGTTTGCTCATTGCCACGGCCAAATTCTTCTCTCCATGCCGAGTGATTTCTCCCGTTTTGATCTCTACCACCCTCATCAAAATAAATGGCATTACCTTTAATGTCATAGCGATAGTAGTACATACTATATGGTGTGAACTTCACCTTCATCGTGCCGCTCTCCAAAGGCATGAACTTATAGAACGTACCTGTGGTGGGAATGTTGTTTATGTTATTATCACCTAAGTTAAAATTGATCTGAATGCCGTCTTGAACAGAACCTGTAACACCAGGCAATTTGAAACCATCCACAGCGTTGACGAATGACACGGGACCTTCCTTTGAAGCCACCACGATGGCATGCTGGCTCTTATCTTCGTTACCAATACGCACCTCCAAGCCACCAGGAACAATGTGCTCCTTGGCCTGCAACTCACCTGTAATGTCGAAATGGGAAGTGTATTGATAGTTACGCTCACTATAATCGTCAATCATCGTCGCTTGGTGATCACTCCAGATATAAACCTTAACAATACGCGTGTAGGTAGGATTTTTACTAAGACGGAAATCCATGTGTCCATCTTCCGTAATCACGTATACAGCACTTGAATAAAGCGTAGCCTCTGCCTGAGTAATTTGCTCGTCTCGACGAATTGTACCCTCTTCTCGAGTGGCGATATATTCTACCTGATTTGTGTTATTCTGGAGAATAAAATGATCTCCATCATCAGGATTAAAATCGCCATCGTTCCATCTGTCGTAGAATGCAGAACAACCATTATAGGTACCATCTTCCTGACTGGCGAAAATAGGTGCCTCTCCCAAGTAGAAAATCTGCACTCTGTCACCCTTCTTCAAGTTGGAGATGCTGAAGTAAGCATCATTGACACTATTTGGAACAACCAAACCTCTGGTAAAACGCCATCTGCCAGATTGACTTATGGCAATTCTGTTATTCAGTGTCAGACCATTGTCATTAAATGTAAAGTACTGAGCATTGTTACCATTTAAATTGAAATCTGCGTCTTTAACGGTATAGTCTGTATGTTGGGTGTTGTCAGTTGGTCCAGCGGTAATATTACCATCGTTATCTCGGTCCAAAATCTCATCACGTACTTCAAAGAAGTCATAGACTTCATAGCCGGGATCGTAGTTGAAGAAGGGGTCTCTCGGCTCAATTACTTCATAATCTGGATCTACATATAATTCAATTGTATGGATACCTGCATACTGGGCAATACATTGTATCTGCACAGAACCATCACTTGTAACAGTAAACTCTACATAGGGAACATCTGTAGTTGTGGTAAAACGATGTTGATTGCCTAAACTCGTATTATTAGACCAAATAGCGCATTGTTTTGTAGGATTGGTTGTGAGTCTAATTTTGTCACCTTGTTTCAGATTATCGATGTATATAGATTTCCATCCATCTCTATTATGCATTTGGAAATACGTACCACCGATTTCGCTGCTAGTGCCGATACGCCAATATTCTGTATCGTCCACATGTAACGATACTCGACGTGTGTCGTTAGCAAAATTAACATCAATGTATGGAGTATTACTTTGTACACTTGAAAGAGAGTTGTTATCATCCCATACAATTCCTTGATTCTGTCCATCATAATTTTCAGTTAATCCGTGGAAATCAATACTTCCGACATACTGATAATTCTCCTGTGCTAGGACTCTACCCCCCAGTACACATACTAATGCTAATAAAAGATAATACTTTTTCATTATTGTTTAGTTTTTGTTTGATATGATTGAGTTATAAATTATAATAATAATGTAAATGGATTATTAAATGTGTAATATAAAACACGCAAATCCCTGCTAATTGAAACATTCGGCTGCAAAATTACATTATTATTATAATAGTGTGTTGTCGACAAGTAACATGAATTTTGTGAGAAGAATTCTTAACATTTTAAAGTTACAACAGGAAAATTATTTGGGAATTATAACGTTTTTTAACCAAATCTATCCGAAATGTCTTTTTTATATGGCTCAAAAAAATTCAACAAAGGCGTTTTTAACATGGATAATAGCAGAATTGTGTAAATAAATCTTAAATACCTTATGGGTGTTTGTTGGAGGCAATGGATCTTCGTGTATAAAAAACGCCAAACAAAGAGGGAGCAAAAGCGGATGCCTTTGCTCCCATGAATTATAAAAACTGTATCGAACTACGTCGAATTACGTCAGTAAAAGGGATAGAAACTTCTAACTACCTCTATTCCAGCTAATTCTTCTTCTCCTTCTTCCTTGTTGCCATGATGAAATAGGCGATGAGGAGCATGTAGGCGGCGAGGGAGAGGAGTTCGCTAGACGGACTGCTGAGCCATGCCTCGTTGATGGGATTGAAGCCAGCGAAGCGCAGCAATGCCGACACGACGCCCATGAGAGCTCCACCTGCAATGAATCCACTGGCAATGAGCGTACCCAGTTCACCGCGCTCTTTGTTCACATTCTCGTCGTTGGAGCGGCTGGTGACCCACCAGTTGATGGCGCCTCCCACGAGGAGAGGGATATTCAGTTCAAGTGGGATGAACATACCGAGTGCGAAGGCGAGGGCGGGTATCTTGCAGAGTGTCAGGATGATGGCGATGGCGGCTCCGATGGCATAGAGCGTCCAAGGTGCACCCACGCCGTTCATGAGCGGGTCGATGACAGCCGCCATGGCGTTGGCTTGTGGTGCTGCCAATTGTCCCGACGCAAATCCGTAGGTCTCGTTGAGCAGCAACATCACACCGCCCACGGTGGCAGCCGATACGAGGACGCCGAGGAACTTCCATTGCTCTTGCTTGCGCGGCGTGGTGCCGAGCCAATAACCAATCTTGAGGTCGGTGATGAACGAGCCAGCCACAGAAAGGGCGGTGCAGACCACGCCTCCCATGATGAGCGCGGCGAGCATGCCGCTGGTACCGCTGAGTCCGATGGCCACCATGACCACCGAGGCAAGGATGAGCGTCATGAGCGTCATGCCACTCACTGGGTTAGAGCCCACGATGGCGATGGCGTTGGCTGCGACGGTGGTGAAAAGGAAGGCGATGAGCGACACGAGCACGATGCCGACGAGGGCGAAGAGCATGTTGCCGTCCATCACGCCGAACCAGAAGAAGATGAACGTGATAACGATGGTGAGGATGGAGGCGATGCCGATGAATCGGAACGAAAGGTCGCGCTGGGTGCGCTTGGCCATTGCCGAGTCAGCCTTTCCGCCCTTCATCTCCTTGGCAGCCAGTCCGACGGCGCTCTTGATGATGCCCCACGACTTGATGATGCCGATGATGCCAGCCATGGCGATGCCTCCGATACCGATGCTCTTGCCGTAGGCCTTGAAGATCTGCTCAGGCGACATGTCGCCCACGGCGGTCGTGATGGAGGGGTCCCACTGGTTGAGCACGGCGTCGCCCCAGATGAGAGCGATGCCGGGCACGATGAGCCACCACACGGCGAGCGAGCCGAGGCAGATGATGAGCGCATAGCGGAAGCCGATGATATAGCCCAGTCCGAGCACAGCCGCACCCGTGTTCACCTTGAACACCAGTTTTGCATGGTCGGCCAACTGTTGTCCCCATGCGACGACACGAGTGGTGAAGTTCTCGTTCCACCATCCGAACGTGGCGACGATGAAGTCGTAGAGGCCGCCCACGATGCCCGCGATGAGCAGCGGCCGTGCCTGGTCGCCACCCTTCTCGCCCGATACCAGCACCTGCGTGGTGGCCGTGGCTTCGGGGAAGGGATATTTGCCGTGCATGTCCTGCACGAAGTATTTACGGAAGGGGATGAGGAACAAGATGCCGATGATGCCTCCGAGGAGCGACGAGATGAAGATGTTGATGAACGATGCTGTCATCTCGGGATATTTTGCCTGGAGGATGTAGATGGCAGGAAGGGTGAAAATGGCACCTGCCACGACCGATCCCGAGCAAGCTCCAATGGACTGTATGATGACGTTCTCGCCCAGCGCCTTCGACCGTTTGGCGGCTGTAGAGACACCCACGGCGATGATGGCGATGGGGATGGCGGCCTCGAACACCTGTCCCACCTTCAAGCCGAGGTAGGCGGCAGCTGCCGAGAAGAGCATCGCCATGATGACACCCCACGTGACAGACCATGCGTTGACCTCAGGATACGACTTGTCGGGCGACATCAGCGGCTCGTAGCTCTCGCCCTCTTTCAATTCTCTAAACGCGTTGTCGGGCAGTCCCACTGCCGCTTTCTCTTTTTCTTCCATTTGCGATGGTTTTTATTTTAAATTTCGTACAAAGATACGTGCAATTCCTCGGATAACAAAATTTATGATGGATAATTTTGACTTTCAGTTAAAAAAATGTAATTTTGCGCCCATAATGAAGAATCAACGATTTTTGACGCTATTCGTGTTGGCCCTCGGCTGTTGGCTGATGGCCTCTGCCGTTCCCGCCCGTCGTGGCCAGTGGAAGACGTTGCGCCTGATAGACGGGACGGAGGTGCGTGCACAACTTGTGGGCGACGAGATCCTGCACTATTGGCAGGATGCCAACGGTTGCCAGTATGTCTGCACGGGCGACGATGAAATATATGTACGCGCGACGCGCGATATGGAGGCGAAACGGAGTGCCAGTGTGGCACGTCGCAAGCAAGCTCGCAAGCGCCCCATGGATTCCCCCCATCGCTATACGGGAAAGAAAAAAGGCCTTGTCATCCTTGCCCAATACCCGAACAAGAAGTTCGCCCAGGGGAGCGACAGTCTCATATTCACCCGACTGCTCAACGAGCGCGGTTTCGCTGAATTTCCTTTCAAGGGCAGCGTGCAGGATTATTTCTTCGACCAGAGCGGCGGTAAGTTCGAGCTCGACTTCGACGTCTTCGGTCCTGTCACCCTTCCGCAGGCCTACGGCTATTACGGAAAGGATATAGGCGAGGAGGGCGACGACGTGCGTCCGGGCGAGATGATCATCGATGCTTGCAATCTGGTGGACCACATGGTGAACTTCGCCGACTACGACTGGGATGGCGACGGATGGGTCGATCAGGTGTTTGTGGTCTATGCAGGCATGGGACAGGCCGACGGAGGCCTATCAGCTACCATCTGGCCCCACGAGTGGGACTTGTGGGATGCCGTAGGCCATACCCTGAACCTCGATGGCGTCATCATCAACACCTACGCTTGTGGAAACGAGCTCGATGGCCAGGAGAAACTGGGAGGAATCGGTACCTTCTGTCATGAGTTCTCCCATTGCTTGGGACTTCCCGACATGTACGACACACGCCCCAATGGCAGCAACTTTGGCATGGGACCTTGGGACCTGATGGACCAAGGCTCGTATGGCGGCGACGGCTACCGTCCTGCGGGCTACACCAGCTATGAAAAAATGGTCTGCGGTTGGCAGGAGCCCATCGTGTTGTCCGAGTCCACCGAGGTGACGGGCATGAAAGCCCTGAGCGAGGGTGGCGACACGTATATCATCTACAACGACAATCACAAAGACGAATATTATCTTTTGGAGAACCGTCAGCTCACGGGGTGGGATAAAGACCTATATGGCGCGGGCCTGCTCATCCTCCATGTGGACTACGATGAGGAAGCCTGGGAGGAGAACACGGTGAACAACGTCGCTTCCCACCAGCGTTGCACGATTTTCCATGCCGACAACTCTGATGCATGGACCTATCGTGGACTCAAAGGCGACCCTTATCCTTATCAGCGAAACGGCATTCGCAACGACAGCTTGACGAACCTCTCGACGCCCAAAGCCTCCGTGTTCAACAAGAATACCGACGGCAGCCGTCTGATGAACAAGGCTGTGCTGAACATCCAGCAGAACACCGATGGCACCATCTCGTTCAAGTTCCGTGGAACGAAAGACGATCCTTCTGGCATTCACACTCCGACCATAGACGTCCTGACCAACCCCGATGGAAAGCTCTATGGCCTCGATGGCACCCTCCTTCGAACCGTTGAAACCGATCTCCCCAAGGGCACCCTCTACATCGAGAACGGAAAGAAACACATCAAAAAATAGTCAGGAGCCTCGTAGAAGAAGGTCGTTATTAGGTAGTAGGTAGTCACGACCGAGTGTTTCAGCGTTTCAGCGTTTCAACCGTTTCAGGGACCAACAAGGTATCACCATTCCTTTATTTATATTTATAACTATTTGATAATTAATAAGTTATATAAAAGGATAGGAGTTCTGAAACCTTATACCCCCTCCACTGAAACGCTGAAACGCTGAAACGCAAGACTATAATAATTACATCTAAAAAGCTGATTGTCAATGAGTTAGTGTTCTGCAAAAGGTCTATACCCGTGATTCGGAATTTGCAAAAAGGACATAATCCTGCTGTTTTTTCCTCTCAAAAGCCACAAAAAAACTGCTAAAATTATTCGTTTCGATGTTTATCCGACCTTTTGCGCACATTTAGGCGATTCAAAAATTCAACATCTTGCTCGCATTCGGAGGTTCTTTGTGGTCAAACGGCCAGTCTTATTACAGATAATGGTGGTAACAATACCACTCAGAAACCCTCTTTCTTCTAATGTAAAGAAAATTCTGAATTTTGGTGCCCCGAGAAGGCCAACGTTTTGAAAAATTTCTTCCTCGTGGGCAAATACGCGAGTTTTGAGCGTTTTCGGAAATCGTTGATAATCAGAAGTTTCTGTTTTCTTTACATTTTATAGCGTTGTCAAAGCTATGCAATGAGGTGGTCAAATGTATGGAATGAGGTTGTCATAGCTATGCTTTGAGGGCGTCAGATGCCACATGTAAGCGGGTCAAAGCATATCTTTGAGCGCCTCAGGTGCCACATGTGACAATTCTGGGTGTAGAAAATGAGGAAAATGGAGCGGAAAAGTCGTTTTCTCACTCGTTTTTCTTCTCTAGATTGAACAGAAAAGTCGACAAGATTTTGTAAATATAAATACTAGGTTTTTATTATTCCGCCACCTGGATTCATGTCGCATGGGTAGACCAACCTCACCACAAATATTCACGATTGTTTTGTCGTCTCAAAGATTCTATGTAACTTTGCAGCAAAGTTAGCGATACGGCAGATAATAGCAAAAAACTGCTTATATTCCAACTCAACGAGATTATGAACAAGCAAGTTAATTCAAATATCACCATGAAGATTAATTCTATGAAGAGAGAGCGGATTCACGCTCGCCTTTTATGCAAAACAGCATTATTGGCAGTCGTCCTAATGGCTGCTAGGAGCGCACAGGGTCAGGAATTTGCCCTCGACCCATCGCAGCCAGTCAGCGTTGCCGACGTTGAGGTGACGGCTGTCAACTATGCATTTTTTGACAACGATTCCATCCACGTTGTCAGTCCCGACAAGGTTCGTCAGGCACGGGCACCCCGACGTGTCAGTGCCAATGAGCTGCAATGGCAGGGATGGGCTGAGGCTCCTTCTGCCAAGTTGTATTCCTATAACTATCCTTCGGTGGATGCCGACGGCAATCGGGTGACGCTTTCGTCGCTGATGGCTGTTCCCACCAAGATGGTGATTGACGGAGTGGCAGCCAAGCCTAACAATCTCATCATTGGCTGTCATGTCACTATCACGAGCAACTTTGAGTGTCCAACGGACTACAATCAAAACGGCTCGTTCCAGTCTGATATAGGCATGCAAATATGTTATACACGTTATGACTATTTCCGTCAGCCTTGCTGTCTGGTCATCATGCCCGACTACGAGGGCTACGGCGTATCCAAGAATCGCGCCCATCCTTACCTCTATCAGGAGTTGACAGCGCGTCAGGTGGTGGATGGCGTGCGCTACGGATTGGCTCTCTTTGAAGCCAATGTTGATAATGGCGATGGTGCAGATCTTGCACGCTTTGAGGATAACTGGAAGAGCGTCTGCGTAGGCTACTCGCAGGGTGGTTCCGTGGCGTTGGCCACACACCGTTTCATCGAGGAGAACGGCTTGTCGTCGGAACTCCACTTTGCTGGTTCCGTTTGTGGCGATGGTCCCTACGATCCGATAGAACACCTTCGCTATTATATGCAGGACAATGGCGAGACCTACGACGGCACCAATAAGACCGAGCATCAGAAGGAGACCGTCTCGATGCCTATTGTCATGCCGCTGATCCTGAAGGGCATGTGCGACCGCAACCCCTTCATGCGCCAGCACAAGGTGAGCGACTACCTGTCGGAGAAGTTCCTCCGTACGGGTGTCATCGACTTCATCAATGCCAAGAGTCAGGGAAAAGATGACCAATACTCTACCGACAGAATCAACACGTCGTTCAAGAATATGCGCAAGAATGGCTTGGAGTATGTATATACTGATGAAAATGGTAACCCCCAAAAAGGTTCATACTCAGCCGCAGAGATGCAGACCATGCTCTATAGGGAGTCTAATGACAATGTACATGGGAAATTATCGGAAATGCTCACCCAGCAGGCTTTTGACTATTTCCGGTCGTTAACCCAAGGGGCAACCACTCCGTCAGGCCGCGGAGTCATGGAAGACTTGCACCGCGCATTGGCCAGCAACTCGCTGGTGTCGGGATGGACGCCCACCCACCGCATTGGTTTCTACCATTCCACCTACGACACCGTGGTGCCCTACGCCAACCTGTTGTCGTTCATTCGTAACCAGAACGGGTTGAGCTACTATTTCCACAGCAGAGACCGCTCGACGGCAGCCGGTGTGAATCCGTCCCATATCGTGGGTGAAGAAGGTCAAGCAGATGTCTATATTTTCGACGATGACTGTAAAAAAGACCACGTGGATGGAGGAAAAGAATTCTTTTTCTTTGGGTCTCCCTCGCCCGACTACAGGTTGATCAAATGGGTGTTGGAAGGAAAGAAGTAAATACAATTTACAATTTACAATTGAGATATGAAACACAATAGAATAATTGCACTATTCCTGGGAGTGTTCTTCGCGTTGACTGCCAGTGCCGACCCTGTGTTAGGCACCGTGAACCTAAAGAACAACGGCAACGACATCAAGGCAGAGGCACTGATTGACCTCAGCGCACTCACCGTGACGATTGGCAACGGACAGAATGCCTGCATACCACAATATACATCGGGAACCATCACCATTCCAGGGAAGATGGAAATCAACGGAACCACCTGCACCGTCGTTGTTGGACAGTTGGCTTTCCGCCTGTGCACCAGTCTGACAGAGATAGTCATTGAGGAGGGCGTTCACCATATTGGCGACTTCGCCTTCGTGGGCTGCTCCTCACTGAAGAAGGTCACCCTTCCTTCAACACTGTACGGAATTGGAAGCGGCGTCTTCGTCAACCTATCGTCGCTGACGGAGGTGGTATGCAATGCCACTGATGCCCCGTGGTGGGGATACAACGACCTTTTTGCCTATGAGGGAACGGTCGAGGCAACCTCTAAACTCGCCAACCAGCGCACACTCTATGTGCCACGCAACAGTGCCAACAATTATAGGACGAAGAAGTATAATAACACTGTAGGATGGGAGGATGCCTTCGGACTCATCAGTGAGGCTACCGTTCCTTCCCAAGTGTTGGAAATCTCTACGTTCGCCGAACTGAATAATATCCGGACAGCAGTGAACAACGGTTCCAACAATTACGGCGACTATACCATTCGCCTCACCGCAGATCTTGTGCAGGAAGGCGACACTCGCTCACAATGGTATTCCTGGGTTCCCATCGGCACGGCAGAACATCCCTTCATGGGCGTGTTCGACGGTGGCGGGCATGTCATCAAGAACGTCAAGACCTATGGTGCCGAGGACGGCACCAACGTGGGACTCTTCGGCTACACGGAAGCTGCTTCCATCGGCAACCTGATTCTGCAGAACATCAGTCTGAAAGGTCAGAACAACGTGGGTGTGGTGGTAGGAACAGCCGTCAACACCTTGATTCACGACATTCTCGTCTATGACGCATCATCGTCGGAGGGAACTTACTACTGTGTCGAGGCCACCAGCGGCAATGCCGGCGGACTGGTGGGCAGCGCCAAGAACACCAATGTTGACAACTGCTATTTCTATGGAAAGGTGAAAGGCGCCACTGCCGTTGGCGGCATTGTGGGCATCAGTCAGGACATTGTGGGCATCAGCGACTGCGGCTCGGGCTACTCGGTTGAGTGTTCTGGAAGTGGCGTCGTTGGTGGCATCGTGGGTACAGCCGACAATAGCACCTATGTCCTGCGTAGCTATTCGCGAAGCACACTGACCGGCTCGGCAGCCACAAAAGGTGGCATTGTTGGACAGTACACTGCGAGTGGCAATGGCAACGGCATAGGCAACTGTGCCTACCTTGACGCCAGCACGACACTGCCTATTGCCAATACAAGCGGTGAGGGCAGCTATCAAGAGGCTGGAAATCGCCGGTGCAATGCCATTGCCAATATGGAAGCCACGAATCTTCATGACCTGTTGGGCGATGTGCAATGGTATTATTTCAACGACGACATGAACGACTGTCCGATTCCTAAATCGTTGGCAGAAGGTTTCCTACAGTGGGCAGGTCTCAAGGATGCCGATGGTTTTATATACTCGGCTGTGGGCAACCCCGTCAGCAGCTACACCATCATAGGTTATGAAGGAAATGCCACCGAAATCACATTGCCGTCTTCCTTCAAGGACAAAACAGTGCTGAAAGTAGCCAACCATGCTTTTGAAGGAACAGCAGTGACTTCTGTTATCATCCCCGATGGCATTACCACGATTGACGAGGGCGCCTTTGCCGACTGTGCCGACCTGACGGCCATCTCTTTCGGAGCCTGTGTGAATTCCGACTATGATGGCTGGTTGGCTGGATGCACCGCTCTGAGCGATATTAGTGTAGCCGAAGGAAACGCGAAATATACCGTGGAAGACGGTGTGCTCTACAATAAGGAAAAGACCAGCCTGATACGTTGCAGTACTACCCGAACGGGCACAATTACCTTGTCGGCTGATGTGACGGAGATTGAGCCAGGAGCCTTTGCCAACTGCAACGACCTGGCTGTTGTCGATATGCGTGAGACGACTATAGATTGGTGGAGAATCGACCGCCAAATGCCCGACAATCCTTTCTACAAAGCCAGTCGCTATACACTGATTATATTGAACAATAAAAGCTGGGCTTCAAACAACGTCACTAACGAGCCTAATGTCGTTTACCCCAGTAATAGCAGCAATAGCGACGGTTACAAGTGTACGCAGCTGTTGATTACCGACCGCATGGACTTCAATTCTCCAGTGCTTTTTACAGCCCATTCTGCCAGTTACGACCGCGTATTTGCACCTGGCTTCCGCCTTGTGCAGTCTGACGAGGAGGGTGAGTCAGGGTATGAGTACGCCCCCAGCGGCTACACCTTCTTCCTTCCCGTCAACGTGCAAATACCATACGGCAAGGGAGCAAAATTGTATGATTTCACAGGCATCACCACCGAGGACGGTGTCACTACCGTTTCATTCACTGAAGTCAATCAACATAGTTCGGGGTATTATGGTAAAAATGGTCACACAACACTTACATACCCCTATTTCCTTGTGGTGGAAAGCGGCAACGCATTCACCCTCTCCACAACTTCCGCCTCCAGTATCAGTGCAAATAGCACCGGAGGAAGTAAAAGCCTCGATGGCTACTCCTTCGCGGGAACAACGGTCACCATCCCGAACAGCAAGCTCTACGATGCCGATCAGGCGAAATACATTTTGCAAAGCGACGGCAACTGGCATAAAGTGCCAGCGAATCAGCCAAAGGCTTTCGTAAACGCCTTCCGCTGCTACTTCCGCGCCGACACTACCAACCCTGCAAAAGCACTGGCAACCCACTTTGGCGATGGCGATGCGACTCCAATCAACCAGATGGTCATCCGCACCACCGACGACGACGGCACCCAGCATTACTATGACTTGAACGGCCGCCGTCTCAGCGGCAAGCCTGAGCGGGGACTGTATATCTATGGCGGCAAGACTTACATCAGCAAATAGGGGAGGACAAGACAATGAAAAAGACAATCGATTTGAATCGCTTGCACAAGCAAGAATATATGAAGCCTACGATGAAGTTCGCCAAGATAGAAGACTTGGACATCATCTGTACAAGCCCGGAAGATGGCAACGCTCTCGTCGATGACCCAGATTGGGAGTGGGATGAAGGCGGTGCTAACGCGAAAAGCCAAGGCGGTTTTAACGTCTGGGACGACTTGAACGAATAGTTTTCATAACAAATTATAACTGTAATTATGAAAAAGTCAATTCTAATCATCATCACTCTCCTGTGCGCAGTAGCACAGGGGGCGTGGGCACAGACTTGGACTGAAGTGGACTCCAAGGAGACTTTGAACGATGCCATCAACGACGGGGAGCCACTCATCCGCCTCACTGGCGACATCGTGCTGTCGGAATACCTCTCAATAGGCTACGACACAAACCAGAACCTCAGCTTCGACCAGTCCGTCACCCTCGACCTGAACGGTCACACGCTGAGCCGCAACCTCACGGCGGCCGATAGAAACGGCCATGTGATTGAAGTGCATTCCAAAGGCGATCTTATGATCATCGACAGCAGCGACGACCGCAGCGGCACCATTACCGGTGGTTGGGCCAACAATGGTGGCGGTATCTGCAACTATGGAACGCTGACACTCCAGGGTGGTATAATCACGGGCTGCAAGGCCTCAGAACAAGGTGGCGGCATTAAGAATAACGCTGGAGCTACGCTCACTATCATCAGCGGTAGAATAACCGGCAACAGTGCACCGAATGGCGGCGGTATCTATAATACAGAGGGCGGCACAATGACCATAGAAGGCATTGAGAACGGCACAATGACCAATTTCTGGAGTTCCATCAGTAACAATACCGCCACTGAAGACGGCGGAGGAATCGTGAACCGTGGTACGGCTACCATTACAGCTGCGTACATTTCTGGAAATCAGGCTGGGGTAAACGGAGGTGGTATATGGAACAGCGGCAAGCTCAGCATAGCAACGCAATACCTATCTGTTGAAATCAAGAATAACACCTGCAAGGGTGAAGGCGGCGGCCTCTGGAACAGCGGTACGATCGACATGCAAGGAGTTGTTGTAGTCAAGGACAACCACAACGTCACCGTTGGAAACATGGACAACAATCTGTTCCTGAAGACCGGCACAAAGATCAATGTCACCGGACAGTTTGCTGGTCTCGCTGAAATCTATGTTTGTTGCGAAAACTATCAAAAGCAGGTAATAACATCGGGATATCAAAATGCAACACCCTATGCCAACAAATGGATTAAAAGCGATGTAACCGGTTTCAATATACGGTATGCGGATTCGGAACTCGAATTCTACCAAACAGCATCTGGAACTCCCATACGCTACATCGACCGCAGTTGGGACGATAGTTCCATGAAGGTTGTGGCAACACAGCGTATAGGATTTGCCCAGAATATTGCAGAAACTTATGACACCAATCTCAGTGGCTTTTATTATGTTAACGCAGATGTTACAACCACCGCAAAACTATACGCTTCTGGAGATGTCCATCTCATTCTTTGCGACGGTGCTTCCCTTACAGCCAACTGCCTGATTAACGACGAACACTCCATCTACATCTATGGCCAGACTGCCGGAACGGGCCGGTTTACAGCTACTGATTCCGATAGTGGATATCCTGGCATCGGAAGTCATGGGCAGAAAGGCAAGGACATTAACATCTGCGGCGGTGTGATTACGGTCAAAGGCGCCAACGAATGTGCCGGTATAGGTGGCGGTTATTATAAAGAAGAAGCGCAATTCACGGGCACTCCAGTACATTATCAAAATTGTTCAAATATCAACATATACGGCGGTACGGTGAATGCTCAAGGTGGAAAAGGAGCAGCCGGTATTGGTGGTGCGCGTAACAGCGACTATAGCGGAAATGTCTATATCTATGGCGGCACCGTGAATGCTACGGGTGGCGGTGAACTTTGGTCAATTTTTGTAGACGAAGGGCTTACCTCAGGCGGTGGAGCTGGCATCGGTGGCGGCGACTACTGCGTTTCTGGCGGTAATATCTATATTAAAGGTGGAACCGTCACCGCGAATGGTGGCTCTGAGGCTGCTGGAATCGGAGTAGGACAGAACAGCTATAATTCTCAATTTGGTAATCCGAATAATGTTAGAGTCTATATCAGCGGTGGTACTGTAACCGCAACCGGAGGTGACCGTGGTGCCGGCATCGGTGGCGGTGACGGTGTTTCAGGAAGCCGCGTTGTAATTTCCGGAGGAACGGTCAGAGCCTATGCTGGAGTGGAAGCCGCCGGTATTGGCTCCGGCGAAGGTGCTGACGACACGCATGGTGGCGTGCTGACAATCTCCGGCGGTTTCGTGGAGGCCTGGGGTAAAGAAGACGGCGCAGGTATCGGCGCAGGAGAGGATGCCGCTCTGGGTACGGTAAGCATCACAGGTGGCACGCTCATAGCCCACGGAGGTGATGCCAGCAATGCTATCTGCACTCATGACGCCAATGGGACAAATGATCTGGAAATCGGCAACCAAATAAGACTCCGCATCTCTGAAAACATACTCCCCTATAATGCCCGCGAATGGGCCAACATCCAGACCTATCACGATATCCAGATAGAGCCCTGCACCCACAGCAGTGTCACCTACACCGTGAACGGTACCGATATTAATGGCACGCATACCATGCACTGCTCGCACTGCAGTTATAATAGTAAGCCTGAGACACACACCTTCGAGAATGGTACCTGCACTGTCTGTCATGTCAGTGGCTCCACTAAAACCGTCAGGATTTACCTGCCTGAGGAAGTGGACGAGAGCTACATAGACGGTCACTATGCCAGCACGCCTATCACTCAGACGCTGGTCACCGGCTCCACCTTCGAACTGCCTGCTCCACCGGACTCTTATCTGCCCACTGGTTTTATATTCGCAGGATGGCGTGTCGGCACCCCTGAAGGACTCACTTCCTATTGTGTAGGCGAGAACGAGCAGGTTCTTCAGTCAGGCACCTCGTACACCGTCAATACCGACGTGAGTCTCACAGCCCGCTTCAACCGTATAGGCGATATCAACCTGGACGGCAAGGTGGATATAGCCGACGTTACAACGATGGTGGACATCGTGCTCAACAGGGCAACCGACGAGCACAACAATGCCGACCTCAATGGCAACGGCAGTGTGACCATAGAAGATGTGACCATCTTGGTGAACATCATCCTCGGCAAGTATGCTGGCAATTAATTAGGTAATAGATTCTTAGTTATTCAAAACAAAGGCCTTCCTCGCTGCGTTGCGTGGAAGGCCTTTTGAATCTTCATTTTTAATTTAGCCTTTAGGCGTTAAGCGTCAGCTGTCCTGAAGATGAGTCCATCGCCGAACGAATCGACAACGATGGGTTTGTCGCGTGAGACTTCCTCTGCCAGCAGCTTCTTCGAGAGCTCGTTGAGCAGGTGGGTCTGGATGGCGCGCTTCACGGGGCGTGCACCGAACTCGGGATCGTAGCCCACTTCGGCCAGATAGTTGATGGCCTGCGGCGTCCAGTCGAGTTGGAACCCTTGCGTGAGGAGCATCTGCTGGACCTTCTTCATCTGCAGCGTCACGACGTCGGCAATCTGCTGCTGGGTGAGCTGCTGGAAGGTGATGATGTCGTCGATGCGGTTGAGGAACTCAGGTCGCATGATGGTGGAGAGTTGTTCGCGTCGGGCGTTGCTGGTCATGATGATGATGGTGTTCTTGAAGTTGGCAGTACGACCTTTGTTGTCGGTCAGACGGCCGTCGTCGAGCACCTGCAACAGGATATTAAAGACGTCGGGGTGGGCTTTCTCTATCTCGTCGAAGAGGATGACGGAGTAGGGCTTGCGGCGCACGGCCTCGGTGAGCTGTCCGCCCTCGTCGTAGCCCACGTATCCCGGAGGCGCTCCGATGAGTCGCGAGACGGTGTGCTTCTCCTGATACTCGCTCATGTCGATGCGCGTCATCATTTGCTCGTCGTTGAAAAGATATTCAGCGAGTGCCTTGGCGAGCTCGGTCTTTCCGACACCCGTGGTGCCCAGGAAGATGAACGATGCGATGGGGCGCTTGGGATCTTGCAGGCCGGCACGTGAGCGACGCACGGCGTCGGAGACGGCACAGATGGCCTCGTCTTGCCCGATGACACGGCGGTGGAGTTCCTCTTCGAGATGGAGCAGTTTTTCTTTCTCGCTCTGCATCATTCGCGTGACGGGAATGCCCGTCCAACGCGACACCACCTCGGCGATGTCATCGGCTGTGACCTCTTCGCGCACGAGTCGGTTACTGTTTTGTCCATCGAGTTGAGCTTGGATGCTCTTGATGTCGTCCTCCAACGACTTCAGTTGTCCGTAACGAATCTCGGCTACGCGCTGGTAGTTACCCTCGCGCTCGGCTTGGTCGGCCTCGAAGCGCAGGCGTTCCATCTGTTGCTTGTTCAACTGGATCTTGTTCACCAGTTCGCGCTCGCCCTCCCATTTGGCGCGGAAGGCCGTCTCCTGTTCGCGCAGGGCGGCAATCTCCTTATCAAGTTGCTCGATCTTCGGCTGGTCGTTCTCGCGTCGGATGGCCTCGCGCTCAATCTCTAACTGTTTCAATTGGCGGGTGATATCGTCGAGTTCCTCGGGCACTGAATCGCGCTCCATACGCAGTTTGGCGGCCGCCTCGTCCATCAGATCGATAGCCTTGTCGGGCAGGAATCGGTTGCTGATGTATCGCTCAGAGAGCTTCACGGCGGCGATACAGGCATCGTCCTGGATACGCACCTTATGGTGGTTCTCATAACGCTCTTTAAGGCCGCGCAGGATGGAGATGGCGCTCAACTCGTCGGGTTCGTCGACCATGACCGTCTGGAAACGTCGCTCGAGGGCCTTGTCCTTCTCGAAGTATTTCTGATACTCGTTCAACGTCGTGGCACCGATTGCGCGCAACTCACCGCGAGCTAAGGCTGGTTTTAGGATGTTTGCTGCGTCCATAGCTCCCTCGCCACCGCCGGCACCCACCAGCGTGTGAATCTCGTCGATGAAGAGGATGATATTGCCTTCGGAAGAGGTGACCTCCTTGACCACGCTCTTCAGTCGTTCCTCGAACTCGCCCTTGTATTTGGCGCCAGCCAACAAGGCTCCCATGTCGAGGGAGTAGAGTTGCTTGTTTTTCAGGTTCTCAGGTACATCCCCGCGCACGATACGCCCAGCCAGTCCTTCGACGATGGCCGTTTTTCCGGTTCCAGGCTCACCGATGAGGATGGGGTTGTTTTTGGTACGTCGGGAGAGAATCTGGAGCACACGTCGAATCTCGTCGTCGCGTCCGATAACCGGGTCGAGTCGTCCGTTTCGGGCATCGTCCACTAGGTTCTTTGCATATTTCGAGAGGGCTTGGAAATTCTCGTCGCCACTCATCGACTGCACTTTCTGTCCTTGGCGTAGGGCATCGATGGCCTGTCGCATATCGCGCTCGGTGCAGCCAGCATCCTTTAGGATGCGACTGGCCGATGAGTTGCCGCCTAGCATGGCGAGCATCAAGGGTTCGATGGAAACGAACTCGTCGCCCATCTTCTGCGAAATGTCGATGGCGCGTTGCAGCATCTGGGCCGTCTCATTGGAAAAATAGGGTTGTCCGCCTCCGCTGATGCGGGGCAGATGAGCCATCTCACTCTCCACGAGTGTCTCAATTTGGTTGGCGTTGACGCCTAATTTCTGGAAAAGATAGGACGTCACATCGCGTCCTTTCTCAAGTATTCCCGCCAGCAGATGAATGGGTTCCACGCTCTGCTGACCGCCCGCCTGAGCCTTGTTGACGGCAGTCTGTACGGCTTCTTGGGCTTTGATGGTGAATTTGTCGAATGTCATAATGGTTTTCCTCCTTTTATTATATGATTTTGTTTTTTTATCTTCAGATGGTTTCCATTTTCTTTTCTTCAAACTCCATGCCCATCAAGGGAATGCGACAAAGTGGCTTGCGTTTCTGCCAAGTTGTCAATTTAGTTTGAACCTCATTCCATCCCAAACCAACTGCTTCGTGGTTCTGCGTTTGGGGTGATGGATATGCACGATGATGTTTTTGCCTTGGCGAGGCAGCGAATAGCCCAACGCGGGCATTTCATCGTCTTCATACTTGCGTTCGATGTAGGCGCCGACCTCCTCCTCGTTCACACGCGTCATTGTGTGGAGGTCGTTGTCGTAGATGAAGAACTGGATGCCGTCGTATTGCCCATTCTGATAGATGCGATTGTATTGACTGTTGAGGGCAACGGCGAAGAGCTTGTGCTTGCCGTCGGCGCAATTCCAGAAACACATTTGTAGGTCGGCCCTCAAATCACTGGCATCGTCCCCCATGTCTTCATACGCCTCTAAATAGTTGAGGTCCCAGCGCATGAAACCGTTACTCGTGTCGACGACGAGTTTCGAGCCTTTCGTTTGTGGCTTCCCCTTCAGATGGCGTTGCCAGGCGTTGTAGGCGTCGCCCCACACTTCGGGCCATGCATCGTCCTCGTCGCTAGTGAAGAAGGCTGTCGCGAACTCGCTGATGGTGGGCGCCGTGCCCTTGAACTTCACTTCCTGCGACGTCTCGTCGGGCAGGATGTCTTTGGGGTAGGGCTTTTGCGCCCAAGTGCCTAAGCAGCAGAGACATAGCGTCGCCAGGAGGCACATGAGTCGTCTTGTGGTTGTTCTCATTTGCATGTTCATTAGTTGTTATAGGTTTGACCTGTCGTCATTCGCCCATGACCACCTCAACCTTGTGCTGGCCATCGCTGAAAGGAACAATCTGGCCATCGAGAGGCTGGCTGTCGAGGGTGATGCTCTTCACGCCCTTGCTGACGCCTTGCGGATTGAGCACGTGGATTTCGTAGTCGGCACCACGAAAACGGCGACGAACGGTGTATTCCTTGGCGGTGCTGGGCAGACAGGGGTCGATGAAGAGGCCGTCGTAGTCGGGCTTGATGCCGAGAATGAACTCCGAAACGGTGTACCACATCCAAGCCGCCGTGCCCGTGAGCCACGAGTTCTTTCCTTCGCCTGGGCGAGCGGCGTCCTTGCCGGCCACCATCTGGCAGTTCACGTAAGGCTCCACCTTGTGCAAGGTCTGACGGTCTTCCTCCACATACGAGGGCAGAATCTTCGCATAGTGGGCCCAAGCGTCGTCGCCACGTCCGGCAACGGTCTCGCCGATGATGACCCACGGATTGTTGTGGCAGAAGATGCCAGCGTTCTCCTTGTAGCCAGCGGGATAGCTCGAAATCTCGCCCATCTCCACGTGGTAGGTGGTGAAGGCTGGGTTGTTGAGCACGATGCCGTGTTCGCAGTCGAGGCGCTCCTTCACCGAGTCGAGGGCTTTTGCGACAAGTCCCTCTTCCAGTCCGATGCCCGCCATGGTGCACCATCCTTGGCTCTCGATGAAAATCTTTCCTTCCTCGTTCTCGTTCGAACCAATCTTGTTGCCGAAGAAATCGTAGGCACGCAGGAACCACTCGCCGTCCCAACCGTTCTTCTTCACGGTCTCGGTCATCTCGTCGGCAGCCTTCTGCATTCGCTGGGCCTCCTCCTCATAAGAAGAAGGATGAGGGATGAGGGATGAGGGTTTGTTAGCATTCACGCTTTCATCTTTCATCCTTATTCTTTCATCCATCTTTCTGCATAGCTGAACATAGTCCTTGGCGGTGACGACGAAAAGACCGGCAATCATGAGCGACTCGGCCTTCGAGCCCTCGCTCTTGTTCTCGGTGGTCTGGAAGCTCTCGTTGGGGTCCCACGAGAAGCAGTTCAGGTTGAGGCAGTCGTTCCAGTCGGCGCGTCCGATGAGTGGCAATCCGTGAGGACCGAGGTTCTCAATGACATGGTTGAGCGACATGCGCAGATGCTCGAAGAGCGTCACCTCGGTGCCAGGCTGGTTGTCGAAAGGCACCATCTCGTCGAGGATGGAGAAGTCACCCGTCTCCTTGATGTAGGCAATGGTGCCGAAGATGAGCCAGCATGGGTCGTCGTTGAATCCGCCACCGATATCGTTGTTTCCACGCTTCGTGAGGGGTTGGTATTGGTGGTAGCAGCCACCGTCGGGGAACTGTGTCGAAGCAATGTCGATGATGCGTTGTCGGGCACGCTCGGGAATCTGATGGACGAAGCCCACGAGGTCTTGGTTGCTGTCGCGGAAGCCCATGCCACGCCCGATGCCACTCTCGAAGAACGAAGCCGAACGGCTCATGCAGAACGTCACCATGCATTGGTATTGATTCCAAATGTTCACCATGCGGTCGAGCTTCGCGTTGCCCGTCTCCACCTGGTAGATGTTGAGCAGTCGGTCCCAATACTCGCACAGTTCCTTGAACGCTGCGTCCACCTTCTCGGTGGTGTCGAAGCGGGCGATGGTCTCCTTTGCCTTCTTCTTGTTCACAAACGTGCGGTCGAGGGCGCCCAATGAGGAGAGAATGGCCTTGGAGGGGCTTTCGTATTTCTCCTCCTGCTTGTTCTCCACATAGCCCAGCACGAAGACGAAGTCCTTCTTCTCACCAGGTTGCAACTCCACCTCGATGTAGTGCGAGGCGATGGGGCTCCAGCCGTGCGCCACCGAGTTTTTCGGCTTTCCAGCCATCACGCAGTCGGGATTGGCAAACTCGTTGTAGAGGCCGATGAACGACTCGCGGTCGGTGTCGAAGCCTTGGATGGGCGTGTTCACCGAGTAGTAGGCGTAGTGGTTGCGACGCTCCTTATATTCCGTCTTGTGGTAGATGACGCTTCCATCGATTTCCACCTCACCCGTCGAGAAATTGCGTTGGAAGTTCTCCATGTCGGTGGCGGCATTCCATAGGCACCACTCTTGGAACGAGAACAGCTTCAGGTGTTTCACTTCCTTCGACAGGTTGGTCAGCGTCAGCTTTTGTACTTCCGCCCACGTCTTCAGGGGAACGAAGAACAGCACCGATGCCTCCACGTCGTTCTTCCGGCCCGTGATGCGGGTGTAGTTCATGCCATGTCGGCACTCGTAGAAGTCGAGCGGCGTCTTGCATGGTTTCCAGCCGGGTGACCAGATGGTTCCTTCTTCTACTATATAAAAATACCTCCCACCATTGTCCATCGGCACTCCATTGTAGCGGTAGCGCGTGATGCGGCGGAACTTCGCGTCCTTGTAGAACGAGTAGCCGCCAGCGGTGTTTGAAATCAAAGAGAAGAAATCCTCGTTGCCAAGATAGTTGATCCACGGCCACGGTGTCTGTGGATCGGTAATGACGTATTCACGGTGTTGGTCGTCGAAATGACCGTACTTCTTGTTTTCCATTTTATTGAATTTTTTATTGTTTTTGAATATTCAATTTGCACCAACGAAATCGAAGTTGGATGTTTTGTGCAAAGATAGCAAAAAATCTCCATTCATGGATAACTAGAAAAGAAAAAGTAAAAGAAAAACATAAAGGAAACGGAAGTCGTTGATGGCAACAACTTCCGTGAATGTTCGCTTTTCGCGTATTTGTCCGTGTAAATAGCTTATTTCAAAATGCGATACTTGCCGACGAGAGGCAGTTCCTTTGCACGTCCCTTGACAACATTGACAATGCCAATGATGGCCAAGATCAATAATGCCACTTCGATAATCCACAGGAAGATGCCCACGAGGGCTGCCAACTTCCACGAAATGGCCAACAGGATGCGGCAAATGAGGTAGAGGATGATACCGCAAATGCACAGGATGAGGCCTTGGTTGGTGTGGAAACGGGCGAATTTCGACTCTTTGGCGGCAAAGAGGGGAATGAGTACGAGAATGCCGAGGTAGGCAAGGATGCCCATCAGCTTGTTCTTTTCGATGTCTTGCGGATCGTGTTCGTTGGTGGTGTCCGCGGTGTCGTTGAGCGCTTGGATCTTCTCTTCCAGGCTTTCTTGATTGTTGTTGTCCATAATGTTAATTGTTTAGGTGAATATAAAAATGATTAATAGCTCCGGGGTTTATCGAACGATGTATTTCCGACCTTTGACCACTTGGATGGCGGACGTCGGATGTCGAGGATTGCTACGCCGTCCTTGCAGGTCGTAGGTTCGTGGGGTGTTGGGTGATGGCTGTTGGGTGTTGAAGGTGGGTTGCTGGATGTCGGCAGAGGAACCCATGGCGACCTCGATGGTGTAGATGCTGAGCGAGTAGGGTGGCACCTCCAAACTGAAGTTGGACTCGTCACCCTCGAGCGTGACGTCTTCCATGCCCGATGGCTTCACACGCTCGGGCTGTGACATCGTGTTTTCGATGGTTCCGCTGCTGGCAGTCAACGAGTTGACGGTGGCACGACCAGTCGTCGTCATGTTCTGCAGGTGCACCTCGAGCTGCTGGCTTTGCGAGTTCGGATTCACGAGTTTCACAATCAGTTGGTTTTCGTCTTCATTGAGTTGGACGCTCTGATAGACGGCTTGCGAGACGGGCAGGTTGACATCGTGGACGAGTTGTCCATCCATGAAGCAACGCACACGAGGACCTCTCACTTCGACGCGCAGGTCGTACCACTTTCCAGTCTCGATGGTGCCATTGGCAGTTGTCAAGGCTTGTTTCGTTCCGTCTTTGCACACTTCGATGCCATGTTTCGTGTTCTCCCATCCACCGATGTTCCACCAGGCGTAGTTCTCGCTGTCGGTGTAGTTGAAGATAATGAGGAATCCTTCGTTTCCACTATCCTTTCGTGCCCGTACCGTGAGGTCGAAGTCCTCGTCTGTGATGACGGTCTTGTTGATGGCGGTGCAGTTGTCGGCTAAACGCGATTGCTTGAGCATTCCACTTGTGAGAAGCCAAAGCCCGGTGCCCTTTGTCCATCCGGACAAGTTGCCCGAGAAGTCGTCGGCAACGAGTTGTTCGCCCGTAGGCTTGCTGACGGCGAAGTCGTCGAACGTGGCCATTGTGCTCCACGAACCGATTCCTGTCCTTGTCGACTTGTTCAAAGCGTTTCCCGTTTCCGTCCATACGAGGTTCTGGAATCCCACGTTGGTGGCCATCATCTGTTGCACATGGTAGGAAGGGGTGACAAACGTACTGTGGCAGTTGAAATGAATCATATCGTAGGGCCATCGTGGGTCGCTCTCGTGCGTGAAGATAGGGGCAAAAGATGCCATGCGACAGACATCGCTGTTGCGCTCCATGCCGAGCATATAGACGGCCTCGCCAAGGGCGCTGTTCATGTTTCCATACTGCCCGTAGGTACCACTCTCGTTGGCGGCGTACTCTCCGTTGTAGATGCCGATGTCGCGGCTGTAGTTGTCGTATTTCCGATAGTTGTTGAGCATCCACGTGTAACTGCGATAGTAATGCTCATCGACCATCTCAACGGGGTACTTGTTCCGCCACGAAGGATTGTCGGTACCCCACGCCTCCACGTTTCCGATGGTAATGATGTCGAGGTATTTCTCCTTGATGGCCGTATAGAACTTGTTGTAGCGCTCGGCATATTGCTGGCTTTGTTGTGCCTCTCGGGCTTGGTAGTTCTCGTTGCCAATCTCGATGAATCGCAGGTTGTAGGGTGCTGCATGCCCGTTTGCGATACGTTTCTTGCCCCAAGTGGTCGATGCGTCGCCATTGGCGTATTCTATGGCATCGAGGGTGTTTTGCACGAGCGTGTCAACATCGGCCAAAGGTACGGTGTAATCGTGGCCAAGTCCCACGTTCACCACGAACATCGGTGCGGCATTGAGGTCCTCACATAGTTGCAGGTATTCATCGAATCCCAGTCCGTCGCTCGACCGATAACCCCAGTTCACGTTCTGGTGTCCGTTGCGGCATTCAATGGGACCGATGGTGTTTTTCCATCGGAAAGCGTTCTCCAATGCATCGGTGCCTTCCACATAGCAACCGCCAGGGAAGCGCAGAAACGTAGGATGCAGGTCGGCCAACAGTTGGGCGAGGTCGCGGCGCATGCCGTTCTTTCGTCCTTTCCATGTGTAGGGGAAGAGCGACACGACATCTACCAATAACTGCCCGTTGTTGGAGGTCAGCAAGGCGAAACGGCCTCGTGTCACGCTCGACGTGGCGCGAATGGTGGCTGTGAGATGTGTCCATTGTCCGACGGGAATCTCGCCTTCGATGGTTGTTTCGCCATAGATGGTTTGCGCATCTGTGCTTTGCAGTTGTGCGACAAGCGTTCCCGTATAGCCTTCGTTTAGGGCTTTCACCCATAACGAGAGGGTATAGGTGGAGTCGGCATCAAAACGCATGCTCCAGAATCCTCTGTTGACGACGCCTTGCATCTGTGAGGGCGAGGCATTGGTGGTGGTCAACAGCATGGCATGTTGCTGGAAGTCGTTCAACAGGTCGTTGGTCACTATCTGTGCGGTGGCGCCATTCACCGTGGTCCAATACTCAGGGACGGTTTGCTCCGTTGGGTCGATATTGTCTTCAAACGAACGATTGCGAATCAGTTCGGCATAGAGGCCGCCATCGCCGGCATGATTAATCTCCTCGAAAAACAATCCATATTGCCAAGGACTGGTGAGCGGTCCTCGTTGTTGTGCATCGATGTTCATGACGACTTGCGCCTGCACGTGAAGTGTTGCCACGAAGGTTATCATGGCAATCAGTAGTTTGAATTGTGTTGGTTTCGTCATGGCTCGAATGCTATTTTGGGCAAAGATAATCAAAAATCTTGAATAAACCCATAAAATGATGTGAATAAGTTAATTTCACTTCTCGATTCTGATGCGAGCATCCACAGCCGTGATGGTCTCGGCATCGGCGAGCAGCGGGTTGATGTCGATTTCCTTGATCTCTGTGGCGAACCGAAGGAGTGTTGACAATCGGACGATGATCTCGGTGAAGCGCTGGATGTTGATGCCTTGTTGCCCACGCGTCCCTTGCAGAATCTTGTAACCACGAAGGGACTGGATCATGGAGTAAGCTTCGGGGTAGGAGAGGGGGGCGAGACCACTGGAAACGTCCTTCAACACTTCAACGAAGATGCCGCCAAGACCGCAAAGGACGACGTGTCCGAAGCGTTGCTCGTATTTTGCACCGATGAAGAGTTCGGTTCCTTTGAGCATCTTCTGCACCATCACCCCTGTGGCGTCAGGTATGTTCATCATTCGTTGGAATTCCAGTTGTAGGTGTTGGGCACTACGGATGTTGAGCGCCACGCCACCGACGTCGCTTTTATGGATGGGGCCTACGACCTTTGCCACGACGGGATAACCGATGCGGTCGGCGAAGGCAACAAGTTCTTTCTTCGAACCTGACACCATCTCGGGAACCATCGGAATCCTTGCACATGAGAGTAGTTCGCGAACAGTGTCGGGTGGAAGATAACCACCATTCTCCTCCGTGGCGGGCAGTTTTTCGATGAGGCTCCTGATTTTTGGAACATCGATGCCAAAGAGTTCCACCTCTGGTGGCGCTGGCTGTGGCGTACGCATGATTTGCGTAAGTGCTGTGGCAAGGGTGACCTCGTCGCTGAAGTTGACATGCCCTTTGCCCAAGAAGTCTTCCACCTCGGCTTCTGCTGTATGAAGCGAGGGAAGGATGGGGAAGATGGGCTTTCGGCATTCGAGTATCTTTTGGTGAAGCACGTCGTAGGCATCGTAGAGCGTGACGAGACCTGGTGTGCCGAAGATGACGAAGATGGCGTCTATACCATCGAATCGGTTCTCGCAATAGTCGATGGCTATGCTGAGTTGTTCGGGTGTTCCTGTGGCGAGGATGTCGATGGGATTGGAGACGGATGCGCCAGGGAAGAGCTTCGACTTCAGTTCTTCGGCGGCTTCACCTTCAATCTTGGGAACGTTGAGTCCACCTTTCGAGAGGGCATCGGTCAGCATCACGCCAGGACCGCCAGCATGAGTGACAATGGCAAAGTTCTTGAGGTGTTGGGTAGCCCCCTCCCGACCATTCCCGCTGAAGCGCCTACCCGTGGCCTTTCCCCCTGTAGGGGAGGAAACGGTGGAATGCTGGTTGATGGCCATGAAGATGCACCCTACTGTGGTGAGTTCCTCACGGGAGAAGCAACGCACGATGCCTGCCTTTCTGAACAAAGCCTCGACAGCGGAGTCGCTGCTGGCAATGGCTCCCGTGTGGCTGGATGCGGCACGACTTCCGCTTTCGCTGGAACCCGCCTTGATGGCTGCGATGCGGCATCCTTTTCGGATGAGGGAAGCAGCATGGAACAGCAGTTTGTCGGGATTGGCGATGTTCTCGATATAAAGCAGTTTGACGTGCGAATCGGTGTCGGGATTGAACGTGTCGTCCATGTATTGCAGTACGTCTTCAATGCCGATTTGTTTACCATTTCCGATGCTCCACACCGAGCGGAATTGGAGGCCCTTGATGACTGCCGACTCGAGGATGAAGACAGCTGTGGCGCCAGAACCAGAGATGAAGTCGACGCCTTGCGGATTGAGTTGTGGAATCGGCTTCGTAAAGACGCTGTGGTGCCACGAATTGAGCATTCCGATGCAATTCGGTCCGATGAGGGCGCACCCATACCGCTCGCAAGTGTCGAGGATGCGCTGTTCGAGTTCGGCTCCGGCTTTAGTCTCTTCACCGAATCCAGCAGAGATGATGATGAAGGCACGGACGCCTTTCTCAGCAGCCAACATATCGACATAGTCGGGGCAGAAACGTGCCGCGACAACAAGGATGGCCAACTCCGTTTCGGGAATGTCGTGGGCGTCGTGATAGGCTTTGATGCCTTGAATCTCTTCTTCTTTGGGATTCACGATGCGCAACTGTCCCTGGTAGCCACCGCTGATGAGATTTCGAACGATGGCACCTCCAGGTTTATGTGTGTTATTAGAACCTCCGATGACAACAATGCTCTCGGGCTTCAACAATTGTCGGTTAATCATAGGTGATAGGTGTTAGGTGATAGATGTTGGGTGATTGCTGTTTGTTATTGGTATTGTTTCTTGAATTGCTTGATGACGTCGCAGTTGCTGACGAACTGGGCGGTCTTTCCAGGGTTGGCACGTTCGAGATCGACCAACCTCTTCAATGCTTGATATTGGGTGCTCTTGGGGTTGGGAGTGCTCACCCATTCGTGGCTACTGCTATCCCAATTGCTCACGCACCAAGTGTCGTTCGGCACATAGGCGAGTCCAAAGTAAGCTTTCTCTTTCAACTGGAAGTTCTTACTCTCTGCGGCTTTCTTCAGATAACGTTCGCAGGAAGCCACAAAGTCCTTCTCGCCGACACGCACCGTGTCGTATGCACTACTGGCATAGTGGGTGAGGAACCAGCAATCGCCTTTGTAACTGGCTTGGTAGCTGCGAACGGCATAGTCGTAAGCCAATTGAGGCATGGCGTCTTTGTTAGCGATGGCGAGCTTCGTCTCCAAATTGATCATCTCGCGGGCAAAATCAATCTTCTTGTTCGATGTGAGCTTCACTTTTGGTTCCTCTGTCCAAGAACTTTCTCGCTGGGTCTTGAACCACGGCTCAGCAGAATAAGAGCGAGTGCCCATGTAGGGATTGATGTTTTGCTCATTGAGGAAGGCAAGTGGTACTTTCTCCAGATATTTGATGGCTGTTGGCCAGTCGCCCAATGCCATGTATTTTGTTCCAACGAAGTCGTTCATGAAGTCTTCCGACTTGTAAGCGCGTTCGTAGAGCCACTTCTCGAGTTTTCCATTCGGTTTGCTCTTGATGAAAGACAAGTAGGCAAGTGCATTGTCGACGTTCCCGTTGTCGAGATTTGAATAGAAATAGCTGCTGTAGGTGTTGCCGGTATTTTCCAACTTGCCAGATGGCGGCTCGACAAGTGAATAGAAAGCTGTGGCGATCTCACTGCGATGAGCTTTCTGATAGTGGGTGCTGATGGGTTGGAAGACCATTCGGTCGAACACTTCCGAATAGTGGTTGTAACCCCAATATGTGTTCCATTCGCCGTCTTTGCATTCTTCTTTCGCCTTGTCCGTCAGCCACTGCATTTCCTTGCAAAGGAAGTCGTCGAACGAGGGTGAGTCGATGGCATTGCTGGCTGTGATGAATAGATGAATGACTCGAGCGTTGTCGCGCATGCGCTCGGTGCCTTCCATCTCCATGGCCTTCTTACTCTTCGTCTCGGCCAATTGCTGGTTTCCGAACATGAACTCCAGCCAGGCAGATGCCGCTTTCCAAAGAGCAGGTGTCTTCGTCTTTCCTTCGGCTACAACGCGTTCGGCGAGTGCGATGAAGTCAGAGACTTGTTTCTTGTATTCGGCTGAAACACCGTCGTCATTCCATTTCGATACGTCGAGTGTCTCTTGCGAGTCGTTCACGAACTCTTGCACGAGGTAGGGCAGCGCGGGCGAGTTGGGCGATTCAGCATATAGTTTGCTGATGCCTTTCACATTCCAGTTATCCCACATGCACCAACGCACGCTTTCCATGTCGTTCAGTTCCGCAAAGATGTCGAGTGCTTCATCGCGCCGTCCTTGTTTCACCAATGCGCCAGCATAGATGTCTTTCATCATATCTTTATAGACGCTGTTGGGGTATTGGTCGGCGACAGTGGTCGTCCAGAACGAGATGTTGTCGGCGTGTCGCCCGAGCAACATGTTGGTTCGCATGTGCAGCAATGCGTTCTGGCTGCGCAATCGTGTCTTCAGCTTTTGCGCAGTTGTCTGACGTATGCTTTTGAGTGTGGCGTCCATTTCGAGTTTCTCTGCTTCCGAAGGATAGTTCCAAGTCTCGGCTTGTCTGTTGCAGATGTTGAGGTATTTATCGAGCAGCGTCAAGTATTCCACCATCTGCGTGTCGCCTTTTCGCTTGGCGTAATCCATCAGTTTGTCGTAGTCGTATTCTTTTACCTCTCCTCCTGTGTATGCGTCCCAGTTGCTGTTCGTACGGTCGATGAACTGGTTCTTCATGAGGGCGCGGTTGTAGGCGCTGAAGAGGTAGTAGTTGTGCGTTGGAGCCCATGCGCATGCCAATGCCTTTCCTGCCATGAGCAGGAGGAGCAGGCTAATGACTGAAAATCTTTTCATAATCTTCGTTTTTATAATGGTTGAGACATTGTTTATCTAAATGATATAATATGATGCGGTTGTTGATGCCTTTTCGATGTTTCTCCACAGCATCCTTCACGTCCAAGATGTCGTTGATATCGCATTGCCAATGACGAATGGTGTCGCCCACATGCAAGTGAATACCTGTGGCATCTTTTCCAAGATGTGTGGGCAATGTGCGACTTGCCAGAACTAGATATTTGTTGTCGCCTAATGGCTTGTAGAGGCTTGAGTCTTCCAATGAATGGCCATAGAGGAGGTAGCGGAGAAGACCCCCTTTGTCCCCCTGTTTAGGGGGATTTGGTTGTTGGGTGGGGGCTCCACTTCCATAAAGCGCCACCCAGTCGAAGATAGGGTAGGCGGCACATAGGGGCAGTGGATAGTCGCGTAGTTGCTTCAAGAAGGGTGCCACATCCTCCATGCTCAGAATGGGATTCCGTCCGTTGGGGTCGGAAACGTTCCCTGTGTTGTAAATCATCAATGCACCATAGTCGACAGGTGGCGGAGGCATCGAAAGCTGATGAAGTCGGATGGTGGCCGACAGGCGGATTCCTTGTGGTTGCAATTCGTTGTGCATCTCTTCGAGAAAGGCATAGAAGCGTTGACGAGAACGGTTCGTATAGTCACAGTCGATTTGTATTTCCTTCACCTCGCCTCGATGGTGGGTCTTGTTCATTTGCAGGATTCGTGCCACCAGTTTTTGTGCGATGCTGTCCATGTTGTGGTGCAGGCAATCCTCTACGATGAAGACGGTGGGGATGATTTCGATGCCTTTGAGTGTATCGGTTGTGAAGGTGACGGTAGCATTGGGCATTACTTCTTGCGACTCATTGACGACAACATCGAAGTAGCGCAGATAGATTTTCGAGATGTTGTGCGCGTGCAAGAAAGCTGTTTCTTCCTCACTCAGACGGAAGTCGGTACGCCAGAAATACATGGCACGAGCGGCCTCGACATCCTTTGCCGATTTCCGATTGCATGCCGTGAAAATCAAGAACACGAGCAATGCCACGCAGATATGTTGTAGCGACCGTTTCATCTGATTGCAAAAATACGGATTATTCCAACAATCTCCAAATATTTTTGAAACAAAAAGAAGACCTTCCCGCAACATCATCTTTTGCGAAAAGGTCTTCTTGGGATAGCCCCTCTCAATCCCCCCAGTAGGGGGAAGGGTATAGTGATGGATTTTATTTATCCCATACGTTGAAGTCGCCGTACATGGGTTTGGCTTCGATGTCGGTGGGGTCGTCGATGGGGTCTGTAGGATCATCTACAACTTCAATGCTTCCATCCAACAGAGTCTCAGCTTCCATCTCCTTTACCTTGATGGTGGGTATGATATAATATTTCTTTTCCATAATCATTGTCTCCTTTATACCTTATTATTATATTTATAAGTTATTTCACAACCACTTTCTTTCCGTTCTTGATATAGACACCCTTCATAGTGGTCTTCTGAATCTTCTGTCCACCAAGGTTAAAGATGTCGCCATCTTCATCGTCCATATCCAAAGCATTGATACCTGTAGCTGTGTCATCGAAGGCAATCAGCTTGGCACCGTCAGCGCTGGTCATATAGGCTTTGTATTTGGGAATCACCACACCTGCACTAACGGGATAGAGTGCGGTCTTGCCATTCTTGGTTGCCAAAGCGAAAACATTGGAACCTGCCTCGTAAGGAGCGGTAGAAGTTTCACCAAGTGAACTTGTCACACTTGCTACATCACCCTTTGCAGTTTCAGGATTAACAATTGCACCAGCTGTTCCTTTAATGAAAACACCTGTGTTTGCAGGAATCTGCATGTTTTTGACTGCTGTCAAGTGAAGCCATCCGTTTTTGGCTGGGCCTTCAGCAACACAAACTTCTTCCACACCTTCAACGCCTGTAAAATCTACAGCGCGTGGCCAACTGAATGTACCATAGCCGCCTTTACCTACCTTCGCGTTGATTTGAATCTTGAACGAAGAATCTTTCATAGGAGCATTGGCACCAGTAACAACGGGATGGTCAGGGTCGATTTCACTATCGCTGTTTGACAAGATGGCATCTTTTACATAAGCGGTGTAAAGGCCAGTGGTTGCTTGATCTGTAGCAAATAGATGAATTTGGAAAATAGCAGGATCGTCATTGTTATCAGCAGGTGATTTGATTGCTGCATTAGCATCATTATAAGCGACAATTCTCCAAACCTTATATTTGTTTCCCTCCTCATCTTCTCCATCATCTTGTGGTGCGAAAGCATACGAGAAATCTTTAGTTTTTCCTGATTTTTTGTATGTCAATCTCTCAGTGTTCCAAATAAGAGGATCGCCATCGACAAAACCAATCTCAACTTCTTCAGGTATCCACAAATCGAATTGGAAAGCAACCCATTGACTGCTATTAATTAAGTTAATGTTGATGAGTTTTCCATAGGTGTTATCATCATCTATATCAAATTCATCCATACCAGCTACAAGGGCTTTTTCACCGACACAATCGTCGATTTTAATGTAATCCTCGGTGTCTTCAGCGTAAGCGAAGCCCGTTGTCGTAAGCAGCAATGCGCTTAACAAAAGTTTTTTAATGTTCATAGTTTTATGCTTTAATATTATTTTTTCAATTGAATGTTTGGTAATAAGCGATTATAATCGCTGCAAAATTACTAAAAAATGAAATACCAGCCAAGAAATTTCCTCTTTTTTTTATTTTCACCCTAATATTTGTTCTGCATGTTCCTTTACTTTTATTTGTTTAGGACCATAAATCTCGGCAATACGCCCCTCCTCATCAATGACGAAAGTGGTGCGCAGAGTTCCCATATAGATACGTCCAGCCATTTTCTTCTCGCCCCACACGCCGAAGGCTTCCACCAGCATGTGGTCGGTGTCGGCAATGAGGGGGAAAGGAAGCTGGTACTTCTCAATGAATCGCTGGTGCGACTTCGCATCTTGCACACTCACGCCCACCACAGCGTAGCCACGTTCGAGCAGCCGCTGGTAGTTGTCGCGCAAATTGCATGCTTCGCTGGTGCATCCAGGAGTGGAATCCTTGGGATAGAAATAGAGCACCAGACGCCGTCCTTTGAAGTCGCTCAATCTCAGTTCGTTGCCGTTTTCGTCGCACCCCAGCAACTCGGGGGCCATATCGCCAATTTTTATCATATGGTCCGAAATAATTAGTTCTTGCCGAGAATGAGATTCACTAGGGATGTAACATCCGCAACGGTAAATCCGTTATTCCCATCGATTTCTGCAGCATTAAAGTCATAATTGAAAGGATTGTCCGTTGGAGTCACCTTGCCAAGGACAATGTTCACCAAAGCTGTTAGGTCATTAACATCTACTTCTCCGTCGCGGTTCACATCACCTTGCTTCGTTGGTTCCTCGAAGGGTAATACGAGTTCGGCAGTTCCCGTGTATTCCAACCATGCTTTATTAGCCGGCATTGCAGTACCCGTGGCTTTCACAAATCCCAGCTTACCTGATGCTGTTTTGCCAAGAACATACATTGAGTTGGTGCGAGCGGTATAATGATTTGCATTAAAAGAACTTGTACCGCTTTTAGTGGTATAGGTAATTGTACCATCAGTATTACAATAATAATTACCCTTAAAACAATTAACCCCTGTATAATTTGTCGTCTCGATTCCTAATGCTCTAGGCGCACCTCCGCTAGTAACAGAGACATCCGGAGCTGTAAATAAAGGGGTGCCCGTAGGAATCAGCTGGCAGTCAGCAGCTGCATTCGAAGCACATTCTAGTAACACCGGTGTACCAGCAGGAACTGTTCCACCCGTCGAAGCAATAGCCTCGCCAATCTCCACTTTCCCATCCTCGGCAATGGACGAGACAACGTAGGCATTCTCTACTTGTCCGCTCAACATAAATGCATAAGGAACGTACAGTGTAGTATAATACTTGCCACCGAACTCCACCTCAGGTTGAACATTGAAATGAGTTACAGGCTCAATATACCACTTAGCATTTGTTGAAGAACTTGATGTGTTGATGGAAAAAGTTCCATTATCATCTACTAAGTAACGATACCCGAGGTTCGCCATGGAATTATTATCTGCTTTTAATTCTATCTTGGCAGTATAGGTGCTTGTGTTATTAACACTTTCTATGGTTATATATCGATACACAAACTCTAATGTAGCATTACCAGCATAGGTTCCAGTTGTTAGGGTAAGTAGACTCGTGCCTTGCCCGATAAGGTTGTAGTCATAATTAGAGGCTTGGGTGTTCCTTTTTTTTGCATAAATGATTGTACCAGGATTAATACATTCTGCATCAGCAATCATGTGAATGTCTGTTCCCAAATACTTTCCAGCACACGCCATCGCACGTTCTTTTGCAGCACTATATAAAGATAGTTGTGTTAGGCCACCACCTGCGTTAGAAGCTACAATATGGTAGTTGAAAAGATCATTCGTCAGACTGATATAATCGCTCGTGTTCTGTGCATTTCGGAAACGATAATATCCAGTCCCATTGAGTTGAGCATGTACTGTTAGTGCGATTGTGAGTAATAGTGCTATTGTGTATAGTTTTTTCATAATACCTACGAATATAAAAAGAACTCCCCCTTGCATGGATTGCCCCGCAACAAGGGGGAGTATAAAAAGTTATTATTACTTACCCAGACTTATGTTCACAATTATTACAGCATCTGTAACATCAACGGAACCACTTTCATCTGCATCGGCTGCATCGAAGTCATAAACATCGGAATGAGTCTCAGGAGTTGCCTTACCAAGAGAAATGTCAACTGTAGCCGACACGTCTGTAACATTAACAACGCCGTCGCGGTTCACATCACCCAAGAGCGTGAGCTTGATGGGGTCGAACTCCTCGCTTACGAGGAATGCCTTGTTGGCGTTGACTTCCCAGTTGTTGTAGAAGCCAAGTTTCTGGTCACCTGTGCTTAGGTTGCGAACGACGCAGTCTTCTTCATCGTCCTCGTTCTTGAATGTGCAGAGGAGCAGGTCATCCTCAGTCAGACCGAAGAAATACTTGTTGTTGACAGTTCCGGCATTCTTGCGCTTCAAGTATTCATACTGATCTGCAAGCGATTGGCTTAACATTGAAAGAACAGATAACATGCTTTCTACCTGAGGAGCATTAATCTTATATTCATTAATCAGGTAATCGGGACCGACAAGGAGATTCGTCTCAGGAGCTGTGCCAGCTTCAGTGCTCAGCGTCAACGTCTGAGTCTGATTCTCAGTAACCTTCTCGTCAACGGCCAACTTCAGTAATACAGGAGTCTGAGCAGGGATCACACCCGTGATTTCCTTCTTCACAGCTACGCCCGTTTTCTTGTTGATGCTGGTTACAGCATAAGCCTTCACGTCATCGGGCAGTGTATAGGCGAAGTCAGTGTAGAGCGTTGTATAGAGTTCCTTGTCGCCATTCAGCGTGTTTTCTGCATTGAAGGTCACGTTGAAGTCAGAACGCTTCTCAAGTTTCCAAGCAGTGAAGTCAGTTTCGGTGGCAACATCGCTGGTAGTAATGGCAGTGTTACCCTCGCTAATGAAGTCCATCTGGCCATCCTTCTGTACGATGTAGTACTTGAAGTCGGGTTGGATGTACTCCACTTTGTCGATGTACTTGGAATAGTCGCCAATTAAGCTGGCGATATCTTCGTTGTCATTTATGTATTCCTTCACTCTACCCCAGTAGATCATCATGGTCTCGTGGGCGAAGTTCCATACGTTCTTCTCACTCGAGAGAATCTCTGTGTAGAATTGTGAGATGGCTGCGGCATCTTCATCCACAGGCTCTGTCAAACCTGACTCGGTACCACCCATCTTCACCCAGAGGTCGTGAATCTTGAAACTGTCAACCCAGCCTTGACCACGACCAAGTTTGTCTGCAATTCTCGTGAAGATATCCTTGACGAATCCTTCGAGATAAGGCAGACGTCCGTCAATCACTTCTTTGTTCTTGGCATAGAAATCAACTACGGGAGTCATACTTGGAGTCTTACCATAAATGCGGTAGTTGTTGCCTTCGTTACCAAGCTTTTCGAGGTAGAGGTGATAGTCGAACTTGTCAGTAAACTCATTGGCAACATTGTTGAGACCTGGCTCTCCAATAAAGTTGTTTTCACCCAGTCTCTCCACGATTGCCTTAACGAGAGCGGGAACATAGTTCATGGCACGTTGAGCATAACCTGGGATATCAACACCTTGTGAGCGCAATACTTCAAGTTGGCCATCTGTAGCTTTCACCTTGATCACGGTGCCAGGAGCTGCATCTGTAGCAGCCTCGTCAACGAAGGTTACCGTTCTGCGGCCAGCCACATTCACATACTTGCCGTTGCCATTGTTCTTAATCGTGTAGTAGCCATCCTCGATAGTTGGGCCTGCTTCCTTAGTTTCAATAGTGAAGGTCTTGCTTATCTCTTTGCTCTTTGAACCGTCTTGTTCAACCCAAGCTGTGATGGTAGTTGTTTCGTTGACATCAATAGGAGTCGAGTAGGTCTGCTCTGCACCACCGTTCAACTTGTACTTAATTGTACCTTGTCCAGCAATAGCCACCTTCAGCGCCTGCTCGTATGTACCACCATCGTGGAAGATAATAGGCTTGGCAAGCTCAACAGGCTCAGGACGGGTAAGGGATACGATGTAGTTGCCTTGCTTAAATTCGAATACCTTATCACTACCGTAGATAGTTAAATCACCATAGACAACTACTTCATCTCCCTTTTGTAGCTGTTCCTCAGACGTGAAGTCTGAATTTGCAAGATTTTTACCTCGATATACGTAGAACTGATTGTCGGTTGAGCCATCATCTGAAATATAGTAAGTAGCGTTATAATACTGGGTTGTGTTGATGTCATCAATTTGAGACACAATACCTTTCACATATACTTTTTCTAGAGTTACATCAGCTGAAAGAATCTTGTTGGCGTCAGCTACATTAAATGGATTGGCTTCAGTGCCTTTACCTGTTGTAATGATAACATTATACTTTGCATTTGCCACAGCGCTTTCATCTTCGCCTTTTATGGCTTTAGCATAAAGAGTTGTAGGTTCGCTGATGGTAAGAGCTGAGGAATAATCGTTCCATGTTTCCCCATCAGTGCTATATTTAATTGTTGCCTCTTCTGTCTCGCATGAAATCATTACCTCCTTTGCTTCGAAGTAAACGCCAGATGCCAAAGAGAAGGTCGGATTAGCTACAGTAACAACAGGTTTAACTACTTCCTTGTAAATTTGCACATCTTCCTGACCAGAGCCATAACATGAGAATAGAGTACTTGAACTATTATATCTTAACAAATTCCTTGTGTTAGAACCTTGGAATTTGATAGTGGCATTTCCATTAGAAATAGATATTTCAGACTTGGCATTGGCATCAGGGGTGGCAGTGGTTTTCAAGTAATTACTACTTGATGAAGCGGCATATAAATACTTTCCCTCTCCCGTATAAAGATACCAACAATCTTCTTGAGGAACTAGAATTATTTTTTGAGCGGCAGACGTAAGGCCGTCAATAATTCCATTTGAAGCTTCGGGGGTTATGCCAATTGCTTCTCTATTATTACCTTTGTCTGCTCCCAGCGCATAAATGTTGTTTTTATCTACAATTATTATTGCATCTCCTGCTTCAAGAGCAGAAGCGTCTGTTACCTTAACGAAATAATTACTATTTATGTTCTTTCGGTAAATATATATATAATTAGCAGAAACAATCTCGCTGTAATTGTTATATTCGTCTACGGCAATTGCCTTTATAGTGCATGATTGGTTAGGAGAAAACGCGTTTGAATATAGATTACTTGTTGTTGTGGGATCGTTTCCATCAGTTGTATAATATATAGCCAAATTTTCATCAGCAGAGATAGAAACTACACCTTCATTGTTTGTAATCGTTGGTTTGTTTGGTTGAATAGTGTATGCAGCAGTGGCTATATTGCTGTTGTTCATATTGTCCTTCACAGCCATTGCCTTTATGGTAGTGTTTGTATTAACAGCGATAGGAGTGGAGTATATCGAGCTATTTGTGGTTGGGTCGACACCATTAGTGGTATAATAAATAGTTGCTCCCTCTGTAGAACTAATCGTCACACTTTGGGCAGAGGTATATATACCAGCAGTGGGCAAGAAGGTGGGAGTGGTGCAGGTTGATCCGTTATTATAGTTGATAGTAATTGAGTTTATCCAACAATACTTAGAACTTTCTAGTTGTAGATAAGAAATCTCAGAGTTGATTTCAAATGTTAAATCTGAAAACTCGGATGTTAAGTTTTGTGTTGCGCTGCCGTTAACTTTTAAAGTAGCAGCTTTACTAGAGTTATATAGTTTTGCATTTACTATGACGGAAGAAGGAGTGATGGAGGATGCAAGGTTCATTTTAATAGTACCTGCAGCCGACGATGTACCTAACTTTAATCCGTAATTACCATTATAGCTTACTTTTGTAGCGGTAGCTAAATTGCCAGATAGGTAAGAAGAACCTTCTGAGACGATAGTACTACAAGCTGTTGAAGTTGAAGCTGCACTTCCATCTCCAGAGTTTGTCGAAAAAATGATGGTGTAACTGTCTCCCCACGCCGTTCCTAGGCCGCAGAGAACAAGTGCTACGAGCATCAGCGCTCGTAAATGTGTTTTTTGTAAGAAATGTTTCATGTCTTAAAGTTTAATATTATTAATTAGTTCTATTCGATTTTATGGGTTTTAGATAGGTAGATTTAGGATTGCGCGATGTATGCGCGCGTTATAATTTGCAAAAATACAAAAATTTGTTTTAGATGGTTAACTTGTGACTATATAATTTGCGGATTTAAGATTATTTAACATTGAAAGGCGTGTAAAATGGTAGTGTTTTATGAGTGAAAGTCGCCCAGAAAAATGTATCTTTGCACCGAAAAGTCGCCCAGAAAAGTGTAAAGAAACAGCGAAGTTGAGCAATGAGAACAGTAAAATTATACATTGATATGTCAAAATAATTCTGAATTTGGAGCCCACGAGAAGGCTTGCGTTTTGAAAAAAATGTTTTGTGCGGACAAATACGCGGAAAATGAGCGTTTTCGGAAATGATTGATAGCCAACGACTTTCGTTTTCTTAACATTCTGCGAGGTAGTCAGAGGTATACATCTGACCGCTCAAGGAGCCTGCTACATGTGGCATCTAAGGGTGTCAGGTACCATAAGTAATCGTGTCGTTTGCTATGTCTGAGAACCTCAGATGCCACATGTGACAATTTCCGTTGTCGAAAAGGAGGGAAATGGAGTGGAAATGCCGATTTCTTACACGTTTTCTTTTTCTAGATTGAACGGAAAAGTTGACAACTTTTTGTTGTGATTTTTCAATGGGATAAGAAAAAATAACGGATGAATTTATGAGATACTGAATTATTTTTTCTATCTTTGCAAATTGAAGTAATATTGAAGCCTAAAGAGTATAAAGGGGAGTGAGAAGCATAAAGGGTAAACCTTGAAGTGGAGCTCGCAAAACTTTAGATAAATGAATGTGAGCATGCAAAAAGGAAGTAGCTGTGGCGTTTGGACGACTGGGATAGGCAGCGTGCTGCATTTCCTGGTTGATGGACTTTGCATCTGCTGTCTTTATGCGATGGTGGCTCCATTCGGTTTGGTGCATCTGACGGGCGTTTTCGTGACCTACACCCTCATGGCGTTCGCCACTCAGCCGCTCACGGGAATGTGGGCCGATGCGATGCGTTGGAAACATTGGATGTTGCTCGGAGCCGATGTGTTGTTGGCACTTGGCGTGTTGGTGGCCTCGCTCGTACAGGTAGTGGCTTCGGCTTCCATGAGAGAGTTAGTGATGTTTATGGCCGCTTCGTTGATGGGCATAGGCAACTCGTTCTTCCATGTGTGGGGCGGCAAGCAAACAGCGCTGAAGACAGGAAACGACATTCGAGCGCTAGGCGTGTTTGTCAGCACGGGCGCGTTCGGGTTGGCAGTCGGAGGGCTGTTCTTCTCGTGGAAGTTGGCTTACGTGTTCCTACTGCTCATCTGCCTGTTGTCGGTGGTTGCCTTGAAGATTTCCCTTTCGAAAGAGGGGACGTTGGAGGCTTCCGGCGAGAAGCGCAGAAGGTTCAGCATGACCTTTGTATGGGCAGCCATACTTGCGTTGATGGCATTCGTGATGTTCCGCTCGTCGATTTCTGAGGTGTTCACATCAAATGTCAAGGTGTTAGGTGATGGGATTCCCGCTGACGCGCCTACCCGTAGCCTTTGGTGGGTGTTGGTGATAGGCGCTACCGCGATGCTGGGAAAGATGACGGGCGGATGGATTTCACGTTGGTTGGGCATTGTGCCCACCTTGGTGCTCCTGCTGTTGGGCGTTGCCGCTTGTTGGCTGTTGAAGAGCCCCTTAGCTTCCTCAGGAGGAGAATGGTGGCTGATGCTGACAGGATTGTTCCTGATTAATTGTACGATGCCCATAACACTATATCTCGCCAACGAGGTGTTGAAAGGTCGGGAAGGATTGGCATTCGGCTTGTTGGCCGCCGCGTTGATTCCAGGTTATCTATTAGCTACAATGTGAGTTGAACGATGATGATATGGAATTTGCTATCGACATTGCTGCCCACCATCCTGATAGAACTCGGAGTGCTGTGGCTGCTTGGCGAAACAAGACGAAAAGTGTTGTGGTCGTCGGTGGTGGTGAATACACTCACGAATGTGCCGTTGAACCTATGGTTGACCAGTGATTGGAGTGGGGGATTGGAAGAGTGGATGTTGGCAGTAGTTATTGGCGAAGTGCTAGTTGTGATAGTCGAAGCCTTGTGGTATTGGTGGTTTGTGCGCGAAGTGAAGCGTGCAGTAGTTTATAGCGTGTTGTGCAACGCCATCAGTTTTTTGACAGGCGTGTTGTTCCAACTGCTCTATTGGATTATTTGAATCATTCAATTTTACAAATTGAAGTATAAAGAGTCTAAAGGGTAGTGAACCAGAATGAGCATAAAGGGCATAAAGGGGAGTGAGAGAGCATAAACTCCTTTTAAAGCATATTATAATAACCTAAATATATAGATTATGATTAGACAATTGATGGACATTATCCCGGATTATCCCGGTGGATATCGTCCCATTCGTATCCGGCACAAGTTTGATACTATTATTGAGCAACCGAAGAAAGTGATTACCGATACTATCCAATGTGCGAAGGATTCGCTCAACGATAGCATTTCGGTGGATAGTATGTCTTCGGCCAATGTGGTTCCTGGCGGAGCTAGTACGGGTGGCGATGATATGACGATGCTGATGTGGTCGATTTTCGTCGTGTTAGCAGTACTCGCTATGTGCCTCTACTTCGTTTATTCCTACAGGAAACGGCAGTTGGCCCTCGGGTGAGAGAGTATAAAGGACGAAAAGGGTTTAAAGGGGAGTGAAGAGCTTTCTTCCCTCTCAAAAAGGCCGGTCATCATGTGAAAAAGGCTTAAATATTTGCGTTGTGCGCAATATTTAGTTACCTTTGCATTGATGATAGGAGGAAGAATGTAGTTGAACATCAAGAACCGAAAGGATTATGAATAAGAAAATACGCTTATGCGCGATGGCGCTTTCCGTGTGGGCGGCCTTATCCGTCTATGGGCAGCACGTCGGGGTGAGGAGCGATGTCATCAACGTGGGGCAGGTGGTGTTCTACCAACCTGTGACCGCGGAATATGAATTGAAGAACAATAGCGGAGGCATGCTACATGTGCGCGACGTGAGGACGACTTGCGGGTGTACAGCCGTTGAATACCCCCAGCAGGGGATTCCTTCTGGCGAGGACTTCTTTATTCGCATCACTTATGACGCCAAACAGATGGGGCATTTTGAGAAATCCGTAGGCATCTATACCGATGTGGAAACTCTTCCTGTGGTGCTCACGTTGAAAGGTGTTGTTGTCGAAGAAATCAAGGATTTCGTGGGCGAATATCCTTATAAGTTGGGCGACTTGCTGGTGGATCGTGACAATATCGAGTTCGACGATGTGAACCAAGGTGACCGTCCAGTGGCGAAGATTCACGTGAAGAATGAGACGGGTGGTTCATCGGAACCCGTTGTGATGCACCTACCCAATTATTTGAAGGCTGAAGTGTCGCCGTCGAAGATTGCTTCGGGGCATTCGGGCGTCATCACCATCATGCTCGACACGCGTCAGATTCGCGATTACGGTTTGATTCAGAGGTCGGTTTATCTGGGTAAATTCCCTGGTGACAAAGTGGCTTCGAACAAAGAGATTGTCGTCTCAGCCGTGATGATGCCAGGATTCCGCGACCTCACCGAGCGCGAGTTGGCGATGGCTCCAAAGATTCAGTTGTCCACAACGTCACTCGAGTTGGGTAGATTTGGTTCGAAGAAGAAGTTGAAAGGTGATATCGAGATGGTGAACATTGGAAAGTCGGAACTCGAGATTGCCAAATTGCAGATGTTCACAACTGGCCTTCAGTTGTCGTTGAACAAGACTCGTCTGGCTCCTGGTGAGGGCGCCAAGTTGAAGGTGACCGCTGTGGCGAAGGAATTGCGCGATGTTCGCAGCAAACCTCGTGTGCTGATGATAACAAACGATCCTGATCATTCGAAGGTGGTGATTGATATCAATGTTGAGTGAACGATTGCAAATAGAAATCGACGAGGGCAGTGGTTTCTGCTTCGGAGTGACCACAGCCATCAAGAAGGCAGAGGAGGAGTTGGCGAAAGGCGGTTCTCTCTATTGCTTGGGTGACATTGTGCACAATGGAATGGAGGTCGAACGGCTTCATGCGATGGGGCTTGTCACCATTACCCACGACGATTTGAAACGTCTGCACGATGTAAAGGTGTTGTTAAGGGCGCATGGAGAACCTCCCGAGACTTACGAACTCGCCCGCCAAAACAACATCGAGATTATTGATGCTACCTGTCCTGTGGTGCTTCAACTCCAACGACGAATCAAACGGCAATATGAAAATTCGTTAGTTGAAATGTCAAGTGAAGGTCATGCGCAAATCGTGATATTCGGCAAGAACGGACATGCAGAAGTGCTCGGATTGGTGGGACAGACAAAGGGAAATGCTATTGTGGTGGAGAATATTGAAGATGTGAAGCGTCTCGATTTCAACCACGACATCTACCTTTATTCGCAAACCACGAAGAGCCTTGACGAGTTTCATCGCATCATCCAGTATATTCAAGCGCATATCTCACCATCGGCTACCTTCAAAAGTTTCGACACCATCTGCCGACAAGTGGCCAATCGCATGCCAAACATCGCATCGTTCGCCACTCGTCACGACCTCGTGTTGTTTGTGAGTGGGCGCAAGAGTTCGAATGGAAGGGTGCTCTTCAACGAATGTCGTAGCGTTAATCCCAATAGCCATCAAATAGAAAGCGCATGCGAAATCGACATGAGTTGGACACAAGGCGTCAAGACGGTGGGCATCTGCGGAGCAACCAGCACCCCCAAATGGCTGATGGAGGAATGTAGGGATTATCTGGTTTTGCATCAATAGAAGATCAACTTGAATGGTTTCAATAAAGAAAAAGAAAAGAGCGGCATCATCACGACGCCGCTCCTTTCAACACAGTAATTAACTCAAAATTTATAATCTATTCTCTCTCATTGTTTCGTAAGCCTGAATGCAAAATTCTTATTTAATACCTGATTTGAGATAACATCGAAATTAACATAAACAAAAACTTATTCATCTTTATCTGTCGCAAAAATAGAGAAAACTCCATCTCGTGACAATTTTTTTCAGCGAATTACCTTTTTTCTTCAACGAATCGCCTTTAATGATGTATTTTTTTCGTACATTTGCACTCGTAAATACAAAAAACAAACAACTAACATCCTCTATAACATGAAAAAACTGCTTGCATCCTTGTTCGCATTGATGGCTCCGGTGTGGGTCTTCGGTGCCACAGAACTGCCTATCGTGCAGAACGTCTATGCCCGTCAACCCATATCGCTGAATGGTCGATGGAATTATATCGTCGATCAGCAGGAGATTGGTTATTACGATTATCGCATGAATCCTATGCGCCACACGTGGGGCGATAATGCCAAGGCTCGTCGTCCTTCCGATCTCGTAGAGTATAATTTCGATGTGTCGCCAGCCATGAAAATCCCTACCGACTGGAACACCGCCGACCAACAGCTCTTCTTCTACGAAGGGACGGTTTGGTTCAAGCGTAGTTTCAACTATACCAAGAAGGCCGACCGACACGCCATTCTTTATTTCGGAGCCGTCAACTACGAGGCCATCGTGTATGTAAACGGCCAACGTGTGGGACGTCATGTCGGTGGATTCACGCCGTTTAACTTCGATGTCACCGAGCAGTTGCACGATGGTGAGAACTTCGTGGTAGTGAAGGTGGATAACAAACGCCATCGTGACAATGTGCCCACGGAGATTTTCGACTGGTGGAACTACGGCGGTATCACGCGCGATGTGCTGCTCTTCGAGGTTGGCGATGTATTCGTTGACGATTACACCATCCAATTGGCGAAGGGCAACCAGCGGCTCATCGATTGCCAGATTCGCCTGAACAAGGCTGTTGCTGGTCAGCAGGTCGTTGTCAGCATTCCCGAACTGAAGCTCAATCAGAAGCTTGTTACCGATGCCGAAGGTCGTGCCTCAGTGCAGATGAAGGCGCGTCCTGTGCTGTGGTCGCCCGAGAATCCCAAATTATATAAGGTGGAAATCGAGTTGGACGGTCAGCGGTTGACCGACGAGATCGGCTTCCGAACCATCGAGACACGCGGCAAACAGATCCTGCTCAATGGCAAGCCCATCTTCCTGCGTGGCATCAGTATCCACGAAGAGGCACCCTACCGTCAAGGTCGTGCGCATACCACTGAGGATGCCCACATTCTGCTCACATGGGCGAAGGAGTTGGGTTGCAACTATGTGCGCTTGGCTCACTATCCTCACAACGAGCTTGCCGTGCGCGAAGCCGAGCGTATGGGCATTATGGTGTGGAGTGAGATACCTGTCTATTGGACGATTTCGTGGCAGAACGAAGGTACTTTTAACAATGCCCGACAGCAACTCCACGATATGATCCGACGCGATCACAATCGTGCCGCCATTATCATCTGGTCGATAGCCAACGAGACACCACACAGCGATGCCCGCGATCAGTTCTTGGGCAAGTTGGCTGAATATGCCCGCACGCAAGACAACACGCGTCTCATCAGTATGGCTATGGAGGTGACTGGCGCCTCCAATTATGTGAACCGGTTGCAGGACAACATGAACAAGTTTGTCGATGTAGTGAGCTTCAACGAATATGTTGGCTGGTATCGCGATGTCCACGATGCTCCTCGCATGACGTGGGAAGTGCCGTATGAGAAGCCCGTCATCATCAGCGAATGGGGTGGTGGAGCCCTTGCTGGCAATCATGGTTCGAAGGAGCAACGTTGGACGGAGGAATTCCAAGAGAACCTCTATCGTGAGAACATCGCCATGCTTGAGAAGATTGATGGTCTTGCTGGTATGAGTCCTTGGATTCTGAAAGACTTCCTCTCGCCCCGTCGTCCGCTCTTCGGTGTGCAGGATTGGTTCAATCGCAAGGGTGTTGTCTCGGACAAAGGAGAAAAGAAACTCGCTTTCTACGTGCTTCGCGATTGGTACGAACGCAAGCGACAAGAATACGAGAAATAACTGACGAGATAAAAAGCAAGGGGGCATGTCAAAATTGGCTGCCCCCTTGTTGTATTTCGACGAATTATATTTCAAAGTCCGTCAACCCCTTTCATTCAGCCTCATTGACTACGCGTTCATATTGTGCGTAGAGCCATTCGTTCTGCTCGGGAATGGTCAAGTTACTATTGTCGAGCAGCAGGGCGTCTTCGGCTTGTCGCAAAGGCGATACTTCGCGGTGCGAGTCTTGGTAGTCGCGCTCGATGACGTTCTTCAAGATGTCGTCGAAATCGGCAGGCATTCCTTTCTCTTCAAGTTCTTTGAAACGTCGTTGTGCCCGTACTTCCGCAGAGGCTGTAACGAAAACCTTCAGTTCGGCATTTGGAAAGACGGTGGTTCCAATGTCGCGTCCGTCCATTACAATGCCACCTTCTTGTCCCATAGCTTGCTGTTGTGCCACCATCTCAGTGCGCACGAAGGGGATGGCGGAAACGGCGCTGACGTGATTTGATACTTCAAGCGAGCGGATGACTTGTTCCACGAGTTCGCCGTTGAGGTAGGTGTCGGGGCGTCCCGTTTCAGGGTTAAACTTGAATGTGATGCTGATTTCAGGCATCCGTTTTTCTAATTCGTCGGTCTTCACCGTGTCGTCTTCGTTGAAAAGGTCGTTGCGCAGGGCGAAGAGCGTCACGGTGCGGTACATGGCACCTGTGTCTACATAGACGTAACCTATGCGGCGTGCCAGGTCTTTGGCCATCGTGCTCTTTCCGCACGACGAGTGGCCGTCGATGGCGATGGTAATCTTTTTCATATATCAGTTTTGTGAGTTTATGAGTTTGCGAGTTTAAAGGTTGATGGCTAGATTCAGTACGAGCGAATGGCTCGACACATGGTATTTACCATAGGCAAGATGCAGCTTGAAACGTTCGAGTGCGAGGCCTGCTCCTAACGAGAGACCTGCCCCGTGGGCACTCTCATCGTCTACATCGTTGGTCGTGATGGTCATCTCATGGGCACGTCGGAAGTTGTATCCTGCGCCCACCCACACCTGTTGTGTGAGCAGTAGGTCAATGCCCGCAGCCAAATGGTTGATAAACTTGTAATCCCAATGGGTGAGGTCGACGAGCGTTCCTGAGAATCTGAGCGGTGTGCCTACGAGTCTCTTGCTTGCACCCACTTGCAGGTCGAAAGGTAATCGTTCGTATTCGTCATCATAGGCATCGATTTGTCCACCCAAGTTCTTGGCCGTGAGTGATAACGAGAGTCCGCTTTCAGGGTTGTAATAGTTCAATCCCAAGTCAACGGCTACAGCCATCGAGTTGTAGCTGGCAATGTGCGAGTTGATGAACTTTGCAGCTATGCCTCCACTCAGGTTGTTGGCCAGCAGATGCGAGTAGTAGCCAGTAATGGCGATGTCGCGAGCCGAAAAATCACCCATCATCACGTTGTTCTCATCCACTTCCTTCATCGTGCCATAATCCATGAACTGACCCGATACAGCCCATACTCCTCGTTCACCCACAGCGTGGTTAAAAGCCGCATTGGCTGTGTAGGCGCCTTGCATGTAATTCATGAATCCCATGTGGAGCGTCTTGTCGCTTACATTCTGGAGCAAAGCTGGGTTATGGAAGATGAGTGCCTCATCATCCTCTGCAAGTGTGATGTTGTCGCCACCCAAGGCAGCAGCATGCGCACTTACTGGCAGCCGAAGGAAATTGTATATCGTCTGACTCTCCTGTGCCTTTGCAATAATGGCAAAAAGCGTTAATAGAAGAGTGAAAACAGCTTTTTTCATTTATTTTATTCTAATTTATGCACAAAGATACGCTTTTTTCGAATTTCTACATTATATTTGCATCATCTTTTACAGACATTTCGTAATAAATAACGAAAAAATCTGTTTTTTAGTATAAAGATGGAACAGAAGAAGACGGACAAAGGAACACTTGAGAACAAACGAACCACCGGTTTCCTGTTGGGGCTGGTGCTGGTGTTTTCGATGGCCTTTGTCGCGTTGGAATATACGAGTCATGCCCCTGACTACGAAGTCGAAGAGTTGCTCATCGACGAGTTGGCGCAAGAGTTGGAACTGCTGCCCGCCATTGAACAGCAGGAGATGATAGCTGCCCAACAACCGACGGAAGTCATCAAGGTTCCAGAAAAGATAAGGGCAGTTGACGAGGTGCCGCCACCTGAGTCGGATGCGCTGCAAATGACCGATATGACGTTAGGGGGCGAAGTCGATGAGGTTCCACAACCCACTACTACTGCCGAACCTCTGCCTCCTGTAGTCACCGATATGGACGACAATCCGTTGAACTTCCGCATCGTTGAGCAGTTGCCCGAGTTTCCAGGTGGTATGGTGGCATTCATGAAGTGGCTCACGAAGAATCTGAAATACCCACCGTCAGCCCAAAGCCGAAAGGTTCAAGGAAGGGTGGTGGTCTCGTTCATTGTGAATAAAGACGGAACCATCGTCGATGCTAAAGTCGTGAAATCGGTGGATCCACAACTGGATCGCGAAGCCATGCGTGTGGTCAGGATGATGCCCAAGTGGAAACCTGGTTTGCAGATGGGGAAACCCTGTCGTACGATGTTCGCCATTCCCATCGTCTTCAAACTGTGATGGCGGAAATCAAAAAATGAAACAAAGAATTGCCAAATCTAAACACAACTAAGCAATGTTTACATCAGAAGATATCCTTGCGAAAGTCAATTATTACATTGATCATTTGCCCTACGATCGTCGCCCCGAGTCGTTGTATGATCCAATTCGCTACGTGCTCTCGTTGGGCGGAAAACGCATTAGGCCTGTGCTGATGTTGTTGTCATACAATCTATATGCGGATGATGTTGACACCATTCTTCCTGTGTCATGTGGATTAGAAACGTTCCATAACTTCACCTTGCTGCACGACGATTTGATGGACAATGCCGAACTGAGGCGTGGTCAGCAGACCGTTCACAAGAAATGGAATGCCAATACGGCCATCCTTTCAGGCGACACTATGTTTGTGATGGCATTTGAGCGTATGACGCATTGTCGTGCCGACAAACTGGCTGATGTGGTGGGAACCTTTACTGAGACGGCGTTGGAGATTGACGAAGGTCAACAGATGGATATGGACTTCGAAAACCGTACTGATGTGACCGAGGATGAATACATCGAGATGATTCGCTTGAAGACAAGTGTGTTGTTGGCATGTGCTGTGAAGATAGGCGCCATTTTGGCCAATGCCTCTGCGGAAGATGCCGAGATACTTTATAAGTTTGCCGAGCAATTGGGTTTGGCGTTCCAGTTGCAAGACGATTTCTTGGATGTCTATGGCGACACGAAAGTCTTTGGTAAAGCCATTGGTGGCGATATTACGTCGAACAAGAAGACCTATATGCTCATCAATGCCTGCAACAAGGCAAACGCCGAACAACATGCGGAGTTGATGGATTGGATTGGACGTAAAGATTTTGATGCACAAGAGAAGATTGCTGCCGTGACTCGTCTTTACAACGACATCGGCATCGACAAACTGGCTCAGCGGAAAATCGAAGAGTATTTTGCCGAGAGTCGGAAATATCTGGACAAACTCAATGTTCCTGAGGAGCGGAAGAGTGAACTACGTAAATATGTGGCCAACATGATGAACCGTCAGAACTAATGCCTTACCGCCGACTACCCAAAACCGATGCCGCACGTCTGCGAGCACTCAAGACGTTGTTAGACAATAATGATATCTATGTTGTCAGGAACCGTTTCTTGGATTGGAAAACATTGAATCGTGCCCAACCAGCTTACGATCGTCTACTGACAGCCAACGAGCAGTATCGTGTGAGTTCACAGGCGCAGACTCGCCATACAGCCAAGTTGGAAAGACTCCAACGAAATGCCACCATCTATGTAAGCCATTTTGTGCAGGTTCTGCTCATGTCGGTCGAGCGTGGGGAGACCAAACGACAGTTGTTGCCACTCTATGGTTTGGAGGAAGATATGACCACCGTGCCAAACATCAAGACCCTCGACCGCTTGGTGGAGTGGGGCGAGAAGATTGTGGAAGGCGAAAAAACGCGTATTAAGAAAGGTGGGCGCCCCATTTATAATCCTTCCATCGGTATGGTTTCCACCCATCTTGACATTTTCCGCGAGGCTTATGAACAGCAACGTCGCTTGCAGCAACGCACACAAAAGGTGGTCGCCGACCTGCAAACCATTCGTCCTGAGGTGGATGAGATATTGCTTGATTTGTGGAATCAAATAGAAAAGCATTTCGAGAACGAACCACCTGAGGTGCGTTTTGCTGAATGTCGGAAGTTCGGTGTGGTGTATTATTATCGCCGACATGAACCGCACGACTATTGACAAATAAAGACTATTGCATTTCGAATGAAATTCATTGATACCCATTCGCATCTTGATGGCGAGGAGTTCAGCCAGGACCTTGATGCCGTTATCAGTCGGGCTCGTGAGGTTGGCGTGTGTAAAGTCTTCTTGCCAGCCATCGATTTGGCATCGGTTGCTACGGTAGAGAACGTCTGCCGTCAATATCCTGATTTTGCTTATCCCATGTATGGACTTCATCCCGAAGAGGTGAAAGCCGATTGGCGCGAACAGTTAGCAGCCATTCGCCCCCATCTGACACCATCCCCTTCTTCTCCTTCGCCTATTGCTATTGGTGAGGTCGGATTGGATTTCTATTGGAGTCGGGAGTTTGAGCAGGAGCAGATTGAAGCCTTTGAAGAACAAGTGCGTTGGTCGGTTGAGACTCGTCTGCCATTGATGATTCATTGTAGGAAGGCACAAAATGAGATGGTCAAGATTCTTCGTCGTTACGAAGGGCGGTTGCCAGGTGGTGTATTCCATTGTTTCACAGGGAATGAAATAGAGGCTCGCGAACTGCTAACGTTTGAGAATTTTGTGTTGGGAATAGGTGGTGTGCTGACCTTCAAGAAGAGCCATCTGCCCGAGGTGTTGCCTTCGGTGGTTCCCCTTTCGCGCATCGTTCTCGAAACCGACAGCCCGTATATGGCTCCCGTTCCCCATCGTGGCGAGCGCAATGAGAGTGCTTATGTAGCTTGCGTGCTTGAAAAACTGGCAGCCAGCTATGGAGTGGATGCGGAGGAAGTGGCACGACAGACAAACGAGAATGTGAAACGGGTGTTTGGCGTCGATGTACTGTAAACATTAAAGAACCTTAAATTGCACCCATATGTTGGTGTTTTTTCAAATAAATGCGATAACTTTGCATTCGCTTTTTGAATTGGAGAGGTGCTCGAGTGGTTGAAGAGGCACGCCTGGAAAGCGTGTAACCGACAAAATCGGTTCGCAGGTTCGAATCCTGTTCTCTCCGCAGGTTCCCCCAAAATGGGAACACTTAGAACGCTAATCCTCAATGGGTTAGCGTTTTTCTTTGCCTTATGTTCCCAAACTTTTCGTTTTTCTGTGGGAACATCATGGGAGCATGTTGGGGAGCATTCAAAGAATTATTGATGCCTTATCACGTAAAGTGTTAATTTTGAATGTGATTTTTCAAAGTTTAAAAAATCGAAAAAGACTTTAAAATCCACCATTTTCCGTATTTCATCATTCATTTTTGCTATTTCCTGTTTTTTCATGGTATTACCGATTTGGGTTTCAGTCGAAAATCGAGCCTTGCAGTCATTTTCTATCTTATACCATTACTTTCTAATATGGGCAAAAACATGATAAAAACATACACCCACAACTGCAATTCTATCTTTTTAACAAATGTGTTAAAACCCTGTGTCTATCGGTGTTCCAACATCGTTCTACTGACAAGATGTTACGTATTTTTGCTATGTTTCGAATAAGTCTGACCCTCTCTTTCTTTCCTTCCTCGTTGACGGAGGCTGGATTGACCAGCCATAGTCTCTAAGGTTCTTCAGAAGCACATAGTCCATGATATTATTTCGTTTATACTGTTTAGTGCCTTCCATGAACTTCTTTTGATTCTCCTTTTCCTGAAGCACCTGGATCACTTGTGTATAGCTGTCTTTGAATCTTTTGGACTGCTCATATATCTTCAACATGTAGTAGTTCACCTCTTTCTTTGTAAGATAGCGTGATAGCATGTTGAACACGATTACCTCTTGATGCTCCAGTCCATACCAGACATTGGAGTGGAGTTTCTGTGCAGGTGTTTTCCTCTCTATTCTCTCCTTGTCAGTTGATTCGTATGGATCAAGCGGGATGTCCCCTCTTTGCCACGGCCTTTGTTCTCCGGCCTTTGGATGCGATTTCGAATAGATATAGATGATGACGGACTGTACCTTACCTCCCCTGCCTGCCCTTGGTCCAGGCTGGAAGTCGAACCAGAATTCTGAAGCATGGTTTTCATACATCCAAAACAGCTCTTTCTGTGCCTGTTCGAGGATGTTGCACTTGATAGAATTATAGTTCTTGAAAGACATGGATTTCTGTATCTTGCCTGTCCTTTCATCCTTTATCTCGTCAAGGTTGAAAAGCCTTCTGAATTCATCAAGGGAGATGGGGACAACCCTTTTCTTAAAAGTAAGCCCTTGTGACTTGGCTATGGGTGACGAATACCTGAAGTTTCCCCCGTACTTACAGCATACTTCGTACATCTTTTGTGAGTATTTGGAGCGCAGCTTCATGGCAGTTCCGATGTCAAATGGTGTGAAATCCTTTGTGAGGTTGATAAGGAATGGCATTATCTCTGGTGATATTCTCACCTCATAGCGGTCTTCCTGTTTGTTATAGAAGAAAGTGTCCACCCAGTGGGCTTTACCTTCAATAGTTCTGCCATCAGGCAGCTTTTTGGAGATGGGGACAAACTTTTGACCAAGACTGCTAAGAACTTCATAAGTCCGAGGCACGTTCTTCTTACCACCTATGATACCTAAATCACTGTCTTTCAGATAAAAATACAACTCTTTCCAATTCTCTGGCACACCAAGTCCTTTCTCCGTGAACTTATGCTTCACTTCCGCTGTCAGAAAGTACATGGCTCTCCGCTCCAGGAGATTGTAAGCGATTGGAGAATTAATGATGGCATTACTCCAGCTTACATTCTCATGGTTGATCTTGGCCAAGTCAATCAATTGGAATATTTCTTCTTTCAGCTTTGGCATAGTCGTATCGATGTTCCGTGGTACCCTACGGAAGGTTATTGATTTCAGGCAGCAGTACCATCCAGACACTCTGTGCCGGTTCTGCCTGACATACCCTTACTCTTAGTTCCCGGTATGTTCACTGCAAAATTAGTTTTTCTTTTGCTTCATGCCAAATTATCAGATTGTTAATGAATTTAACAAAACGACATGTCTCCTACAACGGTCTGACCGTATTGTGATTGGTTTTGTCTGACTTTTGTATCATTACATAAAGCATGGTAATCATCAAAAAGTGGCGCAAAACCTTGCAAGTTCAGCGCAAAACCTTGTAACTTGTGGCGCAAAACCTTGCAAGTTCAGCGCAAAGCCTTGCAAGTTCCATTCCTAAGTGCCTGTCTATTAACGTGATTATCGTACCCTTAAATAAAGCTTTTGAAATATAGAATAAATAAAGCTTTATGAAACTTTGAACAGGAGGGATAAGAAGTAGCCAGATGATGCACTTCTTTCATTGTTTCAGTATCAAGGATTTATGGTGGGCAGTCCACTTTTCATGCTGCCTTCCCCATTGTCTTAGCCTGTTGAACAATAAGATATATACTAAGAGATTTTATTTGTATCAGGTAGGGTGCTCCAGATCGTGAGATGAGTAGCACTCGTTTGATAATTTGTATTTTTTCATTTTTGAACTATTCAAACAATTAATAGTTGTCTTTTATAAGTTTTGTATTGTTTATCTTTGTCATTTTGCATCTTTGTATTATTGAATATTTAATAATTTGAAAATTGTATTTTTTCATCTTTTCAATTATTCAAAACATACAAAGATAATCTTTTCAATATTTCATCTTTATATTATTTAAAGTATTGAAAATTAGATATTTGCAATTATTGTAATAAGGATTATTTAACAGAATATCTTGACCTATAATGGCTGGGCTTCACAATGATTGATTACCTTTGCATGTGTGACAAGTAATATGTTTGGAGATTGTTTAGCAAGTTGTACTTTTGTGGCCACAAAACACCTTTCAGGAACACTGGTCCAAAAGTTTACTTGCCAGCAGAGCTGGGAAAATGCTCGCAACTCACATTTTTATTTAATGATATGGATAATAGAACGATTGTATGTAAGGTAAGGCTAACGCCTGACGAACATGATCTTTTCAAAAGAAAAGCATCAGGCTATCAAACGATGAGCGGCATGATACGTGATGCCGTCAGACAGTTCAATGACATTGGGACTGTTAAACGAATAGAGGCCCTGAATGAAATGACAGACCTTTATAAGAAGTATCAGCAGGAGTTGAGTTGGCTTGGTGGCAACTTTAACCAGGCAATGAAAAGAGCGAATGAGTTGGCCATTGGTGATGCACTAAGTCAAGACTATTACGAAAAGGTCATCATTCCCCAAGCAAGACGCATTCTTGAGTTTCTGGAGGAACTGAAAGACGGGCAGACAAAAATAGTCAAGAAACTTATAAAGCTCTAATCTCTACCCCCAATGTGATTGTTGTGGAATTCTTTTTCTTTGTCCTTTTTATTATTTCAATAATTACAATTTTTATCTTTTTATATTTTGAACTTTTGCTTTTTTGATATTATCAAGTATTGATAATTGTATCTTTGTATTTTTCAATTTTTGTATTTTATCAAATTGATATTTTGAATATTTCAATTTCGCGCATTATATATTTAAATAGGGCATATATGATTGCAACGATTCTCCATTCAAGCATTAATTTTTCCGAAATACTATTACAATTCTTGTCTACTTTTTCGTTCATTCTAGCGTGAAATAGGGGGAGAAAAAGCGATTTTCATGCTCTTCTCCCCCGACTTTTGAGGAGTGGAATTGCAAGAAGCGGCTTCTTATACCCTTAGAAGCCGCTTCTTATCCGCTCACTTGCCGCATCTGACCGCCACAGAAGCTACACCTGACAGTCTCATATGCCGCTTCTGACAGTCTCATATGCCGCTTCTGACAGTCGAAAAACCACGTTTTAAGGGGTGGGAAGATGTGAGAAAAACGGAAAGGCTACGGGTAGGCGACGGTACGTCGGGAATGGTCGTTGAAAACCAGCAACTTCCGAAAATGTCTATTTTTTGCGTTTTTTCGGCCAATATCCCGTTCGCTTCAAACAATGGCCCGTTTTTAGGGGGCAAAATTCAGAATTGTCTTGACAAAAGAAGAGGGCCTCCTTCCTATGCGTTATTCTTCAACCGATGGCGATAGCTGCGGATGGTTGAACTTGACACGCGCAACAAAGCCTGAATCTGCTGGTCGTCGAGTCCAATGTGCTGCAGAACCAAGTAGGTCGTGTGGCGCAGCGTCGGAGAGTTGTACGGCTTGCACAGGCGGGCGAAGTCAAGCGGATTGGTGAACGCGAAGTAGTCTACAAAGGCCTGCTCATTTGTCGTGTCGAAGTCCGTCATGTTGCCGGCCAAGATCTTTTCGTAGACCTCTTTCCCACTGCCGAGTTTGGCCGCCGTAGCCTCCTTCATCAGAGAAACTTGGCGGCGCAGTGTGTCTATCTCCTGTGCATAATCCTCACCCGTAGATTCCAAGAACTCTATCCGCTTTCGCGCCTCGTCCATCTGCTCGATTTCCTGATTGACGGCGCTACGATACTTCTTCATCCTTTTTATATTATTGAGAACCACCACCAGCAAGACGGCCACCAATGCCAAAGCAGCCAATGCCGTCTTCAGCCAGAATGCCTTGCGGTCGGTCAGTTTCCGCTCGGTCTGGGCCTTATCGTATTTCTGTTGAATCATGCCCATTCTCTGGTTGTCCACCTGTTTGCTATAGGCGAAGAGCGCGCTGTCGGCCTTCTCTTTCAAGGCGTATGCCAGTCGGAAGTCGCCACGTTGGGATGCCAACGCCGAAAGGTGGCTGTAGGCCTGCTGGGTGGTGGAGGCTTGCCCGAATGTCAGCGCGTGCTCCCAATGCTTCCGTGCCTCTGCCGTGTCGCCCTGCCCCAATGCTGCGCGCCCCATCATCACGTAGTGCGTTGCGATGGGCTTCAGCTTAACAGCCTTTTGTAGATATTGTTCGGCCTCCGCGTATTCCCCCCGCTCTATCAGGTCGTTCGCAAGGTTAGCATAATAATGGGCTGTGTTTGACGTGTCTTTCTCCATCAGTTCCATGCACAATCGTCGGTAGTAGGCCATGCTGTCTTTCATGTTGAGGGCATAAAAATTTGATGCGATGACATCATACGAACGGCAGAGGCGGCTGCTGTCGCCCATCAGTAGGGAACTCTGCATGAACAGCCGCGCATACCGCAGAGCCAAGTCGAAATTATGGGATTTGTGGTTGAGATAGGCCAGATTGTCGTAGACCCTGTTTTTCAGCAGCTCATTGTCGATGCCGTCCAGCAGGTTCTCAGCCTCTTTCAGGTAGAACGCAGCGCTGTCTCCCTCCTCTTTCCCAGCAAGCATCACCCCTTTGTAGAAACAGGACTGGGCAAGGTGCGGTTTGTCGCCCTTCACCTTGAAATAGCGGATGCCCCTGTTGATGAGTGAGTCAGAACCGACAGGCTTGTCCAGCTTCACTTGTGCCTGCGTCACGAGCAGGGCATACAAGGCAGCCTCCTGTTCTTTCAGGTCGGCTGGGGATAGTGTTTCCAAGATGCGGAGCGAACTGTCGGCATGCTCCTCCATCATGTTTTCTGCCTGCTCCAACAGCTGGCGGTTGTCGGAGTGAAATGTGCAGCCTGCAGCCAGCACGGCGCAGAGCATCAACGTAACGGTTTTTCTCATTTAGCGTTCTTTTTCCTGCGAAGTTATCACAAATTTCTGATTCCAAAGAAAAGAAAACAGAAAAAGTGCATATTTTTTTGAAGCAGCATCCGAAACACCGTTGAGAAGCGTTGCACTTGTCACTTTTTTATGGCACGAAAAAATGGATTGAAACGACTGATAATCAAACCGTTACAATGATAAAACGGGGTGCAACGCACCCTGAAAAAAGTTCGCAAAACATTTGGAGGGAATGGGGATAAATCCTAATTTTGTGAAAGACAAATGAGTATAAACAATCAAAATTTTACAAAAATGAAAGCAATAACCTTGAAAATCGCCATGCTATTGATGGTAGTAGCATCACTGATGGTGTCCAATGAATGCAAAGCACAACAACCAGACACCTTGAACATTCCTATTCTTTATCCTCTTCCCGATGATCCTCCTCCACTTCCTGACAAATCCCCTATTCATTCCGGCGTGTGGGGTTCTGTGGCAGCAAGCCAACAACTAACCATGTGGATATCAAATGAAATTGTTATCGTTGAAGTTAGGGTCCATCTGAATGGTATGCTTATTGTCACCGATGATGCACCTGTTCTCATAAACGACACCTTGTGTTATGACCTCTCGGCATTCGGCAACGGAACATACACCGTCGAACTTTATGCTGATGACCAGACTGTCTATGTAGGGCAATTTGACATTTAATTAATTATTTGGATTGAAATTATTCAAAAAGCGTATGAAAACAAAACTATTTTTCCTTTCCGCCCTGCTCCTTGCAATGCTGGGAGTCTGCGGATGCGGTGGCGATGATGACGATAAAACAACTTTTCAATCACGTTGGTCGGGATGTAAAAATGAATCTTATGACACGCGTAGCGGCAATCAGTTACCTTGGGACGAAGAGTGTGTCGAATACGAAGCCAAAGACGGAGGCCGGCTATACTTGAAGCATGTGAACGCACTTTTCAATTGTGCTACGGAGAATGTGGAAGTGATAACCTCTGTCAATGGAAACCACATCAATATCGTTGAACACGCAATTGGAAATATGTCGGCCAACTGCATCTGCCCTAGCGATGTGGAATGTCTTTTGAGCGGTCTTTCAAAAGGGGAATACTCTATCTCTATCTTTAGAGAAAGGATCAGCGAAGCTGATTTGCAGTTCAGTTTCTCTATTGATTATGAAGAATCACTTAAAGGTATATTAAAAAGGTAACAAATATGAATAGACTTATATCCATTTTTTTTGCTTTTATTTTTTCTATATGTATTTCATATTCTCAAGATATCAAGCTTCTTACATGTGAAGATGCATGGAAAATAATAAAAGATAATGTGTTATTTAATCGTCTTGAAAGCATTAATGTTTACGCCTGTGATACAATATTATCTGCAAACAGTGATATTTGTACATTCTCACAAAATGAGAAATCTCCATCATTTGCTTCTTGGTTCTTTTTCATTGACGACATACCTTATGCTAATTGGGAACATCCCTGTCGGTATGTATTTGTTAATATTAAGGACGGAAGGTTTGAAATTCAAAATAGGATGTTGCCACCGTCATTAGAAAACATGAAAAGACTTATAAGTATAAAAACGAATTCTTTAAATACGAAAGCAACGTCTCCTAATGGCTTAATGGCAAATGTAAATAATAGTAAGACAGGTAATTATGCAACGACATCAAATGAACATAATTATGCAATTATCATCAATGGTGGTATCAACAAATATAGCAATCATATTAGATATTGGAATGATTGTTCATATATTTATTCTTCTCTAATCAATAATTATTACTATAAAAAAGAAAACATATTCGTTCTAATGTCTGATGGGACATCGCCTGAAGATGACCGCTTATTATATGATGGCATAACAACAGATTCGTCACCTTTGGACTTAGATGGAGATGGGGTTGACGATATTGGTTTTGCCGCTACACCAAATAATATCTCTCTTGTTTTTGATTCATTAAGCAACATTTTAACTTCGATAGATACACTATTCATCTACACAATCGATCATGGTGGTAGAACGAGTGGACATTCCGCATATCTATATCTATGGAACTCTATAATTACAGACGTGGATTTTGCGCAAGAAGTTGAGAAAGTAAATGCAGGAAAGATAATTGTTTGTATGGGACAATGCTATAGTGGCGGATTTATAGACAATTTAGAAGCCTCTAATAGAGTAATTATGACCGCTTGTAGATATGATGAAGTCTCTTTCACTTCAAATGGTATTTATGATGATTTTGTTTATCATTGGACATCTGCTATTAATGGAGCTGTAGGAACGGATACCAATAATGATGGATTTGTATCAGTAGAAGAGGCGTTTACTTATGCAGAAGCGAATGACAATACTCAAGAGCATCCCCAATATTCATCACAACCAATAGTTCTAGGAAACAATATAGCCTTAAGCAATTTTTATATAGGAGATATGGAAGTGAAAGATTACTTATATAACTCTTCTTTTAACAAAATAACCCCCCTTTCACCTTTTTTGGATATTATATGGACACTTTCTGGCTATAATGCACAGAATTTCATAATAGAAGGTAATACTCCGACAGCAAACCAATGCAGGATAACCAGAAAGAGTGGTGTGGATTTCAGTGGTTCCTACAATCTCACACTGACCGCACAAATTATGCACAATGGAGTCCTCATCAAGACAATCAGCAAACAACTTATAGCGCCTTACATAGAGGGTAATGTCGTTCCATGTGGCTATAATGTCTATTCTGTGGTACCTCATGAGGCAAATAGTACGATAGAATGGGAGGCGGAGGGTAGTAACATCACTTCACCCACAGACCCGTTGCCTTCACTTCCGCCCGAAGATCCATATGCTTATGTCATAGCGAACACGGAAGGTCGTGATATTTACGGAACATTGACGGCCACGGTAAAAGTAGGCGGCAGCGTGATTGGCACATTGGAGAAGGTTCTTGACATGTCGGGGCTTTTCTCCGGAACATGGTGGCAGCAAGCTTCTGCTTTGGATACCACAAACACTAGCCCTGCAGTATTCCACCATCAGGATATGTTGGACATTGTTCCAGACCGAACAGTATATCTCCAGTCGGATGACTTTATTGGAGCAAACATTACAAAGACTATCAACAACATGATTGCTTTGGGATGGTCAAATAGTAATGGTATAATATCTTTCACCCCTCTCTTACCAATAAACGGTGGCCTTGGGAGTATTACGATAGAAGGGACTTATCCCAATAGTTGCAGGCATTTCAAGTTGCGTCTCCTTACGATGAGCAATTTTGACGATCCCATTCTCTTGTCTATCAATCCATCAGGGCAAACATGTGGTTTTTCACTTATCTCGAATCAAAGCGCAGAACATTCCACATCATCAAATTCAGATATACCAACAGAATGGCGATTGACGATTACCAAGAGTGAAACAGGCAGGAGGGTGTTTGATTCTGCCGTTTCAGGAATGTCAAAGACCATTAATACCACAGAATGGAGACCGGGTGTGTATATTGCGGTAGCCCAAGTGGGAAAATATACTTTGTCGGGTAAATTTGCAATAGAGCGATGAAACTGGTAAAAAACGGAGAAATCTGATGCGAGATAGCAACGTTTCTCCGTTTTTTTATAAAAGCAGTTTCTATAATACTTCTATTACGTTAGAATATGGAGGCATAAATGAACATCTCCATATATTCTCTACTAGCCAAGAATAAGAATAAAGGAAATCTCTGCAATTATTCTTTTTGCGTAAATAGAGTGAAATAAGAGGCGAATGTCGTGGTACTGAGAAAATAACTTCCCACACATATGCGTAAGCAGAGTATGAAAACAACAAAACAACTAAAACAAAAAATAATATGAAAAAACAAATATTGATTCTTGCCATGCTTCTCATGGCACTCGTGACTAACGCACAGTTAAAATCTTACTATGATGGAAGAGTTAGCATCATGTCTACATATAACAGCCTTTACACAACATTAACCGTTGGAAATACTTCTCCCGCTTATGCAGCAAGCGTAGGAATAGCCAGCGCTCCTAATGTAATGGACAGTACCAATATTGGGGTTTTAGGGACAGTGGATACAAATTCCACATATACCAATGATACCAATTATGGCGTATTAGGCATTGCAGGATTGAAACAATACCATGGCAGAAGTTATGGTGTAAGTGGTATGATCGGCCCCCTTGGTCAGCATTTTGGTGGGGCTGGTGTTTATGGTACAAATTCCACTTATTATTTTAGTGTTCCTACCAATATTCAAGGTGAATATGCAGGCTATTTTGTCGGGCCTGTAAACGTAACAAATATTCTGACTGCTCCCAGCATATTTACGGCATCCGACAGCAGACTTAGCAATAACCTCGTATCGTTGGGCGATAGGGATGACAGCGGTAAAGCAACACTGGAAAACGTACTCAATATGAATGTAGTGGAATACAACATGAAGAGCAGGCTAAGCGAGGAGATGCCAAAAGACGTTGCTCCAGAGAAAGCTGAAAAAGTTAGAAATTCATTTGAGTTCCTGAAAAAAGAAGATAAGGAGATGACTTCCAGACGGCATATTGGAATTGATGCTGAAGAATTGCAGAAGATTTATCCTGATTTGGTATTGGAAGGCCAAGATGGCTATCTCTCTGTGAACTATTCTGAAATCGTCCCTCTTCTCATCCGTTCCATTCAAGCCTTGAAGCAGGAACTGGACGAAGTGAAAAGTATGAAGTCAAAAGCCCGTAAGTCTGCGCTATCAACAGGGATGAATACATTCTCTGTCAACGAAAACATTTTATATCAGAACAGTCCCAATCCCTTTAATAGGCAGACTGTCATACGCTTTAAGCTGGCTGCGGATACTCAAGATTCCTCTATTTGCATCTTTGACATGACAGGCAAACTTCTGAAGAAACTGCCCATTTCATCGGGAATGGAAAATGTATCCATTGGTGGCTACGAACTTGGTGAGGGCATGTTCCTCTATTCTCTGATTGTCAATGGGCAGGAGATTGACACGAAGCGAATGATAATATCGAAATAACAAGAAAGGAAGTATTCTATGCAAAATATTAAGACTATAACGCTCCTTACTTGTCTAAGTTTATTTGCAAACGTCAAGGCACAACTTAGCACGAACGAGAAGCCTATCAGTTTTGACCTAAAATCAGAACTGACTGTCATTTCCAGAAGTTTAACACCTGTAATCACCACGCCCAAGTTGGACATGGCCAAGATAGCTAAAGAAGATGCGGAGGATGAAGAATACGACATGCCGCCCCGTTTTGGCTATTCGCACAAAGTAAATTATGACCTTAACAATTCTGGCACATGGTTTCAACTTCCAAACGGTGACAAATTGTGGCAATTGGAGGTTGTCTGTCCTGCTGCACTATCGGTGAATTTCTGTTACGATAAGTTCTGGATTCCTGAAGGCGGCAAGTTCTTTGTCTATTCAAAAGATAAAAAGCATAATATAGGGGCTTTCACTTCCAGAAACAACAAGGGTGACAGGGAAAACAATCCTGGGTTTGCAACAGGGTTGGTGTATGGCGATGACGTTGTGTTGGAGTACTATCAACCCAAAGAAATCAATACAGATGCTATCATTTCCATAGAATATGTGGTTCATGGATATCGATATATCAGGATTAATGAACCAGGTTATGGTGCATCGGGGTCTTGTACCATTAATGTTAACTGCGAAGAAGGTCAAGACTGGCAATATGAGAAAAAGTCTGTTGCATTAATTGTAGTTAATGGAGAAAGGTGGTGTACTGGTTCGTTGATAAATACAACTGACTTTAGCCACAAGCCTTATCTGCTTACAGCAGACCATTGCCTTGGTGTCACCATAGCAAATAACGACATAAAGTACGATGCAGTAAACCTACCAAATCTTAACACTTTTACATTTTATTGGGAGTATGAAGAGCCGGGTTGTTATTATTCAGGTGTAGAGCCAAGTCTTAGTAAGTCTACTCATGGAGCGACTGTTATCGCAAATTCTTATGGAATAACAGAAGATAAATCAGATTTTGCATTACTCCAATTAACCGAAGATCCTACAAACCTTTCCAACTATACACCATATTATTTAGGTTGGGACAAATCCGGCTTAAGTGGAAATCCAGGAGTTTGTATTCATCATCCGATGGGAGATGTCAAGAAAATTGCGACTGTACTAAATCAACCTGATTCTTCCACTTACGACCAGTATCATTTCGTTCCATCGTATTGGAAGGTATATTGGAAAGAGACAGAAAATGGTCATGGAATAGTAAAGCATGGTTCTTCTGGTTCTCCATTACTGAATGCAGCGCATAGGGCTATTGGCCAGTTGAGATGGGGCGAAACCGAAGATTGTAATTATAACGGTTGTTATTTGTATGGGAGATTTGATAAGTCGTGGACTGGTAATAATGTTCATGTTGATAGTATTCATAGACGTCTTGATTGTTGGTTAGACTCATTGAATACGGGGGTGGGTACAATGGATGGCTTGCTTGTCATACCATCGAGTTTTCCAATAACTACTAATCAGCAAATACATAGCAATATATGTATTTCGGGTACGGGTAAACTCTATATCTGTAGTACTGCAAATGTCGAATTGCAGGATAACTATCGTATGATTGTGGAACCACGCGGGGAACTTATTATTCTGGGCGGGAAACTATCGAATGTTGACCTTGTCCTGAAACCAGGTGCAAGACTCAGGATTACAGATGGTGGCATCATAGAAACCCGAAACGGTTTTGAAGCACCAGTAGGAGCATTCGTTACTATTGACAACGGCCAAATCTTGTAAGAAAACAGAGAAAAAGTTGCAATAATTGATATTTTTTTATAGTTTTGCAAAAGCACGAACCTAATCAAAAAAGAACGTATGATGAAAGTAAAAACAGTTATCGGAATGTTGATACTGCTGATGACATTGGTTGGTATGACAGCATGTGACAATGATAATAATTCTGTCCCTAACGGTCCAATTAACCCTGAGTCTAACAACACCCAAGCCCCTGACAATCCCGACGTAACGGAATCCTTATATGGCGAATGGTGGCTGGTGGGCTGGAACGACGGGGGAACCTGGACAGAGGTGGACACCAACTATGTGAGCCACCAGCACATGAGTATCGAGTTCAAGGAAGACGGAAATGTCGTTGCCTGGTCAATGGTCAATGATATCACCGTCGGCATGCTTACCCTGAACGGAAAGGAAATGAGCTGGGATACAACTTGGCGGGGGTCGACGGCAGTCGGTTGTAGTGTCATGGAGAATAATTTCTTCGAGAAGTACATCTACGGCATCAAGTCATATCAATTGGAGGGAAAACAGTTGAAGTTGTTCTATACTGACAACGACTACTTTGTATTTACCAAAGATTTCGATGACAGCGAGGAGTATCGATATGCATGGAAGAACGGGCTGGCCGACCCCTATATCGGTGAGGTAACGGTAAAAAGTGATGATGAAGTCGTGGTGAAAATCGTCGATTATCCTCAATATGCCGGCCATTATGCCCGTAGCTGCCCGCCAGCCTCCTCTTCCCATCTCTGCCATTTCGCGGCTTCCGACCTTGCGAGCCTTTCTTTCGATGTTGGCGACAAGATTGCTTTCAGAATCGACAAGTTCAGGAGGCAGAAGGATAAAGGAATGGAGTATCTGTGCGTGGTCGGGCCTTGCAAGAATCCCCAGCATGTCGCCGACAGGACAGGCACAATGTATAATGACAAGCGGATGGGGTGGATAATCATCGATGACGAAAAGAACGAAAAGGAGTGTGGCATCTATTATTATCCATTGAAAGACCTGCCCGAGGAATATCTTGCGGACGGGGAACCTGTGAAATTCTCCGGCAAACTATATTCGACATGGAGATCCCCTTCTGTAGACAACATCTATAGCAACAACTATTATCTTGACATTGAAGCCATTGAATTAGTCTCACCTACAGGTTCTGTTGTCGCCATCGACGAGGAGAACTTCCCCGATGAAGGTTTCCGTGAATGGCTGGCGAGAAACTGCAAATGGGCCAACGACGGTGTGCTGACGGAGAGGGAGATTAAAGAGGTGACAAGTTTGGAAGTCTCATGGACGGGCATTAAAAGCCTGAAAGGCATCGAGTATCTCACCCATCTGACAAGCCTGACCGTTTCATGCTACAATCTGGAGGGACTGGACATCTCTAAGAATACAGAACTTGTCAGCCTGGATGTTGAGGAGTCGCGACTGAAAGCCATCGACCTTACGAACAACACGAAACTGCAATATCTATGTCTCAGAGAAAACAGTCTGAGGTCCATCGATTTGTCGAAGAATACGGAGCTCGAAGAAATCAACCTTGCATTAAACCAACTGACATCGCTTGACCTGACGGGGCTTAAGAAACTGGCACGCGTATATTGCTATCGGAACAAGGTCAGTGGCGAGGCGATGGATGTGCTTATCGCGTCGTTGTCGTCAGAGTGCCCGGAAACATTCTGTGGCATAGACACCTCTCACCGCTCGGAGAGAAATGTTATCACGAAGTCGCAGGTGGCGGCCGCCAAAGCCAAAGGCTGGACAGTTCAGAACTGGTTGGGCGGAAATCCTCAAGAATACAATGGTAGTGACGAGTAACGTGTTGAGATAATGAAATGATAAAACATGATTAAAGTCTAGAAAAAAAGATGAAAAGAACCATTTATATTATAACTTTTATTATGTTCATGGTGACAACAGCTAGATCACAATTCGTTTTTAACAGTGATAACGTTACCATTGATGCTGAATCTGAGGGATTTGAGACTATACTGATGGTAGATGATCATAGTGCCTTCGAAGGAATATTTAATAATACCAGTATAGGAATAGCTAGTACTCCATATACGGGTAACAAAAATAATATCGGAGTAAGTGGAAATGCTTCTGGCAACAATAGTTTTTTAACCAACGACAGTTATTGGGGCGTTATAGGAAAAGTCAGGACAGAGAATGGTACTCATGGAAGGAGCTATGGCCTTTGTGGTATGGTTGATGATGAATACATCAACTCCAGTTTCTATGGAGGTGCGGGTATCTATGCCACAAACTATGACTATTATTATTCTATGCCGACCAATATTCAAGGAGTATATGCTGGTTATTTCAAAGGGAATGTATATGTCTCTAACAATTTGACAGCAAACAGCATGTTCACGACCTCCGATAGAAGGCTTAGCGACAACATTGTTTCTTTGAGCAAGAGTAAGAGGAGTGGGATGACAACGCTGGATAACCTGCTGAACTTGGATATTGTGGAATACAATCTGAAGGGCAGGTTGGAGGAGAAAATACCAGATGATGTCGATCCGGAGAGGGCTGAGGAACTCCGAAAAGAACTGGAATTCCTGAAAAAGGAAGAGCAGAAAATGACTTCTCGACGTCATTTCGGAATCGATGCCCGTGAACTTCAAAAGGTATATCCAGATTTAGTATTGGAGGCCCCAGACGGTTTTCTTTCCGTGAACTATCTCGAAATGGTGCCCCTCGTCATCCGTTCCATCCAGGAACTAAAAGAGGAAATAGATGAATTGAAGGAATCAGATGAAGACTATGAATAAATAACAACGAAAAAGAAAAACGAATAAACCTGTATCGGGGATTGTGACGTGGTATCTACGTGAAGGACGACCGGAAGTTTGTGGTAAAGTGAAGATTCTTTATAGACTCATGTTTCAGAGACTTCCGCTTTGATGAACCTCAAGTGTTGGGGAAACCAACATCAGTATAGTTTTTTATTTTATAAAGTATTATGATATCATCTATAGTAAGAATAATTGGCACGCTCCTACTTTTACCCATTAGTTGTGCCACAGTAGAAGCCCAAACTAGCATCACCTACCAATATGACGCAGCAGGAAACTGCATCCATAGGCTTTCTGGCACACAGAACCGGCAGTCCGGCCAGCAGCAAGACGGGGGTAATGTGCGTAGCCGTATGCGCTGTTGGAATGTCCAATTCAGCCCCAATCCCACATCGGGACCGCTCCGTGTAAGCATTCTTGGACTGACGAGCGACCACCACTGTACCATCACACTTCATGCTCCCAGTGGCACCCAACTGCTGACGATGGACACGTCCTCAGAGACGACGACCCTCGACCTCAGTACTTTCGCGAACGGGTTCTACATCATGTCAGTCAGCATCAACAACGAGAAGACATTTTGGAAAATCATTAAAGAATAACCAGCAGCAATGCAACCTATGAAGACTCATACAAACATCCTATACATCCTGCTTGCCACTTTTTTGTTTTTCCCTATCTACCATACACAAGGAGAGGAAGTGGCGGGATCTCCACAGGGAACTTTCAATGTCACACCGATGGGCGGTGCCTCTTATAGTGTTGCCATCGACGTACCACCAGGTCACGGCAACATGCTTCCACAGATTGCCATCGCCTATAACAGTCAGTCTGGCATGGGCATCGCCGGATGGGGATGCAATGTATCGGGCATATCGTCCATCACATGCGGCCCCCATGATGTTTTCCACGATGAAAATCCCCGTGGACTGAAGCACGACGGTAGCGACGCATATTATCTCGATGGTGTGCGGCTGCTGTACACTTCAGGCCCGATAGGACAGAGCGGTTGTATCTACCATCCCGAGGGTGACCCTTATACAGAGGTGATAACCTGCGGATCAAACACCTCCACCAGCCAAGGGTTGTGGTTTGAGATGCACACTTCTACAGGGTTGACCATCCAATTTGGCAACACCTCCGCCTCACGCCAAGACTACACAAAGGACGGTCAGACAAAGACTAACGCTTGGTATGTCTCAAGAGTGGAAGATCAATCAGGCAACTACATGGAGTATTCCTACACGAAAAACCAACTCTATGTTTACCCGTCGGTCATCAGCTACGGTTCCAACTCCAACAGCGGAGTCTCAACACTGAGCACGGTGGAGTTCTCCTATACCTCGCTGGGTTCCTGCGCCCAGCCTTTCCGCATTGATGGCGTAGCGGGGAGCATGAATTATCGTCTCAGTTCCATTGTCAGCAAGACTGCAAGTAGCGTGTTCCGTACCTATACGCTGACCTACGACATCACCTCCGACGGTACTGCCGTCAAGTTCCCACGCCTGCAAAGCATCACCGAGGCCGAGGCCGGGGGCAACACACTGGAACCTGTCACGTTTGAATGGGAACCTTTGCCCGCCCCCGACGAGCAAGTGCACACAATGAATGCCAATTTGACAAGCGACAGCTATTGGCTCGAAGTACAGGAAGACCGCCGTATCCATGCCGCTGACGTGACTGGTGACGGAATTCCGAACCTCATCGAGGTGGTAGCCGTGAAAGAGCAAAGCGCCAACGGTTGGACTCATCCGAAATACATGAATGTGTTCGACACATACATTGGAGAAGACGGTTTGGTACATACAGACGATTCCATACGTTTTTACGTCAATGAAGTGTATGCAAGTTTCTTCCACAGTGTTCGCTGTGGCCCGTTCTTCATCGACATGAATGGCGACGGAAAGAATGAAATTATCATGGCTCATAGCGACAGCGATCCGTCTGGGGATGCGATAATGGCAAGAATATATGACATTAACAGGTCACCCCGAGATTCTATGGTGATTACATCCACAGAATCCGTACATACTGATAATATCCCCCTAATGTGTGTGGGCGACTTCAACAACGACGGTTACGGAGACTTTGCTGCCTTGGAAACGGGAAAGTATAGAAAAATCTACTGGCTTCATATCCTTCAAGGGGCGAAAACGACAAGCGGTATGGGTTGGACGGAAATACAAATCTCATTGCCATCCGCCCCAAAGAAACTGTTCTTCGCCGACATGGATAGCGACGGTTTTCAGGATTTGCTGATACTCTACAACAATGGCTACAAGGTGATAAAGAACCAAGCTAAATTGAACACCTCTTCGGCATTCAACGACACTGACCCATATCGATACACAGGCACAAATGTGGGCGACATGCTGAATGTGGAAATGGGTGACTTCAACGGTGACGGTGTGGCCGACCTGCTGATGAATCCTTCGGAATCAGGCAACTGGTATTACGCTTTAGGAAACGGCGACTGCACATTAACGAAGAATCTGGCGGCTACGCTTGATCTACAGACTAATAACACCAGCAATGACGACAACAAATACCGATGCATCGTGACCGACATCGACCAAGACGGCAAGTCCGATGCCATCGTCATAAAGGCCATGTATGATGGCAGCAATTTCTTAAAGACCCATGTCGTATGGCTTCTCTCCAATGGCACTACCCTGACGGAATGGCGCAGGGCGCAGTCCAACAAATCGAGCGATGCGCTTTGCGCCCGCTACACGTTGGGCGACTTCGATGGTGATGGTGTGGAAGATCTGATGAACTGGGGCTTCGACTGCTCGGGAAACAGTGGTGGAAGCACGACCACAGCACTTAGGTTCTACCTGAACCCCTCACGCTCGTTATCGAGCGGAAAGGTTACATCTGTGGCCGATGGTTATGGAGAAGAGACACGCATAGAATATGGTACACTGGTCGATTCCGATGTTTACACACAAGAAAACGGCAGTTCATTCCCCGTCACGAATCTTACAGTTCCATTGCATGTGGTGAAGCAGACGGAGAGCGACAACGGCGTGGCCTCTGCGGTGGAACAAACCTACCAATATGCAGGACTGCGTCTTCACCGATTGGGCAAGGGATTGCTGGGATTCCGCTCCATCTCTGTCAGCAACTTGCTGACAGGAACGGAGACCACCACGGAGACTGTAGAGATGGATACTTTACGATTTGTCCCCCTGCGCAGCCGTGTGACAACAACGCTGGGCAATGGGACAGCGACGGTGGAAACAACCATGACAGCCACGGAATGCGGCTATAGGAACTATTCCCTGTTGCCTGCCAGCCGTATTGCTACCGATTTCGACGACAACACTATTACTACAATCTACAACTATCATAGGGAAGGTTACCCTCTGAGCGAGACCACCTATTACGGCTCATCCAACAACTACGACAAGACAACCTACTCGGACTATGTAAAGAAAGGGACGGTATGGCTTCCCCAAACTGTGGAGACAGAACGACGAAACTCCGCATCGCAGCCCGTGCAGACCCGGCGGAAGACATTTTCCTATGACACGAGGGGGCTACCAGTGGAAACCGTGGAGAATGCCCATTCGTCACTGGCCCTAACCACCACCGCCACCTACGATGCCTTTGGCAATGTTCTTTCCACCACCACATCGGGCAATGGCGTGGACGCGCTAACAAAATATTACACTTATGACACAACAGGGCGTTTCGTGACCAGCACGTACACCACCCCTGCCTCGGCAAGTACAACCTACACCTACGACACATGGGGCAACGTGCTTACAGAAACCGACACGACAATTCCATCGGCTCCCCTGACTACCACCTATACCTACGACGGATTCGGCAACCTCATAGAGGAGGAATCGCTGTTGGGTGTCACCACTACCTACACCCGCTCGATGGGGTATGACAGTTCGCAGGGCTGCACACTGATTTCCTTGCTTCAGCAAACCGACGGACAGCCATGGACACAGACATGGACAGACCCGAAGGGACGCAAGACGTTGACGGAGAGTGTCGGCGCAGGTGGCATAGACATCGCTGCCAGCAAGGACTATGACTCTCGTGGTCGTCTGTCTTGCTCCACATCGCAGAACGGGAATGTTACGGTCTATGTGGACTACACCTACGACAACCGCGACCGTGTGACCGCTGAGACACACAGCACAGGACGGCACATTAATTATGTTTATGCAAACCGACAGGTGACAGCTACCGTGAATGACTCGTGCGTGTATATGCACCGCTACGATGCGCGTGGGAACATGACGCAGCAGACCGACCCCGCGACAACCGTTGTGTACACTTACACCCCTGACGGGCAACTGAAGAGTGCATGGACTGACCACGACGTCAACTTGTCAATGACCTATGACGATGTGGGCAACCGCACGGCGATGACCGACACCGATTCTGGCACGACGACTTACGAGTACGACGCGCTGGGACGCCTGACCGAGCAGACCGATGCCTTGGACAATACAACCGCCATTGAATATGACGCACTTGGGCGTGTTACTGAGAAGACTGTGGGTAACGTGACCACCACCTACACCTACGGCACGACGGGCAACGAGGCTCTGCGTCTCACGGCAGTGGCCAACAGCAACGGCACATCCGTGAACTATACACACAATGCCTACGGACAGGTGACGAGCGAGGTGCGCCACGTGGGAAACGAGCAATATCCCTTCCAATATGAATACAATACACAGGGGCATTTGTCGAAGACTGTCTATCCCGAAGGGCTGACTGTCACATATGGTTATGACACCTACGGCTATGACACATGGATAAAGGTGAACGGCAACACCGTTTGGCAATTCGTGGACAATGACGGGCAGGAGGCGGAGTCGTTATTAGGCGGCACGCTGACTCACATTACAAGCTGCGACAGCCACGGGCTCCCCCTATACCGTGGAATGAAACTCGGCAACACCGTGCTGCACGAGATGTACTTCCAACATGCGCCTGCAACGGGCAACCTGCTCTCGCGGACGGGCATGACTGTGGGCGACACTGATGTTTTCACATACGATAAGATGGATCGGTTGGTGAATGCCGACATGGGCGGGCATGCCAATGTTGGCATGTCCTACGGTGTAAATGGCAATATTATGCACAAGGACGGCGTGGGAGACTACAACTACGGCAACTACTGGCAACACCCCCATGCCATGAAGGAAGTGTATGACCTTGGTGCACAGGCTCCCGTTGGCTGGCAGGACATGGAGTATAACGCACTGGGCAAGCCTGCGAGCATCTACGACTGGGGCCTGGGCCAGACGCTGACACTGACCTATGGCCCCGATGGGGAGCGGTGGAGCGGCGATATACGGGACGGCAACAATAATCTCGTGGCAGAATACCGCTACATTGGCGACGTAGAGACTGTGAGACAGGCCAACGTCTATTTCCCCACCTATTATTACCACCTGGGCCACAACGTGCTGGCCGTGGACGTGCATGGCACCGTGAGCATCTATTACATGCTGACCGACCCGCTGGGCAGCGTTACAGACATTTATGCCGCCGACGGAACACCCGTGTTCAGGGCCACCTACGACCCTTGGGGCAAGCAGACCGTCACGCTGAACACCATCGGCTTCCGCCGTGGCTACTGCGGCCATGAGATGCTGTCTGAGTTCGAACTCATCAACATGAACGCCCGACTCTATGACCCAATCACAGCCCGTTTCCTCTCGCCCGACAACTACGTGCAGGATCCAATGAACTCACAGAACTTTAACAGATATTCCTATTGTTTGAACAATCCGCTGAAGTATGTGGATCCAAATGGGGAATTGGCATGGTTTGTCCCTGTCATTATAGGTGCTGTAGTAGGAGCATATACGGGAGCTTCAATTCAATCGGGAACTACTGCCTTTTGGAATTGGAAATCTGATGCATGGAAAGGAAGCATTGCCGGGGCTATAATTGGAGCGACCTTAGGCTATAGTATCTCAGCAGCAATTGGTACTTCTGGAGGAATAACAGGAATGACAACAATCGCAACTGAAGGAGTGACTATAACTACAAAAACAGCTGGAATTGTGAGTTCTATATTCAACAGTGGAACTATTAATATTGGCATAAATTGTATTTCTGGTGGTGATTGGGATGGCGCATGGAAAGCTGGTGTTGTTGGCATAGTTACAGGGGCATGGAATGTGTCTGGTGGACTTGGCATGGTAAAAGGATTTGGAGCAAAATCTGATTGGGTAAAACTTACAGGGAAACTCGGATACCAGATGATTGGAACTGTAGGAAATTCTATCGGGAATAATTGGGCTAATGGAGATAAGCTACTTTCAAAAGTTACATTAGGCGTCGGACCTATTAATCTCACATTAGGTAAAGGGCAAAAATTAATACAATTGCAGAATAATATAGGAAATATAGCTATGAATGCTTTTGGCATAACTAATTTAGCTTTTGGAGGAAATATTAAGTATGATTGGAAAAATCTCTCTATAAACTATACAGGTGGATTGATTGACAGAATGTATAATCCAGATAAATGGGCTTCAGGATTCAGCCCCCATGTAGTAACGGGTAATTCAAGGTTAGAAGAATTGTATAGACACGAACTCCATCATTTATGGCAATCACGTGCTTTTAATGATTTGTTTTTGTTGAACTATGGTTTACAAGGAATAAATGCTTTACTTTTAAAGGGTAATTTTGTAAAAGAAAGAAATTTTTATGAAGACTATGTCGATTATTACAACTGGTGGTAAATATCTTATCTCATGTGTGGTGTTTTTATTGCTATCATGTGATTCAACGATAAGTTTAACAGTCAATGATAAACAGATGTTATCATATCCTCTATACAATAATGAAATAAAAGTGTCTGCTGGCAAATTTGGTCCAGATTACCATCTTTTCATCAGTTCAGAAAAACCATTAATTGCTCAGCCAAACTCGTTCCAATATGAGTTTCCTGCCGATGTGTCTTGCGAAAGAATTGATTATTATTCATATGAAAAGAAACACAAAGGAAATATGGTGTATTATTGTGGTGTTACATTGCGAAACTGTAAGGCTAAGTCCATACCGAAAGATAATGTCATATTAAAAATACTCCCTAATGATTATATTCTATACCAAGGGGAAAGAGTGATAACCGACACCATATGTGTCAATATGAATCCCAAAAAATGAAATAAAATGTACGTCAAAGTGTATGGACTGTTAGTTGTCAATATCAAATGGCCTGATGGCGAACTATTAAGCATTAAGAGTAAAAGCTGAATCGTTGCCATTTGGGCTTCGGGGAAGAGGTGCGCCTCTGGCTCTTCAACAATGCGGAGTAGTTTGTTGCCTTGATATATAGACAGAAAAGCATCTTGCAAGATACGTATGGATTCCTGTTGTCCTGATGAAGCATTCTTCAAATAGACATAGCCTTGACCAGGGTGAACGATGCGCTCTCCAAATTCAGAATTTGTTTTGAGGAATGATAGAAATATTGCTATAATCATATGAAATCGGAGTTTATTCAGGAGATTATTGAGCGCACTATGTCCGTGTAGTCCTTTCCCGACTTGACCTCTATCGGGTGAGCACTCATCGTTCAGATAGAGCTTGATTTACAGTGAACTGAAAGCACTTACAGCAGGTTTTTTACACTTTTCAATAACTTTTGATGGCAAAAAACTACACTTTTCAATGATAAATGTCAAAACTACACTTTTCAATGATAAATGTCAAAACTACACTTTTAAAATTGTAGCGTTATTATGTAAAATATCGCGTTCTAAAACGCCATTTCTTGTAAAATATCGCATTCTGATGCTATGTTTTTATGTAAAATATCGCGTTTTACGTTTTTTCTTCGTATCTTTGCACCCAAAATATCATCGTTATGGTTGACAAAAGGACATTGGAATTCATCCTTACTGACCAGCAGGAGGAAATGGAAAGCAGAGCTGAAGAGGCATTATGCCAGCGGCGTGAAGAAACTCTGATTGACTTCAAAAGCACTCAGGCACAGGTAGTCATTGGTGTCAGGCGAAGCGGTAAATCAACGCTTTGCTATCAGGCTATGCACAATCACAGCCTGAAGTTTGCATACGCTGACTTCGATGATGAACGGTTGGTTGATCTCAAGGCAGACCAGCTGAACGACGTGCTGGAGATTCTGTATAAGATATACGGCGACTTTCAGTATCTTTTCCTCGATGAGATACAGAATGTCGTGGGATGGCATCTGTTCGTCAATCGTATGCTGAGAAAGAAAATGCACGTTATCATCACAGGTTCCAATGCCAAACTGCTCAGCGGCGAGTTGGCCACGCACCTCTCTGGTCGCAATAAGGAAATATCACTTTATCCTTTCTCTTTCAGGGAGTTCTGCATGATGAAAGATGTGGACACAGAACGTCGCACCACGAAGGCAGAGGCATTCCGCAGGGCGGCTTTCGACGAGTATCTGAAGCAGGGCGGCTTCCCTGAGTTACTGATGATAGACGACAACAGAAACTACGTGAGTTCATTGGTGGACAACATTCTGAAACGCGACATCGAGCAGAGATACAAGATTGCCTACAAGGCTGCATTTGAAAACCTTGCCCATCACCTCCTGAACGTATCGCCTGCCATTGTCGTCACTACTGACCTGGCTGATCTGTTCCATTTCAAGTCGGAGCATACGGCCAAGAACTACGTGAAATACTTGAAGGAAGCCTATATGCTGGTGGGCATTCAGAAGTATTCGCAAAAGAGCAAGCAACGCTCTGTCCAGGAAAAGGTCTATGCCGTTGACGTGGCCATGATGGACCAACGCGAGAATGCCTTTGCGGGCGAGAACCTTGGTCATCGGCTGGAGACCATCGTAGCCATTCACCTTGTCAGGAAATGCAAGTCGGAGGGATTGGATGTCTATTACCTGAACGACCGTTCGGGCGAGTGCGACTTTGTGGTCTGCAAAGGTAATCAGGTCATACAAGCCATACAGGTGTCATACGATATTTCTGCTGAAAATACTTACAAGCGTGAGAAGAATGGCCTACTGCTTGCCGCCAGACAGACCAAATGCGAGAATCTGTTGCTACTCACTGACCATGAGAACGGCGAAATAGAGGAGGATGGTCACAAGATGAAGATTCAGCCCGTGTATGAATGGAGTTTGGAACTCGGAGTGTAGTCACCTGAATTTTAAGAAAGCAGTGCAATAGCCAAATATGTCAGGGGACAGATACTGACACATGTGGGGGATACATGCCCCCTGGGCAAATGCTTAGCTCACCTTGCTCTTTGAATGATTCCTCGGTCTATGCCTGTTAGGCGTTGAAGCTGACGGACGGATGCTCCAAGTTCCTTAAGCTGAATGAATGCCTGCCACTGGGCTTCTCTGTCGAGCTTTTGGAATTCGCTGCTATTGGAAACGCCTGCGATTCTAACAATCTGTTGCCAAGCCTGATCATACGAAAGCCTGAGACGAGGTTGCTCTAAATCGATTATCAAGGAAGTTGGCAACATCAGGTAGAGGGTAGTTAACCCATTCATTGAAATCATTGAATGGAATACGGTTTAATACTGTTTGAGTATTACAAATCTGAAAGACGGGTTCAACGGAACCATCGTATTCACACCAGGAGCTATACTCATAGTCCTTGATCTGAGTAACAATAGACATATGCACCTGCAATTCTCTTGATGGTATCACCAACTTTCTCATCACGCTCACGAATGAGCAGATGAAAGTGGTTTGACATCAAGCAGTAAGCGTAATAGATGCAGTTAGTGCCATAGGGGTTACCCTCATCATCATACTGAGTACGCATCCTGTCGAGGATATTGATGAACTGATAGTAGTTCTTTGGTTCCTCGAAGATATTCTGGTGATTGATGCCTCGCATCATCACATGATATATCTCAGTTCCTGATGTTACTCTTGGTTGCCTGGGCATGAATGAATGTGTTGACTCTATGATATATAACGCTGAATAGGCGGGAATATTGTGAAAATGAGGATATGACGCAGGAAGAGAGGTGAAATACTAGTGGTTCATGTTGAATGGCTACTTATGGTGCATAATCAGCCCCTGTGACTCTGGATGGAGTTGCAGGGGCAAATTGTTTATAACGGTTTTTGCGATGTTTGATGGTGGCGGGAGAGGGTGGCATGAGAGATTATATTAAAAAAATGCATAAAATTGGAGAAAATGGAAATATTTCACTATCTTTGTGCCTTGAATAGCAAGAAGTCGGGCGACACCGACATTGCATCGATAGTGAAATGTTGAAGTCATAAAGCGACTGAAGACCAGAGTGATATGATGACGACGAAGGAAACGGGAAGCGAATCGGGACGCGACACAAGGATGTGTGGTGACCCCAAGGCGTGGTTTCCGATGAGGGTGACGTATCAGCGGGAGATGAAGGTGAAGGCGGAGCTGGACCGGCTGGGAATAGAGAACTTTGTGCCGATGAGGTATAAGGTGATGGAATCGCAGAATGACGGGGATTCGGAACTGCGGAGGGTGCTGGTGCCGGCTATCAGTAACCTGATTTTTGTGCGGTCGACACAGGAGCGGTTGAGCGAGTTGAAGAGAAGGAACGAGGTGCTGGAACCGCTGAGGTATATGATGGACCATACGGCCGTTGGTGAACATGCCATTATGATGGTGGCGGACAGGGAGATGGAGAACTTTATGCGGGTGGCTTCGCGGACTGACGACAGCGTGATGTTTCTGGACAACGAGACGGTCGTTGGGAAGGAAGGTAAGCGCGTGGAGATTATGGGCGGCGCATTTGAGGGCGTGACGGGCGTGATAAGGAGAGTGAAGAGGTGTAAGAGGGTCGTAGTGGAGATTGAAGGTGTGGCGAGCGTGGCGATAGCGTATGTGCCGGCGGAGGTGCTGAAGGAGATTGGTTGGATGGTTATGGGTTATAGACGTGGAAATGGCTAAAATGAACGAAATATTTGTTGGCGTAAAAGAAATCGGTTATATTGAGACACAAATATCGAAATTGTGTGAAAAGTATAACAGCAGGAATGGTGTTGACTATATCCAGCAAAGAGCTCTGTTTAGAAATTATTGTCATGATACAATCACCGTTTTCGAAGATTGCTTTGAAACGTCAATGTTGGGCATGCAACGTTGTGTGAATAAGGTAAAAGCATATCAAACCAAAGATGATTTGGATATAAGAATTGCAACGCTTGATATCGTGGATATGCTTTGTGAGCTAAAGGATATCGCAATAATAATGGTACCTATCAAAGATTTGCCATCATGTAAGAAACTGACAGAATTGTCGGCTGAAAACATCGTATCTAAAGCCAAAGACTTAGTGAAGAACGATTTTGTTAAGGCTGCTGTTGGAGTCTAGCTTCTTGGTTCTAAGGTAAATGATGTGGTTACGATTGGAGATGTGAAAGGTTACTATAGTGAACGCTTGGCTCAGTTGAATAGTGAGATACGAACAAAGGGTAGGTTGATAAGCCCTATTGAACAATTCTTACTGGACAAATTCAATGCGGAGATTGGCTATTGTAATATTGCCTTGCTTAAAGCAGGAATAGGTGCAGTGGAAGAATTAAAAGGGTTGGTAGAGATTGGGAAAAAGCATATTGAAAAGTATGAGAAAGAATACCGGAGTACAGTTTGTACTGAGCGGGTGTGCTTATAATAATATGGGGTATGTCTCTAGTTTGTGCCGAGGTGGGGAAGGAACCATAGGGCAGAGGAACGGAATGATGGATTTATGGAGATGAAAGGATAAAGATGGTTGAAGGGGTATGTGCGAGTAGCGCATGCCTCTTTGTGGTTATATAAGAACCCTAAACTGATGTGATGGGATAAATATAGGAGTATGTACGAGATATATAGCGTTGAATCGAGAAAGGGTGGTGTAGGCAAGACCACCATCGCTTTAAATTTGGCCAAGGCTTTGGCTGACCAGGAATATGATGTGCTGTTGATAGACTGTGATATTACTGGAACACCCATAACTAAGGCAGCAAGTCATTCGCCTTTTTGGAAACAGATTGTGAAGCCAATAAATATAGACGAGCAAGAACAAAACTTGATTAAGTATTTTGAGAATGTCTATCTTAAAGGTGGCGGACTTGGAAAGTGCTTTTCTGAAAATGAGGCCTTGGAAAAAGGTAAAGTACACTTGATAGGTTCGGAAATTTACGATAAAAAAGGTGAGCTTATCATTGACCCAAGACTTTTGATGGATGATTTGCATTCGCATTGGTTTGTTGAGATGATAAGGGAACTGGCTGATAAGTTTGAAGCATTGTCGGAAGCAGATAAAAAGGCTGTCATTTTGGATAATTCACCTGGCTATGTTGGTATAGGTAAAAGTATCAGAGAATGGCTTACTGCTATTGGTGCTGACTATGCTCATTTCCTATTGGTGTCATCGCTTGATGAGCAGGATGTGGATTCTACCATTAATTCTGCGATGGATATTGAGCGTGCAATGTGCGGGAAGTGGAGGGTAGCTTATTTGCATAAACAATTGACAGAGAACAATGGTACTTTTGATGAGTTGAAAGCCGTCTTTTCTGAAAATCCGGAATATGAGAGCTTTTTCTATGCTTTGGAGGATGTGAAATACCCGTCGAAATTGGATGCGCAGCCAGAAATAAAATGTTTTGTTTCTGTGGTACTGAATAAGGTGCCAATTATTTATCACGATGCGAATATTGGATACATCATAAAGGATGATGGGCTGCCTGAAAGGAAAAGAATTGTTGATGCGCTTTTCCCAATGGATAAGAAAGGGATGCCGCAGATTATTATAGAGTATGATGCATCTATCTCCGGTCAGTTCATAGAATCGAGTATTAGCAACACCATTTCTGGCGACGGGAAGAACACGGCTTTGGATAACGCATGCAATAAATTGCTCCAGAAAACAGGAAGATACGAGGAGGCCACAGATAAGGTGAAACAATCGGCAGTCTTGAAAAATGCTCTCGATACATTCTTGAAAGAGCTGATAGAACTGGGATATAAGCCTTTGATAGAATCGTTGGGTGATGACTTAGTAAACCAACACTATTTAAAAGATTTGATAGCATTTGTAAGAACTCTGGGTAATGTGGCTATTCCAGAGGCGGCAGAATCAAATATAACAGCTGAAGAAATATTGAAAAAAGACAAGCAACTGCTGGCTGAGTTTATTGAGAAACAAGGTTTACTAAAGTATTCAGCGACTTTGTATTCTTTATTCGATAATATCTATAAAAAGGCGGGATTCAACCGGAAGACGGCTAATAAATATCTACTGATGAATCTGTCGTTGCTATTCCAGGTTTTTATTGGAGTGCAAGGGCGGGAATATATAGGGGCAAATAAATATCATCTGGAACTGATGCAGGGATATAATGACAAGACTATAAGCAGTGAAGCTGCATTCGGGACACAATGGAAGAGAATTTTATTGAATAATCAAACTTACCCCGTGAATAGTACGACAGAGAATTTGGTTAAGAACTATTTTGTGGAATTTTATCAGAAGATGTGCTATACGCTGTTGCGATTGATAGATTTAAATATGGAATGTAGGGCTATTATGGATGGCTGCAGGTCGACTATCTTAAGAGGAGGGCGAACGATAGACAGCGACCTGAGGGCATATCTAAGATCTATCGTGACATGGAAAACTGTAGAGTTTGATCTGGGGAAATTAATATCTCTTACAGATAAACCATTTGAGATGCAAGTGGTGAAAGATGCTTTAAAAAAGATTGTACTTGACAAACAATAGCGATGGACTTTAGCTATAAAGATTTTAATAAACACAGTTTTTATCGGCCAGACAGCTTTGGGGCATTAGGTGCAGTGGCTCCAGGAGAAATGAGTAAACTCCAAAACCGGTATGATGAAGACGGTGGTGGAGTGATAAGAGCATTGTGGTCTCTACACCGAAGAGTGACACCAGACTATTTCAGAATGGTATATCGTGCACAAACAGGAGCGCTTGGCTATTCGAAGATGGTGTTTCCTACCTATAAGTACATTATGCCAGACGCCTTGGCAGATGACTGGCTTTCGACAGTGGACTGGCACAAGAGATATCCTACTAGAGACCACTCGCTACACCAAACTCTTACTGCCTATATCGTTGCGAAGCTACTTGGTAATGGCGAAGAGGCACAATCGTTCAAACTCCCAGATAATAGAAACATGCTTGGCTATTGTTGTGATAGAATTCTGAATAGCCCTAAGATGACATACTTCTGGAACTATGCTAAAAGTGTTGGGGTGGATTGCGATATGATGTCGCCTGAGTTAAAGAAATGGTGGGTGAAAGATGTGTTCTATGAGGCATCTGTTATTTCAGCTTTATTCCATGATATGGGCTATCCGTGGCAATTTGTCAACAGATTATCTCATCATATCGAGGTTGCAGAATATGGCGAAACGATGAAAACAGTGTGTAGTGCAGCACTGACTAAAGATGCCATTAAGAACCGACTGCTGATATTTCCTTTCTACGGCTATTCAGAGACAAACCTAAGGCATGCACCAGCCCAGCTGGAAAAGAAGGTGACAGAGCTGATAGAAAAAGGATTGAGGGATTCACACGGATTGCCAGGAGCACTGGGATTTATGTGCCTGAATGATAAGATAAGAAAGTATAGCCAGATACCATCGCTCAAGGAGGCGTCGTACCGTTTGGTCTTGGATTGGGCTGCGGTTGGCATTATGATGCATGATATGGAAGGATTGTATTGGGATGATAAGAAAAAGAATAATCCGAAGAATCCTATCCTTAGATTGTCGTTTGATTTGGATCCGCTGTCGAGTCTAATTAGTATGGCAGACATCCTGGAAGAATTCTACCGTCCAGCGGCACAGTTTAAGTTGAATGTTACTAAGACGGCTCAATCGGTACAGCTTAATTACGGGTTCCCTTGTGACAAGACGGAAGTGTATGTGAAGGGGAAGACGCTGTATATACGCTATAAATACAAAGAAAGTAAAGATGCTGCGCTAAATAGGGACCGAAGGATAGATGAGGTGAACGAGTATTTTAATCCAGGTAATGGGTATGTCGACTTATCGTCGTTGGGAATTACGGGAGTGGATTGTGATACGGAGAAGGGGTAGGAGAAGACTAGACGGTTAGATGAGTCTTGAACAGATAGCTAAATAGAAGATTATGCCGAAATTAAAAGTACTCGAGAAACCCAAAGCAGAACATCGGCTGAAGGAGGAGCTGCTTTTTACAGAAACCAGAAGAGCACTGGATATTCTTAAGACGATGGATGAGGACACTTATGAGGAGTTGGTGGCCTCATGGGCCTATTGGTGTCTGAAAAAAGACTATGAAGATGTCATGCGTATTGGAGGCTCTGGTGATAAGGGCATAGATGTCATTGCTTATTATAGCCAGAAAGCCAATAAGTGTGATATCTATCAATGCAAACACTATGACCATCCAGTCAGGAAATCAGATGTGATAGCAGAATTAGGCAAGTTCTTGTATTTTATGTTTATTGGTGAAATACCAATACCCGAGTCGTACTACTTAATGGCACCCCAAGGTCTGGGCAGCCAGTTTTTGAATACATATGAGGACCCAGTAAAACTTAAAACGCAAATTGAGGATAGTTGGGATAAGGAAATTGCAGGAAAGATAGAGACAGGAAAAGTCCATTCGCTTGAAGGAGATTTAAAACAATTTATAGCAGATTTTGATTACACGAAGTATAAATTCTATTCTCCAACCAAATTCCTAAAGTTATTAGTGGAGGCAGACAAACGGTTTGTTTATTTTCAGTACTTTGGTTTTCACAAAGAGTTCCTTAGGAAAATAGTAAAAGACACTCCTGTTAATCTAGATGAATATGAAAGAAAATATATCCAGCATCTGCTTGATGCCTATAATGATGCGAGTGGGGGTTCGGAAATGGACGAGAACAATGTTGAGTCATCGTCCTATGGTAAACACTTTGCGAGGTCAAGGGATGAATTCTGGTTGGCAGAATCCGTAAAAAAAATGAGCGAGGAGAATAATCCTGGAGACAATGACGAATTTGGTAATATCATGGATGAAATGGAAGGTCATGTGGCAGATACGTATGAAGGTGTATACGATAATGCTTTCGAAAGAGTAAAAGCTGTGACTGGAAAATCGACGTCGATGCCACCTAAAGGAGATTGGGTGGTCGGCGGTCAACTGGGTGCAAAGGAATTGAAAGGTATATGCTATCAACTGTCTAATGAAGATAGGCTAATATGGAAGGAAGAAGAAAAATCCTGAATGGGACATTTGAAGTTGCTCTGAGGTTGTTGGCAATATTGGCGACATGTAAGACGGCTATGACCATAGAGAGGCTTTCTATATACTCTTACTTTGCCCTGTATCTATCAGATTATCAACAAAATGAGAGTAGTATACATCCCGAGATACCCTATAGGAATTCGTCGTTTATCAATGGTAATGATGTTAATATGAATGCCTTGAATCTTTTATTGACTAAGGGTCTTGTTGAATGCGATGTTAAATCCACTTCCTTGAAATTTAAAACGACAGATATGGGTTCTGCCTTATATGAACAGATAGATGGAGCATATAAAGAAAAGTTGGTTGAAAGCATCAAGAAAGCCCATAAAATGATGAAGGGCAAAAGTGACAGATATCTGAATGACTATATATACACCAATCTTGCAAAGTGGGGAAGCGAATTTGAATACGAATCAGTGTTAAGTGAAATCGGTTATGAGGAATAAGGGCTTCTATATAAAATCTGTCATAGCAACAGGTGATGGTATGATATTATCACGAGTTGACTTTAGGCGAGGCTGCAATCTGCTGTTTGGCCCATCTGAGATGGGTAAATCATCAGTATTTTCAGTGATAGACTATCTTCTTGGGAAAAAAGAGAACCCAAAGGAGGTGAAAGAAGGGGAGGGTTACGATACTTTCTACATGGAGTACGTTACATGTAGTGACAGCGTGACCCATACAGTTCGCCGGTATCTTAATGACAATCAAGTTCTCGTGAAGGACTGTGCTTATGAAGCTTTTGAATCATTAGCCTTTAAGGGGACCGGCTATCCGTTAGAATCAAAAACCAAAAAGGATTACTCGAAGTATCTTATGGAAATTAATGGGTTTCCTGATAGCTTGGAGTTAAAGAAAACAACTGTTACAAAAGCATCTTTTAGATATACTTGGATAAGGCATCTGATACTGGCGGATGAAAACAGGATTGTATCAGAGAAACCGATATTTAATCCCAATAATGATACAAGCGTCAGACAGCAAGAGAAAAGTGTGATTTATTATCTTACCTCAGGGCGAGATGATAGCGAATTTGTACCAGGCGAAGCAGATAAAATACGTAAGGCGAGGTATAAAGGGAAAATAGAACTGACGGAAGAAAACATAAAAGCTATTGAGAGCAGGCTGGCTGAACTAGGTGATGTTGGATATGCAGACTTCAATGATGATAGTGTCATTATGGCAATCCAATCCCAAATCATAGATAAAGAAAGAAGTCTCAATGCTTTGTTTGAAAAGCGAAAAGAACTTGAGGAAGAGAAAAGGAAACTGCTATCGAAAAAACTGTTCAACATTGAATTTGTCAAAAGAATGGAAATGTTGGAGAAACACTACAGGACAGATGTGGAGAGATTTCAGTATCTTTATCAAGGGGCCGACTTATTTAGCTTATTAGAACAGAATCATGAGTGCCCTCTTTGTCATTCTACTATCACGGACACCGCAAATGTGAACAATGAGTATTTGGAGGCAATTGAATCAGAGTGTGGTATCCTACAATCTAAGATAACTGACATTCAGAAAATGATAGGCCAGAAAAAGGGTTTACTGGATAAGTATAATAAGCAAGAGGATAATATAGATGCAAGTTTGAGTGAAATCAATGCCGATATATCAGGCTTTACAGCAACGCTAGATTCACTACGAGCCACATTACAGAAATATCAAGATAATATTGAGAAAAAAGCAGAGGTGAAGTTTTTGAGTGAGGAGTCTGGCAGACTTTACCAGAAACTAGCCATGCTAAAAACAGAAGAAGTAGCGAAGCCACAAACAGAAACATATACGAGAACAACAAATATCAGAGAAGATTTTTGCAATAAGCTGAAAGAAAAGTTAGTTGACTGGAATGTGATAGGAGCTGGGGCTGCCGTGGTATTTGATGAGCATGGCTTTGACTTTGTATTGGGCGGTAAGAAACGGCTTACCTGTGGAAAGGGTGCCAGAGGTGTGACATGCTCTGCGATTTTGATGACGCTGTTAGAATATTGTGATGAGAAGAATATTCCATTTAGTAACTTGTTGGTATTGGATTCGCCTATAACAGCACATTTTGATGAAGAAACAGAAGACCTTGATGAAACAACTCAGTCAAAGTTCTTTAAGTATTGCAATGACAATATTAATGATTATCAGCTGATCATTATTGATAACAAGTCGCCCAATGAGGAGGAAAGAAGAGTCCTAACAAATATCAACTACATTGAATTTTCGAAGAATGGAAGGAATGGCTTCTATTTGGGGAAAATAGAGAGTAAGTGATTTAAAGAATTACGGAGCATAAACAGACGAGTATGAGTATAAATACGAAAGTTAAACGGAAATTGCTGGCTGCGTCAGGAGAATCCTGTGGAAATCCCCATTGCCATAAGAACCCTATTTGACTTTTTTGAATTTTAGGAAGGAGGTAAGTGAATTATGTCTCGTAGCAACTTATGTTTCTTGGGTAAATATCGTAAGGATGAGTTGGTAAGATACCTTGCCAGTTTGCATCTTTATGCCCAGAACTCTTCAAATATTCTGAGGCTATCTATGATGGTATATGAGGCACTATGTGGCAAAGGAGGACGTAAACATCTTCATATTCCTACATTTCAGAAGGAAATTGAAAAGAACTATAGCCATGACATGTATGAGGATCCACAGGAATACATGTTTGTAGATCTTGTGCATACTCCTAAGGGGTCCTATCGTGTTTATCCTGGGATATTCACCTTCCTTCAATATAATCTTACCCGCCTGTTTGTGTTAGCTGAGGCTGAGCATGTCGAAGCAGAAACACTTTCATCTGTTTATGCCTTATTGGAATTGTCTGATACTATAGCTCAGAAGACGGGGAAGGGACGTTACGATATGGGGGATAAGGAGCACGTGGAATTGTATTGCTCAAACTACCAAGAAACGAATACATACGAGAGCGTAGTGTCATTTTCGAAAAGAGATCTGGAGATCCTTTTTTCTAAGTATGGATTAGAACCGTCGTTTGTACAAACATTGGTCTTTCATTCAAGGAGTAAGGATGTCAAGCATTTCAAAATGACGATGGATGGCTATAGCCCCGTAGAAAAAACGCCTCTATATGCTGATGAACTAGGGAATTTTGTGGTTATACAACCTTCATCATTGTTGAGTTGTGCCTATCTTCACTGCCTAGAAATACTGAGAGAGCGATTGGGGGAAGAAAAACTGAACCGCCGATATTTGGATGTGCTAATGGGCGAGGTGGCTTTGGCAATGAAGCAAACCGGAACCCATAATTGCGGTGGTGGGATAAAAGAAAATATAGGGTATTTGCTGTTTACTTACGATAATGGCGGCAAGGTTTGTATAACAATAGCTCATCAGAAGTATGATGAAAAGAATTACAACCAAGTAAAGGATATAGCGATAAAACAATATCCCAATGATGATTTGCTTTATGTGGATATCAAGAGTTCCCTTAGTCTGAATATCGAAGCATCAAATCAGCATTTTGACCACGTCAGCTTGCTGATAGATGATTTTAAAGTGATGATGGCTCAAAAGCATATGAATGCTACAGAGCTTTATTATTATTCGCAAGCACGCAAGCGTCTTTCTGGACACAATCTAGGACAGGAAATCGATATGTTTGCCTTTTACTGGGACAATAAACATACCTTTTACCGTGACCAGACTTATGACTTTTATAGTTTTGAAACGGGATTAGCATATGATATACGGTGCCAATACCTGGCAGAGCGCGATGAACACTTGGTGGACGGGCCTGGTCATTTAATGATGATTTGTCATTTTGATGATTATCCCAAGGAGATTCCCATTTATGTCCCGATAGGAAATGGTTCACCCAAAGTGTTTGTAGGTGAATATGGAAATACGAGACTGACTACGATTCTTCATACGAGAGATAATGATGAGGTGTTGGGGCTACGCGAGATAGCCAAGAGTCTTGTTGTGTGGACTTACGGTTTTACCTATAAGTACGGGGAAGAATTACTGAACAGAAAACTAAAGCTAATGCTGAGTTTCTATGATGGAACAAATCCCAAAATGAAACAATTGGATGATGATTTCTTAGAGTTTTCTATTCCGAGGAAGGTATTTGAAAGAAAACCTAAAGGGAAAACATATGATTACCTGTTTTTCGACTTTTGGATTGAAGCCCTTTTAGAGTTTGGCTTGTGTGACGTGGAGGCTGTGAAGGAAAAGTCGGATGTGTTGTTTGAAGAATGTAAAGGTGAACTGCTCTTAATTGAACCTAAGGGAATTGTGTACTGGGCGGAGAATGATGGACATCAAGCCACATATTTTACGAATGATAATGCCTGCGACAGGGTATTGGATGACATTGCAGCCTATTTGAAAATGGGTGGTACCCCCAAAGCACTCGACCTAAAAGAATCGAAAGCTTTGGCACTGAAGATAATAGATTTTTTGGGTACAACCCTTAACGATTTGTTGTCACAATACGCTACGTCGAGATTTGTGGAGTCATTAATGGAACTGCATCATGGAACATTGTTCTGGTTAGCTTTTACCAGTATGAGATTCGAGAAGGTGAATGCTGTCATGACCTATTTGGGGGCTGATTATAGTGAGCAGAAAGCATACCTGTTCAAATATTCAGAAACGAACAATCTAACGCAATGCTTGCTGGAGCGCATCGTAGCAAATGACTTCCATTCAGAGAATGATCCAAAACTTGTTGATATAGACAAAATATTTGCCTATATGCATGAATTGTACACCTTCGGCATATATTTGGATTTCTTGACTTTCAAAATGCCTGGTACAGAGTTGGCAATACTGGCTAATGGTCGCGTTGGACTGCCACAAGAACAGATAAACAAGCAGATGGCATATTTCTCTGATATGAGAGAAAATGAACTGTACAGACCTGACAGTTATCGGAAACTTCATGCTATGCAGAAAAGTCCTAATATAGACACAAAGGACGAAAACTTCTTGGATGCATTCAAAGAAGAATATCATATTGAGTATAGCCAGTGGAAGAAACTGCTTGAGGAATCGCTTAATTATGCCATTGGTCATGAAGAACCAATAGTGAATATTACATGGGAGACATTTGTTGATGAGATTCTGTTGAAAGTTATCACGAAAGAGGACGTAGAGCCGTTTAAGAAAACCTTCTGCATGTATAATGGCATGTCGGAAGGTGCGCTGCCAAGTGAGAGTTTCTCTCAGAGGTTTAACCGTAAATATCAAATATCGTCACGCCCTTGGGTATGTTATAGAGACTGCGTGATGTACAGCACCAAGTCATTGCACCAGCACGAACATGTGATGCTTGAAAGATTGGACGAAGGAAAGGTCCATGCGGAGGCTCAGAAGATGAGTAATTATATAAGTGACCTTAATCGCAGGAAAGGAATCGTTTTTGAGAATAATCTCAGAAACTATTATGACTCTTTGGGGATAGAAACGCTATTGGCTTTCCGTGGCGTTGAAATTGGCCCTGGTGAGCGGCTCGATAATAAAGAACCGCTGGGCGATATAGATGTGTTACTCATTGATACGAAATGCAAGAAGATTGTCTGCATAGAAACCAAGGACTATTATGAGAGTAGGACTATTTATGAAGTTCTTACGGAGAATCGGAAAACGAGTGATGACATGGAAATGCCTATTAAACGTGACGAATGGTGTAAGAGCCATATATGTGCTTTTGCCAGTCTTTGTAAAGAAGTTGATGATACCTACACTTGCTCATCGGTTTTTGTTACAGTGAACATGCCAGCCTACCAATATGGGCACAGTGAAGAGAAAAGTCCGATTCGGATAATACCTGCATTGGATTTAATGGAAGACCCATTGATGGTATTTGAGGATGAAGAGGGGTGAATGATTCGCAGTATTTTAGAGTTACGGAACTATGGATCAAGAACGAGATGGCTAACCAAATATAAGGAGGTGATGGAGTTTATAGAATGATGTCATCGGAACCCTTCGCGTCATAGAATAGAGGAGCATGATATGCTGAACTGGGTGAAGGCGAATAGGAAGAGAATGAATGCCGGGGAGTTGAAGGAGCCTCGGTTGGGAAAGTTCAAAGAGCTGCTTGCGTTGAGTGAACAGTATAAACGGAAAAATCAATATGAGTAATAAGTTGGTTACTTTTACTAAGGATAAATAGTTTGATTACTATGCCAAAGACTAGAAATCATTACAAGATAGGGATTAATCTCTCTCGAGACAATACCATAATTAAAAGCATTGACGTTCCATTTATCAATGCTGCAGCAGGACAGCTAGATAAAGTTTCGTTTTCCAAGCAGAAAATAGTAATAACAGCTGTTCGCAGTAAGAAATTTAAGGCTAATGATATTCTTAGCAATAAAGGTAATAGTCTGTATCAGCAGATTCTGAAAAGCATAATTTATCTCTATGTGGTTAATGGTGAGCGTGTAAGGATTACGAAAATTAGAATAGAACGTTCAACTACTAGGGTTCATGAGGTAGTAAAAGAATATGAATTGGATAAAGATGCACAACCAATAACTGGTGCGTTTATCTTCCGCCATGCGATGCCGAATGCGGTTATAGACAGGATTTGGGGTGAAAGTGACGGTGACTATCTTCTACGGACAGTTTTGACACATTTTATAGGAGCATTGGCATCTGGCAACAGATATTACATATTTGAAAGACATTGGAGAACATTTGAGCAGCTGTGTTTGTATCATAACAGAGCTGCGAATCCGAATAGGGATGTTGAGGCTTTGCAGAATATGAGAGGATATATTGTTGCCAATACAGGTAAGTTCAACGATGCAATAACCATGGCAACAGGTATCACAGAGGCTCAGTTCTTATTGTTTGATTGGGAAGGGTATGTTGAAGGTAGTTTTAAACATACTACATCAACCGACAGCAAGTTGTACAAAAACGTATTCCCGAATTATTTTGTGGGACTTAATACTGACGAGAGAATAGTGAAGATGTTGAGAATGATATTGCCATTGAGAAGTAGTGAACTATCGAATAATGGCACATTAGCTGTGGTACAAAGTCATATTACGACCAATCTTGCGACATTGACGCGGAGTGATGAGCAGGTGTTGTGTATACTTTGCTGTAGGTATGCCTACTATTTAAGAAATAAGATATTTCATGGTGAGTTGCCGGATTTCTCATTTAACTTCTCGCAGGGTACACAAGATGACAAGAGGTTAGATAAGATAAACCTGTTGTTAGAGGATTTGAATTATGAATTGCTTTTGGACTTTAATGCATTGTAAGATAGACAAGAATCAGCCTGCGGGTTGATTCTTGTCGTTTTATTTGCAATTGGTTCGAAGAAAAAAGTGATAATTTTTGATGGGAAGGGGTGGAAGATTGGAGAAGATGTTGTATATTTGCAGTGGAAATATTTAGATGCATTTGATTATGAAATATGCGTATATAGATGAATATGGAGCCTATGGTTTTAAGTTCTCAGATCTGGGATGCACAGCACACTATATGGATACCATTCTTGACATAGTGAAAGGGTATAGGGATAATCAGAAAGACGATTTTCTGGCCATTTCTGTTATTCAGACATGTATAGATGTTGTTCCCGATTTCTATCATCTGCCCAAAACCCTTCAAAAAACGGTGAAACATCAACTTG
>JAFYYV010000049.1 GCA_017557405.1 Prevotella sp.
GGGTTATTATAATATATCATATAATTATATTATATATTATAATAAAATTATTATTATTACATTCTATTCTATTTACACCCTATTTGTCTTTCAATCTCAAACCAATTTTCTCCCGAGCAGAGGTTGAAAATCCTTATTGTTATAATGTTATAATGTTATAATGTTACATTTCCTCGAAAAGGTGGTCAGTTTCCTGTTGCACCATCGTGTCAAAAATTTTTACTCACAAAAGGGTGAAAAATTTGGAGGTATGGATTTTTTTTTGTACCTTTGTAGTGTAAAAAGAAACCTATCGAACGAAAATGAACAAGACTATCATCCTATCGCTACTCGTCGCCCTGCTTCTGATGCCTATTGGTGTGGAGGCTAAGAAAAAGGTCAAGAAAGAACAAGAGGTGCCGCAGCTGCTGAACTTTCCGAGTGCAGAGCTTGACGAGTATCGCTTGCATGGCGGTAATGTGGTCATTCAGGGGCGCATTGTGATACCGGAAGAGGCCAGGGGTGAGCAGATCCCCAAGGAGATTCTTGAACAGATTAACGGTTCCACCGAAGTCATCGTGCGCGACTATATTGTCCGCAAGGAGAAGATCTCACTCATCGAGTTCAAGCCCGATGGCACGTTCTCGCTCGATGTCCATGTGCCTTACCCCATGTTTCTGCTCGTCTATCCCATGGGAATGGTATATGCCTGCCCTGGCGACACTGTCAACGTAACGATTGACACCACTAAACCATCTAAGAAAGAGGGTCTGTCGTTTGATGGAACGGGAGTTAGCGGTGAGGTGACCAGGCGGTTGCAGCAGGTGGATGATAAATACTACAACCCCGATTGGTCGAACAAAGTGTATGAGAAAGGCCTTGACTCGCTGATGATGTGGAAGGACGAGCAAGTGGCTCAGATGGACGAGTTGGTACGTCAAATGAACAACGGACTGCCCGAGCTCGAAGGTTGCTCTCCCTTGGCATCCGACATCTTGCGCACCCACATTCTTTCACAGCGCTTGGAGTATATCTGCGACTACTATATGCGTGGAGAAAACAAGCTGCTTGAGGATAGCACGATAGACCGCGATGCCTATTGGAAGCAGTACTTCAGTTTCGTTACACCCCGTGCGAAATACCTGACAGACAATCCACTGCTGCTGATTGCCGGCGACGAGTTCTTCTTCAACAGGATAGAGTACTACCTCTTTCGTCCCATGCATGCAGGCGGAGCATTGGATTACATACCCTTCGAGTACGACCCAGTAATTGCCGAGTCCTTAGCAAAAGAAAAGCATGTCTTTCGTCGCGAGTCCAGAAGAAACGCAATGAACATAATGCACGAAACACTGAACCTCAGTCCATCTGACTTCAGCGCACAGGTGTGCGAACTGCGCGACTTCTTCAGCTCTATAAAATGGCATGAAGACCAACATGACATTGTTGCCGACGACTTTGCTGCCACGATGGCCGTCGTTACCCATCCCGAACTGATTCGCCGCGCTGTGCTGACCTATCGTGACTATGTGAAGGAGAGCGAGATAAAAGTGGTGGAAGACAGGCCGATGACCAAGGGCGACAGCATCTTCCAGCGCATCATCGAACCCTACAAGGGCAACGTGCTCTACGTGGATTTCTGGGAAATGTCGTGCGGTCCCTGCCGCGGAAAGATGCTTCAGATGCGCGACGAGGTGGAGGCCAACAAGGACAAACCCGTGAAGTACCTCTACATCACCGACGACACGCCTGAACATTGCAAGTCGTTTCTAGAACCCAACAACATCAAGGGCGAGCACATCCATATCTCCCGCTCCGAATGGGGCTATCTGCAGCAGAAGTTCAATTTCAGTGGCGTCCCCTTCATCGTGCTCTACGACAAACAGGGCAATCGCCGTGAAAATGTGACGGTGGATCAGCTGTTGGAAGAAGAATAGAAAAAATCTAAAAGATAATGACCATCAAGAGAATACTCGCCCGATTCCGCACTTGGCAACGCAATCCGTTTGGCTATGAGAACCATAGCCCAGGCACGACACGTTGCCAAAACTGTGGCACGGAGTTCGCCGACAACTATTGCCCGCGCTGCGGACAGGCTGCTAGTACGAAGCGACTCTCATGGCAGAGTATCCGCGAGGGTGTGATGAACATGTGGGGGGCTGGCAACCGCTCGATGCCCTACTCGCTGCTGCAACTGCTGGGGCGTCCGGGCAATTTCATCTACGACTACCTCAGCGGCAAGCGTCAGGTGAGCTATCCGCCCTTCAGGATGCTGTTCATCGTGGCGGTCATCGCGCTGTTCTTTGAAAATATTCTGCCCTCGTCGGAGGCTGTCGAGTCGGGCGCTGATGCCGCGAGGTTTGTGTTCTTGGACAAAACTTTCGATTGGTTTGCCGACAATCCCGGATGGGGCATGATCTTCCTCTGCGGCATCTTCATACTGCCCACGTGGGTGGTTTTCCGTTTCGCCCCGCGCTATCCGAAACACACGCTGCCCGAGGGTTTCTTCATCCAGGTGTTCATGGGTACGCTCGCCCTGCTGACCTCTCTCCTTTGCGCCCTGCTTGACGAAGACATGGTGTTTTGGCTCATCGTCGTTTATTACTTTGTGGCCTACCTGCAACTCTTCGGCTATCGAGTGTGGGGCACGCTCTGGCGTTTGGTGGTCACGTTCATTTCGGGATTGGGCATCCTGGTGTTTCTCATCTTCAGCATCGAGATCATCATCAAAAAAGGTTCCACAAGTCTGAATCATAGCCTTAGAGCTGAATTGTTCGCGCTGGCTCTCCTATCGGTTCTGAACTGTGTGCTCCTGTATGTTTCCTACAAGATTGGCAAAAGAGGGTGGCTGCGCAGGTCCATCAATGGCCAACAAGAAGAACCAATGGAATCGGAGGTGGAGGCGCTTACGCCTGGAAGGTCGTCGAAAAACAGTGAATGAACGATATGAACGAGATATTCAACCAATACATCTGCCACCCTTGGGTGTTCCTGCGCGGCTTTGTGGGCTCGTTTTTCCTCTCCAGCAAGCCCATGAGGGAGCCTGTGGACTTCGTGGTAACTTGGGTGGACAGCAATGATGAGAATTGGCGACAAGAGAAAAGAAAATACGAGGAGCATGTGTCGGCTGTGGAGAGTCTTGACAAGGGGAGCGAGCGCTATCGCAACTGGGATTTGTTCTTCTATTGGTTTCGAGCCGTCGAGCAATATGCTCCATGGGTGAACAAGGTGTATCTCGTTACTTGCGGCCATGTGCCCTCGTGGTTGGAGGAGGCGAATGAGAAGTTGGTGGTGGTGAAGCATAGCGATTTCATCCCCGAGGAATATCTGCCTACGTTCAACAGCCTGGCCATCGAACTCAATCTGCATCGAATCAAAGGACTGAGCGAGCATTTTGTGTATTTCAACGATGACACGATTCTTACCGACCACGTGCGCCCTGAGGACTTCTTCCAAGATGGCAAGCCGTTGGTGTGCTCGTCGGCTGCCTATGTGCTCAATACTCCCGACAATGGTGTGTTCAACCACCAGTTGTTCAGTGCCATTGGTTTGATGAACGCTTATAATTGGCGGAAGGTCATTGAGAAGGCACCGTCGAAGTGGTTCTATTATCGCTATGGTGTGAAACTGAGATACAGTTGGGGCGCCTACAAACATGATTATCTGACGGGCGTGTACTATACCCACATGCCTCAGGCGTTCAGGAAGTCCACCATGCAGAAGGTTTGGGAGAACCACACTGAGCAGTTGTCGGCCACTTGCAGCCATCGATTCCGCACGCCAATGGATGTAAGCCATCAGGTGATCAGCCTGCAGGAGATTGTTGATGGCGACTATGTTCCTATGACTCGTCATCATTATGGTCGCATTTGGACGGACATAGGAACGGACAAGGATTTGTTTGCCGACGACATTCGCCATCACCGGGACAAGATAGTCTGCGTGCACGACAACCACAACATTACCGCTGAGCATTTCGAGATAGTAAGAAATACCGTAGCCCAGGCTTTCGAGGACATTCTTCCATCACCCTGTTCGTTTGAGAAGAAGAGGCGGGAGGTGCCTTGATAGTTTGACTTTGAATTAGAAAAGAATTTTACCATGGAAAGAATCACAGAAGTACAAGAATTGCGCGGCATACAGATGGGTATCCTCGATGAGATTCATCGTTTTTGCACGAGCCGCGGCATTACCTATTTCCTGTCGAGTGGCACCCTGCTGGGGGCTGTTCGTCATGGGGGCTATATCCCTTGGGATGACGACCTCGACCTCTATATGCCTCGGGCCGACTACGAGCGGTTTCTGACGGTTTATGAGGATGAGAAGGGCGTTTATCGTGCATTAAACCCGAAGCTCGAACGCAACTATTATTACACGTTTGCCAAGGTGGTGGACACGCGTACGCGGATGGTGGAGGAAGAGACGCAGGGCTTTGAGATTGGCGTGTATGTGGACATCTTTCCCATTGACTACGTGTCGGACGATGAGCATGAACGCGAGCGGGTGTTCAAGAAGAAGCATCTGCTGTATAAGATCAGGCGTTGCAAACTGTCGAAGACTTGCTGCTTGAACAATCGATTGGCGTGGCTTTGCTATCGTTGGCTTCCCATTCCGTTGAGTGCCATTAATGGCATGATTGAACGGTTGGTGGTGAAACGCGAGCCGACAAACACGATGTGCAACATGACCGAGGCTGGTCCGTCGTTGCGTGGTTGCTTTCCCGCAAAACTATTGGAAAGCGCGGTGGACATTGATTTCGAAGGAAAGACCTACAAGACGATGGTGGGCTACAAGGAATACTTGGAACACACGTATGGTGATTATATGACATTGCCGCCCGAAAATGAGCGGCAACATCATCATTTCGAGGCTTGGTGGAAATGATTCTTGATCATTGGCCATCAAGCATCTTCTAACTGATTTTTTCGTATATTCTCGAAGCGAACAGTATGTCGTGAAGGGCAATTCCGTAGTTGTAGCATAGGATGCGCTCATCGGGGTTGGTGCGCCCTGGGTTCTTGCCTTGCAGGACATGATGGAACTCGTCGTATTGCCTGAATTGCTGGAAATACTTGAAGTTCTGAATCTGAGCCGTATCATCACCAAACACTTTGTCGAAGAAGAGGTCGCAATTTTGGAATCCCCGCATGTGTACGGGTATGAGTGTGATTCCTTTTTGGAAGAGGCTGTCATCGGGGAAAAGTAGGTGGGGGGCAACTGTGACGCACGAGATGAGGACCTTGGCTTCTGCGGCAAATCGTTGTGGGTCGTCTATGATTTCGAATTTGACGTTGGAATGGTTTTGAAAAAGCTCGGCAAATCGTTCGGCTTGGTCTTTATATCGCAGTAGTCGCAAGGTGATGGCTTGGTCTTTATGGTCGTCGATGATGCAACTGGCAGTGGCTTTTGCGATATTGCCGAGTCCCATCATGGAGTATGTATTGACATCGCCTGATTGGAAAGTCTTTGCCGCGAGGGCAGCCACGGCTCCTGTGCGCATGGCGGTAATCCAATTGCCGTCGATGTTGGCGAGCAATTGTCCGGTAAGTGCATCGTAGAGATAGATGTTGCTTTGCAGGACGGGTGTTTGCCCTTGTATGCGGCTGACGATTTTGATACCAAAGTATTTCTTCCCTTGTTGTTCGGGCAGCAGACACGGCATGGATGTGATGAAATCTTCTCCTTGGGGATGTACGCTGAGTTTGGCGGGCATCTGTGCCTGGTCTTTCATCAAGAAGGCCTCTTTCACCCATTCGATGCATTGGGCAGGGGTGATATGGAGCTCTTCTATCTGTTTTTGTTGGATGACTATTGCGTTTTTGTCCATATTGGGTGTTATTTGTTGGGGAATTGCTGGAGGGCTTCTACAAGTCGGGTGTTGTCATGATGGTCGCGCACGGAGATGCGCATGTATTGGCCACCGTCGAGTCCGGTCTTGTTGCTGCAGTCGCGTGTAAGGATGTTGTGCTGCTTGAGCATGTAGATGACAATCTCATCAGCCTTGTAGGGTGGCAGAACCTCGCAAAGGAAATAGTTGGCTTGCGTGGGTATCACGCGAATGAACTTGATGGTGCGCAGTTGCTGTTCGAACTGTGCTCTTTCTTCAATGAATTTCTGACAAGCCTTCTTGTAGTCTTGTTCGTGTTTGTTGTAGATTTGCATGAAGAACTCGGCAAACGAATTGAGGTTCCAAATGGAAACTTGTTTCTTCATGCGCGCAATGCGCTCTTTGTCGGCTGAGGCTAAGATTCCCAATCGCAGGCCAGGAATGCCGTAACTCTTCGAGATGCTCTTCATGACCATCAGCTTGGGATGCGCTTCGAGGATATCATCGTGCAAAAGGGAATTGTGCTCGTAGTCGTCGCTGAAGTCCACGAAACTCTCATCTACAACAAACAGAATTCCACGCTCATCACACCATGTGGCCAACCTGAGCACATCGGCCTTTGGAATGAAGTTGCCCGATGGATTGTCGGGGTTGATGAGCAATAGTGACTGGATGTCTTTATCAGCGAAGTATTCCATCAGGTCATCGGCTGAATAGCGGTATTCGTTATTTTGTGGGATGAAGGTGACAAGTTGTTCTTGTTGCAGTCGGTTGGGATATTCCTCGAAGGTGGGGCGTATGACGCCTGTTTTCCCTTGCATGTCCTCCATCAGCAGTTTGATGAGCTCTGCCGCTCCGTTGCCAGGGATGATGTAAGGCTCGCTCACGCCAAAGCACTTGCTGGCAATCAGCGTGTTGACTTTCATTCCCGAAGGATATTCAGTGAGCAAGGTGCGGAAGTTGGATTGCATCTCATCTACGAGTCGTTGCGAGGGGAAATAGGGGTTTACCAGATAACAGAAGTCGAGCATCTGGGGGAATCGCCAAAAACCTCCGAATCGTCCGTAGTATTTCCTGAGCACGTCTTCCTCATTGGCAAAGATGGCTTCTGCAATATCGAGGTCTTGTTTGTCGTCGATCTCATACCATTTCTCGTTGCCAATGGGCAGCGCCTTGAGGTTGGTGTTGTCGAGCAATGTGATAACACGCAACACTTGTTCGTAGTATTCGTTGTTGCCCAACGCCTTGCAATAGGCTTGCAGGAAGGGCACGTAGATGTTCTTGGAGAAGTCGCGTGAGAACTTGTAGATGTTGACTGTTTTGTAGTATTTGTCAGTGTCTTCGTAGTGGAAAGCCGACTTTGGCACGAAGTTCACAATGTTCTGTTCTTGGTCGATGCATACCATCGTTCCGTCCATCCATGTTTCGTATTTGGCCACAAGAGCGAGATTGGGTCGTTTGTCTTCGAGTATCATGGGGATGAGCCGGTCGCTGAAGATAAGGTCGCTCTCGATAAGAAGGGTGTCGTCGGCTTGCAGTTGTTCTTTGGCCAGCGAAAGCGAATAGATGTTGTTGGTCTTGTCGTAGATGGGGTTCTCCACGTACTCGATATTCAGATGGTCGTATCGATGTCCGATGTAGTCGATGAGGTTTTGTGCTTGATGTCCCACGACGATGACAACACGCTTCAGTTGAAGCGTTGACAATTGCGTAAGCAATCGGTCAATCAACCGAATGCCATTTACAGGCACCATGCATTTGGTGTTCTCTCGGGTGTATTCCCCTAATCTGCGGCCCATTCCTGCCGCTAGGATGATTGCTTGCATGTGTTTTATATTATGGGTAACAGATGTTATGCGTGGCGGTCGCGCCCTGTCCATTTTTTGATTCGACGGGTGATGGCATTGCCGATATTGCTGAACTTCGCATGGCGCAGATTGAGCCACAATTCTTCTATCGAGCGCCAAAGTTTCACCCAGGGATGGCCCCAACCGTTGATGCGGTAGAGTGCGTGTTTGTATTCCATGTGCTCAATGACATGCTTGGGATGTTTCAATGGGAACTGCAACTCATGGCGTTTCATGGTGAAGATGCGCCGCAAACCGCTAGGCATGGTTTGGAGAGCAGAATAATGCGTTGATTCGGCAGTAGCTCCCACATTATTGATGAGGTTGCGGGTTGGCATAATGGCCAATCCATTGTTTAATAGCATGTGCGACCAGAAGATACTTTCGAAGTATTGTTTACCTGAGGCACGATGGTCGGCGAGCATCTTCATGAAATCACTTCGATAACGCCTTTCCTTCACGACACCCCCCAATTGTCGCATGGTGAATTCATCATCCATGAAGGAATAGGCTCCGTCCCACTTGCTGACTACCCTTCGCCACGACGCCCATCCCCAGATGGCGAACACTGATGTGAAGAAGTAATCGTCGGGAACATTGGGTGACACTTCTTGTTCGTTGAATCCAGAGATCATGGTGATGCGTGGGTCGTTCTCGTAGCGGTCGAGCAATTCCTTGCAGAAGGGGAAGAAAGATTGCGAGGGTACCACATCATCTTCGAGCACGATGCACTTGTCGGCCATCGAAAATGCCCATTGGTGGGACATATAGCCTGATGGGTCGCAGCCATAGTTGCGTTCTTGGTAGCAGCGTTGCACGTCGCATTGCCAGTCGATGTCTTCGGCAATCTTCCGACAGGCTTCAATGCCTGGCAGGTCGCGCTCTGAGCGCGGTCCATCCTGATAGAGGAAGAGCCTTGAGGGACGCGCTTTCCTCACTTCGTTGAAGACCAGTTGGAACGATTCGGGGCGGTTGAAGAACAGCATCAACACTGCGACATCCACATTGGGAGGGGGTAATTCCATGGCGTTTTGTTGTTTATGGGGTGTATAGTTGTTAGTTGATTCTTACAGATGTAAGTTGGTTCAAGCGCGATGGCGCCAGGCACGGATGAAGCGCCAATAGGTTCTGATGATAGCGCCTGCTACGTTTGTAGGCAACCACCATGTCAGTCTGTTGGCCAACGAGAACGATCCATTGAGCCGTCCGTTAAACTGCTCTTTGTAATATGGTTTCACTTTCATTCCTTCGCCTGCAGCCACAAACAGTTGGTAGTCTTTCAGTTGGTGGAGGATGAAGTGGTGCTCGAAGAAATCCCATCGATAGGCAAGTATCTCGCGCAACATATTATCGTAGGCGATGGCTCTTTCCAATGTCTGCTTGCGATCATTTGGCAACCCCATGTTGTACATATAGACGCAGTCATCGATGAATCGCACACGTGGTTGCTTGGCCAGCACTTTTATCTGCATCAGTTTGTCTTCGCCTTCAATGATCTCATTTGGAATGTCAAGGCAATCTTCCAATATTTCTTTCTTGAAAATGATGCCCCACAACACGCAAAATCGTTGCTCGTTGGCTAGAATCTCCCGTATCAGCAGGTCGCAAGGTGGTTCTCCGATGTGGTCCGATAAGGTGTAATGCCCATACTGGTCGACGAAGGAAGCTATTACTTCATCGGCTTTTGAAGATTCGATGGCATTGTAGAGCGTGGCAAGTGCATCGGGCAGATAAAAATCGTCTGCGTCGGAGAACATCACATATTGTCCTTTTGCTTCGTCCAAACCGCGTTTACGGGCGGCAGTCACACCCATGTTAGGGATGTGAATGACCTTCAGCCGACTGTCTTTCTCGGCAAGTTGGTCGCAAATTTGCCCCGAACGATCGGTACTGCCATCATCAACGGCAATCACCTCGAAATCTTCGAAGGTCTGTTTGAGTGTCTTGTTCAGACAGGTTTCGATATATTCCTCTTTGTTATAAATGGGTATGATAACCGAGATTTTCATTTATTTTTGTTTTTTGAATTTGCTAGATACAAATGCCAGACATTCCTCTAAAATGACAGCGTGGGCGGCTTTCATGATACAGAAATACAAGATGCTTGCCAATGCGATGCGAACAGGCAACAGTACGTAAATGTTCTTGATAGGTATAGTGCAGAACCATGTGATGGCCATCACCGCCAATGCGGCGAGCATGAAGGGAAGGATGTCGAGCAGGGTCTCGCGGAAGCGCACTCCAATGAGCTGCTTGGCATAGTAATGCCACACGATGAGCCACAGGATGTTGAATGCAGAATAGGCGGCCACCATCGCGATGAATCCTGCACAATAGAACGCCACGATGACTAGCAGTTGCAGCACCACCTGTCCGACGTTGAGCCACAGGTTGACATCGGAACGTCGCTGGCTGATGATGAGATTCTTATAGAGTGAGTAGAGTGGCATAAAAGCCCCGCTTAGGCATAGGAGTTGGAGTGGAACAACGCTGTCGACCCATTTTTCGGTGAGTGCAATGATGATGAACTCATGAGCCACCAATGCCAATCCGAACATGGCGGGGAAGGCGAGGAAGGCGGCAAAACGGGTGAGTTTGCGGAAGATGCGCACTTCACGCTGTGGGTCGTTGTCATCGCGAGCGCTTACCATCACGGGTTGAGCTACCTGGTCCAACATTCCCCCTACAGTACTAAAGGCCATAGAATCCCATTTGTAGGCTTGGAAGAAGTTACCTGTGACGTTGCGCCCGTAGATTTTTCCGAAAAGGAAGGTCAGCAGGTTGGCGTTCAGGGTGTTGATAATCATCGTACCCAGTATGTTCATGCTGAATCGGAATGTGCGTCGGATGGGTGTGAAGTCGAACGACAGGCGGGGCTTCCAATCGACAAACCAGAATCGCCCGAGCACCAAGACCGTGCTGTTGACAATCTGTTGCCACGCGATACTCCAATATTCCATTCCCATTGCAGCCAATGCGACAGCTACGCTACCACTTGTTACCAACGCCACAAAATTGACAATGGCGATTTCGCGGTTCATCATGTTCTTGGTCATGTAGGCGTTGGTGGAGATGCCGAATGACGAAATCAAGAACGACAGGAACATCAACCTAGCGAGCGAGGTGAGTTTTGGTTCGTTGAAGAACCACGCAATGAGTGGGGCGGCTGCGAACAAAATGGCATAGATGGCCACACTCATCAGGATGTTGAACCAGAACACCGCGTTGTAGTCGGTGGAGCGGGGCTGCTTCATGTTGACGATGGCGGTGGAAAATCCGCTGCTCTGCAAGTTGCCGGCGATGGCCGAGAAGATGGCCAACATTCCCACCAACCCCCAGTCGCCAGGCGACAAAAGTCGGCCTAACAGGATGCCAATGGCCAAATTGAGCAACTGCGTTGCGCCGCTGTTCATGGCCCCCCAAAACAGTCCCTTGGTTGTCTTTTCTTTCAGGTTCTCCATTTCATGGCGGGTGTTTTCGGGCACAAAGATAAGAAAAAAATTGATACTTGTCTCTCATGGTGGCTGAAAAATGTAGTAAATAGTACTTTTTTTACGAAAAAAACATCCCATTTTTCTTTCGCGTATGGGAAAAAAATCCTATCTTTGCAAACGGCAACCGCAAGAAGTAGGCGATTGCTATACCATCAATTCATGGATGTAACTGGAAATCAGTGCAAAAATGAAAACGAAAAACAATCCGTCGAACCACCAAAAAAACATGGCATGACAACATGCGGTGTCCCCCTTATATTGCCCGCACGTTAGATGCCTTTCACTGTATATAGTTATGTTCGCAAAGGACGAAATATGTTGGTTTCCCATGCGTGTGACCTACAATCGTGAGCTGACAGTCAAGAAGGAACTCGACGCTCTGGGCATAGAGAATTTTGTTCCTATGCACTATGAGTTGCGCGAGAAAGACGGTGCCCGTAAGAGGGTCCTCGTCCCGGCTATCCACAACCTGATTTTTGTCAGATCGACTCAGGACACGCTGACGGAACTGAAGAATACGCGCCGAGAGTTGGCGCCCTTGCGTTATATCGTACGCCGGATGCTCGAAGACGATCGTACTGAGATCATTGTGGTGCCCGACCGCCAGATGGAGAACTTCATGCGTGTGGCCTCAGTGGAGACTGACGATGTGATGTTCCTCGACTGCACGGACTACATCTGTCGTGTCGGCAAGCGGGTGCGTATCGTGGAAGGTCCGTTTGCAGGTGTGGAAGGTGTCATCAAGCGCATCAAGAACAACAAGCACGTGGTGGTGCAGGTGGAAGGCTTGGCTGCCGTGGGCATTACATTCGTCCCCTCCAGCCTGCTGCAAGCCGTCGATTGAACAATAAGAACGTATTTCCTAAACTAAATCAATACACGTAAGACATTTATGGACAAGTATGCTAAAATCCTAGAGAATCTTCCGTCCGGCTATCTGCACATTGCACAGTCGTTCGCTACCGACAACAAGTCGCCGAAGATTGAACCGGCCCATCTGTTGCGCGCATTGCTGCATAAGAGCATGGGGCTTGTGAATTTCATCGAAGACACCCTCGATGAAGACTATTACTACCTGATTGACTGGGCCGACATGCGCATGAAACAATGCGACAAGTCGCCTTATGGCATGAAGGATGCCGAGTTGTCGCATGACGCTCAGAACGTGGTGAAAGAGGCAGTGGAACTGGCTGAGAAGTGCGGTTTGCCAGAACTGAACCTCATCTGCCTGATGGCTGCGTTGGCAAAGCCTGGCGTGGGATTCAGCTACGAGCAGTTGAAGACGATGCCATTGCAGGCCGACAAGATCATCCAGGTCATCGAGTCGGATCCTGCTGCCAAGAAGCCTGCTCCTACGGCTTCGGCTGCAGGCGCTTCGAGGTCCTCTTCGGCTGGTGTGGCCGATACGTCGGAGTATTGCGTAGCAATGCTCGAAGAGGTACCCGAGTCAAATATTATTGGTTTCGATAAGGAGATTCTTTCCATCATTGAGGTGCTGGCTCGCAAGGACCGCGCCAACATCCTGATTGTCGGTGAGACGGGCGTGGGTAAGACAAGCCTGCTCAACGGTATCGTGCAAAGGGTGCGCGACAAGAAGGTGCCGGCTTCGCTCGAGGCTCTGCAACCTTATGAGCTCGACCTGATTGCCTTGAGCCAAGGTGTGAGCTACAAGGGTGAGATTGAGGACCGCTTCAAGAAGGTGTCGGAGGCTCTTCTGGGACAGACGCAACCTGTACTCGTGATTGAGAACTTCCACCGTGTAGAGGACAAGCAGTCGACGTTGAACGGCATTCTGCCCGGTTTGAAGAAACTGCTCTCGAAGAACGAACTGCAAGTGGTTTGCACATCGACCATCGACGGTTACACAAAGGACATCGAGAAGGACAAGGAGTTCACTGCCTTCTTCGAGAAGATCACCGTGGAGGAACCCAACGAGGAGCAAGCCATCGAAATCATACAAGCCAAGCGCGAGAGCTACGAGCAGTTCCACCATCTGCCCATCGAGGACGAGGTGCCTGCTGAGATTGTTCGTCTTGCAAAACGTTACATGCCCGACCGTCGTCTGCCTTCATCGGCTCTCGACTTGCTTGACCGCGCAATGTCATCGGTGAAGATTGCTACTGAGATGGCCGCTCTTGACGAGGACAAGAAGGACGAGCAGAAGGAGGTGAAGCTGGAAAAGGACGCCGTGCGCGATGTGGTGGCCAAGATGACGGGTATTCCTATGGGTAACATCCAGAGCGAGGAGCGCGAGAAACTGGGCAATGCTGAAGAGATACTGCACAAGCGTGTGGTAGGTCAGAATCATGCCATCAAGAGTATCCTCGACGCCATTTTCGAAAGCCGCTCGGGCTTGAATAAGAAAGGACAGCCTATGGGTTCGTTCTTCTTCCTTGGTCCGACTGGAACAGGTAAGACCGAGTTGGCAAAATCGCTCGCTAACTTCCTCTTCGACGACGAGACGGCCATGCTTCGTTTTGACATGTCGGAGTATAAGGAGGAACACTCGGTGGCTCTGCTTTATGGTGCGCCTCCGGGATACGTGGGATATGAAGAGGGTGGTCTGCTGGTCAACCAGATTCGTCAGCATCCTTATTCAGTGGTGCTGTTTGATGAGATTGAGAAGGCACACAAGTCGGTGTTTGACCTCTTCCTGCAGATTCTAGACGAAGGTAAGCTGCACGACCGTCTAGGTCGCGTGGGAGACTTCTCGAACTCGCTCATCATCTTCACCTCGAACATCGGAAGTGACTACATCTTCAAGTCGTTCGGTGAGGGTGTTGTTCCTACCCACGACAAACTGCTAGAGGTGATGCAAGGCAACTTCCGTCCGGAGTTCTTGGCTCGTTTGACGGAAATAGTTCCCTTCTCGCCCATCACAGAAGAGATGATTGACCGCATCTTCGACATCCACATCAAGAATTTGTTGAAGACGTTGAACGAACAGAACATCAAACTTGTCATCGACGAGTCGGCCCGCAAGTATGTGACGAAGGTGGGATTCAACGCTCATTATGGCGCTCGACCCATTCTTGGCATTATCCGCAAGGAGATCCGTCGTCCCCTCTCGAAACTCATCATTGCCGGCGATATTGCTCCGGGCGATACTGTCACGATGAAGTACGACGAGGAGAAGAAGCAGATTATGTGGGATATTGATACGCCCGACGATCCAGATGCTCCCGCTGCTCCTGTTGAGGAACCCCAACAACCTGAAGCTCCCCAGGAAGCTCCCGCTCCGGAGGAATAATCTGAAGTGAATGAATAAACCTAGTTATTAACAATAAAAATCATTAACATTATGGCAAGAAAGACTGTTATCAGTAAGGTGCTCGACGTGGAAGCACAAGATGGCATCATCGAGTTCCCGCAAAACCGTACACTGTATGCCGACCAGTTCACTGACGAGGCACCCACCACAGACGAAGATCGCGAAGGCTTCAAGCCGAAGAACATGAACGAAGTCTTCGAACACTATCAGCCCAGCAAGAAAGGCGTGACCATGGAGACCGAAGATGGCGGTGCCGTCTATGAGGACTTCGACTTCAAGAGCGTCAAGGACTTCGAAGACGAGCAATTGATCTCGCAGAGCGACTTGATGAGTGGAGCCAAGAACAAAGTTGACGCCTACAACTCTGTCATCCGTCAGCTGGAGAAGAACAAGACTCTGCGTAACACCCTTAAGGATGAAGCTGCTCGCGGCAATCTGAAGAACGCCTTGAAGGCTCTGTTGGCTGAGCTTGACGAGGCTGAGTGATTTTAGTTATTATTATTAATGAAAAAATTAACAATCAGAAATTATTATGGCAGCAGAAGAACTGAAACAAGAGACTCAAGGTGAAGCTTTACAACTTCGTGAAAAAATAGAAAACCCTGCGGGTTTGCTTCAAGAGAGTCTTGACGGACTGAATAAGTTTGGTGGATTCCAGATGGTAAAAGGCCTGATCAAGGGCGTTGAGAACATGGATCCACGCCGCAAGGCTGTGAAGAACATTTTCCTGTCGGATGCAGCATATTCCGACAGTCGTAAGAAACTGAAGAACGAGTTGGAACTCTGGGTAAATATCCTTGAGGCTGGTGGTACTGACCCCATGCAAATTATCGAGCAATGCCAGGCCAAGCGCGACAAGGCTGAGCAGAACCTGAAGGACAATCTCTTCAACGTACATGAAGAGGTGAAGAAACTTGAGATCACCTATCGCTCGCTCGACTCTTTCTTTGCCAACGCTGGACAGGGCAAGATCGATTGCATCACTTTGATGAACGTGAACAAGGACGAATTGGAATATCATGATTCTGAGGATACTGTAGCTTTGCGCGACGAATTGGAGCGCTACTATGACCGCTTGAGCTTGAAGAACAATTACTCGCTGATGGTGGTGCCTGGCTATCTGGGCGATGCAAATACCATTCGTATGTGGGCCGACACGGCTTATCGCAACAAGATAATGTTTGTCACTGACTTCAAGGACAGCCAGAGCTTCAGCATGTTGAAGGACGAACTCGACGACGCTAACTTGCAAGGTCAGGAGGCAAAGATGGCCAACATTGTGATGACTTGTAACTATTTGCTGGGTCGCAAGAAATCGGAACTTGCCAACGAGGACGACGATCTCTACATTCCTGCGTCGGCTGCTTTAGCTGGTCGTATGACCAACACTGATGAAATCGTGATTGCTCAGGGCGCTGCTGGTAAGAAGTATGGTACACTGAGCAATGTGAAAGGCGCTCGTCTAGATCTGCGCAAATCGGAGATCGCTGCTCTTATCGACCAGGGTGTGATTCCTATGGTGGAGGAGGATGGACGTACGATGGCATTCTCGAATCGTTCACTCTATAATGGTGCTACGCTCGGATTGCAGGAGTATCCTATCGTTCGTGTGTTCGACTGGATTGGAAAGGTGTTCCAGAACTTCTTCAACGATGAGGCGTTCATCAATTGGAACTCATCTGTGAAAGCTGAACTGCAGCAGGCTGTTCACGACTTCCTGAGCGATTACAAAGGCCCAGGCAAGTTGATCGAGAACTACAACCTGAAGGGTATCAACCAGGATCCCAAGACCAAAGACATCCACATCGAAGTGGAACTGAAGCCTTTCTTCGCTGCGAAGAACTTCTTCATCGAACTAACCGGACATAACGGACAGGCTGGTGTCGAGTGGGATCAGAACGTTCAGTAATCTGAATTCGACAATCAATTTATTTTTTTCAACTATTTATTCATTAAACATTTAAAAAGCTAGAAAAACTATGGCAACAAGAACAACAACCCTGGATGCCGATGGCATCAAGCAGCGTGAGGTACTTTATGTACGTTATGAACTCAATCAGCAGACCGACGTCGAAGGACAGCCCACTGGTACAACTCGTGGTGGCAAGATCCGTATCCGTACCAAATCAATGGACGACGGAAGCTCCGATTTGATGGAGTGGATGTGCGATACTTATATGAGCAAGAGCGGAACCATCTCGTTCCCCAATCGTCAAGGTGGTGAAATGAAAGCATTGACCTTCAAGGAGGGATACATGGTTGAATATGCTGAGACCTACGATTCTACCAACTCTTTGTTGCAGTACGAGGAATTCACCATCTCTGCCAAGGAGATTGCCGTAGGCAACGCTCGTCACAACAACCGTTGGACCATCGACAACTAATCGATTATCGAGTGAGGGGGATGGCATTATGCTTGTCTCCCCCTCGCTTTTACTAATCAACCACTGAAAAGAACTGACTTATTGAAGATATACTTGCATCTCCCTTAAAAACCTAACCTTATGGCTTTACAAGGACACTTGAAAATAGGACAGAAAACCTACGGAATCGTGCAATGCCAATATGAGTTTAACCAGGCATGCGACGGCTCTAGTAAACCCACCTCGCGCCCTCGGGGTGGAAACATTACCTTCGTGATGCCCGCAACAAGCGACGACGACCTTTTCTTCTACAAATGGATGTTCAACAAGACGGAGGTCAAGAACGGCGCGTTCACATTCACAGTGTGGTCGAAGCAGAACAAGCAGAGCTACAAGACAGTTTCGTTTGAGAATGCTTACTGCATCAATCTTTCCGATTATTTCAACGACAGTGATAGTCGATTGATGTATACAACCATCACGCTGGCAGCAGAAATTATCAATATCGGATCAAGTGACACCGCTGATTTCGATAACGAATGGACATAGACCATCATCTATTAACTACACGACCATGGATTTTAGTTCAATATTAACGCCGCTCAACAAAAGCGCTGAGACTATTACCAGTGCGATAGGAAAACTGCAGGCTTTGCCGAATGTACCTGGTTTGCAATTGCCTGGAGAACTTACAGCACCTCTGCAACAACTGCAGAATAGTACGGCGATGCTGCAAGGTGCGCAGCAGAAAATGGAGGCGCTTGCACAGACTTTCCAGAATTTGCCTGCCGAAAGTCAGTCAATGGTGATGCAAACCCTGAATTCTTCGAATCTCACGGGTAACATCCAGAATGTCACCTCTATGTTGGAAAGCAAGCTTCCTAATCCCGAAAGCATGGCCAGCCAATTCAACGATGCTTTCTCGGCTGCCCAGGCGAAGGCCTCTGATGCCGTTGGACAAATACAAGGAAAAGCCACCGAAGCCTTCAATGCCGCTCAACAGAAAGCTACTGGAGCCCTCGGACAAATTCAATCGAAAGCCACAGAGGCTTTCGGAACAGTACAAGACAAGATGACAAGTGCCGTCAGCCAATTGCAGAGTCAGGCTGGGAGCACCCTTAACAATATTCAAGGACAAGCCAGTCAGGCCCTCAATGCGGCACAAGGTCAACTGAATGATGCCGTAAGTCAGATAAAGAGTACGGCAGACCAAGCATATAGTGCTGCACAGCAAAAGGTGACTAGTGCGCTCAACGATGCCCAACAACAGGTAAGCGATGCTTATAGTCAAGCTCAAAACCAAGTTAATGGAGCCATCAATAAGGTCGAACAGACTGCTGGCGATTTGCAAAATAAAGCCACTCAGGCTTTCGATACCATTGAAAGCAAAAGCAGCGAATTGTATAATAATGCTGGAACGAAATTAGAGGAAATCCAAGGAAAGGCTAACAACTTTGCTGACAACATGCAAAACAAAGCCGAAGGTTTTGCCAACGATATGCAGAGCAAGACTGAAGGCTTCATGAACAATGCCGAGCAGAAGGCAACTCAATTTGGTGAGAACCTGGAGAACAAGGTCAACGAGTTCGGAGACAAAGCAAGCCAGTTTGGTGAGAATCTCGAGCAAAAAGCCACTCAGTTTGGTGAGAACTTGGAAAACAAGGTCAACGAATTTGGTGACAAGGCTTCTCAGTTTGGTGAGAATCTCGAGCAAAAGGCAACTCAATTCGGTGAGAACCTGGAGAACAAGGTCAACGAGTTCGGAGACAAAGCAAGCCAGTTTGGTGAGAATCTCGAGCAAAAAGCCACTCAGTTTGGTGAGAACTTGGAAAACAAGGTCAACGAGTTTGGTGATAAGGCTGAGCAATTTGGAGAAAACCTCGAAAAGAAGGCCAGTGAGTTGGGCGAGAAAGTCGAGAACAAAGTCAACGAACTCGGTGAGAAAGCTGAGCAGTTAGGCGAGACCATTGAAAACAAGGCTAGCGAAGTAAAGGAAAAACTTGAGCAAGGCATTGAAAACGCCGAGAAGAAGGTTGAAGAAACCGTTAACAAGGTGCAAGACACCATGGAAAATGCCTATAAGGAGGCCGAGCAGAAGGTCAACGAGGCAGTGGACAAGGTGGAAGGTGCCATTGATGATGTGAAAGAAAAGGTTTCTGAGACCATTGACAACGCAAAAGAGAAACTCGGTGATGCTTATGAAGACGCCAAGGAGAAGATCAGTGACACCTATAATGAAGTAACTGAGAAAGTCAGCGATACTTACAACGATGCGAAAGAGGCAGTCAGTGATGCTTACAACGATGCGAAAGAAGCAGTCAGTGATGCATATAATGAAGCCATGGAGGCGGTTGATAATGCTGTCAACGAGGTGACAGATGCCATCAATGATGCATACGATGAAGCCCAACAGGCTGTGGATCAGGTGGTCGATGATGTGAATAAGGCCATCGATGAGGTCAACAATGCCATTGATCAATTCGAGAACGCTGTTACTGAAATCGAGAACAAGATTCAGGAGACCGTTGAGAAGGTGGAAGATACGGTCGAGAAAGCTCAGGAGACCGTTGAGAAGGTTAAGGATGCCATCGACAATATCCGCGATCGTATTGGCTCTACTGCTGATCGTGTCAGTAATCTTGTTGGTGGCATAGGTGGTGGCGAGTTGGATCAGGCTCTTCGTCTGCGTAATCTCCCCATCGCACAAGATCACACCGCCTTCCACGGAAAATTGGAGATTGGCCAGCGTAAGTTTGGTATTGTGCAGTGTTCTTATAGCTTCAGTCAGTCGGTGGACAGCACAGGTAAGCCTGTTTCACGTCCTCGTGGTGGAAAGATTGTTTTTGTGTTGCCTTCGCGCAGCGACGAAGACCTGTTCTTCTATCGTTGGATGTTCAGCAAGACCGAGGTGGAGTCTGGTTATTTCCGCTTCGTGGTATGGGCGCAGCAGAATCGTCAGAGTTTCAAGACCGTTTCGTTCCGCAATGCCTATTGTGTGGGGTTGAAAGACTTCTTCAATAACAGCGACAGTCGACTGATGCACCTCACGGTCACTATCATGGCTGAGACGATTACCATCGGCTCCAACAACACAGCAGAATTCAACAACGAGTGGGAGTAGGGCAGAAAGATGTCCTTCTCCCACCTTTTTATATATACGTATACACACGCGTACATTTATAGTAATTTTAGCGTTTCTTACTAACTTACAACATACAAAACTTCGTTTCACAAGATGTCTATATCAATCAAAAATATACAGGTGACCATCGATGGCACGCAGTCGAACATGTTCAAGATTCAGCTCGATGGTGCTAAGTATCGGCTCGATAGTTTCACACTGTCGCAGAACCTGTTACAGCCCAATGTGTTATCGTTTGTGATGTACAAGGACCCTGAAGAAGATGTTAACGAACCGCAGTTTGGTGTCTGCAAGGCCATTATTGGTAAAAAAATCAGCATCTACCTGCAGACCGATCCGATGGAACAGGAAATACCATCCTTTTCCGATGAGGGTAAAATGGCCGACATCGAGTTCGAGGGATACATTTTCTCGGCATCGGGTAGTCGTGATGGAAGCCAATATACTATCAGTGTTGAGGCCCGTTCGTGGGACGCTATCTTGATTGACAGTCCTCATTGTTGGTCATGGGAGAACAGGACGTTAAACGATATTGTGGAAGACACGTTGAATCCGTTTAGCGGTGAGTGGAATGCGAATGTCGATGCACGATTCCAAGAAGATATAGAGTATACTGTGCAATATAACGAAAATAACTATCAGTTCCTGCGTCGTTTGGCTTTGCGTTATGGCGAATGGTTCTACAATGATGGCAAGTGTCTCGTCTTTGGCAATATGCCCGAAGGGAACTCCGTGACGCTCTCTTATCCTAGCAAGGATATCCCCTCGTATAGCATCCGCATGGAGATGAAGAATATAAACTTTGACCATAATGTCGTTTCCTATTACAGTGATGAGGGAAGCGTTCAGGGATTGCGTCAGTGTATCAGTCAGGCAGATCGCGAATATAATGAATTGAATACGGCAGTCTATAAAGCTGCTGTCGATGCTTATCCCAAGGAACCCGTACGTAACCTTCATTCAGGTGGTTGGATAGAAGAAGATAGCAAAGTGAAACGTGTGGACATCTCGTCGAAGACTGAGGTTCGCGGCATCAAGGCAAGCATGTTGGTCTATGATGGCACCACCTACTGTTCCAATCTGAAGTTAGGCGGCAAGCTTGTCATCAAGGACAATTTCATCTCCGACAAAGAGTCGAACAACAAGAGCGACGTGCAGCAGGACGAAATCATCATCATTGGACTCACCCACCGCTTCTCTGCCGACGAACGTTACAGCAATACGTTCCGAGGACTTCCCGCTGCCTGTGACTATCCGCCATATACTGGGGGGGAGACCTATCCATATGCACAACCTTGTCGTGGTTGGGTGATTGACAATGAAGATCCGCAGAAATTGGGGCGCATCCGTGTGAAACTTGAATGGTCGGATGATGACACGATGATAACCCCTTGGCTGCGCATTGCCCAACCATACGCAGGATTGGAGAAAGGCGTACATATTCTTCCCGAGATTGACGAAGAAGTGTTGGTAGATTTCGAACAAGGTAATGCCGAACGTCCTTTTGTCTGCGGGGCTTTGTTCAACAAGGATAGTGGTGTCGATGAAAAATGGTATCCAGGTGACAACGAGGTGAAGGCCATTCGTACTAATAATGGCCACACCATTGAGATTCACGACCAGTCGGACGGTGGATACATTAAGATTTATGATAACAAGAAAGATAACTATATCGTTACGCTTTCTACCGACGACGATGCAAAAGTGAAGATTGAGTCGTCGAAAAACATTAGCATCAATGCTAAGAATGATATCAGCATCTCTGCCGGCCATGACATCAGTATAAAAGCCAACAACGACATCAAAGTGACAGCGAAGAACAACATGAGCGAAAATGTGACGAAAGAGCTCAAAGTAAGTGCCGATAGCATGAAGTACAACTCAAAATCAATGGAAATAGAGACACAGAAATTCTCAGAGAAAGCACAAAGTGCAGAAACTTTGTTCTCGAAGCACACCATTACCATTTCGGGTGCTTTGAAATATACTGCAGGTAATATTTCTTTCTCTTCCAATTCTACATATACTCTCTCCGCTACTGCAACCATGTCAATCTCTTCACAAGGCCCATTATCTATTCAGGGCGCAATCATAAAGATGAATTGATGATTAACAGAACATGTCGAATTTCACCCATTCTTGATATCCTATGACCAGCGAAGAAAGAGAAGAAATGGAGATGCAGCAAGCGGCTGATGCCATTGGTGCGCTTTCTGTTCAAATGGATGCTGCTAACGCAGCAGCTGATGCTGGTTTTGCAAAAATGGTGGCAGAGACTGCAGGCAGTGCCGTCAATGCAGTACGAGATTCTGCAATTGGCATGGGCGAAGGATGGCTGGAATCTGCAGGAGGCTTGGGTACAAGAGTGTTTGATGCACTTCACCCTACCGAGCAGATGTCTGAAGAAGACCAAAAGCGTTTTGAACTTCTTGCCAAACAAGCTGACGGCCTTAGTGCTCCTGTCGGTAAAACGGGTTTTCATCTCGCCTCCAATATCCCTGTGTGTACGGCAAATGCGGTATTGAGATGCTCTTTTGGAGCTATTTTCGGCCAGCTGAATGTTCTGCCCATCAACCGCGTATGTATTGGGGCGATGAATGCACCTGTGGCAACTATAACCGACTTTGCTCCTCTTCTCAACATCCCTCAATTCGCAGTGTGCTTTAACATACTTAACCCTTCAGTTGCAATAGCCACTGCAGCAGCCACTGCAGCAAAAGGTGGAGTGTTCACTCTTGTTCCAATGCCATGTATAGCTGGCTTATCTCCCACGCCGTGGAAAGTTCCTAAGCCCCAACAACTTTGTGGTGGAATGCCTGTACTTACACAAGATTGTAGCAGTTCCTGCTGGGCTATTGGGTCTATCAACATTATCCACAACGGTCAAGGACTTATGCCCAACACCTTCAATGGGTTCATGGGGCCAGACTGGTTGTCTACTATTAAGGCCAATGCTGAACTCCTTGTCAATGCTGCTGGAAGTATAGCTGCTGTGGCAGGTTTTGTCACAAAAGGTGCAAAATTCACTCAGCTTGTATCAAACAGCAAGGCTTTGAGTTTCATGAAAACATATGGAGTTGATATCCTTGAGGGAGTAGGAAACGCTACTGTGTCAGTTACATCATTTATGGAAGGTAATGCTGGAGATGGTTTTTCTGGTATGGCAGATGCTAGCTTGAGTCTTCTTTCAGCTGCTCTAACTGCAAGGAAGGGCGGCCCAAAGGTGCATGCAAATAATTATAATAGAGCTCAATACAATGTTGCATCAGCCAATGGCAATCTAAACACCAAACAAGCGAATCATGTTGGAGCGCAAATGGATGCATCTATGGCAAGAGGCAATAAGGGTATGGCAGATGCTAATGTTGCTGATGCAAGGATAAGGCAGAATGCGGCAGATGAGAACTTGGCCAATGCTAGGACCACACAGAGTCAGGCTAATAGCAAAGTGTCGGAAGCAAAGGCCAATCAAGCCAAGGCTGATAAGAAGGTCTCGGAAGCAAAGACCGCACAGAAACAAGCTGATAAGAAAGTGTCGGATGCAAAGGCCAATCAAGCTAAGGCTGATAAAGACTTGGGTGATGCAAGAAGTGCTCAGGCTGAAGCTAACACTAAAGTGAATCAAGCCAAAGAGAAACAAAAGGCAAGAGAACAAGATGTCACTACTAAAGAAAAGCAGCAACAGCAAGCAGGTGCTGACCTGAACAATGCAAAAGCAGAGAGAGACAAAGTCTATTCTGATCCCAAAAGCACCCCAGAACAGAAAAAAGCCGCTGATAATGCAGTGGCCGATGCAGAGAAAGCTAAAACTCAAGCAGATTTTGATTTGGGTACAGCAAGACATGAAAAGACCAAGGCGGACAACGGAGTTGAATGGGCTGAATCAAGAAAGGCTGAGGCCGATAATGCTGTAGCGAATGCTCAGACGAATAAGAAAAATGCTGACAATGCTGTAACGAATGCAGAAACAAACAAGATGAAAGCTGACGCTGATGTGGACTCTGCAGAATTTGGTAAGGCGAAGGCTGACATGGATGTAAATAATGCACAGGCTAATAAGGCCAAGGCTGACCAAGACGTGAATAAAGCAAAGGGACAAAAGAAGGAGGCTGATGCCAATGCAAATAAAGCGCAGAAAGAAGCCGACAAAGCGAAAAGAGATGTTGAAAGGGCAGATCGAGAAGTTGAAAGGACACAAAGTGAGTTGAATGATGCACAGCAACAAGTGAGGGAAGCAGAACAAGCTGCTGACGATGCTTTCGAGGCAGGAAGACAGGCCGCAATTGAAGCTGCAACAGACAAACCCGATTCTGGAATAGTGGCGGGCGTTGGCAAAGGTATTGTCATGAAGGTGGAAGGGGATTATGCTGATGAACTTGCAGGTTCTTATTTTGAAAAAGACTGGGGCGAATATATCGACTATGCGAGTAAAAAGGATTAGTAGATGAAAAAAGCCAATTATATAAACGAAATCATTCAACAACAAAATAATAACAATTAAAAACCAAATAACTATGACAGAGCAAGAGTATTATCAAGACGAGTTTATCGTGCTATTGACGATAGACGGCACTTCGTATGACGAGATTGAAGTGAAAGTGACTGATCCGAACAAGACGATTCGTGACCAGATTAACAGTATCGTGCAGGTGTTTGAACTGCCGAAGATGGACAATGGTGGCAACCCCATCCAGTATTTGTTGGGTAAGTTGATGGACGACGACGAGGAGCCTGTGATTCTGGAGTTCGAGGACGAAAACGGACGCGAGATGGCACTTGTCGATTACGAAATCATGCCGATGGACCGTCTGCATCTGATTTCTGTGCCCATCGCAGGATGATGGACGATTGACAATGAACAATTATTTTTATTCAATTGAAAAGCCATGAATCCAGCTATCAATAATTTCAATTTGAAAGAACTGAAGGGTCGCGATGCCCGTCTGTTCCAAGAGTGGAAGGAACTCGATGCCATGTGTGAAAAGCGCAAGAAGCAAGGTCCAAATCCTTTTAAGCCGTCGCTTTCGTACATCATCCGTCGCAAGAACGCTGTGGGACTACCCACTGAGTTCGAGATATGGTATCGTTGCAAAAGTATCGTTGGTGTTGAGGACACCGAACCACCGCGCAAGCCCATCTACGGCAATTTACACAAGATGAGTGTGGTGCTGCCGAACAACTATCCTTCAGCTGACGGCAACCCCGTGTTTACGTTCATCACTGATGTGTGGCATCCAAACATTCGCTATTCAGGTAGTTTCAAGGGCCACGTGTGCTTGACCATCAAGGAGATGGGTGTATTGGCGTCAATCAAAGACCTGGTGCTACGTGTGGAACGCTACCTGAAGTATCAGATGTATCATGCCCAGAACACCTATCCCTATCCTGAGGACCAAGGCGTGGCTGAATGGGTGCGCGAAGAAGGTGAACCCAACGGATGGGTGAAGTTCGCTCAAGACCAGCCTGAAGCCCCTGAGCCTCCGAAGGCTCCTGAGGGTGGTGGCGATGATAAGCCAAAGAAACCTAAAGTATCGCTGAGTATATGAGAAAAATATTGTTATTGTTAGCATTGTTCATCTCGGCTACGCTCACTACGTTAGCCGACGAGCAGAAGAGTGTCAGTCTAAGTGGTGACCATACGCAGGAGACCGTCGCTCTGTCGTATATGAACATCTTTGTCACGTTAGAAGATGCCGACGGCGAGACTGGCAAGGTGAAACTCGAATTGGAGAATCTTGACGAATCGAAAGCTTTGTTGCTCTTCGACCGTGCCTACGACGAGAAGACTGTGAAAAAAATGCCTGTGTCGATGACATTTGACAAGACTTTCGGTGGCACAAAGAATAAGCGTGTCATCGACCCTTACGAGTTGGCTAACCAGCCCATGATGCTAAAGCCGTCGGATAAGTTCACCCTGCCCTTGGTAGAGGCTCAAAATGGTTCGCCCACAGTGTGTCGTCTGCCTATCTACATCGCCAAGTTCAAAGGCAAGAGTATGAACAAACTCATCTTGATGGAGAAGGAGGTTATTGAACTGAGCATCGAGGTGGAATTGAAGCCTAGTGCAGAATACGTTGGTTTGAAGGATGAGGTGGATGCCTTATCGCGCAACGTGTCAATATGTCCCAACTCGAAGCACAAGCCTTCAGAGGCCAAGCAGCGCGAGGACTATCAGGACAAGATCAACAGTTTGAAACGGAAGATTGATGCTGCTATCCAAAGTCATGGTTGGCAACCCAACAGCCGCGCATTCGCCCGCTACAACGAACTGAAGTCGACGCTCGATGGCATCGACCTCGACTCGCGCGTCCGCGACTGTGGCAGACATAAAACGGCTGCACCGAAGAAGAGCGGTCACTCGTGCAGCTATTGCTCGCTCTCGTTACAGCAGATTTACCATCAGCTTGACGACATTTACAAGAAAATATATAGCAGCTCTGATCGAAAGGCCGCTAAGGCAAAGGTGATGGGGCAGGTGAATGCTCTATATCGTTGCTGCACCGATAGCAGTTGTAGCAAGCATGCTTCATCGTGGAAGAGCGGTGGAGGTGGTTACAAAGCCAAAATCACGGAGCGTTATAATCGCATCAATGGAATATGATGAATAGCTTGAGAACTCTTCTCTTGGTTCTGGTGATTGGCTTCTGTGCCCATGGTGCAGCCAAGGACGTAAAAGACACTCTTTTTTCACCCTCGGGTGACCGTATCATCGTGAACTACTCCATTCAGCACAATGGTGGACAGTTGACGTTGCGTTTCCAAGGTGTTCATAAGAAGTTAGGTTCGAAGAACCAAGAGAAATACAAGAAACTGGACGAGGTGGCCGTGGTGATGTTCGATCGTTCGGGCAACTACAAGGACATGAAGTTTGATGGTATGGCTCCCGACGCCTTCATGGTGCCCTCCAACTTGAACTACTCGCGCTCATCTGATGGCTACTTCTTGTTGCAGGACGAACCCTCGATGCAGTTCAGCGTCACGTCGGGCAACAAAGCGCAGCTGTCCATCCCTCTCTATCTGGCTCACTACGAGGGGAAACGTCATTATAAGGTGTTTGCCAAATGTGGTAATCTGCAACTGTCATCTACGGCAGGCGGCCAGCGCAAAAGTGGTGGTCAAAGTGGTGGTTCCATGATGGGAGGTAACGATGGCGGTGGTGGTTACGAAACCGTTTCCACGACCACTGAAGAGGTGATTAGTGATGAAGGTATATCGCCTATCGAGGAGGCCTCCATCCGTATCAACTCGGTGAATTCGATGTTGGAACGAGCCACAAAGTTTCCCTTCTCGGAAGACTTGACACATGAGGTGCAGATGTTGCGCGAATTGCGTTTCAAAGTAACCGATCCTGAGATTTCTTCCAAGATCAACCAGACGTTGGAGGCCTTCGAGACCAAGAAACAAGCATTGGAGGAGAAAGCTGATGCTGCCGCAGGTGCAGCTGCCGCTGAGCAAGCCGCTGCTGCACAAGCCCAACAGGCTCGCGCTGACTCCATTCAGGCTGCACAAGCCCAGCAGTCATCGAAAGACAAAAAGGACATGATGCTACTCATTGGTGGCATTGCTGGTTTAGGTGGTCTATTGATGGTGGGTAAGCAGGTGTTCCAATCAATCAAGCAGAGTAAGCAACAGAAGCAAATGATGGACTCCATCACGAAGGCTCAGCAGGCTTCGCAACAGATGATGAACGGACTGGGTGGCAACAATCCATTCGGACAAGTGAATCAGATGGCCAACCAAGCTAAGCATGCGATGGGAGAAATACGTCAGGCGGAGCAGAACGCCAAGCATCTGAGCAAGGAGGCTGAAGCTGCCAAGCAACGTCTTATGCAGTTGAGACAGGGCAAAGGTGCTGTTGACGCCACCGAGGCTGCTGCTGGTATTGTCACAGACGCCACTAGTGCCACAGGTGCTGCTGCACCTGCGAAACATATGAGCAAGGAGGCTGAGGCCGCCAGACAACGACTCATACAGTTGAGGCAAGCCAAGGCAGCTGGTACTGCTGGTACAGGAACAAATCAAAATGGCATTACCATCACGCCAAGGAAGCAGTCGCTCAACGACGTGATTCCCGCGAAATATAAGAGGTGGCGTAAGCCTGGCCAAGATAACAATGATAAAAAAAGCTAAGCACAATGAATAGATTTAAAGCATTTACAATCGTCGTGGCGTTGCTTCTGACGACAACCATACAGTCGTTCGCTGCTCCATCTCAGAAACCCGTTGAGGGTGCTGTGGTGATCGACGAGTTCAGAAAGCATGTGGAGACTGTTCCGTTTTTCTCAGATTCGGCTGTGACAGCATCGAAAAAAGAGATTGACGAGCACATCAAGTGTTTGCAGAACTGGTCGGACAGGAAAGCCTATATTTCGGAGCACAACCTGAATGTGTTCCTTAATACCAATCGCGACTCTTTGCAATATTACAAAGGACTTGCCACAGTGCTGATTGACAATTTCATGAAACAGTACACGCTGATTAATCCAGATGATGAGATTGAGTGTCGCAACGGTATGCAAGCTCTTCTGAACGACAAGTTAGGTGTGCGTGAAACGAATCTGAACTTGTTGGACAAGGAACTCAACGGAAACGATGGTGGCTCTTCACTCGACTGGAAATTGATAGGTATCATCGCCGCTGTAGTGTTGTTGCTGGGTATCCTTGTAGCGTTTTTCAGACGTAACAAGCAGCCTGCCGCACCGAAATCCTCGAACGTGAGACCAGGCAGTGGTTCTGGCGGAGGACAAAATGGTGGTAACGAACCTGGCATTATCGTGCGACGTAAGACAGCCACCATTTTGAAGAAACAAAGTCTGGAAGATGTCATCGGCAATCCCAACTATCTGCAGGTAGACGCAGTAGACTTCTGTTACGAGTCGGCTGTGCGCCGCATGTATATCAAAAATACGTGCATCATCGATATCTATAACATGTATGCCGAAGATTTACGTCAGTCGGAACATCCACGCGAGAATGGATGCATGGTGTTGGGTCGCTGGGTTCATGATGATGAGAGCAAGGAGTATTATGTCTCGTTGGAACAGATTGTGTTGCCAGGCGACGATGCGGTCTTCGATGAATACGAATTGAACTTTGGTGGAAAAATCAAATTGCGTGTGCTTGAACAGTTGCGCAAGTTGCGCCGAGAGACCAATTTCCAGTACGATCTGACCTGTTGGGTGCACTCTCATCCTGGATTGAGCGTGTTCTTCAGTAACAGCGATGTCAGCGTGCAAGAACAGTTGAAGCATCCCCAGCATCCTAACTTCCTGACCGCACTTGTTGTGGACATCCTCACACCGACGCAGGAGGTGGGAATCTTCACTTATCGTCGCGACTCGAATATCAATTCGAAGAACGATCTGAAGCAGATGTATTCATTGAAGGAATGGTATGCTTGGGCAGTACAATCTTTGGAAGCTCAACCTGTTACGCAGCCAGAATCTCAGGCAGTTCCACAGGAGACAGAGGCTCCGCAAAAGGAGCAAATACAAGAATCGGTTATGGAGGATGTTTCTTTCAATCGTTCCGACTATTTCGACACATTGTCTGCTGCCAAGTCCCGCACTGATACTTGCAACGGTATCTATTTGAATCGTGAGATGATTGTCGATATGTGCATGTCAATTGGCTCTGCGCAGGGAAGCGCTTTGCTTGGCTATGTACATGGTCGTTCGTTGCAACATGAACAGAAGGTGGAGCATTTAGCAGAGATGCTTTCCAACAACGAGAAAGTCGACGACAAAGACTTGTTGGGTTGCTTTGTGGTGGACGCTCATCGTAGTATCCCATCAATTCGCAAGGCTGTGGAAGGCTGCCTGGACAAAATCATGTTCGTGTTGGTTTATCAACCCACGACCGGCATGCTCACCTCCATCCCCGTGGTGGATTCGGAATTGAGCACAGAAGAGAACAACTATGGAGAACAAAAACTTGAAGATTTAAAGATATGGACAAGACAAAAATGACCATCCAGCGACTTCTGAGTGTGCTGGTGTTTGCGGCTTTCGCATTTTCGCTCCACGCACAAGACGTGTCGAAGATTCAGTTCTGCGATAAGAAATACGAGTATGGACAAGGAAAAGACAGTATCACGCTATTCTTGAAGGTGCTCGACAGCAAGGGCGCTTCATCGAAAGACGTGACTGTTGCCGACTTGGAGAAATACTTGGTTGTGACTGAGGATGGAAACATCATCTCTCCCGACCGTCGTAAACTCACTGCAGTCAGTTCTGGCCAACGTATCCCTAGTGACTTTACGTTCTCTGTGCTTGTCGACTTGAGCATTCCTGAGTCGGGAAAGGCGCAGATTTATGAAACCATTGGCAAATTGGTTGATAGTGCGCCTGATAGTTGTGTCTATCTGTCGTTCTTTGGCGATGAGGTAACAAAGAGTGAGATGGTCACGAAAGCCAATTACAAGTCATTCCAGCCGCGTTTCATGGCAACAGCAGAGACGAAGCATTTCTATGGTGCCCTTTACTCGAAATTGACTGAGTTCAGCAAGACTGCTGGCGAGTTCGATAGTGAGGTGAAGGCCGTCGAGGGTTATGCTAAGAATCCCGACATACAGCGTCGTTCACAACTAGCCAAAGACAAGAACGTTCTTTTCGTATTCACCGATGGTGGCAAGCGTTCGGAGGACGAAACCATCAGTTTCGTCGAGGTGACCGACTATCAGTCGAATCCTGCCCATAGTGTTCCGCGCGTTTATGCTATGTACTATACAGGTAATGGCGTCGACGAGAATGTGAAGCTCACGCTCGAGGGCGTTTCTGTTCCTCGCGATGCTGAAGGAAACATTCTGAAGGAGCGTCAAGGTTCATACAAACCTTCTGACGATATGCATACTGTGTTGCGCAACTTCGAAGAGGTCGTGAACGACGCTATGTACGACTTCGCACTTGCTTATAAAGCCACTGACGACAAGGCTTACACAGGTCGTGTTGCCTATGCTGCCGAGTGGAAAGGCGCTGAAGCTGGCAAGGGTGACTATTCTATTGGAACAGCCGAGACACCTTGGCCTTTGAAGGCTGAGAGTGCAGGTGACTCCATTGTGAAGTTCCTCATCGCGTTGCTGGTTGCGTTCCTCACGGCGTTGGTATTCTTCCTTGTAACGAAGGTGCTGATACCTATGGTCAAGTCGAAGAAGTTCGCTTCCAAATACTATAAGAGCTACGTTCCTGAGGAGAATGTGAAGCGTCGCATCTGTATGTATTGCCGTCAGGACATTGAACCTGGACAGAAGGTCGTAACACGTTGCAAGCACATTATCCACGTGAGTTGCTGGCAGCAGAACGGCTACAAGTGTGTGGAATACGGACAGAACTGTAAAGACGGAATCCAAGATCATGTGGATTGGAAGGATATGTTCAGCCACTCTTCGCTTCGCGAGAGTTATCAAGTCGTTTCTGGTATTTTGGCCGGTTTGGTCAGCTGGATTATCTTCGAACTCATTGGACGTGGAATTCTCTCGGGAGTTGCTACAGGTATTGCCAAGACATTCTTCCGCAACGAAGAGCAGATGGGTAACCTGTTCACCGACTGTGTGCAGAAAGTTTCGGCTTTCCTTGCTGTAGGTTTGCTGTTAGGCTTCTTCTTGTCATTGGTGTTCCGTTGGAACGACGAGTATCGTAAGAAAGACGGCAAGGTTTATCTGAAGATCTTCGGACTTTCGTTGCTTTCGGGCATCATTGGTATGTTGGCGTTTGCTGTGGGAGGCATTATCTTCTGCTTGCTACTCTCGGCTGTTGGTACCACCTACATTCCTTGGTATTGCTCACTTCCCGCCTACATCCTGTTCTCCATCTGTGTGGCGTTGAGCCTTACCATCAAGTCGTCCATCCCCTTGAAGAGCGCTTTGATTGGCGGTCTTTGCTCGGCAGTCATCGGTTTCATCGTGCTGGCGTTCAGTAATGTGATTGGAGCAAAATACGGATGGATGAGTATGCTCATCGACTTCATCATCTACGGTGGTGGACTTGGAGCTTCACTTGTAACAGTTCGTATGTTGGCTGAGCGTTATTTCCTCGTCATCAAGAATGGTGTGAAGGCTGGCCAGCGCATTCCTATCCACAAGTGGATGAACGCTACGGGTGGTGGAAAGAAGGTTTCTATCGGAATGACTGGTGAGTGCGAAATCCAGATGAACTGGGAGAAGAGCAACAAGGTAGCCAAAGAGCACGCAAAACTCTTCATCGACCAAGCCAAGACGTTGCCTATGCTGAAGCCTATGGCTGCTGGCGTGTTCTACAACGTGCGCACAGAATTGCCCATCAATCGTCCTGTCGTGCTCTCAAATGGCGATACGTTCAAGATTGGCGACACCATTTTCGAATATGTAGAGTCTTGATGCCGTTGGTGTCAGATAATACCTATAGTCTTAATCTTAATCATTTCAGAAAATGCCAACCGAATTGAAATATGAATGGGGTGAGGGCGTATTCACGTTGCTCTCCTGGTTCAAGAAAGAGAAGGTGCGCGATGCTCGTGTGCTAGTTGCTGGAGCAGGCGCTCTGGGCAACGAGGTTGTGAAAAACTTGGCCCTGTTCGGGGTCGGCCACATTTATGTGGTTGACTTCGACCAGATTGAGATTACCAACCTTACGCGCTCAGTGCTTTTCCGTGAAGAAGATGCGGTTAATCACGCTTTCAAGGCCGAGATTGTAGCCAAGCGGGCAATGGAAATCAATCCGCAAATCAAGGTGACGCCTATTGTGGGCAATCTGTTCTCAGAAGTGGGTTTGGGTCTCTATCGCTCGGTAGATGTGGTCATCGGTTGTCTCGACAGCCGTATTGCCCGCTATCTGCTCAACCGCTTATCGTTCCGCGCCGGAAAAACGTGGATTGACGGCAGTATTGAGAACCTTACGGGTACTGTACGCGTATTCTCGCCTGGTGTGAGTTGCTACGAATGTGGTCTTTCACGCGAGGAGTTCAACAACATCATGCTTCGCACGGGATGTGCTGATGTGGTACGTAATCAAGGTTCAGCAGGCCGTGTAGCCACCACGCCCATCAGCGCCTCTATCGTGGGAGCTCTGCAAGTGCAGGAGGCCATGAAGATCATACACCTCGATACTGACGCTGCCAAGCAGTTCCAGACGTTGCAAGGAAAGATGATGCGTTATGAAGGTATGAGCCTGACCACCAATATCTATCGTTTCGCTTCGTGGAAGAATACCTGTCCGGCTCACGAGCAGTGGGACGATGTTACGCCTTGCGAGGGTCTTTCTGCAGAGCTTACTGTTGCTGATGCTTTGGCTTTGCTCCACAAGAATTTAGAAACGGAGACGGTGGAAATCAACATGCTCAACAACAAGTTCATCGACTGCATCATCTCCGACCAACCCGAAAAGGAGTTCCGCGTGATGATTCCCGAGTCGAAACTCGACGATCACATCAAACACGATGCTGAGTTGCGCCAGTTGAGCTATCGAACGTTGTTCCACAAGAACTTCTTCGAGAATATCGATGAGTCGTTCCCTTATCAGGAACTCACGCTCCGCCAAATCGGAATTCCCGCCTTCGACATCATACAAGTGTCCACTGAAAAAGGCGTATTCTATGTGGAGTTGACCGCCGACAAACCCCTTTATGAATAAGAGCGTTGATTTGACAAAATGAAAGCTATGCTTTTGCTCGATGAAAGCATAGCTTTGAGGCAATGAAAGCATAGCTTTGACCGCCTCATTGCATAGCTTTGGGAAAACTGAACGATAAGTAAACAATCTTTACAAATCCGTTATTTAAAATCTGGTTTTGCTTTACATTTTGTCAAGTCCTACGCCTGTTTTGCTTACACTTTGAAAATCGATGAGAAAAGACCAACCGACTTCCATTCCCGATGACTTCCCCGCCGACATCAACGCCGAGGTTTTTCTCGGTTATTATCCTCGGGGAGCGTGTTGCGTGGCGTTTCAAGGACTGCACAAGCGCAATTCGTATAACGACATTGTGGAGTTGGAACCCCTTGATGAAGGGCGCTTCAAGATGTACTTGGGGCGGCAGAGTCTTTACAACTCGTTGCCCGAGTATATGTTCCATCCCATCGATCGCTTCGACAACCTCCCACAATACGAGGAGAAGGAGCGTTTCGAGGAGGAACTCTATGCCCAGCAGGAAGAGATAGAGAACGCTTTCCGTTTCTTCTCGCCTATTGACATTCTGCTGTTGCAACAGCGAATGCACGTGCGTGAAGAACTGGAGCCTTTTGCCAAAGAGAACATCATCATGCAGCAGATTATCGGTGATGAATTGACAAAGGCTCAGCGTCGTAATCGTTTCATTAAGGGGTTCGTGAAGTTCATGCCCCAGTTCAAATACATTCGTGGCAACAAAACGTTGCTGACATTGTTGTTGCGCAAAGTGTTCTTTGATGAAGGTCTGCGTGTTCGTGTCAGCCATGAGGTGTTGCGCCTTCACGATGATGAACCACGATATGGAGATAGACTGGATATGGAGTTGGGCGACAGCTATGTAGGCAACGAGTGGGATGAGTTGATTACCGTCTATAAGTTGCACTATTGGAATGAAGAAGAGTGTGGAAGCAATTTCATGGACTTCCTCGACGAAGTGGAGGAGTTGCGCGTTTTCATACAAGATTATTTGTTGGCTGTGGGCGAAGAGTTGCGTTTCGACATTTCGCAAGACGAAAAACCTTTGCGCCTGGGCGACGAATTGTTCTATAATTATTTGAATTATAACACAAACATTTGATAAATGAAGGGAAGTCCCTTCTGAAAAAATCTACCACTATGCCAAAAAGAATTAGTTGGAAAAAAGGTATGCGCCTGACTGACGAGGTGCTCATCCAAGCCGACAGATGTACCAGCGAGTCGTTCGCACAAGCTTATGCGTTGGCTGCTGAAGGCCGTTTCGGATTGTTCCCCTCGGTTCGCCCCTTCCAGTTGGCGCTGAATGTCGAGCAGGGAAGTGTCAACGTTGAGTCGCTCGATTGCTTGGGCATTACTCGCGCAGGCGACATCATCGATGTGCGTTTCGACACGAAGTTCACGAACACCTTCAACACTCGGGTACAGATTCCCGATCAGGAAGACGCCAAGGAGTTCATCTTGGTCATTAATGCCGATCCCGATTTATGGAAAGACACGAATGAAGGTCTTCTGGTACCCGATTATTCGTTCTCGTTCGTGGGAGCCAAGCAGGCCGTTCCCGACCATGCTTTGCCCATCGCCCGCATCGTTTACAACGATGGTTGGACCGAGGACAATGTGTTCTTCGTACCGCCGTGCCTCACCATTTCTTCTCACCCCAAGTTTATGGAAATCTGCCAGCAGTTCCTCGGAGTGCTGCAGACTATTGACGAGAAGAGCCGCCAGCAGACTGACACACTCGCTAAGACGGCCATATCCGTCTATTGGCCTGTGGTGATTCAGACGCTCATAGAGGTCAACAACGAGCGCGAGGCTCTCACACCCATGCGTTTGATGTCGTGTGTTCAGCGCATTATTGGAACATTTACTTGCGCTTGTGATGTTGATGAAGTGCTCTCGCTCGAAGAAGCCGAGCCTATCCGCAATTTCGCACGTGTTCCATACAATTATCGACAGGCTTATCTGCGTCTCAAGCAGGGCGTCGGCATGTGTTCGGCTATCAGCGACAAGATTGACAAGTTCAGTCAACTTCGCCAAACACAACCTGTAGCGCCACCACCACGTCAAGAACCTCCTAAAGAAGACCGCCGTCGCTGGAGCGGACCCAATATATGATGCGATTCATTAGCACTCCTTTGGAGTTCCAAAACGAAGGGCGTACGCTTAAACGCGACATAGAGCAGCGCATTCGTATGCTCGACAACCTTGTGGAACTCATCGTCTTCACGCCTCGAGGAACCTTCGAGGTCGACCCCGACTTTGGCTTTGAATACTGGAATCACGAATACTCAAATGTGCATCATCGTGAATTCAACAACAGTCAATCGGGACGTATGGCTGGCGGATTGACTAACGAGGTCACTAAGAAGGAATGCGAGGAGAGCATACGCCAGAGTTTGGCCACCTATGAGCCTATGCTGAAGAATGTGGCGGTCTACATCGAACTCGATTCGGCATACGACTTGCAGCTTCGCAAGCATAAGATGCCGTCAAAATATCAGGTCAACGTCATTGTCGAAGGCAATCTTGACGACGGATTGGGCACCAAATCGCCCTATCGTAAACAGGTAACATTCCTGATTGAACCCACAGTGAAACGTTATAGGTAACATCCCATCCAAAACCTATCACCCATAATGGACATTGAATTAGAGAAAAGAATTAACGAGGCGATGGCAAGTCTGCAGCAGATGGCGGTCGACGATTTCGACTACCAGCAGATGGACCCTGTAGCCAAAATGATGCTTGTGGCTTTGGTGGCCGAGGCACAAAAGATACAAGACTATATTGACGGTACGACCGACCGCATTGTGGAACGCTATTGTGCCGACTTCATACCCCGTCAGAAGGTGGAGGCTACGCCTGCTGTCTGTCTGCTCAAACCTGAGTTGAAACCCATGCGAGACGCATCGACCATAAACGTCGGTGCAGGCACATCTTTCGCTTTCAAGATGGAGGGGCTCAAACAACCCATCAACTACATCCCCATTTTCAAGACATCGCTGTTGCCCCACAAAGGACTCTTCTTGCTCACCAATCGACTGATGCGCAACGGAGAGCGGAGTTTCAACATTCGCTTCGACAAGCCCAACCATTTGTGGGTGGGTATACAAACCGAGACGGAACTCGACAACCTGAAGGGTCTTTCGCTGTTCATCAAGGGAACGCAGGGCGTGGTACCCGAGCACATCTGTACAATCGACGAGAAGGAACTAGAGTTCGCATCGATGATCGAACTAGAGAACATCGAGATGGCCGAGCCGTTCGATGCTCAGCAGGCATCAGGGCTGTTGTTCTCGTTCGTGGAGTCTTGGAAGGAGAACCTGCTCAATATGGACAATGCCTCGCTGCTCTATATCACCGACGATATTGAAGACCGCGACATGTTCAAGCCACGCGCTTATCCGCGCGCTTTCCAGCAATGGCTCGAAAACGAAGTGCTCGATTGCTTTGATCCCGAAACCATTTGGCTGCGATTGGAATTCCCCGAGGGTTACAACGTGCCCGACGACTGCGAGGTGGTGCTCAATGCTCTGCCTGTTACCAATATTGATGTCTGTTCGTTAATGCTCACACAGGCGCAACCTATGCAGAAATTGCAGAAACTCGATAACTCGTTCTTCCTACGCATTTTGGAAACTAGTACCGCATCGAATCGACAAGGATTTGGTATGATGGCCGACGAGATTATCGTGCGCGATTTCGAAGCATCGTGTTATGACAACGGAGCCCTCTATCGTGATGTGCGCAACCTATACAACCACTTCATTGATGACTATTACGCCTTTGTTGAATACAACGGCATCAAGGATGGTGAGACGCTCAAGCAGTTGCGTGAGACTATCAACCGTATTGGAAAAAGCGTGGGAACACAGAACGCCAAGTTCAGTTTCGATAGCGGTACCTATGTGATGAAGAACATGAACCAGGCGCAACTTTCATCGTCAACGAAGGTGACTTATATCACCACACAGGGGCGTATCGGTAATGCTCCACGCGCTGGCGAGACGATGGACAATCGCCGACTTCCTGGTGTGGAGCAGAAGGTGGAGATACTTGTTTCGGGAATGGGTGGAAGCGACAAAGCAACACCCGATGAGCGCTACGAACAACTACGCTATTTCTCTCTAACCAACGACCGTCTCTATACACGTATGGACGTTGATGCATTTCTGCGCAAGGAGGTCATCAGCGAGTTTGGCAAGGAAGAGTTCCGCCGCATCTTTATCAAGACAAGCATCGGTGGAGCCGGTACCAACAGCGGATTGCGACGCGGCCTCTATGTGGACATCGAGTTCAAAGACCGTAAGAATTATCAGCACGCTGAAAGCATCGGATACGACAACTTGATTAGACAAAAAATCATCAATAAATCGTGCATCGCCTTGCCGATTGTCGTGACATTGAAAAATCTGGAGGACGAATAAGATATGGGAGATTTTAGCGAAAAGTATTCTTCCTGGGGTGGAACCAACAATGTGTTGGTTAGTTCAAGTCAAGAATCAGAAGAATCATCTAGTAAGTATAATTTCGCTGATTCTGATGAGAATTCTTCTATGAACGAGAATGTTCAGGAGAATCCATTTAAGTATACTTCTCCCGATGCCAATAGTAAGATTTATGTAACAAATGGGTATAGTCAATATGTAACTAAACAATGGAGTCAAAGTCAAGCCGCAAAGCGTTATAGTATACAGACTCCGAAGGTGCAAAACCCAAGGTATAATATACAACCTCCATCGCCTCAAATGACAGAGGAGATGTTTAAAGGTAAATACGAATCAAAGTTTAAAGGTTTTTTAGAAGTATTTGATACAGTCTCTGGCGTATATGGTGATGTTTCATCTGTAGGATCTGCCGTCGAAGCAGGGAGGGAAGCAATGAACAAACCATCATTTGGGGCTCGTATTATTCAAGGAATACATTCGGCAATCTTAGGAGCAGAAAAATGGTTGGCCGAATTACGTGTGCAATTTACATTTAGATTTGGATCTGCTGAAAGTTTCACAAATAGTTTACGCTCGGCAGGAGAAACTGCAGCAAAAAATGCTATTACAGAAGCCAATGCAGGAAACGCAGCTAAAGGTATAGGGAAAAAACTTGGTTATGCTGCATTGGCCTTGTTATTCATAATTGCAATATATAGAGGTTGTATGTATGCTACAGCATCCTCCGACGAAGAAAAGGAAATCTGGCTTTCCAAATTCCGTGGAGCTTTATATAATTTCGCATTGGCTTTAGCTGTTCAAGCAGTTTCAAAGGCTCATCCTGTAACGCTATTAATTAGTTTGGCAGTTGCAATTATGGATGCTGTCTTTATGTATATTTCAAATGGTGAATGTGACTTTGGTTATGCTTTTGATTTAGGTCTGCAATGGTGGGGTGATACAATAAAAGGTTGGCACAAAGCTGGTGTTGATTATTTCGCCGAAACAGTAATTCCGTTTTATGTAGAACTTGGAAATGATATTGCTGACGGTGTGGGTAATGCTGCAGAAGCTACAAGTGATTATTTCACAGAAACTGTCGGTCCATTTTGGAAAGAGGTGGGTAGCGACATCGTTGATGGTACAGTTGATGCTGCAGAAGCTACGGGTGATTATTTCACAGAAACCGTGGGTCCATTCTGGAAAGGTGTTGGAAGTGACATTGCTGATGGCGTCGGCAATTTCATTGATAGTATTCCAACTGACTCACCTTCGAATTTTGAACAATCACAAGGACTTTTGCTTGATTAATTAGGCATTAAAAACAAGTTTAATCTTTAATGACTCACAATAGATGAAGAGATTTGCTGTTATAAGTATAGTTTTCATATTGTTCGCGTATGCAATGGGAGTTAGCGCTCAGTCTTCCGCTGACATTCGCAACTATATAGCGAAGTATAGCCAGATAGCACTGGATCAGGAACGGGCATACGGAGTGCCAGCATCGATTACAATAGCGCAAGGAATCTTGGAGTCGGGTGCAGGTAAGAGTGGTTTGACACGCAACGCCAACAACCACTTCGGTATCAAGGCATTCGGTGGTTGGAAAGGCCCCATCTATCAGGCTTGGGATGACGAGCCGAACAAGAGTAAGTTCCGCGTGTATGCTTCGGCGGCTGAGTCGTTTCGCGACCATTCGCTGTTCTTGAAGAACAACAGTCGTTACCGCAGTCTGTTCCAGAAGAGTGTTTATGATTATCGTGGTTGGGCCATCGGTTTGCAGAAGGCAGGTTACGCCACAGCGCAGACTTATGCGAAGGCTCTCATCGGCTTCATCGACGCCTATCAGCTCTATGCCATCAATGGCGGTGTGAAACTGCGCTCGGGCTCTACTGTTACCATCCGCAGACCTGTAGGTGGAAGCGGTGGAAAGCAACAACAGCAGGCTCGCCCCGAATTCTTGCCTGAAGAGCAGATGGATGAGAATGAGGAGTCGGAAGAGGAGAAGAGTGTGAAGAATGCCGTTAAGAAGTTCTTGGTTGAAGTGAACGACGTGCGTTGCACGGTGCTCTATCCTGGTCAGACACTTTCATCGGTTTCGATGAAATACGACATTCCGAAGCAGAAACTGCTGGAATTCAATGAGACTACACGCGAGAGCGACTTCAAAGAGGGCGACATCGTGTTCTTGGAAAAGAAGAAGAGCAAATTCACGGGTGCGCAGGACTTCTATCGTGTGAAGGAAGGCGATACTGTCTATGGAATCTCTCAACAGTTCGGCATTAAGATGGCCAACCTGACGAAGATGAACAAACTGAACCTCTTCTCTACCTTGAAAGAGGGTGACAAGTTAAGACTGAAATAAAAAAATACAGATATGATTCATATTAGTGACTTCGCCAAAAGTGGCGAATTGTTCGACGGACGCTATCAATTGTTGCGCCCGCTGAGCACTGCAGGAGGAACAGCCGACGTGTGGCTGGCCTTGGACGTGAACACCATCGATATCGAGGAATCGTTGGGAGATGGTGATGAGGTTGTGAAAGACTCGACCGACGGCACTGGCATGAAGGTGGCCATCAAGATCTACCGTCCCAAAAATGCACTCGACATAGAAGGTGAACAACGTTTCCGCGATGAATACAAGATTGTGTATAACTGCCATCACGAGAACCTGTTGCAACCCACGCATTTCTCCATCTTTAAGGGAATGCCTTATTTGGTGATGCCGTTCTGTAGCGCTGGTTCATCGGAGAAGTTCATCGGTCAGTGGACTACCGATGACGAGGTGTGGAAGTATATGCACGACGTGGCATCTGGTTTGGCTTATCTGCATGCTAACAATCCGCCCATCATCCATCAGGACATCAAACCAGGCAATGTGCTCATCGACGATAATGAGAATTTCTCCATCACCGACTTCGGTATCAGTTCGAAGTTCGGCGGCAGCCACCAATATTATTATGATGACGAGAATGCTGGAACTTTGGCCTACATGGCTCCCGAGCGTTTTGCTGAAGAGGCTGCACCGCTGGCAGAGAGCGACATTTGGGCATTGGGTGCCACAGTCTTCGAACTGCTCACGGGCGATGTTCCGTTTGGCGAAGAGGGTGGCATGAACCAACCCGACGGCGAAGTGAACCTGCAGTTCCCCAAGTTCTTGGGTCCTGAACTGCAACGACTCATCAAGGCTTGTCTCGATAAAGATCCCGCCAAGCGTCCAACAGCAGAATATCTGAGCGAGAGTGCCCGTGTAAAACAGTTCCCCATCAAGCGTCACAGCGGTCTGATATGGAAGATTCTGTTGGGCGTGGTGGCGTGCGTGGCTGGTGTGGCCATCTATCTGCTCACGCAGGCTCCTGAGAAGACCACGCCTCCCGAGGTGTTTTTCAAGCAGGCGTTGGCACAGATAGATTATCCTGAAACTGATAGTGTGAAGGCTGGCGTGGCTCTACTCGACTCGTTGGCTGGCGTGGGTTATCTGCCTGCTATTCGCGAGTTGGCCCTTACTTACGGTTGGTATGGTGAGACCGAACCAGCTTCGCTGAAACGCAAGAAGTATCTCGGCATTCAGTTGGGCAACCCCAATGTTGACGAGCGAGCCAGCAACTTGGCTGCCTATCTGCCCACCCTCGACTCTTACAACCAGAAGGCCATTGGTTATTACAACATGATCGTCACATCTACAGATTCCATCCACACCGATTGGAAGATGGACGCAGCCTATCGATTGGGCGTCTACTATCTTTATTACACGCCTAATCCCACATTGGCTCGCAAGTCGTTCCTCAAGTGTAAGGAGTATGCTCTTGAGTTGAAAAACCAGACGATGGTAGAGCGTGTGGATATTGCATTGTCAGAGATTCAATAAGCGAATGTTTGTCAGATCAGAAACAGTAGTCTATTTCAAAAACGCAATATGATGAAGAAATCGTTATTCATAGCCATGTTGCTCGCAATGGGGGCAATGGCAAATGCACAGGTTGTCAGCCGTGTTATTCCCGCAAGGTTCGACAAGGTGGAGAAAGCCAAAGGCATTGGACTTTTCCTCTGCAAACAAGGTAACACCACATATATCTGGACACGTGAACGCCGTCAACTGGGGCAGTCGCAGGACAATGTGGCTTCGTTCAGCGAGCGCAAGGCAGTCACCATTACTCCGGGTACCGACATCGTGACGGGATTCTTCAATCTCGAGACGGGCAAGTATGAGAAACTGTCAGGTTATCGTGTTGCCTTGAACCACCCCTACTTCCACGATGGCAATCTGTTGGTGAAGGACAAGAAGGATTTGGCTTACGTGTCGTCAGATGGTAGCGTGCGCATCAAGGCAACCGAAGGTCAGCCGTTCCGCAATGGCTATGCGGTTTGTAACGCTTATGCCGCTTCGCAGAAGCCGAAGGATGCTACTTACGGCTATCGCACTACAGGAGGCGACCTTGTTACCATCTCGCTGAATGGTGAAGTGGTGTCGGGTGGCGACATCGATTTCCTTTCTTCGCTGAATCCTGAAGGCACCAGCATCGTCATCGTGAAGCGAAAGGTGTATCTCTTCAGCAAGTCGAATGGTCAGTTGCGTCCTTTGACTGATAGCAATGGTGGTTCGCAGGTGACTATCGATGGTGGAGTGGGTAGTGTGAGCCAGAAAGTAGGCGATTCGTTGTTTGTCATCAAGGCCAATGTTGACAAGTCGCCTGTGAGATTGACGTTCGATCGCTTCCATGTACCCCTGTCCATTGCTTTTGCTGATAATACCATCAACTATCCACGCTTTGGTGATGGTTCTGAACCTACCGACCCAGGTCTGGAGATTATCAACGGCCACGGACATCAGGGACTGAAGTACAAGGGCGAATTGTTGCTTCCCATCCAGTTCGACGCCCTTGAACTGACTGACGACAATTACATGTATGTGAACGAGGAGGGCAAGTGGGGCGCACTCTATTTCGATCCTGACGAGAAGTTCAATATCATTCTGAACAATGGTAACGACATCGCTTTCCGTCATGCTGCTTTCGACTCCGATGTACGTATTGAAATGCCCGCTTCGGTTCCTGCCGAGCGCACCCAGTTGCATTCCAGCGAGAAGGCCAAGATGGAGGTAGACCTCACATCGGTGAAAACCAAGACAACGTCAAACGGCAACGTGGCAGAGTTCAAGTGCACGTTGGGTATTCCCGACGAACTGCCCGATTACCCGGTTGAAGTGGTGTATCCTTTCGAGGTGTTCTACGATAACATTGTATCGGTGCCCATTCCTGTGACAGTCAAGGGCTGGCACGTGAAATATCACGAGGTGAATTTCTCGGATATTAAGATTGAGCAGGGTGGTGTGAATTTCAACATCAACATCACCGAGAAACGCGAAGCAGGCGAGACATATTATCCCTTTGAGGTAAAGGTGGATGCAGGAAATGTAGAACCTGTTCTGACCAAGGTTTCTGAGACGCTTTACAAATGCCGTGTTCCATCGCTTCGCGAAGGCAAGAACGCTTTCAATGTGTTCATCACAGAGAAGGGTTGCCCACCTTCTACCTTCCCCTTCAGCATCAATTATTCGAAGCAAAAACCGGCTGCTGCAGGTGGCACTGCCAAGAGTAGTGGCTCGGGTGCCAAGAAACCAGTGGCTTCATCGGGTACTGGACAGGTGCAGATTCATCACTCTGAGACACCCAAGGCTGCACAGAAGTCGCGCATCGTGCTTTAAGAATACGTCAAAAGAAGTCCACTATGAAAATCAAGCTATCAGCCATTACCGACATAGGGAAGGAGCGCGAGCACAATGAGGATGCGTTCGTTCTTTGCCCCGACTTGTCGAATCCTGATTGGTCGTTGGATGAGACGGCGGTTCATCTTTCGCTCGGTCCTTATGGTTCGTTGGCCGTTGTAGCCGATGGCATGGGAGGCGCCAATGCGGGCGATGTGGCTTCATCGATGGCCATTGATGCCATCAAGAAACATTTCACCACCCATGCGTTGGGAGAAGTCATCAAGAGCGACACCGCCATCTGTCAGTTCCTTTCTGATTACGTGAAAGATGCCAGCGAGTCGATTCAGACACACGCCTTCGATCATCCTGAGACTGCGGGCATGGGCACGACTATTGTGGTGTGCTGGATACTGAAACAGGAAGACGAGACCAAAGCCCACATCGCTTGGTGTGGCGACAGTCGTTGCTACCTCTATAATCCGAAGGAAGGACTGCGGCAGCTCACCAAGGATCACTCCTATGTGCAAGATTTAGTGGATAAGGGGGAGATTACCGAGGAAGAGGCATTCAATCATCCCGATGGCAATCTCATCACTCGTGGATTGGGCGATCTTGACTTCGATGCGCAAGCCGACTTTGTCAGCCACACGTTGCAAGCAGGCGACTGGCTGTTGCTTTGCAGCGATGGTCTTTGCGGCTATTGTACGAACGAAGCCATTGCCAATGCTGTCAAAGGGGTTTATCCTGACGTAACAGCCTGTCGCGACCGTTTGCTGAAGGTGGCGCTCGATGCAGGCGGCTACGACAATATCACCATCGCTATTGTTTCGGCTATTGGCGACGATGAAGCAGAACCTAAGAAGGTTGCAAATGATGGTGGTTTCCTGAAATGGTTCAAGGGCCTATTCTGTAAAGGATAAAGATTCTGCGAATCATCAACAATAAGCCTGGTACATCTCATTTCGAGGTTGCCAGGCTTTTCTTTTATATTATTTCTCCCCTCTTGCTATTGACCACAAGTGAGGCGGTCAAAGCTATGCAATGAGGCGGTCAAAGCTATGCAATGAGGTGGTCAAAGCTATGTAATGACAACGTCAAAGACCACCTCTGACAGCGCGTTCAGATACACCTCCCCAAAAAGGCATTATCGTCGGAAAATGGTGGTTCACGAGCCATTTTATGCAATTTTCGGCAAAAACCATCACTTTTCAGCTTCTTCCGAAAAGGCCATTTCGGGTGCAAAACCCATGCGTGTGACAATTGGGACAATTAGACACCCCTTTTTTGCGAGCCCCGATTTTGAGTTATTTTCGCATGGCGCTGATTATCAACAAGTTACAATTATTAATTAATAATAATTATATATATATTAACATATATATTATATGATATATATACATTTATATAGATATATACCCGTTGGTTGAATTAGAATAAAGCATACTTGACTTGCCCTATGGGCCTGTGATTGAGATGATTGAAGTACTGCAACATGGTGAATGCTGCGACCTTTGCCGCCATTCTTGTGAAGAGGCCGGCAGGTTTCTTTGCATAGTTGCGTATCATCATGAATTGGTCATTGAACTGTGAGAAGACTGTCTCGATCCTCTTCCTGAAACGCCTGTAGGCCCATGTCGGCGGTGTCCAGTTCCTCTGGTTCAGCCTGTACGGGACATCAAGGGTGATGTTGGCCGTCTCGAACAGGTCCAGCTGCACAGGTGTGCTCAAGTACCCCTTGTCCCCGAGTATCGTGCAGTCGTGGTATTCCCACCGCACATCCTTGAGGTATTGCAGGTCATGCACGTTGGCTGCGGTCATGTCATAGGAATGGATCACTCCGCTGATGCCGCACAAGGCATGGAGCTTGTAGCCGTAATAGTGCATGTCCTGCGAGGCGCAGTAGCCCCAGGAGGGCGCACGCCCCATGTCGTCCCTACCCATCCGGCATCTGTTGGCACGGGCGTTCTGGCAGACCTTCACCGGCTTGGAGTCTATGCTGAAGACGTCTTCGCCTCCATCCATCTCCTTGGCTATGGATTGGCGGATGTCCTCGCCCAGCAGCATGGTCTTCTTGCGGCGCTGGTTGTACTGCCGGTGGCTGATCAGGTTGGGGATAGCACCCGGACTTTCCGCATTCAACCGCCTGAAGAGGTAGTTCTCACTGTCAATACCCAGTGCCTCTGCCGTGATGGAGAGAGCCACCACCTCCAGATCGGAGAAGGTGGGGACGACACCACATCGAGGTACATTTCCACTCTCATTTACTTTATTTCCTGCAAATTTCTTGCAGATCTCAAGAATTTTCCCGAACTTTGTGACGAAGTTGCGCATATCTACGATAATAGAACTTGGTTGATTGGGTACCACTAAGTTACTAAAAATCAATGACATGTGCAACTTTTTAAGTGTAAATGTTTTGCTAATTTAATTCAACCAACGGGTAGATATATAGATAGATTTAGTTGTTTCTATCTCTATTTTTGGCCGGAAAAACTGCTACTTGAAAAAGCATCATTGAACATTGAACATTGAAGATTGAACATTGAGCATTACCAAGTGCGTAAAAAACGACTGTCTAATTGTCCTATTTGTCACAAGTGTAAAACCACACCATCCCGATTCTACTATCCATTTGGTAGCGAATTCTTTGTTTATTACCTTTCTCGGATGGTCTTGAATTTCTTCCACCCATCAGCTTTCTTGTATGCATTCGTCTGGCCTCGCGGTACAAAGAGTACTGCGTGTTTCTCATCGCAGACGTGTTTGACTTTGGGGGGCGTCATGAATGGAATGCTGACCTCGCGCAGGGCATCGCAATCGTATAGCATGCGGTCGCCGATGTTGGTGGTGCGACGTGGAAATTCGAAGGTCTGCAACGATTCGCATTTGCGGAAGCATTCTTCGCCCAACGACTCGATGGTGACAGGCAGCGTGATGCTGGTGAGTGCCTTGCAAGCGTAGAAGGCTTCGCGGTCGATGGCTTCGAGAGAGTGGGGAAGTGCAATGATTTGCAGGCTCGTGCAATTCTTGAACGTGCGTTCGGGCAATCGTTTGAGGTCTTGCGGGAGCGACACGCTGACGATTCCTGAGCATCCACTGAAAAGGCTTGTGCCGATTTTCCTGAGACTTTGTGGCAATGTGACGTTGGTAAGAGCACGGCAGTCGCGCAAGGCATCGTTGCCGATGGAAGTGAGTCCTTCGGGCAGTGCTATTTGCGTGAGCGACTTGCATCCTCGGAAGGCGTTGTTGCCGATTTGTCGCAGTGTTCGTGGGAGAAGGATGTTGGTGATGGCTGAACAGTTGGTGAAAGCGGAGTCTTCAATGCGGTTGATGGATTCTGGCAGGCTGATGTTGCCTGAGAGTCCTTGTGGGCAACGGATGAGTTTCGTGAACTGTTTATCGAAGAGCATTCCATCGGCGTCGGCATATAAAGGATTTCCGGTTTCAACGATGATGGCCGTGAGTCGTTGGCAATCGTTGAAGGCGTTGACAGCGAGTTTTTGCACATTGGCAGGAATGACTATTTGCTGCAAGTTTGTTTTTGCAAAAGCACGAGCATCAATCTGCTGAACGCCAGGTGGTATGTTGATTTGCGTGATGGCGGTTCCAGCAAAAGCATCGCTTGGGATAATGGTGAGTCGTTGAGGCAGCGTGATGTTGGCGAGTTTCTGGCATTCGTAGAAACAACCGCTTCCGATTTCCACAACAGAGGGCGGTATGTTGGCCTCGATGAGATTACTGCAATAGCGGAAGGCGTTTTGTCCGATGACCTCGAGTGCTGGGGGCATCTCCACCATTTCGAGATGGCTGCACGATGAGAAACAATAGTCGCTGATGGCGCGGAGATGAGTAGGCAGGATGATAGAGCGAAGCCTGTTCCAGTTGGAAAAAGCGCTGTTGGGCAGTGTTTCTACAGCAAGTCCTCGACCGTAGCGATCGCCTTGCACGATGCGAGCGTGGCGCAAATCGAGGTCGAGCCAAGCCTGTACTGTGCGACCACGTGAGTCTTTGACGGTGCTTCGGTTGGCAAGTGTCTTGATGAATTTCAAGTCGATGTCGTTGATGACGCCAGAGATGTGCATCTGTCGGATATCGCGTATTTTCTCAGCAGGAATCATGGATTGCAGTTCGCCAGCCTTGCGAATGTCGATGTCGGCCACATCTCCGCGAAACGAAGCGCGCCCCTTGGGATTGCCGCCGATGACGCGACCTTGTGCGAAATCTGAGGCTCGGGATACGAGGCTCGAGGATGGCATGAGCAGCAAGAAAAGGATGAAGAACAGTTTTGTATTTGCTTTCATATGATGACGTGTTTATGGGTTGATGTTGCAATTAATGATTCAGGAAATGCGAGAAATAGGGATTAGTCTTCGCTCTTCACAATCTTGGGACCGCGGATGAGATCCTTTTGTGAGATGCCACTTTTCACTTCGATGCTAATGCCATCGCTGAGACCTGTCTCCACCTTCTTGCGTTCGTAGGTTTTGTTGTCTCCTTTCCCTTTGATGACATATACGAAGGTTTCTTCACCAGAGAATTCAATGGCGCTCTCAGGCAGTGTGAGCACGTTCTTGGCTTCAGCGAGCACAATCTCGGCGTTGGCACTATATCCGCTGCGGATTTGGCTGGCTGTTGGCACATGCACGGCGGCTTTGATCTCGAATTGGTTGGCTCCACCGGTCTCAACGGCTTTTGGTGAGATGTATTCCAAATGGGCATCGAAATTGAGGTTCTGTAGGGCTCCAATGGTGATTTTCATAGGCATTCCAGCTACCAGGCGTCCCACTTCGGTTTCATCGATGTTGCCGCGGAAGATGAGGTCTTTCATGTTCGCCACGCTGGCAATGGTGGTTCCATCGTTGAAGGTGTTGGAAAGGATGACGGAGTTTCCAACCTTCACGGGAATGTCGAGGATAAGTCCTGTGATGGTGGAGCGGATGAGTGTGGATGAAGCTGAAGCATTGGTGCGCGAGACTCCATCACGAACAACCTGCAATTGGTCGTTCGCGGCTGCCACCTCTTCCGATGCTTGCCGATAGGCTTGTCGTATCTTGTCGTATTCATCGGCAGAAACGAGTCCTTTGTCGTAGAGCGTCTGCTCTCGATCGAGGTCGGTCTTGGCTTGTTTGAGGTTGACATTGGCCAAACGAACGCGCGACTGAGCTGATGAAAGCTGTTGCATGTCGGGTATGACTTTGACTTTGGCAATCACTTCGCCAGCTTGCACCATTTGTCCCGCTTCTTTGAGGATCTGCGTGATGATGCCTGATATCTGGGGTTTGACATTGACTTCATTGCGTGGTTCTATCTTACCTGTGACAACGGTGGTCTTGGCAAGGTCTTTGATGGTGGGTGTGAACTCTTCGTAGGCGACTGGTTGCGGTTTGGACTTCTGCCATAGGAAGATGAACATGCCAATGAATACCAAGGCAATGAGGCTGAAGATCAGGATTTTCCAATACTTTTTCATCTTGTTTTATTTGTTTACAATTATCAATTTCTTTTTTGCTTACTCGTCGCGCATGGCGTCGACAGGTTTGATGCTCATGGCACGTCCAGCTGGGGCGAGGCCTGCCAACACTCCGAGGATGCTGAGCAATACGACGGCGCCAATGGCTGTCCAGAACTGCACTTGATAGTGTGCGGATACGATGCCATCGGTGGTGTTGGCCATCTCAAGCATCTGTAGTATGATGACGGCGAAAAGGATTCCACTCATGCCGGCTACGGAGGTGAGCAGGATGCTTTCGCTGATGATTTGTGCTAGGATGTTGCGTGGAGTTGCACCAATGGCTCTACGAATTCCTATTTCGGTAGTTCGTTCCTTGACGGTGACCATCATGATGTTGGAGACTCCGATGGCTCCAGCGAGAAGGGTGCCGATGCCGACAAGCCAGATGAGGAAGTTGACACCGCTGAAGAGGCTGTCTAGCATTCCGAACATTACCTCGGTGTTGAAGACGGTGATGGCTTTTTCGTCGTTGGGGTGTATGTCGTGGCTTCGTGCAAGCACTTGTTGGATGCGTGGCGCGATGGTGCTGATGGTGATGCCTGGGCGTGCTGTTGTACAGATGAGGTGGACGTCATCTCCGAAGTTGTAGGCTTGTTGCATGAGTGTGATGGGAATGACAACGCTCTCTTCTGCGGAGCCGTTGATGCTCATGTTTCCGTTGTTATAGTCGACGCCCACGATGCTATAATAAGTGGAATCGATGCGGATAAGTTGCCCGCACGGGTCGCCCCCACTTGGGAAGAGAGTCTTGTAGATTTTCTTTCCGATGACACAAACCTTGCGGCGTTGCGCCATATCGAGATCGTTGAGGAAACGGCCATAAAAGAGTTTTGGCGTCTCAACTTTCGCATAATCGGGTAGAAGACCCTTCATGTTGCAATTGCAGGAATGCTCGGAGAAAGTCGCTGTGGCGCCCCACTTGGAGAGCATCGGTGAGATGACATCGAGTTCGGGCACTTGTTGGCGTAGTCGTTCGACGTCTTTGTATTGCATTTGCCATTGGCGTCCTTTCCGAAAACCATGATAGGGCTTTGTGGTGGGTTGTGCGAAGACGATGGCAGAGTTGGTGGCGAAACCCTCGAAGTTATTCTCCAACAGTTCTTTGAGTCCCTGCCCGCCGCCGATGAGGGCGACGAGCATGAACACTCCCCAGAAGACACCGAAGCCTGTCAGGAACGAACGGCTTTTGTTTCGTGTCAGTGTGTCGAGGATTTCCTTGTATGAATCTATATCGATGCGCATGACAATTTTTAATTGTCAAAATTATGAATTATGAATTCTTTTAGTCGGCTGACGCCTTTGTAAAAGCGGCAAAGCCGAGCGGTAAATTGTGAATTGTTAATTGTTAATTATGAATTGCCTATTCCGCCCTTAGGGCCTCGATGGGTCGTATGTTGGCGGCTTTTCGCGCTGGGATGAGTCCGGCAATGGTGCCAGCGATTATCATCACAACGGTGGCCTCGATGCAGACGTCGAGCCCCACGGTGGGGTTGACGAACATGGAAGCTTCGAAGAGTCCGCTGTTCACTTTTGTTTGTCCGATGGTGGCGTCCATATATTGGTTGGCGGCGATGCCGAGCAGCATGCCGATGTATCCGAAGAAGGTGGTGATGATGACGCTCTCGATGATGATGAGTCGCAGGATGCTGGCAGGCTTGGCTCCGATGGCCTTGCGGATTCCGAATTCGCGTGTGCGCTCCTTCACGGTGATGAGCATGATGTTGGAGACGCCGACGATGCCACTGAGAAGGGTGAAGATTCCGATGATCCACAGTGCTGTGCGTATGATGCTCATTCCGGTGTTCATTTGCAAGTTCTGTGTGAATCTGTTCCATATCCAAATGGACTCTTCGTCATCGGGAGCCGCGCGGTGGTTGGTGTTGATGTTGGCGCGATATCGGTTTTCGAATTCGTCGTTGTCTTTCTCGCTGTCGAGACCATGAAAAGAGAAGAGGATGTGGTCGGCCTTGTCGCCTCTGTTGTACATGGTTCTGATGGTTGTGAAAGCAGTATAGGCATCGGCGTTCATGCGGCTGGCATCATCTTTGAGTATTCCGATGACTCGGAAGGCAAATTCTCCTACCTTGACATATTTACCCACGAGAGCCCCCACCTGACCTCCCCCAGTAGGGGAGGGAAGGAGTTCTTTGGCTTGCGACTCGCTGATGACGAGCGACTTGCGTTGTTGCTGGTTGTCGATGTTGTTAACAAATCGTCCGTGAAGAAGTTCGAGTTTATTGATATTCGCTTGGTTGGGATAGACACCGATGAGGGTGGTGCTGACATAGTTGTCGCCGAAAGAGATGGTGACGCCGCCTTGTCGGATGTCTGCGCCAACGTCGTCGACATTGTTATTGTATTTATGCTCTGTGGTGCTAAAATCTTCGTCGTCGAGCCTGATGATTCTTCCCTCTTTCAGCCCATCATGGGCTTTGGCGGTTTGTCCTCCTCCCACCATCATCGAATTGTCGAGATAGCGTCCCGAATTCTGCATGATGGCATTGATGAGTCCGTTGCCAGCACCTAACAGGAATATGAGCATGAAGATACCCCATGCCACCGCGAACCCAGTGAGGGCAGTTCGCAGTTTGTTGCGCTTGGCGGTAGACCATATTTCGGATAGGATGTCGTGCATGGGGGAATTTACAATTATACAATTTACAATTTACAATTATTTCATGACTCCGCTAGTGCCGAAGGGGCTTGCGTTGTGCTGCAGGTTCTCTTCGATGCTGCCAATGAGTCCGTCTTTGATGTGGATAATCTTGTTGGTTTCGTTGGCGACTCCACTTTCGTGAGTCACGACCACGATGGTCTTCTTTTCTTCCTGATTCAATTGCTTGAGGAGTTGCATAACTTCGACACTTGTTTTGGAGTCGAGTGCACCAGTCGGTTCATCAGCAAGGATGATTTTGGGTTGTGTGATAAGCGCTCGAGCGATGGCCACTCTTTGTTTCTGTCCACCCGACATCTCGTTAGGATAGTGCTCGGCCCATGCTGCCAATCCGAGTTTGTCAAGATATTGCATAGCGAGGGCATGTCGTTTCCGCCTGCTGACACCTTGATAGAAGAGTGGCAGTTCGACGTTTTCAACGGCAGTCTTGAATCCAATGAGGTTAAAGGATTGGAAGATGAAACCAATCATTCGGTTACGGTAATCGGCGGCGCGGGTTTCGGAGAGGTTCTTGATGAGAGTTCCTGCAAGATGATACTCGCCACTGTCGTAGTTGTCGAGAATGCCGAGTATATTCAATAAGGTGGACTTGCCAGAACCTGATGCCCCCATGATGGACACGAATTCGCCTTCGTTAATATGGAGGTTGATGCCTTTGAGCACATGAAGGGGCTGTGCACCAAAATAAGTCTTGTTTATGTCTTTTAAATCAATCATACAGTCGTTAGACGTGATGAAGAGGAAAAAGGTTGCAGTCAGTCTTCGTTATTGTAGTGGATTTTATAGTTTATTGGCATTTGATACTTCACTTTGAACGGAATGCCGAACCTGACGCCTGGTTTCCATTTGGGCATGAGACCGACTACGCGCTTAGCTTCTTCGGCGAACATGTCGAGCACTTTTTGTCTCACCACTTTCTTTTCATCGCCAGCGAGTTTGCGGAAAGGCAACTTGTCGTCGACAGTTATCTGGTTGTCTTTGATGCTGATGTCGCTGATAGTTCCATCAACGCCGACCATAAATTCAACAATAGTTTGTCCTTCAAGTCCGTAGTTGTTGGCTGTGCGTGGGTAATTCACGTTCTTCGCAAGGAAAAAGCGCAGAGCCGTATCACCACCAGGATATTGCGGCATACGAGATACTCGGGTGCGAGGGATGCGCACCTTCGAGAAGTCGAGGTGGCGAAGGCGCTCGCGCAGTTTCTCGGCTACGACTGTTTTGAGGATTACTTTTCCCTCGGTGTTGAGCACGTAGATGGATGGAATCCATTTCAAGCGGTAGGCTTGGGCAGTGGCCGATTCTTTCATCTTCTTGAGTTCGGAGAGTTGAAGTCCGCCCATGTTGTTCTCCTTGACGTATTTCTGCCATACTTCAGCGTCGGTATCGAAGGAAATGTGTATGAAGATTACGCTGTCGGAGGCGTTTTCATCATAGATTTCGTTCATCAGCGGCATGTCTTTCCGACAATCGGGACACCACGAAGCCCAGAAATGAAGCACAACATATCGTCCGCGCATGTCTTTGAGAGACGTGTTGGAAAGGCTGTCGATGATGAAGTCGGGCGCCTCAATTCCTATGCCGAGCATTTCTTGTGCGTAGAGCGAATCGAGGTCTTGGGCGGTATCGCTTTGCTGCGCAAAGCTAAATGACAAATGACAAATAATAAATGACAGAATGAGAATAAACTTTTTCATTGTTTCTTAGGTGTTGAGTGTTGGGTATCGATAGTGAGAACTTGGTCACAATAGTCGACGACAGCGAGCCGATGGGTGATGAAGATAATGGTTCGGTCGTGTCGTGCGAGGATGTTCTTGAGCAATTGATGCTCGGTTTCGGGGTCGAGAGCGCTGGTGGCTTCGTCGAAAAGCATGATAGAACGGTTGCGCAACAGCGCTCGAGCGATGGCGATGCGCTGAGCTTGACCTTCACTAAGACCGCCACCTTTCTCGCTACACAACGTGTCGAGTCCTTTAGGTAAATCGTTGACAAAGGTGGCGCAAGCACTCTGCAGGGCTTCCATCATTTCTTGTTCAGTTGCGCCAGGCTTTCCTAGTTGTAGATTCTCGCGTATGGTGCCGCTCATGAGGGTGTTGCCTTGCGGGACATAAACGAAGTTGCAACGCATGCGAGGGTTGAGTTCATAGGCGTTTTGGCTATCGTAGATTTCCATTTTGCCGTTGATGGGGCGTATTAACGCCAGAATCAGTCGCACCAAAGTCGTCTTGCCCGCACCCGTCTCGCCGAGGATGGCGGTGCAACTGCCTGGACGGAAGTCGAAGTCCATGTGCTCGATGACGTTGCCTTCTTCCACAGAGTAGGCATACGAAACATCAGTCATTTTGATGCCGCAGGGAGCGTTCATCCGAATGGGGTCGCCTTGTTCTTCGAGGGGCGTCTCTTCAAGTTCCATCAATCGTTCGGCAGCTGTAAATACCGACACGAAGGCAGGAACGAGTTTCGTTAGATTGCGGGCGGGGCCTTGTATTTTTCCCACTAGTTGCAAGAAGGCGGTCATTCCGCCGAATGTCAATGTGCCGTTAGACATTCGCACGGCTGCCCACAGGAATGCGAAGAGATAACCCAATGCAAAGCCGAAATTGAGGATGAGGTTCGAGAACATGCTGAACCGAGTGCGGCGAACGACGTTATGGCGCAGTTCACTCTGTGTGTTCTCCAGTCGGTTCACCATCATCGAGTTGCTTTCCAGCGTCTTGATGAGCATGCGGTTTTGAATGGTCTCCTGCAACACACTCTGCACCTTCGAGTCGGAGTCGCGCACTTGGCGCGTCAGTCGGCGCATCTGGCCGATGTAAATCTTGCTGACCGAGATGAACAACGGCAGGGCTGCCACGATAATGATAGCCAGCCACTTGTCCATCGAAAAGAGGTAGAAGAAGGCTCCGAGGAACAAAGTGATGACGGAAAGTGTGCTGGGAATGGTTTCTGTTAGGAAGCCCACCACGTTGTTAACGTCGAACTCCAAACGGTTGAGCACGTCGCCCGAATGATGGCGTTCCTTTCCTCGCCATTCTGAACGCAATAGTCGGTCGAGCATAGCCTGTTGCATGCGATTCTGAGCCTTGATACCCAATATGTTGCGCACCCAAATGCTCGTGATGCTTAATGCGAACTCGCAAAGAATCAAACCGCCCATCAGCGCGACAGCCCAATAGATGTTGCCCTCGGCGGTACCTGAAGCCACATCGATGGCGTGCTTCACCGCCCACACCTGCGCCAAACTCACACCCACGCCAGCCAATCCGATGATGGCGTTGAGCACGGCTTGCAATCTGTTGCCGCGCCAAGCCCGCCACAACCATCGGATGATGTCGCGTGCCGAATACTTGTATTCAGGGAGTTTTAACAGTTTCTTTAACAACATTGGGCTTTGTTCCTTTTTCTTTATTCAAATGTTTTTATCCGCGTTGGTCGGCCCCCCACATCAGTTTCTCTCTCAACGTCGAGAAATAGCGGCCTTCCGCCCGTTTCACGATACGAATGGCGTGCGGAGCCTTGCGGATGATGATGCGTGTGCCCTCGAGCAGTTTCTCCGACCGTCCGTCGATGGCCACCAAGAAGTTGTGCGAGCGGCTTTCCACCGTCAGTTCCACAACGCTTTCGTCGCTGATAACGATAGGGCGGATGTTGAGCGAGTGGGGAGCAACTGGCGTCAGGCTCAAGATACCTGCTTTCGGCACGATAATAGGACCTCCGTTCGAGAGGTTGTAAGCCGTTGAGCCAGTGGGCGTTGAGACAATCAAACCGTCGGCTTGATAGGTCACCAGATACTCGCCGTTCACGCTTGTGCGGATGGAAATCATCGAGGCGTTGTCGCGTTTCAGCACGGCTATGTCGTTCAGCGCGAACGGATTGCCTTCAATCGGCTCGCCTTCGGCCTCAATCTTGATGACAGCATGCTCCTCGAGCGTGTAAGTGCCGTCGTATAACGAATCAAACGCACTCTCAATCTCGCTGGGCATCACGTCGGCTAGGAATCCCAACCGCCCCATGTTCACGCCGATGATGGGCGTGCCTTTTGCTCCCACGCGGCTGGCGGCCTTCAGGAAAGTTCCGTCGCCACCCATCGATACCACGTAGTCGACATCGAAATTGTATTCGTCGAAGACGCCCGTAGCCTCCACAGGCAGATGTTGGTCGCGCGTGATGAACTCGTAGAACGCACGTTCCACGTAAACCTCTGCCTTCCGCTCGGCCAGATACGACAGAATCTTCTGTATGGAGGCCGACTTCTTGGCTTGGAACTCGTTGCCGAAAAGGGCGAAACGCAATTTCTTCTTTTCCTTTTTCATAATCCGCTTTTCTCGGTTTCTTTTGCAAAGGTAATGAAAACCGACTGCAGAACAAAGGAAATTCATTTAATTTTTCCCAAAAACGTGTTTTGTCCTGCTCTGTTTGTCAAAATAATTCTGAATTTTGTCCCCACGAGAAGGCTCTCGTTTCAAAAAAAATGTTCTTCGTGGGCAAATACGCGAAAAATGAGCGCTTTTGGAAATAGCTGATAATCAGCGACTTCCGTTTTCTTTACATCTTGTTGGCTTGTCAAAGCTATGCTTTCACCTTGCAAGAGCTATGCTTTGAGGTGCTCAAAGCTATCGTTTGATCGGGTCAAAGCATATCTTTGAGCGGCTCATTTGCCACATCTGACAACCTCAGATGCCACATGTAGCAGTTTCTCTTGTCGAAAATGAGGAAAATGGAGTGGAAATAACGATTCCTTTCCTGTTTTTCTTTTCTAGATTGAACGAAAAAGTCGACAAGATTTTGTTGTGTTTTTTGCATTATTCAACGAAAACCGTTATCTTTGCAAAAGAATCCATCAAAAACGTTATAACGATTATGGCAAAAGTATATGTTTTCCTAGCCGACGGATTCGAGGATATCGAGGCGTTGGCTCCCATTGACATTCTGCGTCGTGGTGGCGTGGACGTGACAACCGTAAGCATCATGGACACCGAGGCTGTTCAGAGCGCACACGGGGTGATTGTGTTGGCCGATATGACATTCGCAGAAGCAGGTGATTTCTCTGATGCCGATTTGCTGATGTTGCCGGGCGGAATGCCGGGTGCTGCCAATCTTGACGCCCATGCAGGTGTTCGTCAGGCGCTCGTGAACCAAGCCGCTAATGGAGGGTTGGTGGCCGCCATCTGTGCTGCTCCCTTCGTGCTGGGCAAGTTAGGTTTGTTGCGTGGTCGTCGAGCCACCTGCTATCCTGGATTCGAGCAATATCTCGATGGTGCCGAATATACTGCCGACCTGTTGACCGAAGATGGAAACATCATCACGGGCGAAGGTCCTGGCGCCGCTTTCGACTTTGGTTATGCTCTGCTTGGTAGATTGGCATCTGCTGACGTGGTGGAGGCTCTGAAGGAAGGCATGCGCTACAACCATCTGATGCAAGGGTAATGGATTACATCATCATCGTGGCTGGTGGAAAAGGCCAGCGCATGGGGGCGGAAGTGCCCAAGCAGTTTCTGCCCGTTGGCGGACGCCCCATCCTGATGCACACGTTGGAGCGGTTTCGACAGTATAGCGAGGCGTTGCAAATCATCTTGGTGCTGCCCCATGAGCAGCACGAGTACTGGCGCGACCTGTGCCGTGAGCATGGTTTCGCTGTAGAGCATCGTGTGGTAGATGGTGGCGCAACGCGTTTTCATTCGTCTTACAACGGTCTTTGCGCCATTCCCGACGATGAAAAAGGCGTGGTGGGCATTCATGATGGTGTTCGCCCGTTCGTCTCGGTGGACGTTATTGCCCGTTGCTTTGAGACCGCCCGCAACGAACAAGCTTGCATCCCCGTGGGGCCTGTGACCGATACCCTCCGCTATATTGACTCGCATGGTGGCGGTAAGAACGTGCAGCGTGCTGACTATCGTGTTGTGCAAACGCCTCAGACGTTCGACATCACTCTGCTGAAGCGGGCTTTCGCACAGGCTTTGGCTCCCGACAGTCATCATTCTGAATTCACCGATGATGCCTCTGTGGTGGAGGCGTTGGGGTGTCAGGTGCAGATGGTGGAGGGTAACCGCGAGAACATCAAAATCACAACACCTTTCGATTTATTAGTGGCCGAAGCGTTATTGAAACAATGAGCATTCTCGACCAAGACATCAAGTTTTTGCCCGGCATGGGCCCCCGAAGGAAGGATATCTTCAACAAAGAGCTCGATATCCACACGTGGGGCGACCTGTTGGAATACTATCCCTACAAATACGTCGACCGAAGTCGTATCTACGCCATCGATGAGTTGCGGGGAGACATGCCGTTTGTGCAGATAAAAGGACGTATCTTGGCATTCGAGGAGTTTGCTATGGGCGCACGCAAAAAGCGCATCATAGCCCATTTTACTGATGGTCATGGAGTGGTGGATTTGGTGTGGTTCAATGCCGCGAAATACATCTACGACAATTATAAGGTGGGTGTGGAATACATCGTTTTCGGACGTCCTACCATCTATGGCGGCCGCTTCCAGTTCTCTCATCCTGACATCGAAAAAGTTGAGGAGTTGGTATTCTCGGAAATGGGTATGCAACCTTATTACATGACTACCGAAAAGATGAAGAACAGCGGATTGCAGAGCCGCGGTGTGGAGCGTATTATGAAGACGTTGCTCGAGAAGATTCCAGCGCCAATGCTTGAGACCCTGCCTCCCTATATCACAGAGCCACTGCATCTTTGTTCGCGTGATGAGGCTATGCGCTTCATACACTATCCCCACAACACCGATGAAATGCAGCGGGCGCGTTTGCGATTGAAGTTCGAGGAACTTTTCTATGTGCAACTCAACATTCAGCGCTATGCGTCCGACCATCGAAGGAAATATCGCGGATATGTTTTCTCACGCGTTGGCGACCACTTCAATACCTTCTTCCATCAGCATCTGCCTTTTGAACTGACGGGTGCACAGAAGCGTGTGATGCACGAGATTCGTGCAGATATGCGGAGTGGGAGGCAGATGAATCGACTATTACAAGGAGATGTGGGTTCTGGAAAGACGCTTGTGGCGCTCATGTCGATGCTTATCGCGCTCGATAATGGTTTCCAAGCCGCCATCATGGCCCCCACGGAGATTCTCGCTGAACAGCATTTGCAAACCATTCGCGATTTCCTGGGCGACATGCCTGTGCGTATCGAACTGCTGACAGGCGTTGTGAAAGGCAAACGTAGGAAAGAGGTGTTAGAAGGGCTTGCCAAAGGAACCATCGACATTGTGGTGGGTACTCATGCCCTCATCGAAGATACCGTGCAGTTTCATGAGTTGGGATTGGCTGTCATCGACGAGCAACATCGGTTTGGTGTGGCGCAAAGAGCAAAGCTTTGGGGCAAGAACGACAATCCGCCCCACGTGCTCGTAATGACTGCCACCCCTATTCCCCGCACACTCGCGATGACCATCTATGGAGACCTTGATGTCAGCGTCATCGACGAACTTCCTCCTGGTCGTAAGCCCATCCAAACCATCCATAAGTTCGACACACAGATGACCAGTCTTTATCAAGGCATTCGTCAGCAGATTCACCTCGGTCGGCAAGTCTACATCGTGTTCCCTCTGATCAAGGAAAGCGAGAAGATTGACCTTAAAAACCTTGAAGAGGGGTTCGAGGCATTACGCGACGTTTTCCCGGAGTTCCGCATGAGCAAGGTGCATGGTCGCATGAAAGCCAAGGAGAAAGAAGAGGAGATGCAACGCTTTGTCAATGGCGAGACGCAGATATTGGTCGCCACGACTGTCATTGAAGTGGGCGTGAATGTGCCCAATGCTTCGGTTATGGTCATTCTCGATGCACAGCGATTCGGTTTGTCTCAACTGCATCAGTTGCGTGGTAGGGTGGGGCGTGGCGCCGATCAGTCGTATTGCATCCTTGTAACCAACTACAAACTGAGCGAGGAGACTCGCAAACGTATCGATATCATGTGCGAGACCAACGACGGTTTCCAGATTGCAGAGGCCGACTTGAAACTGCGTGGTCCTGGCGATCTCGAAGGAACACAGCAGAGTGGTATCGCCTTCGATTTGAAAATAGCCGACATCGCCCGAGATGGACAGATTGTGCAATTGGCTCGTGATGAAGCCCAGAAGATAGTGGATTCAGACCCCACTTGCGATAGTCCCGAACACAGCATGTTGTGGAACCGTTTGCGCGAACTGCGAAAGACCAATATTAATTGGGCTGCCATCAGTTAGCTACTTAAAAACTCAAAAAACACACCCAACAATTGTTAAATCGACAACAAAAACTGTTAATCAAACACTTTTTTCCAATCTTTTTCGTTATCTTTGCAGCGGATTTTTGATTTTTCGTTGGATGAGATCTGTTCAACGACCTTTTGAAGAATAAACCTTTATTCGTATTTTGAAAGGGAAACCTGTAAACAAAAAAGAATGAAACTGAAAAGAATTATAAAGTCATTAGCGTTAGGAACATTTTTCACTCTTGCAGCACAAACAGCCGCTGCTCAGGATATGCTCGCCCGTCAGGCTCCTGTTGACCGTAAGATGAAAGCTGTCGATACGCTACAGTTCCAACAATTACTTGATCGCGAATATTCCGGACTTCCCGCAGAGGAACTCTATGCTGATTGGGAGAACACTTATGCCCACCGTGCTACTCAGTTGCCCGATAAGTATCGTGTTGATCTGCGTGATTTCTGCATGCCCACTCCAAGCCGCGTCGTTACCAGCAACTTCGGTTCGCGTTGGGGACGCCAGCACAAAGGTCTTGACATCAAGGTCTATATCGGTGATACCATCCGCGCTGCATTTAGTGGAAAGGTGCGCATCGTGAGATACGAGGGTAAGGGTTATGGTAAATATATTGTCATTCGCCACCACAATGGACTTGAGACCATTTACGGACACCTTTCTAAGCAACTCGTTCGTGAGAATCAGGAAGTACGTGCCGGTGATGTCATTGGTCTTGGTGGTAATACAGGACGCAGCACAGGCTCGCATCTGCATTTCGAAACTCGTCTTTGTGGCGTAGCCCTCAACCCGGCTCTTATGTTCGACTTCCGTGCACAGGACGTCACAGGCGACTTCTTTGTTTACAACAAGCGTAGTTATGCCAGTGAGTCGGAGAAGGCTACTCGTCTGCGTGGAAAGATTGGAAACGGCAGCTATACTCCCGAGCAAGTTCGCGGCACACAGGCTGTTGCCAAACCTCAGCAACCTGCCAAGCAAAGTGCCAATACCGCTACCGCTTCACGTGATGCCAAGACTTATCATAAAGTTGCCAAAGGCGAGACGGCTTATTCTATCGCCAAGAAGCATGGCCTGACCGTCGAACAGTTACGCAAGCTCAACAATCTCGATAAGTCTATGCGCATTCATCCGGGACAGATTTTGCGTTGCTCATAACGACAAGACGGAAATTGAGATATTTTCATACGAAAAAAGTGGGGACTTCCGATATGGATGTCCCCACTGTCTTTTTCTAATGAAGCATAGCTTCTTCCTTTTTATTTCTTCTTTTTGGCCAACTTGGCCTCTTGTTTGGCAATCTTTTCCCAATACTTGGCTCCTGTCTCCTTCAGTTTCTGTGTGAAGGCTTCAGCAGAAGCATTGGTTTCAGCTTCCTGCTCGGGTGTGGCGAAAGCATGATGATAACCGTCGGCTATGTCGCGCCAATGGCCGCGTGTGAAGTCAGGGACTTCCACAGGCAGGTTGCCATTGTCCATCGATATACTTCCCAATTCAGCCAAGCAGCACCATTCCGCCAAGTCGTAGACGTCCATATCGAGAGGCAGACCATTGCGTAGGCAGTAAACGAATCGTGCGTCCATGATGAAATCCATTCCACCGTGGCCACCCACTTCCTTGGCCTTCTTCTCATATCGTGTGACAAGAGGACTTTCGTATTTGCTGACTAGTTGCTTCGTGGCCTCCTCGTTCAGATACTCGTGTCCGCTAAGGTTGTCCATTTCCGGTATGCCAGTCTGGTTCTGCTCGTTGCTTTGTAAAGAATAGCCTTCAATGGGATATTTATTGGCGAAGCCCGCGGTGCCAGTCAACTGATACATGCGGTTGTATGGCTGAGGTGTCATCACGTTGTGATGGATTTCCAACACCTTTCCGTTCACGGTCGAAATGAGAGTCGTTGTCTGGTCGCCGTTTCTGAATTCCGTGCAGGGTTGTCCAGTCCGTTTCTCTACAAATCGTTTGCCGTTTACCGATTTCGTGTCCATTGCTATAAGCGTCTTCATTCGATCGCCACGATGGATGTTCAACACCTGAGCAATGGGACCGAGTCCGTGAGTTGCATAGAGGTCGCCGCGGAACTTCTGGTTGTAATCGAGGCGCCATCCCAATTTGTCGTTGGCGTCCTTCTTCCAATAGGCGTCCCAGAAAGGAGATAGTTCGTGGCGATAAGCACCCATAGCGTAGATTATCTCGCCAAAGAGTCCGTGCTGTGCCATGTTGAGCGAGTTGAGCTCAAAGAAGTCGTAGCAGCAGTTCTCCAGCATCATCACGTGCAGGCGTTTCTGCTCGGAGAAGTTGATGAGTTGCCAAATCTCGCTCATGTTCATGGCCGATGGCACTTCAATCGCCACATGCTTGCCGTGTTCCAATGCTTCACGTGCCACGAGGAAATGATGGAGCCAGTCGGCGGCTATATACACCACATCAACGTCCGTGCGTTGGCAAAGTTCCTTGTAGCCTTCCTCTCCGCTATAAATGGCGGCGGGAGGCATCGAAGCCTTGCGCAGATATTCCTGACAAGCCTCGGCACGCTCACGATGATAATCGCAAAGCGCCACCACCTGCGTGCCAGGAATGTGAGTCCAACGTTCAACGGCTCCAGGTCCGCGCATGCCCAGTCCCACAAAGGCTACACGCACCACTTCCATCTTTGGAACAGTGAGGGCCAATGCGTGTTGTTGACCAACTTCTCTCTTTGGAACCTCCGTCTTGATGGTTCCGTTCTCAATGTGATAAGGCCAATTGAATTGTCCAAATGCTTGCCCAGCAGGCATCAGCAGGAGGATGGCTGAGGCAAGTCTCATGAATAGTTTTTTCTTCATATTAGTTATTGTTAAGTGATTGTTGATAAGTCAAAAGGCGTGTCTTTAATATGGTTATTTGAAGATAGAGCGAGCTACAAACCAGGCGTGCATGAAGAGTGTTGTGGCGAGACCATAATGTGCGCGCATCACGCGGAAACGCTCTTTCAACGATGCTCGATGATTCTGGTTTGTTGTTCCACCATCGAGGAAATTAGCCACCACACCATCCACCTTCTTCAATTGCAACTCCCTGTGTTCTGCTTCTTTCATCACACGAATGCACCAATCCACATCGGCCGAGTAGCGATAATCGAGGTTGTAGGGTGTCTGACGGGCCAATTCGGTAAGAGCATAGAAGGCCTGATGGCAAACCAGCATGCCTTGTCGAAAGGAGCGCCACGAAAGATGTTCGGGAGCAGAAAGCCGACGATGGCGGAGGAATTGTCCTTGTTGGTCGACGATGTCGGTATCTCCGTAAATCACCCCCACATGCTCATCGCCCAATGCAACTACCTTAGCGGCCGTTTCGGCATTTGGCAGACGGTCGCCGGCATTCAGGAAGCAGATGTAACGACCCGTTGCCAGGTTGATGCCTTTCTGCATAGCATCGTAGATTCCTTTGTCGGGCTCGGAGAGAATCATCACCGTGTGGCCGTTGTCCTTTGCTTCGCTGTCGGCTTTGTATTGCTGCGCTAAAGCGAGCGTGTCGTCCTTGGAGGCACCATCCACAATGATGTGCTCAATCTGTCGATGCGTCTGGCACTCCACACTATCGAGTGTAGGCTTCAGAACGCTGGCAGCGTTGTAGGTCACGGTGATGTAGGTTATGCTTGTCATTGTTAGGTGATGTTGTAAGGATTCAAAGTTTGATGTTTACCTTCTCACCGTCCTTGCGTACGATGATGGCAGGATTGCCCACCACTGTACAGTTGGCTGGCACGTCTTTGTTAACTACTGCTCCTGCGCCAATGATTACGTTGTCGCCAATGTGAATCCCACCGAAGACGGTGGCGCCTGTATAGATGCTCACGTTATTGCCAATCACGGGTCGTTGCTCTTTGGCGTCGTTTCCCAATGTGACGAGATGCAGGCAATAGAAATCGCGACCGATGCGTTCGGCGTTCAGATAGGTGGCGTAGTTGTGTTCGAAATGGCAACCCTCGCCAATCTCAGGGCACCAGATGGTGAGAGTGCGTTCGGGAGGAAGCATCCATTTGATGAATACTGACACATATTCGCCCAACCGATAATAGAATAGGTTGCGGAACACTCGTTGGCGAGTGCAGACCTTGATGAATGCGCCCACTCCCGCGCCATCGGCAGAGTATTTCCGCAGGTCGGCGTCTATCTTGCGTTTTTTCATCAGATAGATGGCGATGTGAGGGAGCATCCTGAGTGTAGATGCCGACAGGATGACGGCTTGTGCGTATGGGTTCATGGCTTGGGTGTTAGGTGTTTAGGTGATAGGCATTCTTCGTAAACATTCGTGTAATGCAGGGCGACACTCTGTTCGGAATAACAGTTGACCACCTTCGCCACAGCCTGATGGCTCAACGCCTGATAATCCTCTTCGCAAAGCACCCAATGAATGCCGCGAGCCAGGTCGGCAGCGTCGGCGGTCTGGGCGATGTAGCCATTACGTTGATGGTCGATCATCTCGGGAATGCCGCCCACGTTGAATCCCACGCAGGGAAGTCCGCAAGCCAACGCCTCCATGATGGTGTTGGGGAGGTTGTCCTCCATCGAAGGCAATACGAATACATCGGCAGCATTGTAGATGGCGGCTATGCGTTTGCTATCGCTCACGTAGCCCAGCGAGTGGACAGGCAGAGCCAGTTGGTCTTTCAGTTCCTCGGAGTGGCCACCCAGAATGGCGATCGACGTGTCGTTCTTCATTTCAGGATGCTCTTCCACCAGCTGTTGAATGGCGGTAATGAAATGACGCATACCCTTGCGACGGTCGGTTACACGTTGCGAAACGAAGAGAATGAGCCGACCCGATTCGGGTAGACCGCTGGCGAGTCGTGCTTTCTTCTTGTCGGTGGGGCAGAAGAGGTGTGTGTCGATGGCATTGGGGATGCTCACCACCGTTTGCCCTTTCAGCAGCGCACTCTGCCGTGCCTCGTTGGCAAGCCACTGGCTGCACGCCACGAAGGCAATCTGCTTGTCTTCCAGCGTGCGTTCCTTGTTGCGCCACACACGAGCCGAGAGGTCGTTCTTGCCACCTCCGTGAGGTAGCATTGGACAGTTCTGGCATTGCGACTTATAGAGTTCGCACCCACGGGCATAGTGGCAAATGCCAGTGGCTGGCCATAGGTCGTGCATAGTCCACACCACAGGTTTGCCGCTCTCCAGAATCTTCCGAATGCCTTTCAACGAGAGCATGCCCTGATTGATCCAATGCAGGTGGATGATGTCGGCCTCCTTGAATTCGCGAAGCGATGTGATGTCGTAGCCTGTGTTGGCCATGTCTATTTCGAAGAGATGCTTGCGATGGAACCGCAGATTCCAGAACAGACACCAACGTTCCCAAAGGAAGTTCCATTGTCTGCGCCATCCGCCAGGCAGTCCCACCACCTTGATGTCTTCGGTTTCCTTGTCGCGCACCAACATCTTGGCCTTCACGCCATTGTCCACCAAGGCTTTCACAAGGCGTCGGGCAGCCACAGCGGCGCCTCCCGTCTTTTCGCTCGTGTTCACAATCAGCACTCTCATTTATTCGGCTTTCTGGTTATTTTGTCGCAAATATACAAATTCTTTTCCAAAAGGGCAAAAGAATGTTGTTTTTTCACGTGTCGCACAATGAAAAAACGCAACATGTTTCGGCAAAAGGCGGAGCAGAATGTTGGCACAAATGGCATTTCCTGGCACAAGAAGCCCCATGTGGTTTCATCATCTCATGCATTTAGTATCGTCAGAGTTATGAGATGGTTAAGTAAAATAGATTATTTTACCGACTAAAATAGACTATTTTACACAACAAAATAGACTATTTTACTTTACAAAATAGATTATTTTACTATCTCAAAACTATCATCTCGCAATTCCCCTTGTGGCTTCTGGTTATGTTATTGCATAGCTTAGGACAGCTCAACCCATATCTAAGTCTGTTTCGTGAGTGCTTCTATTGATTTCAAGAGTACTCATGTATCATTATGGTACGCGCACACGAGAAATCTTAAATAATCAAAAATATACGTTGATTGACCGCATTTATTTACAAAATAATTTGGTTTATAAAATAAACTTCTTTATCTTTGCATCGTTATCCGGATGAAAAGCGCCGATTCCGACCTTTCTGCAGGAGGGAAGAGGAGGTGCAAGAGAGTTACAAACATCAATTCTTGAATCATCAAAAAACAGAAAACAACAATGGAAGATAACTTGAACATGACTGCCGAGCGCAGTCTGGAAATCATCACCGAGCAGTTGGAGCGTAGTCGCAAGGAAGTGACCAAAGACACAGGTTTGTCACTCTATGTGTCTGGTCTTTGCGTCATGGGTATGGCACTCTTTATTGGTATATGTACCTTTCTTACGAACAACCCATTATTCTATTTGCTGTATGCAACGATACCAATTATTATCTACTTTGCCGACCGCTATGCCAAGAGGAATAAGCCAAAAGTTCCAGCCAGTTTTGTCGGCACGATGGTAGATAAGACTTGGACCACATTCGGCATTTTTGCCATCGCGTTCTTCGTGTTTTCCATTTTCTACGACCTCTTTATGGTGCGTATGGAAAGTCCGGAAGTCTATTTCCGTCTGAGGATTGAACCCTTTCGTGTCATCCTTCTGCTCATGGGTATGGCTATCACCATCACTGGTTATATACTAAAAAACCGTTGGCTGATATGGTGCGGTATTATCGGCGGAATCGGAGGTTTTGCGTGGGAGTCGTTCTATGTGACGAAGACAATAGTGGGGCGGCTATTCCCTATTCAGACCGCCATAGGAATTTCTCATTTATTGTCTGGCATCATCATCGCACTCTTTGCCTTCATCGGAATGACACTCCCTGGCATGAAGATTAAAAACAAGTAAGCCTATGATGTTTCCGACGTTAGACCCACTGTTGCACTCCGAGCTTCGACTGGCAGTCATGTCGCTGCTTATAGGAGCCGATGAAGCCGAGTTCCCGTACATCAAGGAGCAGACGGGAGCCACAGCTGGCAATCTGAGCGTGCAACTCGACAAACTATCTGCTGCGGGCTACATAGAGGTGGAAAAGACGTTCAAGGGCAAGAAGCCTTGCACCCTCTGCCGCATCACGCCCGTCGGTCATCAGGCATTCGAGAATTATGTGGAGGCATTGAAAAGTTACTTAAATGGTAAAATCAACACATAATTGTTGTGTTCGCACACAAAATTCTTGATATAAGTCAAGAAAGAGTGTAAAAAATACAAAAAGAATGCTACAACTCTTGCGGGAATCGGAAAATCGTTGTACCTTTGCATCGTCAAAAGGTTAATAGATTGTTTAGGTTAGTAGTAATAGATTTAGGTTTTTAGTTATTAGGTTTAAGGTAGATTAAACGATTGTTTAACAGGTAACAATGGAGGCCGTGAGGCTACCATTCTTTATCGAAAGGATTTTTAGTTAAACATAGGCTTGCGTCGCAGCTCGTTGAGAGTTGCGGCGCGATTTTTTTATGCAATCTGTTAAGTGGAAAACGGTCTTTTGTTTGAGTGAAGAAAATCAGTCTTTAGTGATCAATGCGACAGCGTAGGCGCTCATGCCTTCTTCCCTGCCAGTAAAGCCCAGTCGTTCGGTGGTAGTGGCCTTGATGCTGATGTCGTCGGGGCTGATACCCATCACCTCGGCCATCACCTCCTTCATGGCAGGAATATGCGGATTCAGTTTGGGACGCTCGGCGCAGACGGTGGCGTCGATGTTGCCCACCTTCCAACCCTTCTCGGCCAACAGGGCCACCACGTCGCGCAGAATGATCTTACTATCCATGTCGAGTGTGGCTTCCGAGTTGTCGGGGAAGTGGAAGCCAATGTCGCGCATGTTGGCAGCTCCGAGGAGAGCGTCGCAAATGGCATGAATCAACACATCGGCGTCGCTATGACCCAGAAGGCCCAGCTCGTGCTCTATCTTGATGCCGCCAAGCCACAACAGGCGGCTCTCAACCAATTGATGGACATCGTAGCCCATCCCAACGCGTATTTTCATTACTTTCTAAAGAGGTCTTTCAACCCGTCCATGTCGAATGTGAGTGTGAAGCGAAGCGTCTGATCGAGCGGGTTGCTCTTGGCAGTGGCAATCACGTAGCCTGCATCGAGCGAGAAGACGTTCATCTTGAATCCTGCACCCACGGTGAAATACTTTCGGTTACCCTTGTTCTCACTCTCGTGGTGGTATCCTGCGCGAAGCGCGAACTGATCGTGGTAGATGTACTCCGCACCCACGCTCCACTGAATCTCCTGCATCTCCTCCTTGAAGCCGTTGGGAGCGTCGTTGAAGCTCTTGAACATACCACTGATACTCGACACGTCGTAGTATTCCTTCTGCTTGCGCACAGCGTATTCCTCCGAGCTCTCACCCTCGTTCTGCTTTGGATAGGTGGGAACGAGCAGTTTGTTGGCGTCGGCAGCAATGGTGAAACGGTTGTACTCGTCGACAGGAACCATCAACGAAGCACCCAGACGCAGATTCGTCGGAATGAACTCAGAGTTGTCATCTCCACCGAAAGTGATTTTCGAACCGATGTTCGACACATTGAGACCCAATCCCACTTGGCATTCGCGCGAACCCAGGTTCAGGAAGTCTTGATAGTACAGGGCCACGTCGGCGGCAAAAGCCGTACCAGGAGTGGTGTCGTCAGTGTAGTCGTAGGTGAGGTCGCTGTAGATGAATCGCAGTCCTGCCGACCACGACAGTTTTTCACTCAGCATCATCGAGTAAGCCACGTCCATCGACATCTCGTAAGGGTTGATGGTCATTGATGGGTCAGTGCTGTCGTAGGAGAGCATCACCTCACCCAGCGAGAAATAGCGCAACGAACCCGAGATGGCCGAATAGTCGCCAATGCGATAGTAGCCCGACAGATAAGCCAGGTCCATGTCGCTCACCAATTGGCGCAGCCACGGTGTGTAGTTCACCGACAGGCCAGCCCTCGAGATGGTGAACGGGTATTTGGCGGGGTTCCAGTATTGCGAGTTCACGTCGGGGTCGGTGGCAGCACCCACGTCTCCCATACCAGCCGCACGGGCGTCAGGAGCGATGGTTTGCGAAGTCACCGACGTGTTGATGGGGTTGAACATGTCCTGTTTATCCTGGGCTTGTGCCTCGTGTGCGAGCAGCAGCAACAACAGGCATGTTGTGAGTATTCTTAGAGTTTTATTCATGTTGATGTCTCGTATAAATCAGTATAACAATAACGCAGTTGCCTGCCTAATTATTGCCCAAGATGATGAGTTTCTTCGCTTTTGACGCTTTCGAACTGCCATCACTCGACACACGGACGCGATAGAGATAGACTCCCGTCTGCAGACGTCGGCCGCCATCAACCGTCAAATCCCAGTCAACGGTATAGGCACTCGTCGTTGAAAGACCGCTCTCCGAATGCTTCCAGAGCACACGTCCGCTCACATCGAAAATCTCCAGCTCCACGTCCACCTCACTGCCTGTGCGGTCGTGGTTGATGATGAAGGTCGTCTCGGTGGTGGCGGGGTTGTTGGTGCAGCTCACGCTGAAGAGCGAAGGTTGCAGACCTCTCACGACATTGAACTGCAGTTGCGTGGTCGACGAGTTGTTCAACACGTCCCAAGCTCGGAAGAGCAGCGTGTGCGGACCCTCCTCCAGTTCAGGTATATTATAATAGGTGTTGCCGCTGGTGTAGCTTCCAAAGTCGTATTGGAAATTGTCGTTCAACACGTACGTCTTCGTCATGTCACCGTCGATAATCAGCTCCAGGTCGTGTCCTATACCGTTTCCTGTGGCGTTGATGCCGTCCTCATCCTTGATCTCCGCCACGAAGTAGGGCGTCGAGTTCACGTTGCCGCCATTCGAGAACGACGGTGAGTTCAGATAGCAGTAGATGGACGGACCAATCGAGTCGTTGCCCGCCATGTCGCTGCCACCCACCAGGAAGCGGCTGTTCTGTCCGTGCGCGTTGATGGTGTGCTCGTTGTTCACGGCGTAGGCGTTGATCAATCCCGTCGCGTTCGAGTAGTTGATGTCTTTCGGCACGGCGAACTTGAATTCGAACTTGCCAGCCACCACGCTGTCCGAACCGCTGAAGAGAATCTTCGTACGGTCGCGATAGACGAAGGCCGTGTCGGCGTCTTTCTTGTAGTTCTGTCGGCAGACAATGCGCTCCTCGTTATCGCGAATGGTGATGGTCACTACGCCGTTGAAGTTGTCGGCAGCGCCCTTTACGTGGCCTTTCAGCTTCGCAATCGAGCCCGCCTTCATCACCGCCATCTTCTGGGTGGCCTCCGTAGCGTCCATTCCGTTGATAGAGTCGATTTCAATCTCCATCGTAGGCAGATGCAGGGCCACGGCGGGGTCTCCCAGCAACGAGTATTGCAGTTTATTCTCCGTCTTGTCGCCGCTTCTCGAGGTGATCATCTCGTTCTTCGCCCTGCGTTGCGCCTCACCGATGGTGATGGGCTTGCCGTCCTCAATGGTCAGCACGTGGCGCAGGAAAGCCATGTTGATGAGTTTGTTGCCCGACGCATAGACGGTGCGCGTGGTTCCGAAGAAGGCAATGGCGCCACCTTTGCTGTTCAGCACGGCTGTCTCACCGATGGTCTCCTCCAGTCCGTCGAACGGCATGATGTCGCACGAGGCGGTAATCCATATTGGCAGGTTTTGGTTGTTGAACTGTTGGAAGTCCGTCAACCGTAGCACGGCTTCGTGCGATATCTGTTCTGCTCGACCATGACCAGCATAGTCCATGATGAGCGCTCCGTTGTTCTGGTATTGCTTCACCAGTCGCTCCACGTCGGGGTAGGTGTTGCCCGTTGACGAAGTCTCGCGCTTGTAGGCGTCCCACATCACCTTCTTGATGAGGTATCCCGGGTGAAGGCTGGCTATCTGGTTGGCGGCGGCGTTGATGTCGTTCATGTGCAGGTTCTGGTTGCCATCGTCGCCCATGAACACCAGCGTGTTCTGCCAGGCGCCCGAGTTGTGGTTGTTCACGTAGGCCATCAACTTGTCCACCATCACCTTCGCCTCAGCCTCCGAGGTCACAGGGAATCGTCCCACAGCCATGTCGAGCTTGTCGGTGGCCATCGGGTCGGTACCCTCGTTGTCGTCGAGCAGGCAGAAGAAGCCGTCGTCGATGTAGCATTTCGTCTCGCTGAACGAGTTCTCGCTCTCGAAGCACAGCAGGTAGTCGTCGGGGCTGCTCTTCTTCCAGTCGGCCGTGTTCATGCGGTTGTCCCACGAGCAGTCGCCGAAGAGCAACAAGTACTTCGGCAGGTCTTCCTCGCTCTCAGCGCGGTCGTAGAGCATCTTCAAGTATCGTCGGTATGCGTTGGCGTCGGGGGTGCCACTCGAGAACTCATTGAACAGCTCGTCGGCAGGCAGCACTCTCACGCGCAGACCATCGTGTTGCTGGTGGAAGGCGGCCAACCTTTCGGCTTGCTTGCGCAGGTTCTGACTGGTGGGGATGATGATCAGCATGTCGCACGGACCATCGGCGTGCAAGTCTTGGTTGCTCACGTTGTGCACGTACTCAGGCGTATTGAACGACCCAGCCACCAAGTTCGGGGCAGGGTGGGGCTCCGACTGCGTGAGCGAGATGTAGTCCAGTCGCACAGGACCTCCCGACATCACTCTCAGCTTCACCTGGTTCGTCGCCTGTATGTTTTCCACCGAGAACGTTTTCCCGACCACGTTACCTTTGTCGTAATCGCCCATCGTGATGGTGATTCTGCCCATCACCTCGTCGTTGAACGACACCTCGACCTCACTGCGCTTCACGCCCGCCGACACGGCCACGTAGATCTTCCCTTTTGCTTGATTCACGGGCGTCTCCAGCGTGTACGACTTCGAGCTTCCCTCGCTGATGGGGTCGTTTTGGAAGAGGTTCCTTCCGCCATGATACCACGCGTAGTCGTCCACCTCGTGCAGCACGTGGTAGTCGTCGGTCATTGGGTAGAACGAGGCGAGGAAGGTAGCCGAGTCCACCATAGCGGGCTCCGTGTCGTCTTGTGTGATGAAGTAATATCCGTAGTCAGAATAGGGGTTGCGGGTGCGGAACGAAGTGTTCTTCGTCACCCAGCTCACCGGTCCCAGTGCATGGAAGAGCCTACGCCCGTTCACCACGCAGGTGGGTACCTCTTTCAAGTCGTCGAGGTTGATCAGGTCGTTCCCCTCCAGGTTCTCGTTCTGCAGGTTGCCACCATAGCCATACACCTTCACCTTGTCGAGGTTGGTGAATCCGGCGTGGCGGATGAGGTCGTTGGTCAGCTGGTACACGCCCGTCGCAGGTACGCGAATCTTCGCCCACTGTCCGCTCGCCAGCACCGAGTGGTCGGCATAACGGTCCTTGGGCGCTGTGGCATGGGCAGCCAAGCGGCGTTGAGCGTTTTTCAGGGGTGAGGCTTGTATGTCGAGCATGAAGCTCACGAGCATCTGGTAGCGGCCCTCGCGCAACACGATGGGGCAGAACGAGATCTCCAGCGAACCACGTTTGCGGTCGAGCACGATGTTCTGTTCCACCTTCGGCATTTCCTGCAACGGCTCTCCACAGAGGTCCATGTAGCGGGCCACGTCCGTCTGACTCATGTCGATGAACTCAGGATAGAGCAGCTGCACCGTGTACGTGCTGTCGCGGAAACCGTCGCCCAGCGCCACCGAGTGGCTGAAACGTGGCAATGTGGAGTCAACCTTCACCTCGTCGGCAGTCAGGTTGAAGAACTCCTGCGCCATAGCGGTCGTGGGCAACAACGCCAGAAAACAAAGAGCTGCCAGGCCCCTTGCCCTCCGCAGTAATTTACAATATGACGATTTACAAATATACAATTTATTTTACAATTTCACTATTTCACAATTTCACGGGCATTTGTCCCTTTAACTTCTTTACTCCCTTTTTATTTTTTTAATTTTATAATTTTTTAATTTTGGCCTTCGGCCTCTGGCTACTTACAATTAAACTCCAGCACCTTCCAGTCTTCCAGCCAACCCTCCACGTGGTCGTTCACCTGTACAGGTCCGACGCCGGCCGGCGTACCCGTGTAGAGGATGTCGCCCGTCTTTAGCGTGAAGAAGCGGCTGATGTACGCAATAATCTCGTCCACCTTGTACATCATCTCGCTCGTGCAGCCCTCCTGCATCGTCCGTCCGTTGATGTCCATGTGGAAGTGAATGGCCTGAATGTCGCGGAACTTCTCCTTGTCCATCCATTTGCCTATCACAGCCGAGCCGTCGAACCCCTTGGCGATGGTCCATGGGCGTCCCAGGTCCTTGGCCTGTTTCTGCACGTCGCGCGCCGTGAAGTCAACACCCAGCGTCACCGCGTCGTAATACCTGTGGGCAAACCGCTCAGGAATCGACTTCCCCAACCGGCAGATCCTCACCACCACCTCGGCCTCATGGTCAATCCTTCCCATGAAGTCGGGGATGAAAAACGGCTTCCCGTCCTTCAGCAGCGCCGAATCCGCCTTCGTGAAGATGACCGGCTCCGCGGTCTTCCGTTCGTACGATTCTGTTATCAATAACGTATTTTTCAGCTCTTTATTGTGCTGAGCATAATTCATTCCAATGGCGAATATCTTCATAACCGTCTCTCTCCTCTGAATATCATTTGATGTCAGCAAAAAGAATCTTTCCTTCACGTACGATCACAGCCACCGTGCACGACATCTTCTGACCGCCGTCTCGATACTCCACCTTGTAGTTGCCGTTGCCCAGCGGTTTGATGTTGTCCACCTTGTGGGCATCGCTGTCACCCGGCCCCCAGTCTTTGCCTCGGAAATCCCAGATGGCATAGCCCTCACCGTCGTAGTCGTAGTTGTCCTTGAGCCTCTTCGCAAGCTCCGGGGTGCAATGCTTCTTCACCTCCCCCTCGATGTCCAGTTCATCCTTTCCGTAGAACACGACGTCCTCGTAGAACGTGCGGATTTTCTCGACGATGGTATCATCAATATAGTCCTCGAGCATCTTCTTCTCGCTGCTGCCGCCCTCAGAGATGAAGTCGTCCACATACCAGTCGCCACGCTCGAAGAGCAGCGCCAGCGTGATGGTGTAAGGCTTGTCGAAGTTTACGGCCTCCACCTCCACCACAGCCGTCAAGTCGGTGATGTCTCTCACCTTCCTCACCTTGCAAGTGAAGTTGTTGTCGTCCTGCGAGTTCGTCCAGTGGTCGCAGTCAAGCACGATGTTGTCCTCGCCAGCCACCTCCTCGGCCTTCGCCAGCACAGCCTTGTAGCGCGACGATAAATAGAGGCTGTCCAGCGGGCCGCGCGGCTCCATCTGCCTCATACCGCTCGCGTCGTACTTCGGGTTCTCATACGGTTTGTAGATGCCCTCAATGCGCTGCTGTATGTACTCAGCCGAGTGCTTCTCCTCAGTGGCGGCCGTCGTTTCCACCGCCGTCGAGTCCGCTTCATCAGCCTCCTGGCTCGTCTTGTTTCCACATGCAGCCATCAACACGGCGACAGCCATCAACACCACAGCACGTCCACACGCGCCCAAGAAATTCCTTCGCTTCTGTTCCATAAAAATATTGAATACTCTTTGAATTGTCTTTTTTCTCATGCAAAAATAGTGCAAATCGAAGACAATACAAAGAAAAATCCTTTTTTTCTTTTATTGTTGAGATGCAGCCTATCTATTGCTTTCCCCCGCAACGCGACAGCGACCGTTGGTTCCCGAACTTCGTTCGCCTACCCGTAGCCTTTCGACCGCAGGTCAATGGTAGTGCAAAATTTCGAAAAAATCGATTAAGTGAGCACAAAATACATTAATACCTTCATTGGGCCAAGTTTAGAAATTACTTTACAGAGTACTGTCCAGTTCGTCTATGTAACTCAGACAGAAATCTTCCAGCCCGATATAATATATGCCATTCTCGTCGTACCACGGAACAATGTGATGACGCACGACGACTATCTTGCGATAGGAATCGTTGATACGCTGCAGGGAATTGGTTTCCTGCTTTCTTTTCTCCTCGTCAGGGATAGCAAAAGCCGATTGAATGTAACAACGGCGATTACCGCGATTGACCACGAAGTCAACCTCCAACTTGGTACGCTTGCTCTTGCCCTGCTCGTCCTTATAGTTATACTCCACCACACCTACATCCACGTTAAATCCACGGACACACAACTCGTTATAGATGACGTTCTCCATCAGGTGTGTTTCCTCCTGTTGACGGAAGTTGAGTTGGGCGTTTCGCAGTCCCACATCGGTTAGGAAATACTTATGAGGGGTATTGATATACTTCCTGCCTTTAATGTCATATTGCCTGGCCTGTCGCAGCAGATATGCCTCAGCGAAAAACCCCAGATAAATGCTGATAGTAGCATCGTCTATCTTCGTTTTTTTCACGGTGGCAAAGGTGTTCTCAAGTTTCTTCGGGTTGGTCAGCGAACCGATGCTGCTCGCCACGATGTTCAACAGGTCATCCAGCACAGAGATATCCTTCTGGATATGATTGCGCTCTATAACATCGGTCAAGTATGTTTTCTGAATCAGGTCATGCAGATACTGACTCTTCTCCCTGTCGGTCTTCAGCGCCATTACCCTTGGCAATCCTCCGTATGTAACGAATTCCGTCCATGCACGACTCTTGTCACCCTGATAAGCCGAATGGAATTCCTTGTACATCAGTGGGTTCACATGAATCTCGTCACCCCGGTCTTTAAATTCTGTCATCACATCTGTCGAGAGCATTTTCGAGTTGCTGCCAGTTACATAGACATCCACATTCTTGATGTCTAGAAGCCCCAATAGAATATCCGCAAAACCAATGGTAGCATTCTCGTCATCAAGCCAAGGGTTGGGTATAGGGTCCACTTCCTGAATTTCGTCCAGCATGACGTAGTATTGTTTCTTGGGGTCAGCAATCTGGTCGCGTAGGAACTTATCCAACTCCAAAGGATTACGATACCGCGCATTTCTTGCCACATCAAGTTTCACTACTATCATCTGGTCGTCAGTAACCCCCTCTGCTCTCAAGTAGTCACCAAATATGTCGAATAGCAGTACCGACTTGCCGCACCTGCGTATGCCGGTAATCACCTTCACACGCCCATTGTTACGCTTCTCAATGAGTTGATTGAGATGATAATTCCTTTCAATCCTATTCATACTTCCGAACGTTTTGCGTATTTACGCGTTGTTTTCAGATGCAAAGATAGTGCAAATATCCATTCCCCACAAATATATTTATTAAAATTTGACCCTTCCCCACAAAATAATCCTTTCAATGAAAGCAAAGCTACGCAATGAGTCTGTCAAAGCTATGCAATGACGCGGTCAAAAGCCACAAATGGGAGGGCCAAAGACCACAAATGACCAACTCAAAATCGCTTGTCCTTGTAATCTCCCCCCTTCATCCAAAAACGTCCCGCGTCCCAACATCCCATCGTCCCATTAACGGGGGAGGGATGTGCAGAGGGGAGAGAGTATAGTAGTTTACTACTATATATAAA
>JAFYYV010000050.1 GCA_017557405.1 Prevotella sp.
AATATAAATATATATTATATATTATAATAACCCATGATAGAGGGGTGTGCTTGAACAAAATGAAAAGTGCTTAATGTCACTTTGTCACTTTGTCATTTTGTCACTTTTCATTTTTATTGCATGTGTCAACGATTCCAGTAAAGTGTCAACCCATTCAGGAAAACGTCAGTCATCTGTCATAACCGCAAGGGGTGGGGTGCACTTTTTTATTGAAAAGTATGCTCTCACATAAACGTTGTTGTAAAAATTTTTTACCTTGAAATTTGGAGGTTTCAAAAATAATTACTATCTTTGCAAACAGAGAGAAATACAAATCTATTAACAACAATAACTAAAACCATAAAAGCAATGAAAACATTGAAAACCTTATATTTGCCGCTCCTGATCCTCGCCCTCACGTTCCTTCCGATGATGGCAAGTGCAGATGCCGTGGAGATCGATGGCATTTACTACAATTTGATTCCTAAAGCAAAGCAAGCAGAAGTGACAAGTAACCCTAACAAATATACGGGTGATGTTGTTATTCCCGATGTGGTTACCTATCAGAATGTGGAATACAGCGTGACCAGCATCGGAGAGAGTGCTTTCGAGGAATGCTCCCGTCTCACCTCCGTGACCATCCCCAACTCCGTGATCAGCATTGAAATGAGTGCTTTCCAATGGTGCTCCAATCTTACCTCCATTGACATCCCCAACTCTGTGACCAGCATTGAAATGAGTGCTTTCTCTAATTGCCCCAGTCTCACCTCAATCAGAGTGGAACCGGGGAATACGAAATATGATTCGCGTGATAACTGTAATGGTATTATTGAAACAGAAACCAATACGCTAATAACTGGTTGCCGAAATACAACCATCCCCAATTCTGTGACCAGCATCGGAGATTATGCTTTCTCTGGTTGCAGACTAACCTTCACTATTGACATCCCCAATTCTGTGACCAGCATCGGAGATTATGCTTTCTGTTATTGCACACTAACCACTATTGACATCCCCAACTCTGTGACCAGCATAGGTGAGGGTGCATTCTTTGGTTGCGGACTAACCACTATTGACATCCCCAACTCTGTGACCAGCATCGGAGGTTCTGCTTTCTATGACTGCTGGAGTCTTACCTCCATAGACATCCCCAACTCTGTGACCAACATAGGAGCGTATGCTTTCTATAATTGCTACGGTCTCACATCCGTCACCATCCCCAACTCTGTGACCAGCATTGGCGACGGGGCTTTTGTAAGTTGCTCCGGTCTCACATCCGTCACCATCCCCAACTCTGTGACCAGCATCGGAGGTTCTGCTTTTTACGATTGCAGGAGTCTCACCTCTGTGACCATCCCCAACTCTGTGACCAGCATCGGAAGTTGTGCTTTCCAATGGTGCTCCAATCTTACCTCCATAGACATCCCCAACTCTGTGACCATCATTGAAATGAATACTTTCTATGGTTGCTCCAGTCTCACCTCTGTCACCATCCCCCACTCTGTCACCTTAATTGACGTTTATGCTTTTAAGGATTGCACGGAACTAACAGACTTCTATTGTTATGCTGAAGACATCCCCGAAACAGACAGTTGGGCTTTTGATAATACAAATATAAGATATGCAACATTGCATGTGCCTGATGCTTCCGTTGAGAATTATAAGAAAACTTCTCCTTGGAGTGGTTTTGGAATCATCGTAGGATTGGAAGGTGTTGAGATTCCGAAATGTGCTACACCTACCATTTATTATTCTAATGGGAAACTATCTTATAAGAGTGAGACAGAGGGCGCCACTTTCAATTATATGATTACCGATACAGACATACAGTCAGGTAGCGGTAATGAGGTGCAACTGACTGTAACTTATCACATTAGTGTCTATGCTTCGAAAGAAGGTTATCAGGATTCTGATGTGGCAGAAGCAACACTCTGCTGGATAGAAGTTGACCCACAGAAGGAAGGAATCACGGAAGAGACTGCTACTGACGCAAAGCAGATGAAAGCTATGCCTGTGCTGATTCAAGCGAATGATGGGCAAATCAGCGTGGAGGGTGCTCCTGAAGGAACTCCTATCAGCGTTTACAACCTGTCGGGACAGATGGTTGGCTCGGCAACGGCATCAGCTGCGAGCACCACAATCGGTACCGCACTCCCAAACGGAGAGGTGGTTGTAGTGAAAATTGGGGAGAAGGCGGTGAAAATAAAAGTACAGAAAGAATAATTCACAATTATCAATGTTCAATCGTCAATGTTCAATGTTCAATGAATTCTAGTAAGCTGTGAATTCCTGATACTCGGGGTCACTATAACTGTTGATTTCCTCTTGGTTTGCGTTGCTTTCAGTTTCGTGTTCATTCTTTTCCGGATGATCTTCATTCAGGAAGCGTTCGATGTCGGCTTGTATGCGGCGGAATGGTTCGGCGACCATGTAGCCGAGGTTTTTCTTGAGCATGCTGCGGATGTCCTCGGTGCTTTTCGTGTAGCATGACAGTTCGTTTCGGCGTTGTGTGCCGTGCATGCTTTGCTGGTAGATCTCGTTCTGCCGCTCGCGGATGAGCAGGTCGCAGATTTTCTTCATCATGGGCACGACAATCTTGTCGAACAAGCTGTGACCTTGTATGTAAAGATAGGTGGTATCGGGTGTCACACCGAGGCGTTTGATGTCCTCCTTCACGGCGAGATACGACTCTTTGGCATCGGGGTTGGCATTTTGCAGTTGCCGTATGCGAGCACCCACCTTGCGACGGACATTTTGTATGAGACGCTCGGCGTTCTGCAGGTTGAAGTTGCCCGTTTCGATGATGTGGTTGAAGTCGCTGATGGTGAACTCCTTGTAGTTAGGAGAGCGGTAGTACCAGATGCTCCAGACGAAGAGGGGGAAGATGGCTTGCGAATACTGCCGCAGATACTCGTCGATGTTGAAGATGGCGTGGTCGTTGAGGGTGGTGGCCACACAGACTTCGTAGAGTGAGGGAGCGAAGCATTGCAGGTTCTCGATGGCGTAGGCGTAGGTGTGGAAGACATAGGGGTTGCGAAGCACTTCGCGCGATGTCTCGGTCGCCCCCTGGATAAGATAGTCGTAGTCGGCATCGACACAGGCTATCATGTCGTGTCCCACTTGTTGCGACAGCAATCGCATCATGACGGCTTTCTTTCCGCGCTCCAGATGGTTGAGTCTGGAGGGCAGCATCACCTGGAAATACAGGGAATCGTTCTCGAATCGGCTGAGCACGGTGCGCCAAAAGAACACATCGTCGTAGCTCTCCACGTAGGCCACGATTCTGCGTCGTGCTTTTTTCGAGGTCAGGCTGTTGGCGGCCTCAAAGTATTTGGATGTCAGGTTGTCGCGGAGCCGTTTGCCCATGATACGGAAGGTGTTGTGTGATGGGGTGTTGTGTGTTGGTGGTTTGTTATTTGTCTGTGATGTCCGAAACTTCTGTGACGTTGTCAACCCATCCGTTCATGATGACGGCTGGCGAGTGGGTGGTCAGGATGATTTGTACGTTGGGGTTCAATTCCAACAACAGGTCGATGAGTTGTTGTTGCCAATCGACATGAAGGCTCACTTCGGGCTCGTCCATGAAGAGCACGTAGTTCTGGTTGTCTTCCACGAGCACGGTGAGCAGGATGGCCAACATCTGTTTCTCGCCGCTGGAGAGCTGGTAGGGAACGAGCGACTCACCAATCTGTGCGAATCGGATTTCGTTCTCGGTGCGGATGATTTTCTTTCCCGTATCAGCGAACAAGTTGTCCACGATGTCTTGGAACCGCCGTTTGGGTTCGCTGATTTGTTGGGCTTTTGCGGCAGCATCGGGTTCTCCGCTCTGCAGTGTCTCGATGATGCGGTTTCCGATGTTCACCTGATAGTCGAGGTATTTGCGTTGCAGGTGGTAGAGTTGGAAGTCGAGTGCCGACGAGATTCGCGTATCGACGTGGGTCATGGTCTCCAAGTCGAGCACAGGACTATCGAGCGAGCGGATGATGTCGTAGCGAATCCACTTGGCGTCTTCAGGATACACCTTCAGTCGCACCCCCTTGAGCATGTGGCTGGGGAACTCTCCGCCTTGCGCGAGTCCTTTCACCACCTTGTTGATGATGGTGCTTTTGCCCACTCCGTTCATACCACTAAGGATGTTCACTTGGCGGTCGAGATTCCAAAGGATGTGCTTCCTGCCACCCCAAAGCGAGTCAATCTCGATCTGCACGATGTAGTCGGCGTACTTTTGCATGATATTCGAGTTTTAATGTTCTTTGGTGCAAATATAATAAAAAACTGTCAACTTGCAATGTGGATATCCTTTTTTTCGTATCTTTGTAGTCGAAAAACCTCAATTCTTGTCGAAAAGGATGAGGGATGGAACTAAAAACCTTGAACATGTCGTATTAAACGTCTTGAAATATGCAAACGAGCAAGTACATGTTGGCCACCGAGCGTGATTCGCTTTGGGGACTCACGGTGAGCACTGTGGGGTACGAGGAGATTGCCCCAGGCGACGACTATCCAACGAAAGGTCATGCCGACGGCTACTATTTCGACCTGAAAAAGGGGCGTGTGCTGAACGAGTATCAATTGCTTTATCTGACTGAGGGCGAAGGCATCTTCGAATCAACCAACCAACGGCCCATCCGCATCAAGGAGGGCGATTTGTTCTTGCTTTTCCCAGGCGAGTGGCACACTTATCATCCACTTCCTTCACGTGGTTGGAAAAGCTATTGGATTGGTTTCAAGGGGCGCAATGTGGACGATCGTGTGAGAGCGGGTTTCCTGTCGCCCACGAAGCCGATTTATCATGTCGGATTCAGTAGCGACCTCGTTCATCTTTACGATGAAGCCATGAAGACGGCACGCGAGGAAGCCGCTTATTCGCAACAGACGTTGGCGGGAATCGTGAACCATCTCGTGGGGTTGATGTATTCGTTGGAACGCAACCGTGTGCTCAACAAGGACTTGGGTCATGTTGATATGGTGAACAGGGCTCGTTTGCGCATTCGCGAATCGTTGGAGAGCGACCTGACCATCCAACAGGTGGCTGAGGAGATGGGCATCAGTTATTCGAATTTCCGCAAGCTTTTCAAGGAGTTCACAGGTATCGCTCCCGCCATGTATCAGCAGGAGTTGCGTCTGCAACGAGCTAAGGAGATGCTGTCGACCACCGACATGAGCATCAAAGAGATTGCCTATCGGTTGAATTTTGAGTCACCCGACTACTTCTCTTCGAAATTCAGAATGAAAACAGGACGGAAACCAAGTGATTTCCGTCAGGAGATGAGATAAGCGGTTTTATACGTAGGTCTCCAAGAACCTCAATGTTCCTTCTACTTGCAGGTTTTGCGTGACGGCTGGAATCAAAACCGTCTCACCGGCTTCAAGGGTAAAAGTGTTGCCTTCGTTGTCGGTGAACTTCGCATGTCCTTCCACGCCGATGAGAACGACAAACGAGTCGAGTTGGCTGTAATCGAGCGTCATAGGTTGGTCGAGGTCGTAGAGGGCCGTGATGAAATGGGGGCATGCAACGAGTTCAACGCGTTGGTTCTTCTGCGGCTGATAGTGTGTTTGATAGTCGTCGAGCACATTGAAATCGATGCTCTCAGCGGCCTGCTGGGTGTGCAAAGGACGATAATTTCCGTCTTTGTCGCGGCGTTTGTAGTCGTAGATGCGCCAGGTAACATCGCTGGTTTGTTGTATCTCCACGAGGAAACAACCCGTTCCAATGGTGTGGATACGTCCTGCGGGCAGGAAGAACACATCGCCTTCGCTGACTTCATATCTTGCCAAAGCATCGCAGATGGTGTCGTTATCAACCATTTGCTTGTATTCCTCGGGCGTGATTTGATTCTTGAGACCACAATAGAGTTTGGCTTCGGCATCCGACTTCATCAGATACCACATTTCCGACTTTCCTCGTTCGTATCCTTGTCGCTGGGCAACCTCGTCGTTGGGATGCACCTGGATGGAAAGGTCTTGCGAGGCATTGATGAACTTGATGAGCAGAGGGAATTCCGTGGAGAAACGCTCCAAATTCTTCTTGCCCACCAGTTGTTCGCCAAGCAAAGCCACCAGTTGATTCAAACTGAGGCCTTTGTATTCGCCTTCAGCCACAGTGGTTTCGTGTCCTGGCACTCCACTGATTTCCCAACTCTCGCCGATCTGGGTGTTGGATGAAGGCTGTTGGTTGTTGGTGATATGTTTGAAGGGGATGAGCTTGGAGCCCCCCCAGATTGTTTCTTTGAGTATTGCGTTGAACTTCAATGGTTTCATTTCGCGTTCTTATACATTATTGATTGTTATCCTTACTTAATTTTCTTTCCAAAAAGCTCGTGTGAAGATGATGAGTACGCTGAAGATTTCCAAACGTCCCATCAACATCATGGCCGAGCAAAGCCATTTGACGGTGACGGGCAATGTTACCCACGAGATGTTTGGACCTACACCCGTTTCGAGTGATGGTCCTACGTTGCTGATGCAACTGAGTGTGATTTTTGCGGAGTTGATATAATCCACGCCGAAAATCATGAGCAACGTGAACATGATGAGACATAGCAGCACGAATATGGTGAAGAATGCCAGCAATGTGACACGTTGTTGTTGCGGAATGTTCATCCCGTTGATGCGCAATGGGAGAACGGCGTTGGGGTGAAGGATCTGACGGAATTCGTTGCGGACGATTTTCAGCAACATCACCACACGCACACCTTTCATACCTGAAGAAGTTGAACCTGAACTTGCACCAACAATCATGCACAATCCGAGGATGATGATGGCTGCAGGTGGCCAGTCGCCCACGTCTTCGTTGAAGAGTCCTGTTGACGTGATGAACGAAACCACCTGGAAAATGCTGCTACGGAAAGCACGTGCGGGTGAATAGCCGGTTTGGAATATCAGCATGAGCATCACAGCCACCGTGCAAATCAGGGTCATACTGATATAGAATTTGAACTCTGAGTTGCGCAGCAGGTTCTTCAGACGTAGTTTCGAAATGGAGAAGTATAATAAGGTGAAATTGATTCCGCAGAGGAAACAGAACAGCGTGCAAGTGTATTCTATGGACGCTAATCCAAAATGCTGGAGTCCATCGTTATGAATGGCGAATCCACCTGTAGCGGTGGTGGTCATCGCATAATTGATGCTGTCGAACCAAGGCATTCCACAAAGGAAATAGCAAACGATGCAGGCCAATGTGAGGAATATGTAGATGGACCAAAGCCATTTGGCGTTGGTGCTGAGTTTGGGATGCAGTTTGGCGCGTAGGGGGCCTGTTGCTTCGGCTGCAAACACCTTCACACTTCCACCTACCATCGAGGGCAGCAGGGCGATGGTGAAGAACACGATACCGAGACCTCCAATCCATTGCGACATAGATCGCCAGAAAAGAATGCCGTGTGGAAGTCGTTCCACATTGTTGATGATAGAAGCACCTGTGGTGGAGAATCCCGCCATTGTCTCAAAGAAGGCATCGGTCAGGTTGTTGATGTAGCCGCCAATCATGAAGGGAAGCATGCCGAAGATACTGAATGCCACCCACGTGAGCGATACCAGCAGATAGGAGTCGCGGCGTGAAAGGGTGTTGTCGCTGTCTTGTCCGACATATTTCAGCAGGAAGGCACACGATATGGTGAGGGCTGTTGAGACGATAAATGCCAATGTGTCGTCTTCTGCATAATAAAAGGCTATGCAGAGACACAGAAACATGAGCGATGCTTCGATGAGAAGCAACTGCCCCAGTACCTTGTATATCGTCTTCAGATTGATCATATTCGAATGAATAAGGATGAACGATGATGGATGAAGGTGTTAGATGAACATTTTCTCAATCTTCTTCATGTTCATGTCGTGACAGAACACCATAACCGAGTCGCCAGCTTGTATTTGAGTCATACCCGAGACAAGCATGCCTTGTCCGTTGCGCACGAGTCCTCCGATAGTCATACCTTTGGGTAATCCCAGGTCTTTCACAGGTTTCTTGGTCACTTTCGAACCTTCTTTCGGGATGAACTCGGCCACATCGGCATTCACCGTAGTCAGGAAGTGCACGCTAACAACTGTTGCGTTGAGCATCATCTGATAGATGTGGCTGGCTGCGATGGCTTTCTTGTTGACGATGGTACCAATATCGAGGCTTTCTGCCATCGACACGTAATCGAGGTTTTCCACCATCGCCACCGTCTTCCTGACACCCAACCGCTTGGCGGTAAGACAGGCAAGGATGTTGGTTTCAGCATTACCTGTAAGAGCCACGAATGCCTGTGTGTTCTTGATGCCCTCCTCGATGAGCAACGGGATATCGCGACCATCTCCATTGATAACGAGCGTCTTGTCGTTCTCCAGCAAGTTGTTGAGGACCTCGCAGCGTTTGCTGTCCATCTCAAGAATCTTCGCATCCATATACTCGGGCAGCATCTTGATGGCTCTGACGGCAGTCGCTCCACCTCCCATGAACATCACGTTCTTCACGTCGGCATATTTCTCTTTGCCCACAATCTCACGGATGTAGGGGATGTATTGGCGCGTTGTCATGAAGTAAGCCTGGTCGTAAAGCATCAACTCATCGTTTCCACCAGGGATGATGGTGTCGGTTCCACGTTTGATGGCCACGATATGATAAGGGTCTTCAGGACCGCAAAGCTCGCGAAGCGGGCGATTCAGAATGGTACACGACTCTCTCAGTTTGATGCCCAGCATCACAAGTGCGCCGTCATGAATCTCCAAACGTTGGCGCACCCACGACATTTTCAAGCCGTTGATGATGTCTTTGGCTGCCAAAAGCTCAGGATAGATGAGCGAGTTGATTCCCAACTTCTCGAAGAACTGTTGCATCTCAGGCGCAAGATGTTCAGAGTCGTCGACCTTTGCAGCTGTGCGTTTGGCTCCCAACGCCTTAGCCATGATGCAACTATTGATGTTTTTGCTTTGGTCAGGCGTCACAGCAATGAACAGGTCGGCATGTGAAGCATCGGCGTCGCGCAATGCTTTGACGCTGACTGGCGAAGCCTGCATGGTGAGCAAATCGTAATCGGAGCCGATTCGCGAAAGGCGTTCTTCGTCTTCGTCGATAAGCGTGATGTCATCGTTGTTGCGCGAGAGCATCTGTGCCAAATGGGTTCCAATGGCGTAAGCGCCGGCAATAATGATCTTCATGAGCGTTGGGTGTTGAGTGATGGATGTTGAGTAATGGCATTCAGAATAGAGTCGGTGTCAATGCCCACGATGTGTTGCAGTTCTGACACAGTGCCGTGTTCCACAAACTCATCGGGCAATCCGAGGCGTACGATATCGGGTTTGTATCCGTGGTCGCTCATCCATTCAAGGACAGCCGACCCCATTCCACCTTTGAGAACACCGTCTTCCACCGTGATGATTCGTTTGAAACGTCTTCCTACTTCATGTAGTAGTTCCTCATCGAGCGGTTTCAAGAATCGCAAGTCGTAGTGAGCTACGGAGAGGGCGTTGGCAGTTTTCTGTTGGAGGCGTTCGATGGCTTCTTCCACATTGTTTCCTATCGGTCCGATGGACAATACAGCCACATCGTTGCCATCAACGAGTCGTCTGCCTTTTCCGATAGGCAGTTCTTCGAAAGGTTGTTCCCAAACAGGTTTCTCGTCTTCGCTTGGGGTGAATTGTCCGCAACCACGTGGATAACGAATGACAAACGTTCCTTTTTCGGGCAGTTGGGCCGTATACATGAGGTTGACCAAATCGCGTTCGTTCATAGGCGAAGCAATGGTCAGATGGGGTATGGGACGCAGAGCCGCCATATCGAAAGCTCCGTGATGGGTAGGACCGTCTTCGCCCACAAGACCTGCACGATCGAGACAGAGCACCACAGGCAGCGACAGAATGGCAGCATCGTGGATGATATTGTCGTAGGCGCGTTGCGCGAAGGCACTGTAGATGTTGCAGAATGGTTGCAATCCCTCTTTCGCCATACCGGCAGAGAAGGTCACAGCATGACCTTCAGCGATACCTACATCAAAAGTCCGATCGGGCATTTCGGCCATCATGATGTTCATTGAGCAACCTGTGGGCATAGCGGGGGTTACACCTACAATACGCGGGTTTTCTTTGGCAAGCCGCAACAACGTATGTCCGAAGACATCCTGATATCTTGGCGGTTTGTTCTTTTCATCACCCATGATTCGCTCTCCCGTCTCAGGATCGAATTTCCCAGGTGCGTGCCAAACGGTGGCGCTTTCCTCAGCAGGCTTGTATCCTTTTCCTTTCTTGGTGTGCAAATGCAGCAGTTTGGGGCCTTTCATGTCCTTCAACTGTTGCATTACACGAACCAATTCAACCACATCATGCCCATCGTAAGGGCCGATGTAACGAATGTTCATGCCTTCGAAAATGTTCTGTTGGTGGGCGAGAGCCGACTTCAGCGCGTTGTTCAGACGTATGAGTCCTTTGCGGCGGTTGTCGGTCATCATACCGCGAGCCTTGAGCCACTGCGATGCTTTGAAACGCAGTCGGTTGTAGGTCTCGTTGGCGTCGAGGCTAAGCAGATATTTTTCCATTCCACCCACAGCATGATCAATCGACATATCGTTGTCGTTGAGCACGATGAGCAGGTCGTTCGGAGTCGATGAAACATTGTTCAATCCCTCGAATGCAAGCCCTCCACTCATAGCGCCATCGCCAATGATGGCTACTACTTTAGGGGTGTTGGCGGTTGACTGTTCATTGTCAGGGGATGATTGATGAGCGTAAGCTACAGCCATACCCAGCGCCGCTGATATGGAGTTCGAGGCGTGTCCACAAGTGAACGAGTCATATTCGCTTTCGAGTGGAGTGGGGAACGGGCGCAATCCATTCAGTTTACGATTCGTGCAGAACGATTCGCGTCGACCTGTGAGAATCTTATGTCCGTAAGCCTGATGCCCCACATCCCAAACAAGTCGGTCCTCGGGCGTGTTGAAGACGTAGTGCAATGCAACAGTAATCTCAACAACACCGAGCGACGAGGCAAAATGCCCAGGATTGACGGACACCTCTTGAATGATGTCGTCGCGCAGTTCTTGGCATACCTGTGGCAGTTGCTCAACGCTGAGTTTCCGCAGGTCAGAGGGTGTTTTTATGTGGCTTAATAGCTTAAATTCGCTCTTCTCCATTTACATATTTATGGAATAACGTTGCAAAGTTACAAAAAGTCGAGCGCAAAACAAAGAAACTTGTTTCTTTTTTTGCCGAGACGTAGGAGTTTCCTTGAGCAGAGCGAAAAACTTCGGCATTCAGGTGATGGGTGTTGAATGTTGGGTAATATTGTATGTAATGGCTGTTAAACGCAGTTTTTTAACGAAAAAATCAATAAAATTAAGGTTACTGAAAAAATGAACGTTGTTTTTGTTTAATTCGTTTTAATGGATGTTCACGATGTTTGGATGATTGCCGAAAACATTATATCTTTGTCAAAAATTTTGAGTACGGTTTATGCTATTTATGTTTCGATGGGTATTGCTTTTGTTGTTGCTGGGCTTTTGCAATCGTGCAACAGGGCAGAGGCGCTTGTTCGTGTACGATATGGACACTAATAAGCCCGTTCCTGGCGTTTCCGTGAAAGCCGACCAACAAAAAGCTGTCACGACAGGGCTTGATGGTGCAGTCGTGCTCGAAGAACCTTTCGACAGCGTGAGTTTCCGTCATGTGCAATATGGTTTTGAACGATTGGCCGCCCGCGAACTCCCCGACACGATGTTTTTGCTCCCCAACGACCACATGTTGCCTGAGGTTACTGTGACCGAACTCGACCCGCGTGTGAAAGGGCTCATTGCTGCATGGGCAATGCAGGGCGCCATGATGGGTGCTGCCGAGGCACCAGTGGGAATCGCTTCGTTCGATTTTGCCAATCTTCTTGACCGTCGTGGGCGCCGCGATCGCAAGCATAAGAAGCAAGCTGAAGTGATTCTCGAGGAGTGGGATAAAAAGAAAGTGGAGTGACGGCAATCGGAAGATTCTTTTATTGAATTCTTTCAGTTTTGTCAAAGGATACAAATGACGTTGTCAAAGACCACAAATGAGCCGCTCAAAGCTATGCAATGACGTGGTCAAAAGCCACAAATGACGTTGTCAAAGACCATCAATGACAACACTGCTTTTTTCCGTGTGGGACAAATGGGACAATTAGACACCTCCTTTTTACGCCTCCCACTTTCCGTAGAAATTCCTGAACAGATTGATTATCAATAAGTTATATAAATTATTTAATATATATTAATAATTATAATTATATATTTAACTAAATATTAACATAGTTGTAGCTCATTTTTGTAGCTTTTTAATCAATTTTGATGCTCGTTGATTCAAATTCTTACTGAGAACCTCTCCATTTCAACATGCTAATAATCTTTTCCCTTTGTAGGAAGGTTGGGAGGGAGATTTGAAGCGTGTAAAAAACGTGTGTCTAATTGTCTCAATTGTCACAAACTTGAAAAAGCAAACGAGGTAAAATGCAAATTCTTCGTTGCGATAGGTTTGTTATTCGGGAATTTTATGTATATTTGCACGTAGAAAACCAATCTCAATGAAAACTATATGAACAAACATTTTTTATTAGCATTGTGTCTGATGGCTTCGTTGTCGGCTTCGGCACAGAAATCCAATGGTGGCATTTCACCGCAGATGCTCGCGCAGATGGAGAAGGCGCAGGCTTCCAACCCCTCGCAGAAAGCCCTTTTCAACGCTATTGCGCAGAATCCTATTGACGACTTGGCCAAGAATTTTGCCAATCAGGGAGACATCGATACCTATTTTAGTATAGAGACGCCCAAGCAGAGTATTCACGACCAGAAATCGAGTGGTCGTTGCTGGATGTTCTCAGGGTTGAACGTGCTTCGCTCCAACTTTGCCAAGCAGCATGAGGATACGCTCGCTGTTGAGTTCTCGCACGACTATTTGTTCTTCTACGACCAATTGGAGAAGGCTAATCTGATGCTGCAGGGTGTCATCGACTGTGCTGATAAACCCATCGATGACTTGCGTGTGCAGTTTTTCTTCCATCATCCCATCAACGATGGAGGAACTATCTGCGGTGTGGCCGACTTGGCAAGCAAATACGGATTGGTTCCCAAGGGTTTGCAACCGGAGACGTATAGTGCCGACAACACCAGTCGCATGGCGCGTATGATGAGTTCCAAGTTGCGCGAATTTGGTTTGGAGTTGCGCCAGATGGTGGCCGACAAGAAGAAACCTGCTGCCATCGAGCAGCGTAAGACTGAGATGCTGACGACCATTTATCGCATGCTTTGTCTCACGTTGGGCGAACCTGTGAAGGAGTTCACCTACGCACATAAGGACAAGTATGGAAAGCAGGTGGTCGAGCCACGCCGATATACGCCGAAGGAGTTCTATGCTGAGACGGTGGGTGGCGACCTAAACGGCACTTTCATCATGGTGATGAACGACCCGCGACGCCCTTATTACAAGACTTTCGAGGTGGAATACGACCGCCACACCTATGATGGTCATAACTGGAAATACCTGAACTTGCCGATGGAGGACATCGCGAAGTTGGCCATCGCTTCGCTGAAAGATGGTCGGAAACTGTATTCCAGTTATGATGTAGGTAAGCAGTTCGATCGCAAACGCGGTTATCTTGATACCGAGAACTACGATTTCGACTCGCTTTTCGGCACTACATTCTCGATGGACAAGGCTCAACGCATCTCGACATTCGATAGTGGTTCTACTCACGCAATGACACTCACTGCGGTTGATTTAGATGCCAACGGCCAACCCAAGAAGTGGAAAGTGGAGAACTCGTGGGGTGCTAGCAGCGGACAGGGCGGCTATCTGATCATGACCGACCGTTGGTTCCGCGAGTACATGTTCCGCCTGGTGGTTGACAAACAGTATGTTCCTCAAGAGACTTTGCAGCAGTTTGAACAGAAGCCAATCATGGTGATGCCCGAAGATCCGCTGTTCCAAATGGATGAATAGAGTTCCCCTTTTAGGGGGATGAGGGATGAAGGATGAGGGATGAAGGATGAGGGATGAAGGATGAGGGATGAAGGTTTGTTTGTCTTGAAAGATAAAACTATTAAACCATCATCCATCATCCTTCTTCCTTCATCATTTTATTCGGCCAATTAACGAGGAAAAGCGTTTCGGTGGCTCGTGTGAAAGCGGTGTAGAGCCAATGGATGTAGTCAGGAGTCAGCATATCGTCGGTCATGTATCCTTGATCGATGTAGACGTGGCTCCATTGCCCGCCTTGTGCTTTGTGGCAGGTCACGGCGTAGGCGTATTTTATCTGCAGGGCATTGAAATGCGGGTCTTCACGTAGTCGTTTCAATCTGTCGGTTTTCAAAGGAATATCAGCATAATCCTCCATCACATTATTATATAATAGATCGCTCTGCTCGCGTGTGAGTGCTGGTGCTTCAGCGGTGAGTGTGTCGAGCACAACGGTGGCATGCAATTCAAGGTTTTCGTAGTCGGGGAACTGCAACGATACATCTGCGAAGGTGAATCCATAGAGTTGCCGCACATGTCTTACTCGTTGAACTCGTGCGCAGTCACCGTTTGCGATGAAAGAGAGATTAGAAAGCCCCTTCCCGACCTCCCCCCGTAGGGGAGGAGATAGTTGGTTGTCGGGTGATGGTGGATTGTTTTGTGTCAGCCAGTAGTAGTTGTTTTTCACAACGAGCAGTTGATCGCCCATGCAAAGCATGTCCTCGCGTCCGAGGATGGTGTTCCTGATGCCCATGTTGTAGGCGTTTGCACGTTTGTTCGACCGTGTGACAATCATTGTTTCATCAATCCCCACGTGGCTGTAGCTGCTGCTGATGGATTCGATGAGTTCATCGCCCGTTACGATGCGCAGGTCGGCGAATCCTTGGAAGCGGATTTGTGGCAGTTGGGTCATCTCATCGTGCGTGATCATCTGCCGTATTTCGTTGGCATTCATCAGTATTCCGCTTTCCTGACTTTGGCGCAGCACTTCGTTGAGGTCGGCTTCGTGGACGATTAATCCATAGCCGCGCATCCAATTTGCATCGAGCGCGGGAGACTCTTCCATCCCTACAGGCGGCAACTGTGCGTGGTCGCCAATGAGCATCAGTCGGCAGTCGCGTCCATTATAGACGTAAGAGACAAGGTCGTCGAGTAGGTTGCCGCTGCCGAAAAATGCCCCCTCCAAACTTTCCCCTGTAGGTGAGGCTGTTCCCCCTCTACGGGAGGGGGGTAGGGGGAGGCTAGAGTTGGCAATCATCGATGCTTCGTCAACCAGAAAAAGGGTATTGCTGTGCAGATTGTCGTTCAGATTGAAGTCGCCCATCAACGACCGCTGTCGATAGATTTTTCGATGAATAGTGAATGCAGAGTGTCCACTGTTCAATTCAAAAACCTTTGCTGCACGTCCTGTTGGTGCGAGGAGTACCACTTTCTGCCCACATTTCACCAAAGTCTGTACGATGGCCGATGCCAACGATGTTTTTCCTGTACCGGCTGAGCCGCGCAGAATCATCAATGCCGAGGGTGACGAATCGGCCACAAAAGCAGCGAATTCGTGGATCGCACGCTCCTGGTCGGCGGTGGGTTGAAAGCCAAACTGTTGACGTATTTGAAAGATTAACGAATCGATAGGCATGAAATTCAAAAGATTTTCGTAATTTTGCAAAGGTAATACAAATGAACGAGAAATGAAAATAAAACCAAACAATAATTTGCTGTTGGCGCTATGTGTGCTCGCTTTGGCTATCGTGTGCCTGCTGAGTGTGCTTTCATCTATCGGTCATCAACCCTAATCCACATTACTATTCTTTCATCCTTCATCAATAATAGACATGCCCGACTTAGAAAACAGAACCATGAACCAACGTGTGAGATTGAATATACGTATCAGCCGCAACACGCTCGCATTTGCCGTGAGTGACCCTACGGCTGTAAACCAAGTGGTATATGAGCCTTATATCGTGAAAAGTGGCATCTCGCTGGCTGCGAACCTGCGTGAGGCATTCAGGGAGTGCGACCTGCTGAATCGTGGTTACCAGCGTGCGCAAGTACTCGTTGATTCTCCCGTATTAATGATTCCCATCCAGGAGTTCGATGAGACGGCTAAGGAGCAACTTTACCATCATTCCGTTACGGGTATGGAGGGGTGTGTGGTGTTGCATAGTGTGTTGCCAGACCTTAATGCGGTGGCGGTGTTCTCTATCAACAAAGACTTGAAACTGGTCATTGACGACCATTTTGATGATGTACGTTTTGTTCACTTGGTGCAACCTGTCTGGAGTCTTCTTCACCAACGAAGCCATACGGGTGTGCATAAGAAACTCTACGCTTATTACCACGACAAGCGCTTGGAGGTGTTCTGTTTTGACAAGAATCGTTTCCGTTTCTGCAATTCCTTTGATGCCGCACATTCCCGTGATGCTGTCTTTTTCGTGCTTTATGCGTGGAAACAGATGGGGATGGATGTGCAGAACGATGAGTTGTATGTGACGGGTGACATTCCCGACCGCGAATGGAGTATCGAGGCACTGCGCACGTATTGCCGAAAAGTTTATGTAATCAATCCAGTAGCAGAGTTCAACCGCGCACCTGTCACTCAAATCAAGGGAATGCCTTTCGATTTGCAAACATTGTTTGTGAAAGGGGGAGGATGAAAATCTATAGATAAAAGACAAGTAGATAAAGAGATAAGAGATATTGATGAAAGGTTGAAAATATGAGAATCATCACTGGGCTATACAAAGGTCGTCATTTCGAGATTCCGCGTTCGTTCAAAGCAAGACCGACGACTGACTTCGCAAAGGAGAACATCTTCAATGTGCTGAATGGTTACTTGGATTTTGACGGTCTTGTGGCATTGGACCTTTTTGCGGGAACAGGTAGCATCTCGTTGGAACTGATTTCTCGCGGTTGCCGACAGGTGGTCAGCGTGGAACAAGACCGCGATCATGCTCGGTTCATCGACCAATGTATGAAAAAGATTGGAACCGATCGCTGCTTGCTCATTCGTGGAGATGTGTTTCGGTTTGTGAAGTCTTGTAAGCAGAAGTTCGATTTCATCTTTGCTGATCCACCTTACAACTTACCCGATTTGCCAAAGGTGCCTGACTTGGTTTTCGAACATCAGTTGTTGGCTGACGAAGGTGTGTTCGTTTTCGAGCATGGAAAACACAACGATTTTTCGAGTCATCCCTGTTTCCGTGAGCATCGTGCTTACGGAAGCGTGAATTTCTCGATTTTCAAGAATTTGGTTGAGGAAGAAGATGCATTAGAGGAGCGGCGAGAGTAGTCGTATGAGCGACTCCCATAGCCTGTGAACGAATGGTCGGCGGTGAGCGAAGGTTTGTTCATCGACAAGACTGCAATGTTCTTGGTCATCTAGGAATACTTTCTTCATGCGCATGGCCATTGTTTCATCGTAGAAGAAAATGTTTGCCTCGAAATTGTTTTCAAAAGAACGGAAGTCGATGTTGGTGCTTCCGCAAGTGCATAATGAGTCGTCGGCAACAAGTAGTTTGCTATGGTTGAACCCTGCTTCGTAGAGATAGACCTTCACTCCAGCATCCAATGTTTCGACAAGATAGGAACGTGACGCCCATTCAAGCAATCGTGAGTCGGGATGGGTGGGCACCATGAGACGAACGTCAACTCCAGCGAGTGCTGCTGTGCGCATAGCGAAGAGAATGGGTTCTGTTGGAAGGAAATAAGGAGTCTCCATATAGACGTATTGTTTCGCTTCGAGAAGGATGCGAACATAGCCTTGCATGATGTCGGGCCATTGGGCAATGGGACTGCTTGTGACAACTTGAGCCAAATTGGGTGTTGGCAGTTGGGTGTCGGTTGTTGGTTGCTCCGGATAGTATTCCTCTCCGCTGACAAGAGTTCGATCGACGAAATACCAATCGACGAGAAAGGCGCGTTGTATGCCATAGACAGCTCCACCACGAACAAGAAGATGGGTGTCGCGCCATGAAGAACGGGTCGTTCCACGAAGATATCGCATAGCGATGTTCATACCACCAATGAATCCCAATTCTCCATCAATGATGCAGAGCTTTCGGTGGTTACGATAGTTGACTTTGCTGGTGAAGGCTGGGAAGTGAACGGGCATGAATGCATGTACGTCAATACCACCAGAGCGCATGCGTTCGAAGAAGGAGTTGGGTACACGCCAGCAGCCCACATCATCGTAGATGAGTCGCACCTCGACACCTTGTTTGGCACGGTCGATGAGTGCGTCAGCTATGAGTTGTCCGAGTGGGTCATTTTCAATGATGTATGTGGAGAGGTGAATATGATGTCGAGCTTGTCCGATGGCTTTTAATAGGGATGTGAAGAACGAGAAACCATCGGTGAAAATCTCCACATTATTGTTCTTGAAAGGCAAGGCCCAGTTCTGTTGTGTGAATTGTCTTATCAGAGTGTTGTGTTTCTCAGGTAGTTGCAGGTCTCGCTGTTCGACGAAGCTAAGCATGGAGCGTTTGGTCAGTTGGTCGAGGCTTCGCTGACTAATATATTTCTCTTTGCGAGTGTTCTGGCCAAAGAAATAATAGAGCACAATGCCAATGAGTGGGATGAAGAGGAGGACGAGAAGCCAGGCCACGGTCTTAGCAGGCTGACGGTTGTCCATCAGCACGGCTGTCATCGCACTTATGATAGTGGCGACATAGATGATGAGTATGGCCCAGTGGAGGTAGATCATTTTGGATGAGGGGTGAAGGATGAGAGATGAAAGTTTTATTTGAATCCCACGAGTTTATGTGTCTGGAGGGAGAGTCGCCATCGTGGATGGCGTTTGATATAGTCTATGCACTGCTGGATGATAAGATGGTTCTGGGTGGCATCTCTTGTATCGCAAGGTTGCAGATAATAATAGTCGGCTTGGATACCGAAGTCGTTGACATCCCCCGACATGTCGAAGATGCATTTCAGTTCGTTGCATCGTTCGACTACGACATTTTGTTTGGGTGAGATGGTCAGCCAGTCAAGATTGAATGGTGGCAGGTGGGTTCCATTACTTTCCATCGCCACTTCGTAGCCAACCTCGTGCAGACGGTCGATGAATGATTCATCAACCTGCAAAGTGGGTTCGCCTCCTGTCAGGACAATAAGGGGCAGGCTTGGGCGTTGGGTGTTAGATGTTGGGTGATAGATGTTGGCTATCTGAGTGAGAATCTCTTCGGTCGTGAGTTCTTTGTATCGAGCAAATTCGGTGTCACAAAAAGGACACTTCAGGTTGCACCCTGCGAACCTGACGAACACGGCTGCACGCCCAGTATTGTGGCCTTCGCCTTGTAGGGAATAAAAGATTTCGTTGATTCTATAGCTCATACAAAATCCTTTTCGTAAATAGCAACATTGCCATCACTCTCTTGCACTCGTGCCTTATAGCATTCTGGTATTTGTTCCGTAATCCATCGTGCGATGTTTTCGGCAGTAGGATTGAACGGAAGCACTTGGTTCAGGTTTTGGTGATCGAGCGGTCGCTTGATGCGTTTCTTCACTTCGGAAAAATCGATGACCATCCCGTCTTTGTTCAGTTCTTTAGAACGACAATAGACGGTGATTTTCCAATTATGACCATGCATCTGGCAGCACTTGCTCTGATAGGAAAGTGCAAGTTGATGACTGGCGGAAATCTCAAATGTTTTTTCGATATAGTACATTGGAAATTATTTTATTTTATTTTTGATATTCGATATTTGAAAAAGAGGGTTTATGAATCTGAGAGTCCTTTTCTTTTTTGCAAGAACGCCAACTCGCTGATGGCGAAATCGCTATTTTCGGGTTCGTCGAGCATTTGCTGCAACATAGCTTTGGCTTCGTCAAACTTCTGTTGTTCAATAAGGACATAGGCTTTTCGCCGCTTGAGGAAGCTTATGAAGGCTTTGATGTGAGGTGGAGGTGTTTCGTTCTCGTCTTCAATGGGATTCTGAGCTTCGCTCATCAAATTGTCAATGATATCGAGGGCTCGGAAGTCGGCGCTGTTGACCATGCAGTTCACATATTCCTCCGTGTAGGTGATGCGTCTGATGGGCATTGTCATCTCCAGATAATAATATGCTTTTTCGTATTGCTCGAGTTCGGTGTAACAGAAACCGATGAGGTAGCAGATGTGGAAGAACAACTCTTTCTCAGAAGGTTTCATGTCTTTTACCTGCGATTTGCAATACTGATAAGCGTTTTCCAGATAACGTATTGCCTCGTAGAAACGTTTGTCTCTGTACATGACTGAGCCCATGAAGATGTTGAAACTCAGATGAGAATCCATGCATTCGCTGATGAGTCGTTGTTCTTCAGTGAGTTCCTCGGGATTTGTCTTGATTAGTTCCAACGCCTCTTTCCACATATAATGAAACTTGTCGAGTCGTTGTTTGGGCGACGACAAATCATAAGCAGTCAGGAACGAACAGATGGCTGGACGGTTTTCCCGACTACCAAATTGAATATTTGAAGTTGGATGATGCGTGATGGATAGTGGCACAACAGAGATGGTGACTCTGAAATAGAGAGTTTGATCTGCTTTGCGCTCAGCTTTGAGGTGAATGTTGATATTACGTTCAGCTTCGGGCATTGAAGGTGCAGCATATTTCAGATTAAGCAATGTTTCATCGGCAATGAAATCACCTCCTTTTATCAATGGGTTTGAAAGATGGTAGGCCAAGATGGCATCAGAGTTTTCCATCGAGTCGATGCTATCGTTTGCAATGATGGTGAGTCGTTGCGGAACGATGTCTTTCAAATCCAGTGCAGTAGCTAAAACGTTTCTCAATTCCAAAGGTTCAGCTTCGTTGCTACGCCAGCCAGGACCATCATCTTGATGCATGATTTCCTGCTCGCTCAGCAATTCCAACTCGCGCTTCCATTGAGCTTTGTCTTTCTCGGCATCATGATTCTCCGCCTGTTCGTTGTCTTTTTGGGATTCGTTGAATTGTCTGATAAACGCGTTTCGGCATTGGAACGAACTATTCATCGCACGTTTCAGCACTTGCTGAGCTGTTTTTTGTTCAAGCAAGATGTTGGTGATAGCATGAATATCGACGTTGTTGCTACCATCGGAAATTGAATAGATGGCACGCGTGTTCTCGATGTTGATGTTACATGAATTGCAGACGGTACGCACGAGATGAATGTTCTCAACGCTTGTCTGATAGAAGAACAAGAACAACAAGTCAACGTAGGGGGTGTCCTTTTTTATCCTGATGCTGAAATGTCCGCTTTGGAATTCGAATATGGCAACCTCTTCATCGTCTTCCGTCTGCCATTTGCACTCGCAGTTCAAACCTTTCAGCGCTTGTGCAACAGTATCTTTCCGTTGGTTTTGTATGTCAACCAGCGGATCTTTTTGTTCTTTTTTTTGTTTGTCATTCTGATAGTGTGTCATGAAAATCACCGCTCCGATGATAATCAAAGACAACACTATGATAAAAATATCCATATACTCCTCCTTGATGTCTATAGAATTATGTTGCTTCCTACCTTTTTCGCCAATGCGTTCCTCATTTCCGATTTCTCCATGAATTCGGTCATCAGTTCGCGGGTTCGCTCGGCACTATTTTGTACGTTGGTGATTTCTCTCTTTATTTCTTTCAGTCGTTTGTCCAGATAATCCATCCTGAAATCGAGCACCAGATGCATAGCTTGTTGCTGAAGCGTTTCGATATCCAACTGTGGCTGTTGGGTGTCGGGCAAATGGAATTGATCTTGTGTCAACTCGACGGCAATTCGACTGATATTGATATCGTCGTGATTGATGAAATACGATTCGGCTTTCGTTCCATCTGCGCCGCATTTCTCGGTCGCTTCGTCCAAGATTCGGTTGAAGAGTTCGTTGCTGAAACGCAATCCGTCTTCCGCCAAATTGTAGGCGAAGAATTGAGCAACAGTCAGGTTCGTCGTGTTTCCGTCATCTGTCTCAACATTTTCAAATATCACTTGTTCACCAAATCGAATCAGCATTTGGATGATCATGCGTTCCACTTTCTCAGAAGCCCCTGTGTTGTTCGCAACCGCTGAAACGGGTGTTGGATGTTGGTTGGTTGGTGCTGGTTGTTGAGCATCGGTTGTCGATTGCTGATTGTTTCCGTTTTTCGCATCACGAATGAATCGGTTCATCTGATTGATGAGCGTAGCTTCGTTGATGCCCATTCGTTGAGAACAGTCTTGAATGTATGTGTCGCGCAGGATTGGATTTTGCACCACCGAGATGCTCTTCACGATGGAGTTGATGGCTTCCGACCGTTTTAGCGGGTCGCGCTCGTTGCGTAGCAGCAAGTCAGTTTTGAACTGAATGAAATCAGTTTGATGTTGCTCGATATACTGCTTGAAGTCGTTGGCCGTATGCTTTCGGGCAAACGAATCAGGGTCGTCGCCATCAGGCAGAAGCAACACTTTCATGTTCATTCCTTCTGCCAGCATCATGTCAGTTCCGCGCAATGCGGCGTGGATTCCAGCTTCATCACCATCATAGAGAAGAACGACGTTTTGGGTGAACCGCCGCAGGATATGAATCTGATGCACCGAGAGAGCGGTTCCTGAGTTCGCCACCACGTTCTTGATACCAGCTTGATGCATTGCGATGACGTCAGTATAGCCTTCCACCATGTAGACGCAGTCTTCTTTGGCGATGGCTCGTTTGGCTTGATAGATGCCGTAGAGTTCGCGGTCTTTATGGTAGATGTCGCTATCGGGTGAGTTTACGTATTTCTGTTGCACACCTTTCGTGGCAGCATCGAGCTTGCGTCCACCGAATCCAACCACCTTTCCGCTGACGCCAATCCACGGGAAGATTACTCGTCCAGCAAAGCGGTCGATGAGCTCACCGCGTTCGTTCTTATAGCAGATGCCCACTTTCTCGATGAACTCAGGCTTGTATCCTTTTTGAATGGCTTCTCGTGCAAAGGCCAAACGGTCGTTGGGGTCGAATCCCAGTTGGAACTCGCGTATGATATCGTCGCGTATTCCACGTTGACGGAAATATTGCATACCGATAGCCACACCATCAGTCGTGTTGTGGAGTGTGTCTTCGAAATACTTCAAGGCGAATTCATTCACGATAAACATCGATTCACGGTTGCTTTGCTCCTCCTTCTCCGCATCGCTCAATTCGCGTTCCACAATCTCGATGTGATATTTGTTGGCGAGCCATCTGAGTGCTTCGGGGTAGGTTATCTGCTCATGTTCCATAATGAACGTGATGGGCGTGCCACCCTTGCCGCAACCGAAGCAGTGGCAGGTATTGCGGGCAGGCGTCACTATGAACGAGGGAGTCTTCTCATTGTGGAAGGGGCACAAACCTTTGTAGTTGGCACCGCTTTTACGCAATGTCACAAACTCCGACACCACATCCACAATGTTGGCAGCGTCTTTTATTTTCTCAACCGTTTGTCTGTCTATCATTTCGTTTCTTAGTCGTGAATCATGTTCATAGCTTCGAAGGCCTGATGCAGTTCAGAAGCGGGACGACCGCAATAGATAGCATCGCCGAAGAACTCGTGATCCTCCGAACTAATGTCTTCCTGCTTCTCTTTGAGCACCTTCTTTGTATTCTTGTCTACTTTCTTGTCAATCATCCAGATGGGGCCGTTGTTGTCATAATAATAGCGTCGTTCGGTGAGCCCACCATCGCCATAATCGTTGCGAATGAAGGCGAACATCAGTCTTCCTTCATTGTCATAGAGGAATTCCTGATAAAAGACGCCCGATGTCTGGCGAGCCAGCACCAACGTGCAGGGATAAACCTCGAGTTCTTTAAACATCTCGGAGTTGTCGAAAAAGAACTCCGTCTTCATGTGGGAGTCGCCATTAGGGTCGTTTGTCCACGATTCAAAGACTTGATAGTTCTTCTTGGGACCTTTCATTCCCTTCTCAGCCAGTTGTTGTGCTTTGGCGTAAGCCGTACGTATCTCAGCCAATCTTGCTTTTGTCTTCGCATTCTGGGCGTTGATGTTGTTGGCGCCCAATGTAATGGCTATGATGGCCAGCACGATGATTCTCAATGTCTTCATATTATTTATCCTTTATCGTTTTTTCTTTATCATTTAGCGAAGCGCAAGTATTCAGCCAGCGGCGAACCATTTTGGCGAAGTCCCTTTGCAAAGCTTTGCGCGTTCAATTGCGCCCCTATCTTCGAAGCATGGGTGTGGTCTTTCTTGAAATAGACGCCCGCTTTCTGCTTGATGCGTTCCACCTTCTGCTTGGCCTTCTCCTTGTTTTTCGGCAGTTTCTTCACGGCGAACATCTTATCGAGCGCATCGGCAGAAATGTTGTGCATATCGATGAATTCCACGCCTGTCTCTTCCACCACCTCGCGATACCATTTTCCGTATGTATTATCGCGTCGCTCAATGCGACCGCCTGGCCACTCGTTGCGCGGAGTGAGCGATACGAGAATCGGCGTAGCTCCCTTCTCTCTCGTATCGTCAATCATCTTCTTCAGATACCAACCGAACGAGTAAACCACCTCGTAGGTTCCATCGTCCATCTTGTAAACGTGCAGCGTATCTTTTGCGCTGGGAATCACGCCGCGAGCCTTCGCGTCGGTAATGGGACAGATGTCATTATGGCCGAATTGGATAGTCACAAAATCGCCAGGTTGCAACGATTCATACACCCTGTCCCACAAGCCTTCGCGAATGAACGAACGTGTGGAGCGACCTGCACGAGCGGCGTTGATGAGAGTGATTCTGTTCTCGTCGAACACCGTCGAAGCCTGCGAAGCCCATCCCCACATTCCATCCTCTTCGTTGTCGAAATTCTTCACCGTCGAGTCGCCTGTAAAGAAAACGCGAGGTTTGCCGTTGGTGGTGATATACTTCTGTGGAATCTCGACCTTCATCATCGCCTTCAGCGGCTTCAACTGCAGGTCTTGGCTCTCGAAGATGCCCATAGCGGCGCTTTCAGCATTCATTTCGGCGCCAAACTTCGACGTGTGAATCTTGTCGCCCAGGAAATGATAGTCAACCTTCCAGCGACTGTAGCTGTCGAGTTTTGCCCCGCTTATCTCGTTCAAGTCGATGAAAGGCACTCCTTCAGCGTTTGCCACTTGAATCGCCCACTCCGTGTGAGGTTTCCGGACAATCTTCCCCTTGTTGTCGTAGGCGTTGCGAGGTGTGAGCGACATCAGAATAGGATTGGCTCCTTTCGCACGAATCTCGCTGATATAACGGCGCAGATAGTTGCCGTAGCTGTAGACGGTGTCGTTGGTTTGCTTGCGCTCGTTAAAACCAACAATCATCGTATCGGGGTCGACGCCGTTAATGACACCACGAGCCCTCCTCGCATCGAAGAAATCAGCTTGGTCATTGTGGCCAATTGAAACAAGCACCCAATCGCCTGGCTTCAGCGCCTCGCGAATGGCTGGCCAGAGGTCTGTATAGAACGTTCGTGTGGACATTCCGCCCAGCGCCTGATTCTCCACTGAAATCTTGTTCGCATCGAAATATTTCGGGAAGAAATAGCCCCAACCCCATTGTCCGTTGTTGCCGTTTCCCAGCGTTCCGTTGCGCATCGTACTATTGCCGATAAGGAACATCACGGGATTCGTTCCCTTGCGTGTGGAGCCTGGTTGCGGGCGGCTCATCAACGCTTTGGCAATCGAATCGGGCGTGTTGTCCACCACCTTTTCGGTGTCTCCAATCGGGTCGGGCAGGTTGTCGAATCCCTGTGCCCCAACCGATAGGATTGAAGCCAGCACAAGAGCTATTGTTGCGAAACGTCGTCTCATCGTTTTTGTTTTACTTTCAACTATTCTGCAAAGATACAGAAAAATCATCACAAAGTCGCATTTTTTTCGCAAAATATCGTGCGTGTATATTTGAAAACGAAAGAACCTATAGGAAATTCTTATGAATTATCCTGACAAAACACCTTCATTTTTTGCTTCTTGACAGAGATTCGTGCATTTTGGGGCGAAAAATCGCGATTTTCCAGCGATTTGTTTAATCGGTTGATAATCAGATGGTTGTGCATTTTTAAATAATCATCCTGTTTTTTCCTCAATGTCAAAGCTATGCTTTCGCATTGTCAAAGCTATGGAATGAGGCGGTCAAAGCTATGCTTTCATCGCTCCATTTGTGGTCTTTGACAACGTCAAAAGCCACCTTTGACCCGAAAAGATGATGAAGAAGAGCTTTTTTCGAACGATTTTTGAGGTTGAAAACCTGTAAAATTGGCATTTTGAGAGTCGATTTTGCGCTAGAAGGAAGCGGGAAAATGACGCTAAAATTCGGAATTATGTTGACAAACAAGTCTTGCTTTTCATTTCTTATTTGGCAAAAGCCATTGGATTTCCACATTTTTTATTATATTTGCATGCAGATTCATTCGAATCGCACGTGTTCCTTCAAAAGAGGGGCATAAGACATCATACGACAAAGAAGATGGAGAAGAAGACGGATGCGATGGGTAGGGCTATTGCCGACTATGCGAAGAATGGGAGAGCGGGCAAGCTGCGCGTGTTTTCGCCGATGTTTGACGAAGACGAGATTCCTGTGCAGGTGCTCTTCCGTCGCTACGATGAAATGCCTATGCTGGAGCGGCGTGCGCTCGACTTGGTAAAAGGTCGCACGCTCGATGTGGGAGCCGGAGCGGGTTGCCATTCGTTGGTGCTTCAGGAGCGAGGTTTCGACGTGATGGCTATCGACCTGTCTCCTCTGGCCGTCGAAACGATGAAAAAACGTGGTGTCAAGAAGGTGCGCGAACAAGATTTTTTCACCCTTGAAGGGAAATTCGACACCATACTGATGCTGATGAACGGCATTGGTATTGTGGGTTCGTTGGAGCGCATGAATGAGTTCTTCCATCGACTCGACAGTCTTTTGGCGCCTGATGGCCAGTTGCTTTGCGACTCGTCTGACATCAGTTATGTGTTTGAGAACGAGGACGGAACGATTGATTATCCTTCGACTGACCGCTATTTTGGCGAGGTTGGCTTCCAAATGCAGTATAAGGACACGATTGGCGAGCCGTTCTCGTGGCTGTATATCGACTTCGACATGCTGAAACAAAAGGCTGAGGAGAATGGGTATCAGGTGGAAAAGGTGGCTCAAGGGGAGCATTATGACTATTTGGCCAGAATCACTAAAAAATGAATATGCTATGGAAAAGGATAGAGACGAATTGATTGAAGAGTTGCTGGAGCGGCCGTATTGGATTGTTGACATACTGCCTTGTCAGGTTCCGAAGGGTGCGAAAGGTCAGTATTTCACGATTGAACGCTATATGCGGAGTCTTCCTCAGATTGACCGTTTGAGCCGGAAATTCACAAGCGTCGTTTTGAAATTGAATTGTTACGACGATATTTCCGTTCGCCATTCTGCGGAAGGATGGGTAAACAATCCTTCGCCTGAAACGCTTGAGAGATGGGTGGGGGAGAGCATGCGAGGCGGCGGTTCGTTGTACATCGTGTTGGATTCGACGCAGACGATGCTGGCTATTGGCGACGATGCGTATATGACTCTCTACAATGCAGAACCCGATGAATTAGAGTTGGTTCGCTTGCTGGCTACTTCCGAAGGTTTGTATGTTTGGCAACCATCAGCCGACGGTTTTCGTTAATTATCTTAAATCACAAGGTTTTTTGAATACCTTTTTATATATTTGCACCATCAAAAATCATTAAAAGGACAAAGCAAACCATGAAACAATTCATCACCTGTTTGGCTGCCGCCCTGATGTCTGTGGGTGGCGTTTTTGGACAAAAGACATTGGACGAAGAGAGCCTGAAACTCGTCAAAGATTTGAACAATCGCGGTTTTTATCGAAGCGATTGTCAATGGCTGTATGACGACGACCACATGGAGGGCTATCTCCGAATGTTGGGCGATTTCAGCGCTGATGCAAGGAATGACACTCGCGAGGCCATCGCCCGTGATAGAGAGCGCGCTCAGAAGATTGTCGATTTGAAGAAGGCCATCGTGGGCAAGACGAAGAAGGTCAAGAAGCAAAACAAAGCCCTCAGCCAATACTTCCCTGATTTGGCAGTCGCCAATCGAATTTTCAGCGAGGCCGAGGGTGTCGTCAAACGTTGTGATGTTCTTCAGAAAGCGCTGGGCCCCAAGACTTCGATTGATTCGGACGATGGACGCTCAATGCCGAAAGGAAAGTTGCAGGAATTCGATTCATCGTCGAGTAATGGTTTTGCTGGTCGAAGGATGGATTTGCGTCTTTGGCGCGATAAGGAAGGTAAGGGATTACTTTCGCTCAACACGAGTTTCCGCAATCGTGAAGCCAAAGCCATCGAGGTTGACGACTCGGTTTTCCAACGCGTTCGCGATATGGTGGAGCAGAGGAAACTATATACTATCGGACGCCACTATGTACCCGACTACGAGATTATGGACGCGTCAAACTGGAGTCTCCACATCAAGTTCGAAGGGGGGGGCATCAGTTCGAGTGGTTATGCTACAGGCCCCGATCGCAGTTTGGGGCTCTATGATATAGAGAGATATCTCATCAATCTGTATCGCGAACAAGTGCCCGAGGAAGAAGAGGAAGAGCGTTTCATGAGACGTTGAGCCACCTGGTTGTCGAGGTGAGTTTTCCTTGTAGGGTGTTTTTCTATACTTTTTTATTGCACAAAATCGACTGTTTGCGCACAAAATGGTCGTTTTTGTGCATTTTATTTTGCAGAATGGGCAAAAAGGAGTACCTTTGCACCGTTTTGTAAAAAAGACAACACATTATTATTAATTATATTTTATGGCATTAAAAATTGTAGTACTTGCCAAGCAAGTACCCGACACAAGAAATGTAGGCAAAGACGCTATGACTGCCGAAGGCACTGTTAATCGTGCTGCTTTGCCTGCAATCTTCAACCCCGAAGACTTGAACGCCCTGGAGCAAGCTCTGCGCTTGAAAGAGCAGCATGAAGGCTCTACAGTAGGAATCCTGACGATGGGCCCTCCCCGTGCAGGTGAGATTATCCGTCAAGGCCTTTATCGTGGCGCCGACACGGGTTGGTTGTTGACCGACCGTCAGTTTGCTGGTGCTGATACGTTGGCCACCAGTTATGCTTTGGCCACCGCCATCAAGAAGATTGGCGATGTGGACATTGTTATTGGTGGACGTCAGGCTATCGATGGAGATACGGCTCAGGTAGGTCCTCAGGTGGCTCAGAAACTGGGTTTGAATCAAGTGACCTACGCAGAAGAGATCTTGAAAGTGGAAAATGGAAAAGCTTTGATTCGTCGCGTCATCGATGGTGGTGTGGAAACCGTTGAGGCTCCGCTGCCCGTCGTGATTACCGTGAACGGAAGTGCGGCTCCCTGCCGTCCGCAGAATGCAAAGCTCGTGATGAAATACAAGCGCGCCACCTGTCCGATGGAGCGTCCTGCTGAGGGAACGGCCTACGATTATCTGTACGACGAGCGTCCTGAGCTGACCTTGAACCAATGGAGTGTTGCTGATGTTGATGGAGACGTTCAGCAGTGCGGTCTCTCTGGTTCGCCCACGAAGGTGAAGGCAATCAAGAACATCGTGTTCCAGGCTAAGGAGTCGAAAACTTTGACGGCTTCAGATGCTGATATTGAGGGAATGATCAAAGAATTGTTGGACGAAAAGATTATTGGTTAAAAAGAGATATGGCTAACAACGTATTTGTATATTGCGAAATAGAAGGTACTCAAGTACAAGAAGTATCTCAGGAGCTGCTGACCAAAGGTCGCAAGCTCGCCAATACGCTGGGTGTAGAACTCCACGCTGTGGTGGCTGGTACAGACATCAAGGGCAAGGTGGAGGATCAGATTCTGCCTTACGGTGTCGATAAGCTGTTCGTGTTCGACGCGAAGGATTTGTTCCCCTATACTTCAGCTCCACACACGGATATTTTGGTCAACCTCTTCAAGGAGGAGCAGCCGCAGATTTGTCTGATGGGTGCAACTGTTATCGGTCGCGATCTCGGTCCTCGTGTCAGCTCTTCGTTGACAAGTGGATTGACTGCCGACTGCACAGAGTTGGAGATTGGTCCGTATGAGGACAAGAAGAATAATAAGGTGTACGACAATCTGCTTTATCAGATTCGTCCTGCTTTCGGTGGTAACATCGTGGCTACGATTGTGAACCCCGACCATCGTCCTCAGATGGCAACTGTTCGTTCGGGTGTCATGCAGAAGGCTCTCTATGAGGGAAAGGCCAAGAACGAGGTTGTTTACCCTGAGGTTTCTAAGTATGTGAGCCCTGAGGCTTTCGTTGTGAAGGTGCTCGACCACCACGTGGAGGCTGCCAAGCACAACCTGAAGGGTGCTCCCATCGTGGTTGCTGGTGGTTACGGAATGGGCTCGAAGGAGAACTTCGACCTGTTGTTCGATTTGGCTAAGGTTCTTCATGGTGAGGTGGGTGGTAGCCGTGCAGCTGTCGATGCAGGTTGGCTCGACCACGATCGTCAGATTGGTCAGACGGGTGTTACCGTTCATCCGAAGGTGTATATCGCCTGCGGTATCTCTGGACAGATTCAGCACATCGCCGGTATGCAGGACTCTGGCATCATCATTTCTGTTAACTCAGATCCCGATGCTCCCATCAACCGCATTGCTGACTACGTGATTGTTGGAACAGTCGAAGAGGTTGTTCCGAAGTTGATTAAGTACTATAAGCAGAACTCGAAGTAATATGAAAGTTTTAGATTATATCCTTCTTGTATGCGCAATAGCTGCGTGTGTTGCCAACTTCTTCGTTTACAGTCCCTTTTTTACACTAATAGCCTGCTTATGCGGTGGTGTACTGGGAGGAAGAATTGGTGGAAGGATATACAAGAAGAATCAAGAAAACAAATAAGGTAATTATGGCAAACTATTATAGCGATCATCCTGAGATCGGGTTCTACTTGAACCACCCCTTAATGAAGCGCATCGTTGAGCTCAAGGAGCGCAATTACGAAGATGCGAAGAACTTTGACTACGCTCCTGTGGATTTGGCTGATGCCATCGAGAACTACAAGCAGATTCTCGACATCACAGGCGACGTGGCTGCCAATATCATCGCCCCCAACTCTGAGGACGTTGACCTTGAAGGTCCACATCTCGAGAATGGCCGCATGATCTACGCCTCGAAGACTTATGAGAACCTCGATGCCACCCGTAAGGCTGGCCTCTGGGGAGTGAGTATGCCCCGTCGCTACGGCGGTTTGAACCTTCCCAATGCTGTATTCTCAATGCTTTCAGAGGTCATCTCAGCAGCCGATGCTGGTTTCCAGAACATCTGGAGCTTGCAGAGCTGTATCGACACCCTCTATGAGTTTGGTTCTGAGGAGCAGCGCCAGAAGTATATCCCCCGCATTTGCGAGGGTGAAGGAATGTCGATGGACTTGACAGAGCCCGATGCTGGTTCCGACCTGCAGCGCGTGATGCTGAAGGCTACTTTCGATGAGAAGGAGAACTGCTGGCGTTTGAATGGTGTGAAGCGTTTCATCACCAATGGCGATTCTGATATCCACCTCGTGTTGGCTCGCTCTGAAGAGGGTACGAAGGACGGTCGTGGATTGTCGATGTTCATCTACGACAAACGTCAAGGTGGTGTGAACGTGCGTCACATCGAGCACAAGTTGGGTATTCATGGTTCACCTACCTGTGAGTTGACATATAAGAATGCGAAGGCAGAGCTTTGCGGAAGCACTCGTCTTGGTCTTATCAAGTACGTGATGGCCTTGATGAACGGTGCCCGTTTGGGTATTGCCGCACAGAGTGTCGGACTCTCGCAGGAGGCTTATAACGAAGGTCTAGCATACGCCAAAGAGCGTGCACAGTTCGGTGAGAAGATCATCAACTTCCCTGCAGTTTACGACATGCTTGCCCGTATGAAGGCCAAGCTCGATGCAGGTCGTTCGTTGCTATACCAGACAGCTTGCTACGTGGACGTTTACAAGTGCCTCGAGGATATAGAACGCGACCGCAAACTCACTCCCGAAGAGAAGCAGGAGTTGAAGAAATATCAGCGTCTTGCTGATGCATTCACGCCGCTTGCTAAGGGAATGAACTCCGAGTACGCCAACCAGAATGCCTACGATGCCATTTCCATTCATGGTGGTTCGGGCTTCATCATGGAATACAAGTGCCAGCGACTCTATCGCGATGCACGCATCTTCTCCATCTACGAGGGAACCACTCAGTTGCAGGTTGTCGCCGCCATCCGCTACATCAGCAATGGCACGATGCTCAACAACATCAAAGAGATGCTCGCCGAGCTCGAGAACAACGAAAGCACAGCAGCCCTGAAGGTTCGTGTGGAGAAACTCATCCCCGTTTACGAGGACGCTTTGAACTATGCTAAGAGCCTCGACAACCAAGACGCTTTCGACTTCCTGGCTCGTCGTCTCTACGATATGACTTGCGAACTCGTGATGTCTCTCCTCATCATCCGCGATGCCTCGAAGGCTCCCGAGCTATTCCTCAAGTCGGCAAACGTCTATGTGCGTATGGCTGAGGAGAACGTGCTTGGAAAGGCTGCCTACATCAAGAACTTCCAAGTGGAGGATCTCGACAGCTTCAAGGCTGCTGAAGAGAGCGCTTCTGAAGAATAAACCGAAACGCGACACGCAAGCGTGTTGTGAAACAAAACAATAGGCCAACTGGTTTCTGAAATAGGACTAGTTGGCCTTTTTATATCGAAAATCTTCCGCTTTTTCAACAAACCATCAATCCGTTGCACACTTTATCAGAAAAATCATTATCTTTGCAACAGACATTTTCATTTAATACAAACCATCATGAAAACAACAATGCCCATCAACGGACAGTTCGAACTCATCCAACTGCCGTATGCACCCGATGCTTTGCAGCCGGTCATTAGTGCCGAGACCATCGGATTCCACCACGGAAAGCACTTGCAGACCTATGTGAACAACCTCAACGCTTTGCTGCCAAGAAGCCCATTTGAAGGTCTTTCGCTCGAAGAGATTGTCAAGACGAGCGATGGCGGCGCGTTCAATAATGCCGGACAGATTCTGAACCATAACCTTTATTTCACCCAGTTCGCCGCTCCGAAGGAGAATAACGTCCCTACAGGCCATATAGCCGACGCCATCAATGCGCAGTTCGGCTCGTTCGAGGCCTTCAAGGAGGAGTTCGAGAAGAAAGGTGCGACCCTCTTCGGAAGTGGTTGGGTATGGCTCTCTGCCGATGCTGACGGAAAACTTGTCATCACACAGGAGCCGAATGCCGCCAATCCGTTGACAAAAGGATTGAAGCCCCTGCTTACCTTCGATGTTTGGGAGCACGCCTACTATCTCGATCATCAGAACCGCCGTCCTGCTCATCTGGCAGCCTTGTGGCAGATTGTGAATTGGGAGGAGGTCAACAATAGGCTCTGAACTAGCGACGAAAAAAACGACCATAATCCTTTGCGTTTACGTGCGTTTTCATTATCTTTGCAAACAGATATGAGAAAGTTGCTGTTTTTCGCAATCGCTGTGATATTCGCCTCTATGGTTTCCGTTTCCTGCCGCATGGCTCCTAACGAGCAGTTGGGCGATACATTGGCAGCGAGCGTCTTCGAACCCGAGGACACCACGACGGCTGTTGTGGCTGTTGCCGAACCCGATAGTGCCGCATTGGAGGAGGTCGCCCAAGCATTGGCCAGCATCGTCGATAGTACCGACGTGTTTGTCGTGGGTGCCGAGACCAATCGCCAATGGATACAGTTGCTCAGTTATCCCTCACGGCGCGATACTACGCTCTACGGAAAAGGTCAGCATTTCAAAGCCACAGGAAGCACCGAACCAGGTACTGTGGTGCGTGTGAAGTTCTATGCTTTGCCTTCGGGTACGCGTATCGTGACACGCACAGAGCAAGTGATACATTAAAATTCAAAAATTAAAGAATTTAAAAATTTAGGTTATTCACTTACCTCTTACCACTTACCTCTCACCTCTAAAATTTATATTTAATAAACCTCATAAACTATAAACAAGAATTATGAAGAAGATCTTAACAGTAATTGTGGCGCTGGTTATGGCAGTGCCAATGTCTGCCCAATACTACAGAGGCGGATCAAGTATTGACAAGTCCAACCTTTATTATGGTGCACGTTTCGGTTTGACGATGGCCAACACAAGTGGTGACATCGACCTGGGTACGAAGTCTGGAATGACGCTGGCTGGTGTGATTGGCATGCAAGTGTCGAGTGTCACTCCGCTTTTCATTGAGAGTGGTCTGTACTATACCCAACGTGGCGGAAAGGGAACACATGAAGATCAGAAGTGGGACTCTAACCTGAACTACTTGGAACTGCCATTCCTCATCAAGTATGGCATCAAGACCAATAGCGATTTTGCCCTCCTTCCTTTCGTAGGACCTTATTTCTCCTATGCCATGAGCGGTAAGACTAAGAAAGATGGTGTGAAGCACAGCTCGTTTGTGAATAATGCTTTCCATCATCCCGACATGGGCTTCAAGGTAGGTTGTGGTGTCGAGTACAACATGGTCTATCTGGAGGCTGGTTTCCAGATTGGTGTGGCCGATATCAGCGATACCGACGAGAGTACACACGGCAACGCCTTCTTTGTGAACTTCGGTGTGAATTTCTAACCGATTCCAAAATGTCATCTTCCGAGAGTACGCTGCAGCGTAGGTCTCGGGGCTATAATCCGGCTTCGTCAGCTTCGAAGTCGGATTTCCATTTGTCGCTGCCGTAGTAGTCGGAAAGTTCCTTGATAAAAATATTGTAGAATGTATGGTTCTAATACATATTTATATGTATCTTTGTAACTGAAAGAATACCAAAAAAACAAAGAGACTATGAATTCAAATGAAAAAGATCGGAAACTTAACCTTGTACGCGGTTCTTTGATAGGTGGTGCTGCAGGCGATGCACTTGGCTATCCTGTGGAGTTCAACTCCTATCGTTCGATTATTGATAGATATGGAAAACCTGGCATTACTGAATATGACTTGGATGGAGGTGTGGCCAAGATCAGCGACGATACTCAGATGACGCTGTTCACAGCCAATGGTATGTTGCTGGGACTGACGCGTGGCTTTATGCGAGGCGTTGGTAGCATGCCTGAGTTCTGTGTGGAATACGCTTATAAAGATTGGTATAACACCCAGATGAAATCGTATGAAAGCGTGATGGCTGAAAATGAGAATCGCCACTCTTGGTTGAGTGCCATACCTCAACTTTACGCTCGACGAGCGCCTGGCAACACCTGTCTGGCAGCCATCAGAGAGATTATGAAGGGTGAAACGCCCCAGAACGATAGTAAAGGATGTGGTGGCGTGATGCGCGTGTCTCCCTATGCTTTGTTTAGTGCCTGCCATGAAATGCGATATAAGATAGAAAATATCGATGTGGCAGGTGGTGAAATTGCCCGTCTGACGCATAAGCACCCATTAGGATGGTTTCCTGCCATTGTGCTGACACATATTATATACCGTTTGGTGAAAGATGGTGGTTTTGATGGTCTCGATAAGTCGTCAGCCGTTAGGTGTTTCTCTGGGATTGTCAACGAGGCTCTGCAATTGCTGCCCAGTCTAAAAGTCATGTGTCCTGTTTCTGAAATGACCTGGGACCAAGAGCGAACCATTGGCGAGGTGTTCCCCAATGCTGTTGTACGCCAACGAGAGTTGGTGGAACGTGCTTTGTTGCTTGCAGGCAACGACCAAACTGACATCGAGAATATCACCCGTCTTGGTCAAGGTTGGGTTGGCGAAGAAACGCTGGCCATTGCCGTCTATGCCGTAGCTCGTCATATCGACAGCTTCGAGGATACGTTGGTTGCCGCTGTCAACCACGATGGCGACAGCGACTCTACAGGTGCTGTAGCAGGCAACATCATTGGAGCTATCGTTGGCTACGATGCCATTCCTGACAAGTTCACAAAAAATCTGGAACTCCACGATGTCATTCTCTCTGTCGCCAACGACCTCCATCAAGGCTGTATTATCGCTGAGAGGGATTTGATGAATACGCCAGAGAAAATTCAATGGTACGAACGGTATTGCAAAATGGAGCCGTCAGGTTTTTAATTGCGGTCGAAATTACTTTCATTCGGAACCAACGGTCATCGGCCACAACGTGGGAAAGATATAAGCCCAAATAAATTTGGCTTTTCTCTCGTTTATTAGTAACTTTGTCAAAATTGACGAAGTTACTAGCACTCGGCATAAAAAAGAATAAATTCTTTTGTTCTGCCCTCGTTTTTTAGTAACTTTGCACCCAAATTGGATGTGAAGGTCCTGAATGTGTGAAAATGAAGAAAACGAACATAGCGATTTTTGTGTCGGGAGGCGGCACGAACTGTGAGAATCTGATCAAGTATTTCAGTGGTTCCGACCATATTGCCTCGACGTTGGTGCTGAGCAATCGTGCCGACGCCTATGGTTTGGTGCGTGCCGAGCGGTTGGGTGTTCCCACAGTCGTAGTCAACAAGGCTCAGCTGAACGATCCCGATTTCATGCTTCCGTTGTTGCGCGAGTATGGCGTAGGCTTCATCGTGTTGGCAGGCTTCCTGCCGTTGGTACCCGATTTCCTCATCGAGGCCTTCCCGCGCCGTATGGTGAATCTGCATCCCGCGCTGTTGCCCAAGTATGGTGGCAAAGGCATGTGGGGACATCATGTGCATGAGGCCGTGAAAGCGGCTGGCGAGACCGAGACAGGCATGACTGTCCACTATGTCTCTTCGGTATGCGATGGTGGCGAGATTATCGCCCAATATCGTGTGGCTCTATCCCCCGACGATACCGTTGATGACATTGCCGAGAAAGAACATCAATTGGAGATGCAGTACTTTCCGACAATTGTCGAGAAAGTGATATTGGAAAACAGATAATGAGATAATAGATAAAAGATAAAAACAAAAAAGGGACGCAAAAACTTGCGCCCTTTTTTTATTTAATATCTAAACTCCATTCCTTCCTCCCCTCCCTTTTGGGGAGGGGTCGGGGGTGAGGCTTTTTACTTCTTATCATACGCATGCACTGGATAGTCGATAGTGTAGTGCAACCCTCGGCATTCCTTGCGCTCGATGGCCCATCGTGTGATGAGATAGGCCGTGTTGATCATGTTGCGCAGTTCGCAGATATCGCGGCTGGCCTTCACGCGTTTGAACAGGTTCTCTGTCTCCTCAAAGAGCAGGTCGAGACGGTCCCAGGCGCGTTTCAGTCGGAGGTCGCTACGCACGATACCCACGTAGTTCGACATAATCTCACCCACTTCCTTCACGCTCTGCGTGATGAGCACTTGCTCCTCGTTCGACATCGTTCCATCGTCGTTCCACTCGGGCACCTTCTCGTTGAAGTCGTAGAAATCCACATGCTCCAGCGAGTGCTTGGCGGCGGCGTCGGCATAGACAACGGCTTCGATGAGCGAGTTGCTCGCCAGTCGGTTGCCACCATGCAATCCCGTGCACGAACATTCGCCGAGCGCATAGAGTCGGTCGATGGACGAACAGCCATTCAAATCGACCTTGATACCACCACACATGTAGTGGGCGGCAGGACGCACGGGGATGTATTCCTTGGTGATGTCGATGCCCAGAGAGAGACATTTCTGGTAGATGTTGGGGAAGTGGTGGCGAGTCTCGTCGGCAGGTTTGTGCGTCACGTCGAGACACACATGATCCAATCCGTGAATCTTCATTTCCTTGTCGATGGCGCGAGCCACAATGTCGCGTGGTGCCAACGACAGACGCTCGTCGTATTTCTCCATGAAAGTCTCGCCGTTGGGCAGCTTCAAGATGCCACCATAGCCGCGCATGGCCTCGGTGATGAGATAGGCGGGATGTGTCTCACCTGGATGATGCAACACGGTCGGGTGGAACTGCACGAACTCCATATCGGCCACCGTACCCTTTGCACGATACACCATAGCGATGCCATCACCCGTCGCGATGATGGGGTTCGAGGTCGTCTGATACACGGCTCCCACGCCACCCGTACACATCACGGTAATCTTCGACAGATAGGTATCCACCTTCTGCGTGTCGGGATTCAACACATAGGCGCCATAGCAGTTGATATACGGCGTACGACGCGTTACGCGGGCACCCAGATGGTGCTGGGTGATCACCTCCACGGCGAAATGGTTCTCCTTCACCTCGATGTCGGGACAGGCACGCACGGCGGCCATCAATCCGCGTTGTATCTCGGCACCCGTGTCGTCGGCGTGGTGCAGAATGCGGAACTCCGAGTGTCCGCCCTCGCGATGCAGGTCGAACTCACCCTGTTCGTTGCGGTCGAAGTTCACACCCCACTTCACGAGCTCGTCAATCTGGCTGGGCGCGTTTCTCACCACCTGTTCCACGGCATCGCGGTCGCTGATGTAGTCGCCGGCAATCATCGTATCTTCGATGTGCTTCTCGAAGTTGTCAACCTTGAGGTTGGTCACGCTGGCCACGCCTCCTTGCGCGAACGAAGTGTTGGCCTCGTCAAGCGAGGTCTTGCAGATCATGCAGATCTTCCCCTTCTTCGCCCTTGCCACCTTCAGCGCATAACTCATACCTGCGACGCCTGCGCCGATAATCAGAAAGTCGTACTTGTAAATCATACTTGTTTGATCTTGTTGGTGCAAAAATAAACAAAATTCTCGACACGACCATACTTCGTTGTCCGTTTTTTTGCAGATGCGGGAAATAATCCTTATTTTTGCAAAACAGAAAGCTTAATGTTCAATGTTCAATCTTCAACGTTCAATATCATAACTTATGCGCAAGCAAGATATTTTCGCCGGAAATCCCAAGCGCGTGTTCCATCAGCGTTTCACGTTGGCTGCCAAGTGCGGCATCGCCTTGTGCGTGCTGTTAATGTTCTATTTCTTCTGGATCAAGACGGCCATCATCAGTCTCCTGCTGCTCATCGTTGGGGTGGGGATGATAGAGCGCGTGCTCCACACCACCTACACCGTCGGGAAGAGCGACGACCAATATTTCCTGCTGGTGGACAAAGGGCGCTTCTCGTTCCAGACGCTGGTGCCTGTCAACGAAATATCCCGCGTCATACCCATGCGTCGTCTGTTTGGCCTCTCGCGCTATCTGCTCGTTGAATATGGAGAGAACCGTCTGCTGAGCGTCGAGCCCGAAGACGAAGAGGAATTCATAGCCGAAATCAAGAAAAGAAAACAATCATGAATATCAGAAAATCACTCGTCATACTCGCCCTCGCGGCTTGTTTCAATGTGTCGCTGGCACAACAAACTGTCACCTCGCCAGAAGAGTCGTTGGATAGCATTGCCGCCGACCTGCAGCTCAACGACTCGGTGGCCATCGACTCGCTGTTGCCGTGGGAGCAGGCTGTAGCAGCCAAGCTCGACCGTTGTGTGCAATCGCCGTTGTTGCAAACCACGCAGGCGGCCATCATGGTGTGGGACCTCGATGCCGACTCGGCCATCTATTGTTTCAACCACCGCCAGCTCATGCGACCCGCCTCCACCGAGAAACTGCTCACAGCCATCACGGCCATCGACCGTCTGGGCGGCTCCTATCAGTTCAAGACCGAGCTCGCCTACACGGGTTCCATCGACAACCACACGCTCAATGGCGACCTCCATTGCATCGGAGGCATGGACCCCCGTTTCAACGGCGACGACCTCAACGCCTTTGTCGAGAGTGTGCGCCGCATGGGCATCGACACCATTCGAGGCGGATTGGTGGCCGACCGTTCGTTTAAGGAGAGTGCCACGCTGGGCGAAGGATGGTGCTGGGACGACGACAACCCTGTGCTCTCGCCGTTGCTCATCAATCGCGAAGACAATCTCCTTGAGCGCTTCGAGGCCCTCCTGCTGAAAGCCCACATCACCATCATCCCCACCACGACCACAAAACCTGGTCGCCGGGCGCCCGTTCCCAAGAAGATTTGCACGCGCTTCCACACCATCGACCAGATTCTCATGAAGATGATGAAGGACAGCGACAACCTATACGCAGAATCGATGTTCTACCAGATTGCTGCAGCCGATGGCAACCGACCCGCTACCGCCAAGAACACCGCCACCATCATCAAGCGGCTCATCACGAAACTGGGGCTCGACGCGTCTCAATATTACATCGCCGACGGTTCGGGCCTTTCGCTCTACAACTACGTCTCAGCCGAACTTGAGACCATGTTCCTGCGCCACGCCTTCCGCAACGAGAAAATCTTCATCCACCTCTATCCCTCGCTGCCCATTGCGGGTGTCGATGGAACGCTGAAGAACCGAATGAAGCACACCTTCACGCAGGGCAACGTGCGGGCGAAAACCGGTACTCTCTCGCGAGTCATCTCCCTCGCTGGCTATTGCAAGGCAGCCAACGGCCACAATCTCTGCTTCGCCATCCTCAACCAGGGAATCCCCAAAGCCAGCATGGCACGCGCCTTCCAAGACCGCGTCTGCCAAATCCTATGCGAACCGTGAGCGTTAGGCAATCGTTCGCTAACTCCCTTTTAAATAGGTGGCCGAGACTTGTATTTATTTTTACAAAATCTTGTCGACTTTTCCGTTCAATCTAGAAAAGAAAATGGAGTGAAATAACGACTTTTTCGCTCCAATTTCCTCATTTTCCACACTTGAAATTGTTACATGTGGCACCTGAGGCGCTCATAGTTATGCTTTGACCCGCTCAGATGATAGCTTTGACGCTCTCAAAGCATAGCTATGACAACCTCATTCCATACATTTGACCACCTCATTGCATAGCTTTGACAATGCTATAAAATGTAAAGAAAACGGAAACCGCTGATTATCAACCATTTCCGAAAATGCTCAAAACTCGCGTATTTGCCCGCGAGGGAGAATTTTTTCAAAACGTTGGCCTTCTCGTGGCATCAAAATCTATAATTTTCTTTACATTAGAAGCATTTGAGTTTTGGAGGTAGTATTTACCAACATTTTCGTTACATTATGGTTACAAAACGCTCTCACAATTGTTCCAATTCATAGTGAAAAATGGCATTTATTACTCTATTTTCTGCAACATGATATGCTGTTTGACCGAAAAAAACCTCCAAATGAGATGATGATGTTGAATTTCAAAACCGCATAATTGTACGCAAAACGTAGGAAAAAGCATCGAAACAAGCATTTTTTGCTGTTTTTTTGAGCCTTTTTAGAGGAAAAAACAGCATGTTTTTGTCCTTTTTACAGGAGTTGAATCATGGGCGCAGAGTATTCTAAAAATTATATCTTATTGATAATCAGACTTTTAGATGAAAATTCTAATGACTAAACATTTCAATTTCAGTTATTACAGTTAGTTTTCGAGAGGTGGTCATTTTTCTTCTTATTTATATAACTAATTAATAATTAATAAGTTATATAGTATATAATAGGGATTTTGAAAGATGACGATGCCTCTAAAACCTAACTGAAATTGAAATAACTGAAATGTACTTGTCCGTAGATTTCTAATTCAGACTATTCTTCTACAAGGCTCTGCTCTATTGTTTCATTGCTATACCTTCATTGTCTCAATAGCCGCTCAATCTCATCGAAGTCGGGCACACTTAGGCTGTTCCCATTGCAAGTTGCAGGATAGATCCGTTGGCCTTCTGCATCGAAGACCATATAGACGTAATCTGTAAAATCATTCGTCAATTGTTTCACGATATTCTGATATACAATCTGCGACGGCAGCGGATAGTGCTCACCGCGAAGTTGGGCTATCTGCTGTTTCCATGCCGGTTGATATGAGAAACTGAAATCAATGAAGACAAACACGGCCTTACTGTCAGCCAATCTTTTCTGCATGGGGATGACGGCATAACGGTTTAGTCGAGAACCATAATCGATAGGTGAAGAATTCCACATTTGCACATAGACTGGATGTCCCCGATATGGTGCTATGATGGAGTCTATGGTCAACGACATCAACTGCTCTTCTATTTTTTTCTTTTCATCCCATTTTAGATTAGGGGGTATCAAATCATGAATGGTATAGCCTGTACGATGGCGGTTCTCCTCTGTGAGTCGTGCCAATTTATCGCTGAAGTATTTCAGGTAGTTCCTGTAGTCTTGCGGCAGTGCTGCCAATTCTTGTTCTTGCTGCAGGGAGTCGATGGGTGTCAACTTGTCCATCTGTAGTCCCTGTAAGGTACGAGCCTTTAGTTCGTTATCAAATAGTTCAGGTAAAAGTACTGGTAGTTGTTGTAAGAATCTCACGATCCTGTCATAGAACGGCGGGCATAACAGTTGGCGAGGGTCTTGGAGTTGGCGCATGTATAGTTTGATATGTTCCATCTCTACAGTGTCTGCGTCTATCCAATAGTCTCCCCATTCCCGTCTCCACTGATCAAGTTCTTCCTGTGTGGCACCATTACCAGGTCTGTTAGCATTGCGCTGTTTTTCACGTTCCCTAGTGACATTCTGCAGGGTGCCGCTTATAAAATGTACGGCTACCAGCGAATCGTTAAGTGCCAGCAACTGCCTCATCTGTGGTGAACCATTACGAGAGGCAGCATGACTGGTGAAAAAGTTTATGAGGTGTTCCTCCAGTTGCTGGATGCTGATGGCAAACGGCTCTTTCAGCAGACTGTCAGCCACACTTCTTGCCTGTGTCTCAAGTTCTATCCCCTGTTCAATGACTGTGGGCTTGAGTTGATTCCATTCCGTACTCAGTCGAGCCAAAGGTCCGCTGGTAACGTAGGCCAAGGGTGCCGAAATGCTATCACTTCCATAGCGGCGGCGACGTGATACTTCGCGCATGTTGATATACAACTCGGTCTCTCGGTCTGGCTCGGCATAGAAGAACACGTCTTGGTCGCCTAATGGAATCTCAATAGGTGTGAGATGTGTCAGCGGCACCTGAACGAGGAAGTCGCCTGATGACAGCACGTTGGCCAAGATAGTATCACAAGGCGCCTTTATCTGATAGGAACTGGCACCAATGCGCAGGCACACCTGTTCCTTCATGCCCGGACGATACTCTAACAGATGGCCGCGGACGGTGGCCATACCGAAATGTATTTTGGGAATGGGCAATGTGTCGCCGTCGGCAGGCATAGTCGATAGTTTTCGTTCCAGTTCCTTGGGCAGAGCCATTGGTGGCAGGGGGGTGCCGTCGATGCGAATGCCGAAGAATCCCCACTCGCCACGACCTCCCGTCTCTGTCAGGTCGATGGTGCGCACGCGTTTCGGTAGGGGCGGGAATACAAGACGCACCATAAAGTCGCCTTTCTTTGGAGCCTTGAAGTGCTGGCCTATACGGATGTCATAGTCGCCTTCTATGCTACGAATGAAATATTGCCTTCCCCGTTCATCGCGCAGACAGACGGTAGGGTCAAAGCGTTTCCAAAGGTATGATCCCATCTGAAGTTCTACGATGGTAGCCGTATCGTTACGCTCGATGGCTTTCAACCGTGTCGTCTCATCATGGCCACGATAGACAAAGATTGTATATTGGAGGCCAGTAAATCCTTGTCCTTGATAGACGAATGGCGGATATTCTATGCGGATGTTCTTTGCCTGGGAGGTCAGGTTTGCCAACATCAGTAACAAAACGAAATAATAAATCTTTTTCATCTCATTCATTGATTTTTGAATTGTATGGGTAATGTATATGACCACATTGTCGGCTTACCTTCCCAATCACGGGCTGGTGACCAATGGGGCATCTCTTTCACAATCTGAGTGGCGGCACGGTCTATCTCTTCGTTCACGCTGCTGCGTACCTCAACCTCTCTGATTGATCCATCAAGAAAAACCTTAAAGCGCACATAGACAATTTCATCTGTAGGCATAATACCTGATTGTAAGGCTGCATTCACGTGTTCCCTCAGATAGTCACGCAAGGCTGATGCACCGCCCGGGAATGCGGGGAGTTGTCCTTGGACGCCTAATTGATAATACGCACTCGGCAACTCTCTACCATGAGGTTTTTCTTCTTTTGTTTCTGATTCTGGTTCGGTTGGTGAATCCGTTATTACCTTTTCCTCCTGTGGTTCCACCTTTTTCTCGAGTTCTATCTTTGTATCAGGTTCTTCTGTCCGAAGCATTTCAGGTTGTACCAATTCTTCGATATCTTCCACTTTCTCTACTGCCATTTCCACCACCTCCTTCAGTTTTGGTGTAGCGAAGGCCATAAGCGCAAATGCACTCAGCGGTAGGAGATAGAAGGCTTTCAAGGCAACCCATCGTCGAGATGGCTGGCGGTACATCATCTTGAACCTTCGTTTGATAGGGCTTTGGTTCAAGGCATTCACCACAGGTTGTAGTCTTGTGCTAGTTGCTTTACGAATCAAGAACAACTGATAATCTTCATCTTTGATGCCAGTGGAGAGTACACGCTGGTCAGCCTGATATTCGTGGACGTCGCGCAGGTCTTGGCGCAGCATCCAAGCAAAGGGCACACACCACAGCATGCGGCAGGTCAGTTCGCAGAGCAACATGTCCCAGGAGTGGCCAAGACGGATGTGGGATAGTTCATGCTGGATGATGGGCCGTACGTCCACATCAGCAGGATTGAGTATCATCCATCGCATCCAGCTGCAAGGTGTCTTAATGTCAGGATGCGTGATGGCATGCACATGTTTGGGCAAACCTTCTATCTTGACCCTCTTGCCCTGATGGATGAGCCTGATAAGCATCGCCAACGACCAGAAGTAGCGAAGCCAGGCGATGAACATACCAAAGACATATATTTCAATAAGGAGAAGAAGCGTCATGGCCCAATTCCATTTGCTATGACCGAGCAGGAAATGGTCAATGCTTACAGGCGTGTTGGTAATTCTGCTTATGTTTCGGGCGTATTCTGCCTCCGCATCGCTTGCCCAGTAGTCGCCCTCCTTCTTTACAATGCGTTCTTCAGCGAGAATGCGCGATTCCAGTATCTCGCGCCCTTGCGTCACGTAGTTGGGCGTCCTAGTTTCCAACTGAACAACGGGAAGAACCATACTGCCCAATAATATAACCAACAACACCAAACGATTCATGCCATGAAGCGTCTCGCGCTTTAGCAACAAGCCAAAAAGCGAATAGAGCAATGTCAGACAGACGGCCCACCTAATTATATAAATGATGAATGCTGCCATTGCTTATACGTGTTTGTTTTCTTTCAGTTCCTTCAAGAAGTCCAGCAGTTCCTCCTCGCTTACTTTCTCGTCGGCCACGAGCGAGGAAACCAATTCAATGTACGAGTGCTTGAAATAGCGGTCGACGAATCCACCTAATTTCCTACGGCCGTAATCATCTTTGCTCACTATTGGTTCATAGATGTAGCCGCGGCCGACAGACTTGTGCGTTAGGAAATGCTTGCGTTCCAAAGACTGGAACATGGTGGCTATGGTATTGATATGCGGCTGAGGTTCGGGGTAGCGTGCCTGCACATCTTTTGGAGCACAAGGGCCTATCTCCCAAATCTGCTCCATCACTTCCTCTTCTTTGGTCGTTAGTTTGTTCATACTTTCAACGTGTTTTTTAGTTCGATACGGCAAAGATAGTTTTTTACTAGATAACTTCAAAACATTACCTTAGCTATTTAAACTATTTTTACCGTTGAATTGAAAAAAGTATGTCTAAAGTGTTTTTCTTCTTAACAAACTGTACTAAGGCGGTTTTAAATCTCGATGGTCGTCCCGCAACTGAAGGGGTGGAGCTGCTGGCCCATGATAGTTTTGAGGGTTGCAAAGACTTTGTCGCCCGTGCAATGGCTGGTGTGGAATTGTGTGTCGGGATGGTTTTCGATGAGTCTCTGTGCGAGGGCAATGAGTTCTTGTGTTGAACCTTGCTCGGTCAGTTCGGCATCATCGAGGAGATGGAAGCCGCCGATGACCGTGTGGACGGGGTAGGGGCAGGCGGCGAGGATGTTCTCCAATCCACTGTGGGCACAGCCCGTGAAGAGCAGCCCGTCGACGTAGAGAGCTAGTTCGTGGCGGAAATCATCGTTCACGAAGTCGCCTTCGGCGGTTTGCACGAACAGGTGTTGGTTTCCTTTCGGCATCGGATGGTTCTGGGGTATGCGGGCGATGACGTGAAGGTCATCGGCGATGTTGCAAGTATGATTGATCATCAGCAGCCGATGTTGCAAGTCAGAGGGCCAGTGGGGCGTGATGCTATGCAGGTATTTTCTCTTCGAATAGAACCTTCCGCTGATGGCATCGGGCGAGACGATGACTTTGGCTTTGTTGTTGATCTTCATCAGGTGTCTCAACCCTCCTGCATGGTCGCTGTGCCCGTGGGAGATGAACACATAGTCGACCGTACTGAGGTCGATGTCCAGCCGTTCAGCATTGCGGATGAACACATCGCTGGCGCCCGTGTCGAGCAACAGGCGATGATGCTCGGTCTCAAGTAGTATTGACAAACCATGCTCGGTCTCGAGTCGGTTGTCGTTGGTTCGGTTGTCGGAGAGTACGGTCAGTTTCATGTTGTTATTGATTCATACCGTTTTGTTGGCGCACGAACTTCATGAAGCCATCGATGACGCTTATTCTCTCTTTATTGGGCAGGGCAATCAACGAGGCACCATCCTTGAACTGCATCACCGTTGGCTTGCCCTCGTCGAACACGGGCCATTTAGGAAGATTCTTTCCGTTGGGGTCCATTGTCTTGGCGAAGTTCACCCAGTATTGTTGCATCAAGTCGCTCACCTTCTTCTCTTGCGGATACTTCTGAGCCTCATTGTCAAACTCGCCTTTCAGATAAAGCATGTCATCGGCATGGGCAGCACCACGGCGATTGCCTTGTGCATAGACGGTGCGTTCAGAATTCTGTGCCAGGTAAGCCACGTAAACAGGACTCTTGCCCGTTTGCTTCTGCAGGGTAGCCCATGCGTAGGCAGGCCATCCGAAACCCACATCGCGCATGAGGTCGCGCAGACTGAAAAGACGCTCTTCGGCAGTGTTGCCCGGGTAGAGAGCTTTGGCTTTTTCGCCCCATTCTCCAGGCAGTTGGCTCATCTGCTGCTGGTACATCTCTTCGCTGACTGTTTCGAAAGAAACGGCACCCTCGTCGCTATTGTGCATAATCAGCACGGGCACGTCGTTGTAGTTACCTTTCTGGTAGAGGCTATAGATGGGTTCGGGGGTTACATAGCCATCGACGATGGGCGTACAGGCTGGGAAGTATACACCGTTGCCTGTGAGTTCTTTGGTGTCCATTTGGCGCATCTCCTCGATGGAGTTCTTTTTCAGTTGGCTCATGAACATCTGCCCCAGCATTTGTGCTTGTTCTTGATTGATTACTCCTGTGGGCGACAAGAAGGCACCGCTTTGGCTGATGCAGGCGCGGAAAAGTCCTTTTGCCAATGGCGATGCACAGAGGATGTGGCAACTCATGGCTCCTGCCGACTCACCGAAGATGGTGACCTTTGAGGGATCGCCACCAAAGTTCTTAATGTTGCGTTGTACCCATTGCAGAGCGAATATCTGGTCGAGGATTCCATAGTTGCCAGAGTGCCCTTCGGGAGACTCTTTGGCAAGTTCGGCATGTGCCAGGAAGCCCAGCGAACCAGCACGATATTCGATGGACACGGCAACAACTCCTTTGCGTGCGAGACTCTGCCATAGGTCGCCACCATAATGCTCTGTCTGGAATCCGCCTCCATGAATGAACACCATCACGGGAAGGGCATCGTTGACTGTCTTGGCAGGCGTAGTGACACTCAGATACAAGCAGTCTTCGCTCATCATATCGTATTTCACATAGCTTTTTTCGGGTTGTGGGGGCCATTTGGCCACATCCTCCGCTTTCAGCACACCCTTCCAAGGTTTGGCGGGTTGTGGTGCCTTCCATCGCAAGTCGCCCACCGGCGCTGCCGCATAGGGAATGGCTTTGTATACGGCAAGGTCGGTTCCATCGGGAGTTCCCTCCAGATCACCTGTTTCCACATGGGTTTTCAACAATGGCTGAGCCTCGACAGCCGACATGGCCAAAAGGCCGCAGACTAACATGAATAGTTGTTTCTTCATCCTGATAAAATGTTAGAGTTTCAAATCACAAGGCAAAGATAATGATAATTTGGTAAAAGAAAGGCTTTTAGAAATATAAAGATAATAGATAAAAGATAAAAGATACAAAAAAGCGGAGCCCTATTTAGATATAAAGATAATAGATATGAAAACGCCCTGCTACTCGATGGAGTGGCAAGGCGAATTTATTTAATTTATTGTTTCGTTCCGATTACACCAGATGGCTGATGAGTTCTTCGCGGTCGCCGGCCAGCAGGTCGATGACGGGAATCTCAATCATGGTGTAGCAACCGGGTTGCTGACGCATGGAGGCGCGTGCCACGTTCACAAGCACCTGACCAGTCAGGGCGGGGTTGTTGATCGACATGTTGAACTCGAGGCGCTGGTTCTGCGTCTTTCCGCTGACACCCTTGCGCACGAGGTTCACACCGTGTCCCATATCGCGCACATCATCGACGGAATCAACGGCAAATACGTGGGTCTCGTCGTTGGCGAAGTAGGGGTCGGCCTTGATGGCAGCTGTGACCTCTTCGAGCTTTGCGCCTTCCTCGAGTTCCACATAAACCATGCGACGATGGATTCCTTCACCGAGGGGGATGGTCATCGAGAGCGCATTCTTCACACCGGCTTTTGAGCGTACGCAGACGCTATGTCCCATCGACATTCCAGGACCGAAGTTGGTGTAGGAGAGTCCTTTGGGGGCGAGGCTCTGCATGAGGGTGCGCACCACGCTGTCGGAACCTGGGTCCCAACCGGCTGCAATCACGCTGACAGCCTTCGACTCGCGGCAGATGGGGTCGAGAGCGCGGCGATAGTCGAGGATGCTGGTGTGGATGTCGAACGAATCGACAGTGTTGATGCCCAGGGGCAGTATCTTTTTGGCGTATTCCTCGCAAGAGCGGGTGGGTGTTGCCAGGATGGCCACGTCAACGTCTTTCAACTCGGTGATGTCTTTCACCACTTCGTATCCAGCCAGTTCAGCTGGCTTGTTCTCGGCGCCGTTGCGGCGTACGATGCCTGCCACTTCGAAATCGGCTGCAGCCTCGAGGGCCTCCAGCGCATAGCGTCCGATGTTGCCGTAACCTACTACGGCTGCTCTGATCTTCTTCATACTTGGTTTTTGTCGTTTTGTTGGTTATTCGTAAAATTTGTTGCAAAATTACACTTTTTCCGCGAAATCGCTTACTTTTTGTTCACTTTTTTGCGGTTTGTGGTAGATTTTTGTTGTAAATCAAGAGTCGCGTTCTTCCGCAACCCCCGTATTTGCTACTTTTTTCAATGTTTATGCAATAATTCACGAGGGACAACGTTATAAGTAATGTATATATACGAAACGCTTTTTCAACCGTTTTGGTTGTGGGGCGGCAGAAAAAATTAGTTTGTATGATAGAATACATTAAAGGCGAGTTGACAGAGCTCTCGCCTGCGCAAGCCATTGTCGAGGCTCGCGGGGTGGGGTATGCGCTCCAGATTTCGCTCAACACTTACAGCGCCATTCAAGGGCAGCACGATGTGAAACTCTATGTTGACGAGGCGATTATCACGGGCGGCCGTGATGATTCGTTCACGCTCTACGGATTTGCTACGAAACAGGAACGCGAGCTCTACCGACTGCTCATCACGGTGAGCGGGGTGGGGGCCAACACGGCGCGGATGATTCTCTCGAGTCTTTCGCCGTCAGAGTTGTGCAACGTCATTGCTAATGGCGACGAACGCATCCTGAAAGGTGTGAAGGGCATCGGCTTGAAGACCGCCCAGCGCATCATTGTCGACCTGTGCGACAAGGTGATGACTAGTGGTATCGCCACCGAGTTGCACGTCAGTAAGCAACCTTCGGAGTCGGTGAGTTCGCCCGTGAAAGACGAAGCTGTGTCGGCACTCACAATGCTCGGCTTCTCGCCCGCACCCAGTGCGAAGGTGGTGATTGCCATCCTGAAGGAGCAACCCACGTTGCCCGTCGAGCAGGTGGTGAAGTTGGCGTTGAAGCAAATCAAGTAGTAAAGGAAATACAGGAATCAAACAGGAATGAAGCGAGGTTCACGGACATACGTTGTCATGCTTGTGTTGCTGGTCATCAGTTTGGCTGGCTACGCTGTGTCTGTGCCTTATTTCCAAGACGACCCTCGGCGTCAGCAACGTCAGCAGCCTACTCCCCAACAACGTGGAAACACGAACCAGCAGGGTAACAATCAACAAGGTAACAACCAGCAGGGCAACAACCCCAGACGGCGTGTTGCCAACCAGCAGCAGAACACGGTCATCGAGCAGCCTATTTTGGACAACGAAGACTCCATTCCCGACTCTTTGCTGCATCCTCGTTGGCCCATCCAGCGAACCACTCCCATCACGTTCAGCGACCTGCGTCAGAATCCGATGGACCTGAATCGTCCGGAGAACATGCAGCAGAAGGTGGAATACAACGACACCATCGAGCGCTACGTCATTGGCAACAAGGTGGGAAACACGTGGTTGGCAGCTCCCATCATGATGACGCCCGAGGAGTATATGAACTACACCACGCAGCAGGAGATGCGCAAGTTCTTCCGTTCGAAGAACGACGAGATCTACCAAACGAAGGGCAAGGAGAAGTTCGACTTCACCGACATGCACTTTGAGTTGGGTCCTGCTGAGAAGATATTCGGTCCTGGTGGCGTGCGCATCAAGACGCAGGGAACCGCCGAGCTGAAGTTCGGAGCCACCATGAAGAACATCGAGAATCCATCTTTGCCAGTTCGAAACCGCAAGACGACCACGATGGACTTCGACGAGAAGATCAACCTGAGTGTGAACGGACGTGTGGGCGACAAGGTGAACATGAACCTCAACTACAACACCGAGGCCACGATGGACTTCGACTCGCAGAACCTGAAGTTGAAATACGACGGAAAGGAAGACGAGATTGTCAAGCTTGTGGAAGGTGGAAACGTGTCGTTCCCCTCGAACTCCAGTCTTGTCAAAGGCGCTTCGAGCCTCTTCGGACTTCGCACCGACCTGCAGTTCGGCAAATTGCAATTGCAATTGGTGGCCTCGCAGAAGAAGTCGGCCACGAAGAGCGTTTCGAGCCGCGGAGGTGTGCAGTTGACGCCCTTCGAGATAGATGCTGCCAACTACGAGGAGAACCGCCACTTCTTCCTCTCGCAGTTCTTCCGCGACAAATACGACGCGGGCATGAAGACATTGCCCAACCTCACGACAGGCGTGAAAATCAACCGTTTGGAGGTGTGGGTGACGAACAAGACGGGCAATACCAACAACACGCGTAGCATCATCGCCCTGACCGACTTGGGAGAAAGTTCACGCATCTCGAATCCTCGTTGGAGTCCGACAGGCGTGCAGGTGCCTTCGAATGATGCGAACAACGAATACCGGGCGATGGTGAACGACTATGTCAACGCCCGCAATATCGACCAGACTTCGACCGTGCTCGACCAACAAGCCAATCTGACGGGTGGTACCGACTACGAGAAACTGCAGAGCGCAAGACTCCTGAACTCGTCGGAATACACGGTGAACACCGCGTTGGGATATATCTCGCTGAAGATGTCGTTGCAGACCGACCAGGTATTGGCGGTCGCCTACGAATACACATACGGCGGACAGACCTATCAGGTGGGTGAGTTCGCCAGCGATGTCACAGATGTCAGTCAGGCGCTCTTCGTGAAGGCGTTGAAGAACACGTCGAACAATCCTTCGCAAGGCAACTGGGACCTGATGATGAAGAACGTCTATTATCTGGCCACCAATGTCGAGAAGAACAAGTTCCGACTCGATGTGAAGTTCCAGAGCGACACCGCGGGCGTTTACATCACCTACTTGCCCGAACCTCAAGTGAAGGACCAGACGCTCATCAAAGTGCTGGGCGCCGACCGACTGGACAACAACATGAAAGCCCACCCCAACGGATATTTCGACTTTGTGGAGGGCTACACAGTTTCGAACGGACGCGTGTTCTTCCCCGAGGCTGAGCCATTCGGACAATATCTGCTCGACTACCTCGTGCAGAAGGGTGTGTCGCGCGATGTGGCGGCAAAATATGCATTCACCGAGCTCTACGACTCCACGAAGACCATCGCGAAGCAGATAGCCGAGAAAGACAAGTTTGTGCTCATGGGACAGTTCCGTGGCACCTCTGCCAACGTCATCTCCTTGGGCGCCGACAACGTGCCACAAGGTTCGGTGCATGTCGTTGCGGGTGGTGTGGAGCTCACCGAGGGCTCCGACTATAGCGTCGATTATTCGGCGGGTGAGGTGACAATTCTGAACCAGAGCATCCTTGATGCAGAGACGCCCGTCAGCGCCTCCTACGAGAGCAATACCGACTACGGACAGACACGAAAGACGATGTTTGGTGTGAACTGGGCATACGACTTCTCGAAGAATTTCCAGATGAGCGGTACGCTCCAACATCTGACGGAGCAGGCGCTCACCACGAAGGTCGCTATGGGAGCCGAGCCGCTGAACAACACGTTGTGGGGCGTGAACCTGAACTGGAAGAAGGAGAGCCAGTGGCTGACCAACATGCTCGACAAGATTCCTTTCCTGCACGTCACACAGCCTTCGAACATCTCGTTCAACGCCGAGTTCGCACAACTGATAGCCGGCCAGAGTCACGGAACGCAGGACAACGCCTCCTACATCGACGACTTCGAGGACACGAAAAACTCCATCGATGTGTCGGCACCAACCACGTGGATGCTCTCCAGCGTACCCACCATGTTCCCCAACTACGACGACAAGACGAGCTTGAAGAGCGGATTCGACCGCTCGCTGTTGGCTTGGTATAGCATCGACCCGTTGTTCACACGCCGTTCCTCTTCGCTCACGCCTGGACACATCAAGAGCGACCTCGAACAGCTTTCCAACCACTACGTGCGCGAGGTGTATGTGCGCGAGCTCTTCCCCAACCGAGACCTGAGCAGCTACAGCGGTGCGACAAGCATGCTTTCGGTGCTCAACCTGGCTTATTATCCCAACGAGCGCGGACCTTATAACTTCAACCCCGACCTCGCACAAGATGGAACGCTCAACAATCCCATGCAGCACTGGGGAGGTATGATGCGAAAGCTCGACACCAACGACTTCGAAGCCGCCAACGTGGAGTACATCGAGTTCTGGTTGATGGACCCCTTCATCTACACCAACCGTCAGGCTGATGCCGCCGAATATGGAGGCGACTTCTACATCAACCTGGGTGAGGTGAGCGAAGACATCCTGCGCGATGGAAAGAAGTTCGATGAGAGTGGAATGCCTGTGAACGGCGCCCAGAACTTCACCTTCACGCATTGGGGAAAGATTCCCGTGCAGACCAACGAGAACTACGCCTTTGCCACCAGCACGGGCAGTCGTGAGCGTCAGGACCTCGGTCTCAACGGTTTGAACAACGAAGAGGAACGCGCCTTCGAGACCTATCAGGACTTCCTTTCGGCCATCCAAGGAAAGGTCTCGCCGGCTGTGTTCGACTCCATCATGAACGACCCTGCCAACGACGACTACCACTATTTCCGTGGACGCGACTACGACCAGATTCAGGCCAGCATCCTGCGTCGATACAAATACATCAACAACCCGCAAGGCAACTCGCCCGACACCGAGAGCCGCACCGAGAGCTACGACACTTCGTATAAGACCTCGCCCGACATCGAGGACATCAACCAAGACCACACGCTCAACGAGTACGAGAAATACTACCAGTATCATGTCTCCTTGCGTCCGCAAGACCTCGTGGTAGGACAGAACTACATCGTTGACAAGCGCGAGGCGGAGCCGACCCTTCGAAACGGTAACACCGACCATGTAACGTGGTATCAGTTCCGCATCCCCATCAAGGAATACGAGCGCCGTGTGGGTTCCATCAACGATTTTACCAGCATCCGCTTCATGCGAATGTTCCTCACGGGTTTCCAGCGTCCTGTTGTGCTTCGTTTCGGAACGCTCGAGCTGGTGTATGGCAAATGGCGCATCTACGAGCAGAACATCGACAATTCGGCTTCCCAGTCGGGACGTCTTTCGGTCAGCGCCGTCAACATCGAGGAGAACAACGACAAGATTCCCGTCAACTACGTGCTGCCTCCTGGCATACGCCGCGATACCGACCCCACGCAGTCGCAACTCGTCGAGAGCAACGAGCAGGCACTCGATATGGTGGTCACCAACCTTGCCAACGGTGAGGGAAAAGCCGTCTATAAGAACACGACCATCGACATGCGGCAGTACAAACGCATCCAGATGTTCGTACACGCCAACGCCCTCGAGCAGAACACCACCAACCTTGCCGACAACCAGCTCGCTGTCTTCATCCGTTTGGGAAGCGACTACAAGAGCAACTACTACGAATATGAGATTCCGTTGAAGCTCACCGCGCCCGGCAACAACTACAACCGCTATTCGATTGCCGACTGCCGAGCCGTGTGGCCCGAGGAGAACATGCTTGACGTTCCGCTCAGCATCTTCACACAGATCAAGAAACAACGCAACATTGCGAAGGCGCAAGGTTCTGCGTCCTATAATCGCGTCTTCTCGATGTACGACGAGGACCGCCCACAGAACAAGATCAGCATCATGGGTAACCCCACGCTGGGCGAGGTGAAGACGATGGTCATCGGCGTGCGCAACCTGAGTGCTCAGGAGAAGAGCGGTGAGATTTGGGTGAACGAGCTGCGTCTGAAGGAATACAACAACGAAGGTGGATGGGCTGCACAAGGAAACCTCAACATGCAGCTCTCCGACTTTGGCTCTGTGAACGTGCAGGGACGCTACACCTCCGAGGGCTTCGGTGGACTCGAAGAGAGCGTGGCCACTCGTTCCAACGACGATTTCAAGACCTATTCCGTCACCGCCAGCCTTGAGCTTGGCAAGTTCTTCCCCGACAAGGCGAAGGTTTCCGCACCGCTCTACTATTCGGTGTCAAAGGACGAGAAACGACCCAAGTACAACCCGCTCGACACCGATATGCGCCTCGGAGATGCCCTCGATGCCGCCGAGGATTCCCATGAGCGCGACTCCATTCAGAGCATTGCCGTCAGCAAGACCACCAACACCAACTTCTCGCTCTCCAACGTGCGTGTGGGCATACAGAACAAACGCCATCCCACGCCTGTCGACCCTGCCAACTTCTCGTTCACCTACAGCCACTCCCATCGCAACACGACGGGTGAGACGACCGTCTATGAGAACGAGGACAACTGGAAGGGTTCCATGAGCTACAACTGGACGCCTGTGTTTAAACCCTTCGAGCCGTTCAAGAAAATCAAGAGCAAGTCGAAATACTACGACATCCTCAAGCGATTCGGACTCAACTGGCTGCCGCAGAGCGTCGCCTTCAACACCGACATCCTCCGCAACTACTACGAGCTGCAGGAGCGCGATATGGAAACCCTCACGATGGGAGGTGGCGGCAGCGGTCTGCCGTTGACCTTCAGCGAGCAGTTCCTCTGGAACCGCGATTTCTCTCTGCGTTGGGACCTCACGAAGAACCTCCACATGAACTTCCAGAGTGCCACCCACGCAGAGATTGAGGAGCCCTACACGCCCGTCAACCGCAGTCTCTATCCCGACCAATACACCGCGTGGAAAGACTCCGTGAAGCAGAGCATGCGTTCTTTCGGAACGCCACTCGACTATCGCCAGTCGTTCCAGGCGCGCTATCAGCTGCCCCTCAATCTCATCCCCATCTTCGACTGGGTGACCGCCGATGCCTCCTACGACGCCAGCTACAACTGGATTCGTGGCACCGAGCTGGAAGACGGCACTTCGTTGGGCAACACCATCGCCAACAACCGCACGTTCAACCTCAACGGCACCTTCAGTATGGAGAAGCTCTACAACCACATTCCGTTCCTGAAGAAGGCCAACGAACGCTTCAACAAGGAGCCGTCGAAGTCGGACATCGACAAGAAGAAGAAGGGGCGTGCCGACGCCAAGAAAAAGAAGGAAGAGGAGGAGAAGGCCAAGAGGGAGGCTGCCGCCAAGGGTGAGCAGACGGCTGCCAACGGTCAGGGTGCCGACGACAAGAAGGTTGAGCAGCAGAAGAAGGAGCTGCCGAAGAACCAGAAGAGTTTCGAGAAGGAAATCACCCTGCTTCCCGACACCACCCTCGAGCTCAATCATGGAAAGAAGTCGAAGCGTCTGCGTGTGATGGCGAAGACCGCCGAGGGCAAGCAGTATGAGCTGAAGTTCAAGAAGTTGGACGACAACAAGATTCTCATTAAGAACAAGGTGGACTCCGCCCTCAAGTTGAAGGTCACCGTAACGCCCAAAGACCCGCTCGACGACAAGCTCTGGTATAAGACCTCGCAGGCTGTCGCCCGACTGCTCATGTCGGTGCGCAATGTGGGCTTCACCTATCGCAACCAATATTCGATGTCGTTGCCGGGCTTCATGCCCACCGTAGGCGACGCCTTCGGACAGACACGCTCCACCAGCGTGATGGCTCCAGGACTCGACTTCGCGTTCGGAATGACGGGCGACTCGTTCATCGAGAGGGCTCGCGAGAACAACTGGCTCCTCATCTCCGATTCTGTGGCAACGCCAGCCACGAGCAACAAGACCGAGGACCTGCAGCTGCGCATGACGGTCGAGCCCGTCCGAAACTTCAAGATCGACCTCAATGCCTCGCGCACGATGACCACCGCCCGTTCCGTGCAGTACATGTATGCCGGCAACCCCACCACGCTGAGTGGAACCTTCACGATGACAACCATTTCGTTGGGCTCCGCCTTCGAAGGAACGGGCAACGCCAACAATGGCTACCGCAGTCGTACGTTCGAGAAATTCTGCCAGTCGCTCGATGGCTTCCGCGAGCGTGTGGAGGCGCAGTACACCTCGCTTACCTATCCTGTCACATCGCCCTACAGAGGACAGCCCTTCAACCCCGAGTACGGACAGGTGGGCCGCTACAGCGCCGATGTCATGATTCCTGCGTTCCTCTCCACCTACACCTCCATAGGTGGCAAGTCGCTCGACATCTTCCCCGCACTCACCCGACTGCTCCCCAACTGGACCATCCGCTACAGCGGACTCAGCAAGGTGCCTTGGTTCCGCGACCACTTCAAGTCGGTGAACCTCAACCACTCCTACAAGTCCATCTACGCCGTGGGTTCCTACTCTTCGTTCTCCACCTTCCAAGAGGTGTTCAACGGGCTCGGATTCATCTCCGACGCCACCTCAGGAAGCCCTGTGCCATCATCCATGTTCAACGTCTCCACCGTCTCCATCAACGAGTCGTTCTCGCCGTTGCTCGGACTTGACATCACCTTCCTCAACAACCTCACGACGAAGATTGAATACCGCACCACACGCGTGCTCAACCTCTCGATGACGTCCATACAGCTCAACGAATCGACCAGCAACGACCTCGTTATCGGAGCAGGCTATAAGGTCAACGACTTCAACCTCTTCGGCCGCGGTGGCCGTCGTGCAGCGAAAGGCTCCTCCAAGGGCAACAGCTCCGACAACCGACAGCAGTCGTCCACCTCGAAGAGCAAGTCCACTGCCAACCACGACCTCAACATGCGACTCGACCTCTCGCTTCGCAAGCAGGCCGCCATCTGCCGCGACATCGCCACGATGACCTCTTCGGCATCCAGTGGAAACACGGCGTTCAAACTCTCGCTGCAGGCCGACTACACGCTCTCCAAGCTCCTCACGATGACCTTCTACTACGACCGTCAGACCAACACGCCGTTGCTCTCTTCCAGCAGCTATCCCACCACCACGCAAGACTTCGGCTTCGCCCTCAAAGTCTCGCTCACGAGATAACCCTTTCAGTAGTGCACTCCTGCCTCCTTGCTTCTTCCGTCGCCTCTTTTGGTTAATAGATTAGTTTTTTAATATTTTAATATTTTAATTTTTTAATTGTTCGAAGGAACTTCAGAATCTCGCCTGCGCGCTTGGCAAATAATCCATCATCCCTCTTCCATTTTTCACTACAAAGATACAAAAAATAAACATTGCCTCCAAATTTCATAGTAAAAAATCTTTACATTATCAAAGGCCGCAAATAAGGATGTCATTTGTGGTCTTTGACCACCTCAAAGCTATGCAATGAGACGGTCATTGCTAGTCTTTTGCGCAATCAAAACGAAGTTAGCGGAAAGACCGCAAGTTCAAGATAGAAGTGCAATTTCTTGGTGCGGTATACCCAGATAATCTATACCAGAAAACACCGAGGGGTCAGGGGGCGAGCAGCCCCCCTGAGACAGGGAATCAACTGGCAATGCATATAAAAAGAAAATGGGAG